>NZ_JAJFDG010000001.1:0-1116021 GCF_020708615.1 Bacillus sp. LBG-1-113 | reverse complement strand
AACTTTGATTTTATTTGAGACGCTTTTTCGAAAAAAAGAAGCGCGTGAAAAACCAAAAAGGGTGCACAACTTTGATTTTATTTGAGACGCTTTTTCGAAAAAAAGAAGCGCGTGAAAAACCAAAAAGAGTGCACAACTTTGATTTTATTTGAGGCGCTTTTTCGAAAAAAAGAAGCGCGTGAAAAACCAAAAAGGGTGCACAACTTTGATTTTATTTGAGACGCTTTTTCGAAAAAAAAGAAGCGTGTGAAAAACCAAAAAGAGTGCACAACTTTGATTTTATTTGAGGCGCTTTTTCGAAAAAAAGAAGCGCGTGAAAAACCAAAAAGGGTGCACAACTTTGATTTTATTTGAGACGCTTTTTCGAAAAAAAAGAAGCGTGTGAAAAACCAAAAAAGAGTGACAAAAAATCAATTTTTTATATAATATGAGTAAAGTATTTTTTCGGGAAAAAGATAAAAGGCAATTATTTTTTTTGACTTTTTTATTCTCTTTGTTTATAAAAAAGTCAAAAAAAAACTTGTTAAACACAAGTCATTTTTGTTATCATAAGTTTATCGGTAATGGGCTTATATTTTTTTGCATATGAATTAAATTGATGAAAAATATAAAAGCCAATTTAAAAACTTTGCAACTTTTTAAAACATAAAAACTTGTTAAACACAAAGTACTTTTATTACTATGAGTTTATTCATTGTATACGTTTGAACATAATTTAAAACAAAAGTTTTGCAATGAGGATATTAAATTTAACATAATGATAATAGGATTTTAAAAAAGAAAAGCCACCTAGGGTTTTAGATGGCTTGTAGGTAATAGTTACTGTTGTAGTCTATTTAAGATCTTTTCTGTAATTCTGTTTTCCAATTTAATGTAATGATATCTAATTAACAAAATACCAATGGCTAAATAACCAATGCTCATTTCTTTCCCGAAAATTATTAACTTTGTGTCGAATAATTTTTCGAGTAAGAGTAGAAACAATCCTTCCATATTCATTTATCATTCACCTCCAATTTCAAAGGGTTTTCACTTGGAGGACTAAATGATTCTAGCACTTTAACCAATTTAACTATAACAGTCACCCTTTCTCATGTTTTAGCACGTTACACGGCGTGCTGAACCTATTGTATGTAAACAGAGGCTGCAACCTCTGGTGATCTCAAAAAAAGTAACACGAAAATGCCCTTTTAGGGCTTTTTTTAATATTTAAGAAATGCTAAGGATGTTAACATATTATTTTCCATGTTAGCATTCTGATAGATTTATAGTCAACAAAATTCGACAAATTTTCAAAAATCTTTGTAATCGGCTAAAACTCAATGCTCGAAAAGAAATGTGTACTTTAAAGATTATGAAAGGTTCTCACCGCAACAGGGTGTTGCTGTGATTTAATTTTTTAAGGGCTTTTTAATCCTTATGCTGAGTATTATACATGAATCATCCAACTGCTGGATGATTTTTTTGTTTTTCATACATTTTTTAAAAAAACAGGTGTGATTTGAAGATTTGGCTTAATAATAGAGAGGACAAGGGATTGTCTCAGCTCAACGAGTTGCACAGTATAAAACATATGGGTAATTCGTGGATAAATGTTACAAAATCTGTTAGTCTTAATTTGAAAAAATAATAGAAGAGGTTAAAGATGGGATATAGTCACGAGCAATGGGTAAACAGAATAGCTTATAGGGCAGATATAACAGGTCACTTAACACATTTAACAAAGCCTGTTTATGATGAAAATGGGGAATTGATAAAAAAATCTATATCTGTACTGAAGAAAATTATTGAGGAAAAAACTATTTTGGGAAGCTCTACAGAGAGTGGTTTTATAGTTGGAGATAGAAGAGCAGCTTGTTTTCAAGATATGCCTGCATATGGAATTAGTCAAAATATTTTACACGAACAAAATAATAAGGATGAATTAGGAAATAAACTAAGGTATCAAGGATATGGTTTAGCGTTTACTAAACCTTATGTTTTTGAGCGGGGTGGGCGTCCTGTTATATATGAAAAGACAGAAACTGCAAAGAGATTTTTACCGAGAAACGAATATTGGAGAATAGTTAACTATGATCTTGATAATGAAGAACATATAATTGATTGGACTCATGAAAGAGAATGGCGGGTTCCAGATCAATTTAAATTCGAACTAGATGAAGCTTATATACTTGTTCCAAATTATCATTCGTACAAAAAGTTATTAGAGAGAATTGATATGGATATTTTAAAAGAAATTAAAGGTATAAGCGTTTTGGGGAGTATATTGCTTTAATTGGCACAAACTTGGCAGAATAACGGCACACCATTTTGTTTTCGGTAAGGTATTATGGTAATAGGCAATAAAACGATAAGAGCATTTCATTGGATTTATGATGAGCCAATTCTCTTTTATTCATCTAGCAGCATCAATTCTTAAAGTTTGAATAAGGTGTTAAATTTAGGATGTATAAGACGATATATAAAATAGGAGGTGAATTTAATGATCATTGATCCTATTTTAATTAGCTGTTTGAACAATTATACACATGTAGAATTAAGTGTTGAACCAGATATACCAGGAAAAGATGAACAAATTCTACATGAGATAAAAGGTCATCAGGTATTTGAAACTAAGACGGGTGCACTCTTACTCATACATTTGAAGAACCCAGAAACTAACGAAGCATATACATACAGCTATCCTGACATAACTAAAGTTGAGCTAACCAATTGGTCAGACCGTCACGATAAATGGTATATATATTCTTTAGATCGCTCAGAGTTTAAAAATGAGAATTATGAGAAGAAGATGATATATAGGTTGATCTTTAAAAAATAAACAAAAAGCATCCCTAGAGATGCTTTTTGTATTTAGTTAAAACATATTAGGGGTGAAATGATTGGCATTAGATATTAATCAAACTTTTCTGATGAATTTACGAGAAAAATTAGAGGGAAATGGTTTTACTGCGGATGATTTTAAAATCTCCACGTTAACTAATAATTATTTGAAAGCAATAACTTTGCAAATTACTTATATTTATCACAAAGATTATTACTTTTCATTTGAATTAAATCCTGATGGAGAAATGAAAAATTTGGAGTTAAGTCCCGGGAAATTATTATCCCGTGAAAAAACAAGTGGCGCTTTCAATTATGGTACTCTTTCAAGAGAAATTAATACTTGGGTTAAGAATTTAAGAAGTGAAATGGGAAATTCAGTTGTTGGAAGACAAATTAAAGATACGCAAGAAAAAATAGAAGAAATTGAAAAGATTATTGATGAAAAGTTTGAAGAAGTATCTGAGAGTTATTTTACAAAAGCTGAGGGACAAAAGCTGAAAGATAAACTTGATGAGCTTGAAGAAAAGTATTCTTCAGCCTTTGATAAATCGGAAGAACTTGAACTTGAACTAAATGCTGAAAAGGAAAAGTTGCATCAGGAAATTGAGTTGTTGAAGGACCAAGTTCAATATTTAACTAAAAAGAAATGGGCAACTGCTTTAATGGTTAAGCTAGTTAATTGGTGTGCGAGAAATCCTCAGGCGGCAAAACAGATTGGTCAATCGGCAGTAAAAACCTTACTTCCAAAAGAGATCGAAGATTCTTTACCTACAAGTTTACTTCCACCTACAGATGAGAATAATTAAAATTAATATTCAGCGTTATGAACTTACTAACCTACAATTTATAAAAATCTAACATTTTTAAAAGCTCTCCCGATTGGAGAGCTTTTTTATTGTAAGTGGTCTATTATTATGCATAAGTTTTTGAAACCTTGTAATGAACCTAAATGCCCTAACCTGGTAAGAGAGAGCTATTGTAAAAAGCACAAGAGAACCAAGCTAGCCTATGACCAGTATCGTGAGTCCGCTGCTAAAAGGGGTTACGGACTGCAAGTGGAGGCAGGCGCGGCTCGGTTATCTATCAACGTGTCCGTTCTGTGTATCTTGCATGATGAAAGGTAGACGGGTGCCGGCAACAGTAGTTGAGCATATCAAGCCGCCCTTTTTGAAAGTTATTAACTCACTAGTTTCAAATGGAACCGGAGTTGATCTGAAAAGTTCGACAAATTCCGCAAATTGTTTCTTTATACATTGCTATCACCGATAATAAGGTGGGAGGTATTAATATGAAAATTGATTCAAAAGATTTTATTTTGATTCTAGTTATACTATCTTTATTATTAGGGGATTTACTGATTTATACAGGAATCTTAAATGAATTTTTTAAAGATAAAGAAACTTTATGGGCTGGGATAATTGCTTTTGTAGGAGCTGTTGTTGGAGGTCTAATAACATACTATGGTGTAAAGATCCAAATTTATTCCAGAGAAGTTGAAGTATTTATGAGTACTGTCTCAGAAAAACTAACAAAGCTTGATAGTTTATTAGGATCATTAGGAGGTTACCTAGACTTCATAGCTGTTATTCAAGATGACCCTACTTTGCATGAACAAACTAAGACAGTTCATATTGATGGTCATATTAAGGATTTTTGTAACAGTCTACGTGAAAATTTAAAAGAAATAAATGACTTTCTGGATTATGATTCGAAATTTAAAATAAAAAAATATCTTTCATCTATGTCAATACATTTTATGGATTATGAAGATGCATGTAAAGCTGAAGATACATGTAGGAGTATTTACCTGATATTATCAGAAGAAAAACATATTTTATACAGAAAGTATAAAAAATATAAGATCAGAAGCATCCTGTAGGATGCTTTTTCTGTAAAATGCTTCCGGTAAATCTCAAGATAGACAATTGGCGTTTTACTGCTTGAGTGTGGTGACAGATTAAGAAGAATAAATATGAATTAAAGAGAATCGTTCGACAAATTTTGCAAAATGTTTTGTTATTCTTTAATTTCATAGATAATAAGTAAAGATGTTTTTGCCGGAACGAAAGGAGATAGTACGTTGTTAGTATCTTTTCTAGATGGAATAAAAAACTTTTGCTTGGTTATACTCTCACTTTGTACGGTGTTATATGCAAGAAAAACGTATCTTGCTACTAATACACCCAGAATTATAGTGAAAAGCACAAAATATTCTTCGACAAGAGATAAAGGTGATACCTTAGTTTTTCACATTAAGAATTTTGGAAAAGGTATAGCTGTAAAGACTTATCTGATTTTAGAATATAAGGATGGTTCTGAAGTAACTAATTATTTATCGAAACCTGAAGTAACAATTGAAACTGATGAAGAAAGAGAAATTCGATTTAATTTTACGGAAGATAGAATTTTAGACTTTAAGAACTTAACAGGTTTCATTTTCTCACAGGATTTTTCTGGTGGATTTTATTATGTTAAATTGGATTTAAGCCAAAGTTTTAGTAATCAACACCTTAAAGAATTCGATAAATCTGTGCGTCCAATAAATCGTTTTGCTAATCCTTTGAAATTCAGAAAAATGAAAACTTCAATGAAACGAGCAATAGAACAAAGAAATACCTATATAGATGTGTTGGAAAGAGCACATGAGAAATTACATGCAGCTGTAAATGATGAACAATTCTTAAAACAATTAGAACAGCTCGAAAAAGATAGCAAGACTATTTAAATAGTTAGTAGTTAAAAGTACCTACAGGTGCTTTTTTTATTATAAGAAGGTTTAATTGCCTTAAGACACTTGTCAAATTATTGTGACACAAATATTTTGCACGACATGAATTCAATTTAAATCTGGGGTCTCATAGTAATTAGTCGCTTTTAATGAACATATACAAATTTTATCTTAAGCAAACAAATGAATATAAAACCATTCAAAGAGCTCAACTCTTTGTTAAAATAAAGGATGAATTTTTATGCCCCCAAGGTCTTTAAGAATATGCGCCGTCCCTGGGTGCCCCAGCCTCACTCGTGATCGCTACTGCAATGCACATGAGACACAACAACAAGAAGAAACAAAACATTACAACAAACATTCAAGAAACAAAACAATTACAAGTTTTTATAAATCAACAGATTGGAAACGAACAAGACAACTTGCATTGATACGAGACAATTATCTCTGTCAACATTGTTTGAAAGATCACTTCTTCACTCCGGCTGACATGGTGCATCATATTGTGGAAGTAAAGGAAGATTGGGAGAGAAGATTAGACTTGGACAACCTTGTAAGCCTGTGTAACGCCTGTCACAACAAGGTTCATGGTGGTAAGGGCAAGTGACTCTCCCCCCTATCCAAATCTCTGGAAAGGAAACGTTTGGAGAACGGCGCCCCCTCTTTTGCAAACAAACACCGCTTTTCAAAGTTCCGGAAAAACAAAATACCCTCCCGGCGGAATTGCCGAGAGGGCTTGGTACGACTGGTTTTGTTGTTAATTCCATCGTATCACGATTGGTGAGAAAAACAAGCAAAAAATGCAACTTTTTTGATGTGAAATGAGGTGAGAACATGCCGAGGCCTGCAAAATCCGCCACGCTTCAATTGATACAGGGCAACCCAAATAAAAAGAATACGGAAGAGCTGGCCGCCCGGGCTGAGCACGAGAAGAAAATGAAAATGCGATCCGATAATATAAAACCGCCAACGTGGTTGGATAAGGTCGGAAAAAAAGAATTCAAGCGGGTTGCTGCTTTATTAACAGAAGTCGAAATCATCACGGAAGCGGACATCAGCATGTTGGCTGCCTATTGTAATGCCTATTCGCAGTATGTATCAATTTCTAAAATTATTGAAGAAGACGGGATCATGGTCCATACGGAAGGACAAGACGAAGACGGCAACCCAATAAAGCTTGTTGGTGAAGAGCATCCGTTATTAAAGCGGCAAAAGAATTATTTTGATCAAATGAAATCAGCAGCGAATGACTTTGGCCTTACACCGTCTGCCCGGGCAAAACTTGCTATCACCCGTACCCAGGAAGAGCGGGAAAAGACGGCTGCGGAGAAGGAGTTTAAAAACGTATGAAGACAATCAAACAATTTCTCATTGATTACTCGCGCGATGTGATATCGGGTGAGATTGTGGCGTGTGAAAAACACATTTGGGCCTGTGAGCGTTTTTTAAATGATGTGAGTCGGGAAGGAACAAGGGAGTTTCCTTATGTGTTTGATGATGAAAAAGCCCGCCGGTTCCTTTATTGGATGACTCAGTTTAAACATACAAAAGGACCTTTGCAGGGTGAAAATATTGTACCTGACCCTATTCAAATATTCATCTTTGGCAATGTGTACGGCTGGGTGCATAAGGATACCGGCTATCGTCGATTTAAAAAAGTCTATTGGCAGGTAGGTCGTAAAAACACCAAAACGCAGAGCCTGGCTTGTGTTGGTTCTTATGAGGCAATGGCAAACGATGAATATATGTCCGAGGTTTACATTGGTGCCACAAAAACGGAACAAGCAAAAATCTGCTGGAATGAAATTAAGGCGCAGATTATGCAAGCCGACCTTTTGAACAAGCCGGAGAAAAAATATCGAATTGCATATGGGAAAATCGAGCATCCAAAAACTCAATCTAAAATCGAGGCGCTTTCCAAGGATGCTGGCAAAACAGGGGATGGTTTTAACCCGCAATGCGGCATTATCGACGAATACCACGCTCATAAAACCTCAGAGATTTATGATGTCCTGGCTTCCGGTATGGCTGCCCGTGCTCAGCCATTGATGCTGATTATTACTACGGCCGGATTTGAATTGAATAACCCTGCTTATCGAGTTGAATATGATTATGTATCCCGCATATTGGACCCGAATAAGGTGGAACAAAATGAACAGTATTTTGTGATGATCAATGAGCTTGATAAAGGTGACGACGTTAAAGACGAAAAGAATTGGATTAAAGCAAATCCGATTGTTGCGGCCAATGAACACGGCTTGAATTATTTACGTGGAGAGTTGGAGGTCGCACTTGCCGTCCCGGAGAAAATGCGAAATTTCATGACAAAGAACATGAATATCTGGGTTAACATGCGGGAGAATGGCTATATGGATATGCAGGCATGGACAGATTGCGGATCTGATAAACTCCCGGATTTGAAAAATCGAGAGTGCTATGTTGGCATTGACTTATCAAAAACAATTGATTTAACGGCAGCATCTTTTATTTTCCCGTTAGATGACGGCAGTTTTGCTGTAGAAAGTCACGGATTTATGCCGGAGGATACATTCCATGAAAGAATGAAGACAGATAACGTCCCCTATGATTTGTGGAAGAAAAAGGGATGGTTAACGACAACAGATGGTGCCGTTGTTGACTATGACTATATCAGGGCTTTCATCAAAAGAATGGAGAACCAAAATGGATGGCGAATCAAGGAAATAGGTTATGATCCATACAACGCCACACAGTTTGCTCAGCAAATGGAAGCTGATGGATACACAATGGTTGAAATACGGCAGGGTGTAGCCACGTTGTCCGAACCCACAAAGGATTTTAGAGCTAAAGTAAAATCGAAAAAAATCATACACTCGAAAAATGACTTACTGACCTGGGCGATGGGTAATGCGGTGACAAAAGTTGACGCTCAGGAGAATATCATGCTTGATAAATCCAAATCAACTCAGCGGATTGACCCGGCAGCAGCGTTAATTAATGCGTATGTACGCGCTTCTCAGATTAATAATGAAGTTGATTTAAATGCTTATATTCAGTCAGCTTCTTTCTCTTTCTAAAGGTGGTGTAGGAGTGAAGAAAATATTGAAGGTCTTTCTACTCTTTTTGAATGATTTTTTATTTATCATTGGAGCTGCTTTTGTTCTGACTGCCGCATATCGTTTGAACGCAAACATCGGTCTTATTCTGACGGGTGTATTTTTTATGTTTTATGCTGCGCTTTTAAGCAAGAAAAGGGGGTGATTAATTGTTTTTAGAAGGATTGTTTTCAAAAAGATCAAACGAATCTGACCCCTGGAACCTTGCTGATCCACCAGAGTGGATAGTTGATATGTTTGGTGGTTCCAAAACGGCAAGCGGTGAGCGTGTAAGCGAAGCTACTGCACTGGTTCATCCTGATGTGTTTTCCTGTGTGAATGTCTTATCCGATGATATTGCTAAACTTTCGATTCATACATTCCAAAAGGTTAATGGAAATATCAAAAGCGGAATGCAGCATCCAATTGCTTCATTACTTTATCTTAAACCGAATCAATACATGACAGCTTTCACTTGGAAAAAGCTCATGATGACCCATGTTTGTACCTGGGGCAATGGATATTCATATTTAAAGCCTGATAAAAATGGTTTTATTACTGATTTGCTACCGTTAAATCCGGCCCATACTCACCCCTATGTGGATCCGAATACAGGAATTTTGTGGTATGAAACCATCATTAATTCAAAAAGAGTGGAATTGTATGCTGACGAGGTCTTGCATTTTAAAGGTATGACTGAGGACGGGATTAACGGTAAAAGTCCAATAGGCGTTATAAGAGAGCAAGTCGGAGCTCAATCAGCTGCTACTAAGTTTAACGCAAAGTTGTATAAAAATGATGCGACTCCCAGGGGTATTCTGAAAGTGCCTACCTTGTTAGAGGAAGGCGCGAAGGACCGAGCAAGGAGAGAATGGGACAGGGTAAATGCAGGGAGAAACATTGCCATTATTGATGCCGGGCTTGATTATCAATCTATTTCAATGCCTTTGCAAGAGGCACAATTTGTAGAATCAATGAAATTTAATAAGGCTCAGATTGCTTCGATTTTTAAAGTCCCTTTGCATAAGATCAATGAGCTCGATCGGGCGACGTTTAGCAATATTGAACACCAATCTATTGAGTATGTAAAAAATACACTTCAGCCGTGGTTAGTATCGTTTGAACAAGAGTTCATTACTAAGCTGTTTACCGATGACGATATTAAAAAGGGGTACTATACCAAATTTAATGTTAATAGCGAATTACGCGGTGATGCAAAATCAAGGGCTGAGTATTACGAAATTATGGAACGCATCAGCGGTTTGAATATTAATGAAATCCGAGCATTAGAAGAGAGAAATGCCATAGAAAATGGAGACCGTCATCTTGTTTCTCTAAATTACACGTTCTTAGATACGCTTGAGCAATATCAAATGAGTAAAGCAAGATCAGTTAAAGGGGGTGAAAACAAAAGTGAACAAGGAAGTACGTCATCTGACAACGAAAATTGAGTTACGCTCTGCCGGTGAAGGCGAAGAGAAAAGGCATTTTATTGAGGGATACGCTTTGAAATTCGAAAAATGGTCCGAGCCGTTGGGAGGGTGGTTTAAAGAAATCATCAGCCGGAACGCCCTGGATTCTACAGACCTATCTAACGTAGTCGCTCTTTTTAACCACCGTCAGGATTATCCCTTAGCGAGAAATACCGTTTCTGAGGACGTAGGGAGGCTGGAACTAGAGACAGATGCAATAGGTCTCAAATTCCGTTTTATCCCTACAGACACGTCATACGCGAAAGATTTAATGGTGAATGTTAGAAGCGGAGTCGTTAATCAGTGTTCTTTTGCTTTTTCTTTGGATTACAGAAATGGAGAGCCAGATGAGTGGCAGCATAATGATGAGGAAGGAGTTTATGAACGGCGAATCAATGCTATAGATAGAATCTTTGACATATCGCTGGTCACAACACCTGCCTATAACGATACGGAGGCTGTTGTTAGTGAACGAAGTTTGGCTAAAGTGGAGCAGTTAAGAGAAATGCGTGCTGCCCCAATTGAAAAATTAAAAATGGAGCTTGAACTTTTAGACCTGACAATTTAGGTCTATTTTTTATGTCCAAATTCAAGGAGGAAATACGAATGACAGTTGCTATGACGAAAAAAGAACGTGAATTGAGACAAAAATTCACACAGAAAAAACAAGAGGCATCCAATCTTCTGAATGAAGGGAAGTCCGAAGAAGCCCGCAGTATGCTTGATGAAGCCAAGGCACTGCAAAAACAAATCGAGCTAATGTCAGAAGAGCGTGGCTTGGAACTGCCGGCATTGGATGAAGAACGAAAATTTGTACCAGAATTCGAACGAAAGCCCGATGAAGAACCCGAACAGCGCGATATTTTAACAGCTACAAAAGAGTACCGGGATGCTTGGTTTAAAGTGCTGACCGGATGCAGCCATGACCTTGGTGAAGAAGAAAGAAGCATGATGCAGCGTGTCCTAAAAGAAAATCGTTCGTTGTCTTCTGGAAGTGACAAAGACGGGGGTTACACAGTACCAGACGATATTTCAAAAGAGATTTTGAAATCAATCCAGGAGTTAAACTCTGTTAGGAACCTGGTTCGCGTTGTACCAAAAACTGCTCCGTCAGGGAGTTACACTGTCAGAAAAGGTGTAGCTGGAAAACTCTATAACACGGCCGAGAAAGAACAAATCAAAGAACTGAAAAACATGGAATTTGATCAAATCTGGTATAACGTGAAGAAATTCGCCGGATTTATGCCTGCGCCTAGCGAGCTCTTAAATGATTCATTTGTAAACTTTGTCCGCGAGATCGTGGACTGGCTTTCTGAGTCTGCTATCGTAACAGAAAATGATGAAATCTTTTACGGAGTAGGCGGCGAGAAGAACGTTGAAGGAATCATTTCCAGCGGGAAATTCAAATCAATCAAGGCACCGTCTCTCATCACTATTAAGTTCTTGCGGAAAGTCAAAAACCAGATTAAACGAGGGTACCGCAAAAACGCAAAATGGGTGATGAACACAGAAGCGTTTGAAACGCTGGCAAACATTGAGGACAAAAACGGCAGAGGTATTTTGGCTGAAGACCCTAGAAATGAAGACAATTTCCTTCTGTTCGGCCGTCCAGTTGAAGTCTATGACGAAATTGTTACTGACGAAAAGACACAAAAAACACACATTCTTTTTGGTGATTTCAAACGTGGATATTTTATGTTCGATCGTCAAAAGTTCGAAATTAAATCAACTGATGTGGGCGGGGATGCTTTCCTCACTGATCAAACATATTTCCGAGGCATTGAACGATTCGACGGGAAAGTTGTTGATCCAGAAGCAGCTATCATCGTGACTGATCTTGTTGTTGGAGAAGAGGCACAAGTGGAAACACCATCGACTGAATCTGCGGACTTAGGCAAATAAAAAAATGAAAGGATTGAATTAACATGGCAGATTTTTTAAATGAAAGTAACGGAGCAAAAACATCAGCAAGAGACAACGGATCAGGGGAACCAATTACAGATGTCTCTATCGCGGACAACAGTGAACAAAATCCTCTCTATGTAAAAGGCCTTCAAGGCGAACCCGGTCCGCAGGGACCAAAGGGAGACAAAGGAGATACTGGTCCTCAAGGTCCAAAAGGAGATGCTGGACCACAAGGTGAGCCAGGTCCCCAAGGTCCAAAGGGTGACAAGGGTGATCCAGCTGTTATCGGTGAACAATCCATCTCACATGAAATGCTGCAAGAAAAATCAGTCCGCAGCATTAACATTGGAACGGGTAGCGTTATGATGGATCACTTAAATAGTGAAGTGAAAAACGTATTAGATGGGCTACAAAAACAAATTGATGAGCTGAAACCTAACACTTCTGCTGAATGAAAGACAGGTGATGTCGAGTGACAGAAGAAGAGAAAGTTGAATTAGAAAAGGCAAAAAAGTTCCTCCGGGTTGACGGTGACCTGGAGGATGATTTGATTTTAGACTTTATTGCATCAGCAAAAGAATACATTGCTTCGGCTACCGGTCTTACATTCCCGAATAAATCAGCCAGGGCGGCAATGTGTGTGAATGCATTCGTTGCTCACTGGTATGAAAACAGAGAAATTGCCGGGACAACTTCTAACTTGGACGGCGTGCTGACTACCATGATCAATCAGCTCAAATATACATTGCCGGAGGCTGTTCCTAATGTTGAATGACATGAGATACCGTATTCAATTTCAGAAAAAGAAGCCTGCTGGCCGTCTTCCTGTGGATGGAAAGGACAGCTGGCAAACGGTAATTGAATGTTGGGCTAAAGCTGAAGGTTTAAAAGGCCGAGAGTATTATGCTGCGGCTGCGATCCAGAAGGAAAAGACAGTGGAATTTACAATTCGACATCGCGAAGACATAGACGAGCATATGCGAATCATCTTTCGTGAAAAAGCTTATGAAATCGAGTCGATCTTGCCTAACTATTCGCGCCGGCATTTCATTACAATTAAAGCAAATGTGGTGAGTTGATGAATTTTGAGCTGGAATTGAAGGGGTTTAAAGAACTGGAATCTACGTTCGCAGACTTAGCCCGCAAGGACGAAAAAATCCATAAAGCAACCGTAAAAGCAGGCGGTGCTGTATTGGCGGAAGTAATCAATGATAATGCTCCGCGGTCAGCTATTGGGGGTAAGCACCCTCACATTGACGAGGACATTATTGTTGGAAACAGGATAAAGCGAGATGAAGACGGAGAAATATATGCCGTTGTCGGCCCCACAAAGGACACTAAATTCCGTGTTCACTTGCCGGAGTTTGGAACCATTCATCAGGCAGCAAATCCTTTTATTCGAAACAGTATGATTCAGGCAAATGTTAAGATGCTTGATGCTATGGAAAAGGTCATAAAGGCGGGGTATAAGCTATGACTCTTTTAAACCTCATCGAAAGATCAATGCAATTAAAGGACAAGGTATTTGAAGCGCTGGAAACCCATCCGGCGCTTTTATTATTAATTGATCCTGCAAATATTTATGAATTGGCCGTACCAGAAGGGCTTGAAAGTTCTCCTCCTTACATTGTGGTTCAGGAGATAGACTACAGAACAACTAAATGGGCTGATGGGAAGCCGATACAAGACAGCGCCGTTTATCAGATTGATGTATACCACAATAGTTCATGCGATCCTATTTTTGCCCCTATTGTGGACGTAATGGGCGGCCTGGAATTTCAGACAACGGTCCCTATCAATGAATTTTTACAAAAAGAACGGCTTATTCGAAAAGGGTATCGGTTCGAAGCGAACATTTTATTATAATTGGAGGTCTTAAGATGCCTGAATACAGTTCAGTTACAGGTTTGAAGAATGTGAAATTTGCGCCTTTAAAAAAGGCGGGTAAATTTTTTGTTCCCACAGAAATTCTTGACTACGAATTTGCAATTAATATGAAAGTTGAAACAGAAACATCCACAGAAAAACAATATGCGGATGACAAACTTGTCGATCTTGCAGTTTCAACTGGTTCAACTAAATTAGACATTGAAATGCGGGATCTGCCAATGGAGATTCTCTCTAAATTACTTGGAATTGAACAGGATGAAAACGGATTGTACTTGTTTAAGAAAAATATCATTCCTCCATGGGTTGCTATGACGTTCCAAGGACCTAAAGCAAACGGCAAGTCTCGTCATGTGGGCTTGGTAAAAGGGAGATTCTCTTTGCCGGGTGATGAATGGAAAACAAAACAAGATAAAACGGATTTCCAAACGATCAAACTTTCAGCCGAATTCGTAGATAGAGAGCAGGACGATGTGTTCAAAATTGTTGCGGATGAAGATGGAGAGAAATTCGATCTAGATCACTTTTATAAGGCAGTTTTTGGGGATGCCTATCAAAATAAACAAGACACAGAAGAAAATGTAAGTGCTGATCTTGGAAAATAAAAGGGGGAGCTGAAAAGCTTCTCTTTATTCAGATAAAATCTATTTAATCAAAAGGAGGAGTCATTATGGCTCAGAAACATATTTCTATCAAATTGTGGTTTGAAGACGAAAAAAAGTTTAAAACTTTTATTGCACCGCGAACAAATACAAAGACACTTCTTGAAGCGCTGAGGTTGAATGCAGAAGCAGAAAAAACGGCAGATAATCTTGAAAAAAGCATTAAAACACTGGAAAAACAAATGCAGTTCATCGTGAGGATTTTCAGAAACCAATTCTCATATGAGGAATTGTTCGAAGGACTAGAGTCTTTTGAAGTCGGGAAAGAAGTCAGCCGTATTCTTTCAGAGGTAGCCGGTTATAAGGAAATCGAGGCCTTTGACCAAGATTTTTTGCAGGAGAAGACGGAGAAGAATACACCTACGAACGAGGAATCCAGCAAATAAATGAAATTTATTCCACACTGCTTGAACAAGGGTGGAAAATGACTGAAATAGATAACATGGACATTTACCATTACTTAGAGGTTTTGGCTGAAAAGAATAAACCAAAAATTAAAACGGTAACAATTGATCAAGTCTTTTAGACAGGTTCTCACCTGTCTTTTTTTATTGAGTTTATGCCAGGAAAGCGGGGTGTTTACATATGGCTCAACCAATAGGAAACATGGTTGTCAAAGTAGGTCTTGATGATACAGGTTTTAATCGAGGTATTGAAGGCCTAAAAAGGCAAATGCGCCTGGCAAACTCAGAAATGAAGGCGGCCGGCAGTATTTATAAAAATACCGGTGACCAAACGAAGCTCCTTCAGTCGCAAATGGAAGGGCTAAACAATAAATATAAGATTCAAGGCCGTTTAGTTCAAGAACACCGTCAGAGATATGATGAATTGGCCCGTCAAAAAGGAAAGGATAACCGCGAGACACAAATCCAAGCTCGGCGCTTAAATGATGCAATAGCTGTTCATCAAAATTTAGGAAGAGAACTGCAGCAGGTTACTAAAGAATTTGAAAATACTTCTGCAAGTGGAAAGCGAGCAGCAGGCGTTTTTTCTGTCTTCAAGAAAGATTCACAAGAAGTATCGAAAGAGTTAAATGCTGTCTATAACTCTGCGACCGAAACAGGGAAAGCACTGACAGCTATAGGAGCTGTTGGGGCTCTTGGCATCGGGGCAACTGTAAAGGCTGCAGCAAGCTTTGAAAAGGAAATGAGCCGGGTTGCAGCGTTAGCAAATGCAACGGATGACCAAATGGCCGCGCTTACTGAAACTGCCCGTCATCTTGGGGCCGTAACACAATACACTGATGGGCAAGTAGCTGAAGGGATGCAGTATTTAGCTATGGCCGGTTATAAAACCAATCAAATCATTGATGCAATGCCTGGTTTATTGGCAACTGCGGCAGCTGGACAAACCGATCTAGGTGTCACAGCTGATATTGTCTCAGACATCCTAACTGAGTTCCATATCAAAGCAGAAGACACAAACCGTGTTGCCGACGTTATGGCCTATACGTTTACCAATTCGAATGCCACTCTCCAAGAGATTGGGCAAACCATGAAATATGCGGCCCCGGCGGCAAAAACTGCGGGCGTAAGCATGGAAGAATTGGCCGCGGCAACCGGCATCATGGCGAACAGCGGGATTAAAGCTGATATGGCCGGAACGGCATTAAGGTCTACACTAACTCGTTTGGCTGCGCCTCCGAAGCCAGCAGCATCCGCAATTGAAGAGCTGGGGCTTAAAGTAACCGACTCAACCGGGAAAATGCGGCCTTTAGCTGATATCATGGGACAAATCACCGAGAAAACGAAAGATTATACAGAGACGGAAAAAATCCGGATTGCCAAACAGCTTGCCGGCCAGCATGCTCTTTCAGGATTCATTACCTTAATGCACGCTGGAAAGGATAAACTCCAAGACTTTACAAAAGAATTGGAGAACAGCGGCGGCACGGCAGAAAAAATCGCCGATAAGCAAATGGACAACCTGGCCGGATCATTTGAATACCTAAAGTCGGCCACAAATAATGCTGTTATTACACTTGGAAATCAATTCATCCCTGTGATACGTGCTACAACAGACGTTATTACAAGCGCTGTCACATGGTTTGATTCCTTGCCTTCTTCAGTGGCTAGCACAATTGCCATTACAGGTGCGGCGGTTACCGTGTTCTCGCTCTTGGGCGGTGCTTTCCTACTCACATTAGGTGCAATTCCTAAAATGGCTGCTGGTTGGAATATGCTTCGCACAGCTGGGGCGTATTTAACCGGGAATGTGAATCGGGCTTCTACAAGTCTAACCGTTTACTCTGCTGAGGCGATTGCGGCTGGCACAGCCTCAAGAACAGCGGCCGCGGGCATGACTGCCACTTCAACAGCTGCGGCAGTAGCATCCACAAGGATGGATCGATTCCATCAAACCTCTGCACTTGCCACAACCAGGGTAGGACGGCTTGAACAAACGACAACCAGAAGCGCAAGAGCGATGAGTGGTCTTGGCGGTGCTTCACGTGTAGCTGGTCTTGGACTTAGCCTATTCGGCGGACCAGTCGGAACAATAGCCGGGCTGATCCTTTCTTTTGCACCTGAACTTGTGAAATTTGGATCAGGCATTGTAAAAGCTGGAGTGAATGCAGTAAAAGGTGCTGGCGGCTTTATGAAACTTGCAAAAAGTGGTTTCGGTCTTTTTGACATTCTTAAAAAAGGTACCGGAGTTGTCGGTCTTTTGCGCGGTGGGCTCAGTTTGCTTGGTGGTCCAATCGGAATAGCTGTTACTGGTGTCACCCTTTTAGCTGATGCAGGATTTAAGTATTACGACAACCTGAAGAAAAGGGTGCTGCCGGCGACTATCGACTTTGGCGATAAGGTTTCTGAATCCACTTCGAAAGCGATTAATGCCTATGAAGATATGAACACTAAAGTCGGTGCCAAGCTTAATTATTACTATTTAACCAATAAAAAGATCACGAAAAAAATTGCTGATAACATGTCCACCGAGTATGAGAAGATGGGCAAAACCATACTTGACGGTTATCAAAAGAGCACTGATAAATCTTTAAAAGTGTTAAGTGATTTTTATGCTTCCAATAAAGAAATGTCAGAAAAAGAGAAGACAGAAACATTACAGAATATCAAAGACAACAATAAGGACAAGCATAAAGAAATATCCGGTTATACCAAGCGCATCAAAAAGATTTGGGAAAATGCTGCTAAAGATCACCGAGATATCACAGATGACGAACGTAAGGAAATAGAACAGATTATTAAGAAAATGAATAGCCATGTTGAATCTGCTCTTACTAAAAGTAAAGAGGAGCAGACAATTATCGCCGGAAAATTAAAAGACAACAAAACTCAACTTTCTGCAAAAGAAGCAGCTGCCACAGTTAAAAACAGCAAAAAAGCAAAAGACAATGTGGTCAAGAATGCTGAAAAGCAATATAAAGAAGTAGTGAAAAACGCTGATCTAGAGTATTACGTCAAGGGTTCTATCACTAAAAAACAACATGATGATACAGTTAGCTCTGCGAAGAGCCAAAAAGATCAGGTTGTGAAACAGGCTGAAAAAACTCATAAAGGCGTAGTAAGTGAAGCGAAAATGCAGGCTGCCGGGCATGTAAAAGAAGTAGATTGGGAGACAGGGGAAGTGCTCGGGAAATGGGATACTTTTCTCGTTGATCTAGCAGGTGTTGTTAATAAAATTACCGGCGGGATCAATACTGTTCTTGAGTTCATGCACATTCCTACCATTCCTGAATGGAAGCCTAAAGGGTACAGCGGAAATTCTGAAATGCAGGTAGCGCCAGGCAGGGCCTATGCAAAAGGGACAGACTTTCACCCAGGCGGAAGGGCGTTAGTCGGTGAAGAAGGTTTTGAACTTGCTCATACACCAGGCATCGGAACTTATGTGGTTGGAATGGGCGGCCCGCAGGTTTGGGATCTACCGCGTGGTACATCGGTTCTCCCACATAGTCAGTCAAAAGAAGTTATAGCAACAGGACTTCCTGGTTATGCAGGAGGTGTCGGGAGCTTCTTCAAAGACGCCCTTAATGGCTCCAAGAAGCTTGTGAAAGGAGCGATTTCAGCAGGGAAGGGCGTTGTCAATAAAGCGAAAGATGTTGCATCGGGTGCTATGGAAATGATCTTGAATGGCCCTGAGAAAATGATTAAGAACTTGTTTAAGGGCTTTATTCCTTTTAAGTCAGGAAAAGGTGTGGACTCACTAGGAACTGGTATACTCCAAACATTAAAAAATGGAGCTGGTCAGTTTTTAAAAAGCATTCTTCCGGATGCCGGGCTTTTCACAGCAGATGCATATAAGGGAGCGACAGGTTCTGCCCAGGTTCAAAAATGGGTAGCAGAAGCTGTTGGCATTGCTGGTGTACCTTTCTCATGGGTTCCTGGCTTGATCACCATTGCAATGAAAGAGTCTGGCGGAAATCCCAATTCCATTAACCTTACTGACTCAAATGCAAGAGCCGGTCATCCTTCTCGTGGGCTGATGCAGACAATTCCAAGTACGTTTTCATCCAATGCGTTTCCTGGGCACAATAACATTTTGAATCCGGTTGATAATATACTAGCTGCCATCAATTACATCAAAGGACGTTATGGAGATATATCCAATCACCCTGGTTTAAAATCAATGGCTCGCGGCGGCCCGTATGTGGGTTACGCAAAAGGAGGGACTTCACCGGGGCGTGGCGGCTCTAAATGGGCGATTCTAAACGAACGGGGCTTTGATGAGACCACGATTACAACAGACCCGACGTATCGGGAACGTAACATCGGTTTATGGGCGCGTGTAGGCCGTGAGCTTGGTGTTCTTCCGTCACTTCAACAAGGGATGATTTCAAAAGCCCTTGTGTTGCTTCAAAAAGCTTCAATGGCTACAGCTGACAAAGCGCCACAGACCAATGTAAATGTTGACATGAGCCGTGTGGTTGAGAATCAAGAGAAGCAAATCAGCATGATGAGTCAGCAAATAGATGCTCTTCAGCAAAACATTCAGCTGTTACAGCAGCTTGTTTTGAAAGACAATCACACGTATATAGACGGGACAAGACTGGATCAAACCAGTGCGGACCGTTATAACAAAAAACGTTATAGAAACGGGGGTAAGCCTGCATGGTAAAACTGTTTATTGATTTTAATAATGGACTAGGGGAGCAGAGCCTTGACAGCTTACTCCCTCAATTTGAAGTATTGAGCTTTTTGCCGGAAGCTCCAAATATTAATCGGGAAACAATTACGATCCCTCGGCGGCACGGTCTGATTTTGCCGCAGCACCCACGCGATGTGACTTACGGAGAAAGAAAAATAAATGTTGAGATTTATTTGAATGCGCTCAAGCATGAGAATTTTTATATGTACAGGCATCAGCTATATGCCCTATTGGTTAAGCCGTTTCCTTATTACATTTCTTCTGATCTTTGGCCGAATCGCCGTTTCCTTGTAACATGTGACGGGAATTTCAGCATCCAAAAAGAGAAGGAGAAAACCTACAATGATTTTTCTGTGGAGTTCACTAACATTACAGGGATGGCAGAATCAACTTTTACAACAAAAGATAAGCAGTATTTCACTAGAGTAAAACGAACTTTCGGTATGAACATCCCGCCTAATGACCGGTTGAACTATTCTTTTAAGAATCAGAAACGTTTCTCTGTGTTTAATCCCGGTGACGTACAGATAAATCCACTGGACCATGATTACAATGTCTTGTTAAATGCTGCAGGTAAAAATGTAACGTTAATTAATCATACAAATGACGAAAAGCTCAGGATTGAACAGGAACTAAAGAAAAACCAGCAAGTTTCAATCCTTAAGCAATATACAATCATTAATAATACGCCGATTAAAACATCTGGCCGACTGCCGAGTCTTGAAATAGGATGGAATGAGTTTGAAGTTCAGAACACAAGTGACTTTACCATCCAATTCGATACTCGGCTTTATTATTTGTAAGAGGTGGTGGTTTTTTGGCTAAAGAGGATTTCATTAAACAAATTGCCGCCGACGCTCAAAGAGTATATAAAAACCATCAAATTCTTGCTTCGTTAATCATTGCCCAGGGATGTCTTGAGAGTGCATGGGGAACAAGTGAACTTGCGACAAAAGGGCACAACCTTTTCGGCATGAAAGGCGAGTATAAGGGACAGTATGTCACTATGATGACCTGGGAAGTCATTAACGGTGAAAATGTTCAGGTTCCGGCAAAGTTTCGAAAATATCCCTCTTGGAAAGAGTCGATTGACGACTTAGCTAACCTGTATCTCAATGGCGTAAGTTGGGATAAAAATCATTACAGGGCCGTTGTCGGAGAGACGGATTATCAAAAAGCCACAGCTGCCCTCGTAAAAGCTGGATATGCAACCGATCCAAATTATGCAACAAAGCTCAACAGTCTTATTTTCACCTATAAATTAACTAAATACGATACCACTGAGGGACTGCCCGACAATCCGGATGAACCAAGTAATCCTGATCCAATCGTAGACCTGCCAAGCAAAGAGTATGACGGAAAAGACATTACGCTAAATCAGAGCCTTCCTAAAGATGTATATTTTCCAAAGCTGCATGTGGCGAGTCAGGACGATTCACAAGCTATTGAAGTCATCGGCGCTGACCCGGACTTATTAGACGATACGACAGGGAAAAAGGACATTGAATTCACGATCACACGGACAGCTGATAATGGCACAGAATACGACTTGCTTGTGAATGATAATATTCTTTATCTTGATGAGAAAAAATTCAATCATCAAAAGTATTTCATCACAGATATAGGTATTAACCAGGAAGGGACGCTTTCGAAAAAAGTAACAGCAAGCCACGTTTATGTTGTGACACTAAACAACCACTATGTAGAAGATACGATCAGCGGGACGTTTACCGTCAGGAAGATGCTTGATTTTGTTTTTAAAGGCACAAAATTAAGGTACATCTTTATGGACAAAGAAACTGAGTTTTCTAGCGTTGAACAAGAGAATTTCGGTGACAGATTCGGAAATGATTTGATGGATGAAATTGTGGAAGACTACGGCTTAGAACTAGATGTCGATAATTATAAAGTCTATGTTTATAAGAAAATGGGCAAACGAATAAATCATACACTTGATACTCGTTATAATATGCCTGGCATTACAATCAAAACCTCTACTCAAGGGTGCTCCACAAGAGCGAGGGGTTTTGGCGCAATTAAAGAAAACAGCAGCACGGATAGCAAAAAAACGGAGTATGTTTTTGAGCCAGTTTTGTACAAGCATCCTGACGAAGATAAATTCCTGATTGATGGCATGCCGAGATGGGCTGAACCATTGAGGGATGAAAAATATAAAAAAGCATCCAGTATGTTGGCGGCTTTGAAAAAATACGTAAACCCATATCCACAGACGGAAATAGAAGTGGATTATGAATACATCTACGAACCGAAGCTTTTGAAGATACAAGAGGATTTCTGGAAGGGTGACACACTGCATATTTTGGCTGACACATCATACGGTGTCACGTACGAAGATGATGTCCGTCTTTTGGCCATTCAATATAAACCATTAAACCCTTACGCAAAACCGGCACTGACTTTTGCTAATTTCCGAAAAGATATTCAAGACATTCGGATGGAGCAGGAGAAGAGATTGAAAGATCAAAAGCGATATATGCAAAAACTTAGAATGATGATTTGAGCACTCTTACCAGGGTGCTTTTTGTTTTGTCTTGAAAGGAGTGTGATCTCATGGTGATCAGATTAATAAAAGATTATGATTCTACAAAAGATTCACTGTATCTTGCGCAGCAGCGGGATGACCTGGAAAGCATTGAAAATGGATTAAATGGACTATCCAATTCCATTGCTAATCATAAATCGGCTGTGACTGCTCATACGTCTTCTCAAGTGGCACATGGCGGCGGGCTAACAGTTTACGAGGAAATTGAAATAGCGAAAGCTCGACTACGAAACATTATTTTAGAAGCAGATGGAACCAATATAAAAGAAACCTTAGATGCTCGGGTAGATAAAAGAGGGAAAGTCTATCCGTCTTTACGTGATCACCTCATCGCAAATGAAACTGATCTCGAAAATTTGGATTCAATTATTCAAAAAGAAATGACTTTTGATTTCACAACGGTTCCGCCGGTTTACCATACAAACTTGAATTTGGCAGATAAAACAGTACTTCAGTGTTTTGTCATTGATGAACTAACAGGCGATATCTACGCCACACAGGTTGCCAGTGGGAACAAAGATAAAAGCGAAAGTTTCACCATTACACGTATGAACCAAAACGGGGTGATGCTGGACAGCATGACGCTCAAACACGGCGGCCACGGCACCACAATTGGACTGGAACGGGAAAACGGAAAAATATATATCTGGTCCAACTATGATGTAGTCGATTCAAACGGAAACACTGTCGGGAACGATCTTGTGCGTTTTCCTTATACAGCGGGCGCCACTTTGAATGGTGGCAGCGGAGGCATTAAACGCTATAACAAATTCAACGATTACTATACGATTCCAGTAATTGATAGGGAGAACGGTTTTATTGCCTTCCGAGTAAAGTTAAATGATGGTAATAGTCTTGTGGAGCTCCGGAAATTAACTGACGTAAAAAGCGGAGTGAATAAAGTGCTGGGGAAGGTGATCATTCCAAGTGATCTGCATTACCTTCAAGGTTTTACGATTGATGGGTATGATTTATACTGGTACACCGGGGACACCAATAACAATACTTACCCATGTGAGATCACACAATTTAGTTTTAAGGATGGAAGCTTAAAAAAACGTATCTCCTGTGATTTTGGTTATGGACCAGACGGCAAATACGAAGATGGTTTCCGAGAACCTGAGTCAATCTTTTTATATAAAGACCCGAAGACAGGAAAGAAATCGCTGTTCGCAGGGGTAGTAACGGGGGCAGTCGGAAAAAGACTTGCAAAGGTATACGCCTACCATTCAAAAGAGAATGCAGCCAAATTCGGTATTGATTTAGCTCAGGGTTATCAAGGGTATAAACTCACCCAAAATAGCGGCTATGCAAAGCGGCTGCCGGAAGGACTTAAAGCGTTAAAAGAATTTCGGCAAGTGGGTTATTACTATATGACGACTCCAGAGACCAAAACACTCTCTGATCACCCGGACAGTGGCGATGCTGGTTGGTGGTTAAATATTGCACCTGCTGACCGTGTGGGCTCAGTTATTCAAACGTTAACTCGAAACTCAACAGCAAGGCCACTCAAGATTTTGACACGAGTTGTTACAAGTGAAGGCAAAGAAGGAGAATGGTCAGAGATTTCAGCGAGTGGAAAGCTGCCCTGGGCAAACCTGCCTTTAAAGAATGGCGCAAAGAATCCTGACAGCAACAATCGTCTACAATTTGCAGTACAGGGAGGTTTTCTTTATGTAAGGGGCCGTGTAACAATTCCTAAAAAAGACGGTGTGGACTTTGCGACATTACCTGTCAGTGCGCGGCCTAAAAAGAATGCCTTTAAAGGGTGCCCGGTAGGAGGGACTACGGGTGACAGGAAAATTGTATTTCGTTCGAATGGTAATATCTCGGCCCTCGGACTTATTGCGAATAACGCTGGAAACGTAACTTACACATACATTGACGAAATCATCAAATTAAATTAAGGGGGC
This sequence comes from Bacillus sp. LBG-1-113, assembly GCF_020708615.1. Lineage (NCBI taxonomy): Bacteria > Bacillati > Bacillota > Bacilli > Caryophanales > Bacillaceae > Bacillus > Bacillus sp. LBG-1-113. Next base: position 1,091,888 of record NZ_JAJFDG010000001.1, on the reverse strand, counting down.
GAGGCGTATGACTTTTGAGCAAGAATGGGCTTACCAATATGATGAAAACTTTATTTACGATTGCCCAGTGGAAATTCAATACATTGAAGATGAAGATGGTAACATGACACGTATTGTGCCAGAAAATGCAACGGAGATCAGCCCGGGTGACTTGGTCCAAGCAAAATGGACCGGTACAGAATGGATAGAAAATGCATCGGCGGAGTATATTGAATCGCTTGAAGCAACAGATTCAGCTGATGAAAGCGATGGAACAAAGGCATTGAAGGCCGTTGCCGATATACTAGAAACTGTAGTAAGGGGGGATGCTGGATGAGCAGCCCTTTTTTTAATGCAATAAAAACATGTTATTTATCAGGGTATTGGGACGGAAAGGAAGAGCTTCTTTCTATGGCCGTCGATCAAGGAAAGATAACAGAAGAGGAAATGAATGAGATCAAAAGGCTCCGACAGGCCGACAAAGGATTTCCTTCTATAGAGGAGTAAAGGAGGGACGCTATGCCGTACAAAGATGAATCACTTACTTTTACGATCAATGGCCGGCGCAAAAGCCCGGTACAAACAAATATCCAATATACAACTCAAGACAAAGGAACAGCAAAATTATCATTCCAGCTAATAAAAGACGGGGTTCCCCTGCCATTATCCGCGGCAGTGGTGAAGCTCGTTCTTTTAATGTCTGACAGCAGCCGATTTGTCCGAAATATTGAAATCACTGATAAATTGAACGGCCGGTTGACCTATGTTCTCTCTGATGAAGAAATTAAGCACGTTGGGACTGTTCAGGCTGAGCTAGATATTTCATATACAAATCAGCAGGCGATGTCTATTCATGAGTTTTCTTTTGAGATTAAGAAAGCACTGATTGACACTGATATCCTGCCAACCGCGGAATACTATATTGATGATTTTGAATCCTTAAAAAATAAGATCAACGAGCTTTATAACGAAACCATTCAGACGGTTGAAGAGCTGCGAAGAAAATTTGAGGACTTAGAGAACATTGAAACAAAAGATGGAGCACAGAAAAAGGCTGATTCTGTTCAAGCTAATTTAGACACCCATATAAATGACAAGTCGAATCCTCATGGTGTTACAAAAAACCAAGTAGGCTTGGGAAACTTAGACAACGTGCAGCAAGCAACAAAAGCAGAATTCAATACACATAATACGGATTCTACGCGTCATATTACGTCTGCAGAACGTTCCAACTGGAATGCGAAGGAAACGACAACAGGAGCAAAAAACAAGGCAGATACAGCCGAGAAAAACGCAAAAACGTATACTGATCAACACATTAATAATAAAAGTAACCCTCATGGGGTGACAAAAGATCAAGTCGGGCTCGGTAATGTTACAAATGACAAACAGGCAACCAAAACAGAATTTGATTCACATGTAAAAGATACAACTGCTCATATATCTACAGCAGAACGTACAAAATGGAACAGTGCTCAGCTTTTCAAAATTACAAATGATGTTGGAGGGGTCTTGGTTTCAATCGCTGATACAGACGATTTTCTGGACAGAATTGTGAAGGCAGGTAAGACGTTCGGAACATTTTATTCCACGGGGAAGCCCTTGAATGCTCCCTCCACTTTATCAACAAGGGGATTTTTTCACTTCACATCCATTGATATTAATGGTAACGGCACTTTCGGTTATGTCGTGGCCGTGGATTATAAGAATAATATGTATTCAAACTATGTTGACGGCAATTTAGGCTGGTCAGGTTGGAAGCGACTTCTCACTGAAAATGATACTGACAGTGTGCCGTGGTTAAATGCAACATATAAAAATGGGGCAAAGACAGGAGATCGTCAGCTTCAATTTAAAAAAGTAGCAGGTGCCCTTCATCTTACGGGCCATATTGTGACAGATCGAGAAGTCGTTTTTGCGTCTATTCCTTCCACCTATGCCCCGTCAAAAGGCGTGATGGAATTAATAGCTGTAAGTGGAATTACAGGAATGAGCAAATTAATTGTGTTTCCGTCAGGAGACCTTAAATTGACCGGCTTGATGGCGAACGATAGCAGCAAAGTGACCGGATACTATATAGATAAAGTGATCCCATTAAACTAAAGGAGGGGAAATATGATCTTAATTTATCCGTATAGAGAAGATGGCTTTTATGCTGGACAACCTGTAGAGCTTTTTCCTGACGCTGAAACAGGTAAGTATAATATACCGCCTAATGCTACCGACAAACCGCCTGAAAAAAACGGTTCAGGCATGTGGCGTCCTTGGTTTGAGAGCGAAAAACAAGAGTGGATCGAAACAGCTGATCAGGAATATAAAGACAGTTTGAAGGGGCCGGCCGATCCTCCATCTGCTGTAGATCAACTAAAGGCGCAAAGTGCAGAAACAATGGTGCAGCTGGCCGAAGCACAGAACTTGATAGAGTCCCAAGCGAAAACGATTGCGGACTTGTTATTAATGCTGGCTGAAGGAGGGGAAGTGTGATGGATTGGTTTAAAAATATCGAAACTATTTATGGATGGGGGAGACAGTATTACACAAACGCTGATGTCGCCCGTTTTGTTGTCTTGAAGAGAATCACAGAAGACCAATATAAACAAATCACCGGCCTGACCTATCCAGCTACAGAGCCGGTTGTCATAGATTTAGGAAGTTAACCAACACCCATTGAGGTGTTTTTATTTTGCCATGAGAGAGGTGAGGGCTTTATGGAAATGGATATTACACAGTATTTAATCACTCAGGGGCCCTTTGCTGTGTTGTTTTGCTGGCTCCTATTCTATGTCATGAAAACGAGTAAAGAAAGGGAAGCAAAGCTCTATAATCAAATTGATTCCCAAAATGAAGTCTTGGGGAAGTTCAGTGAAAAATATGATGTTGTAATTGAAAAGCTAGACAAAATTGAAAGCAAAGTACAATAGGAGGAATAAACGATATGAAAAACTATGACAAAGGCACGGTCATTCGGACGGTGCTTCTTTTGATTGCACTTATTAACCAAACAATGCTGATGCTTGGTAAGTCACCGTTGGATATTTCAGAAGATCAGGTGAATCAGCTTGCGGATGCTCTTTACACTGCTGGCTCTCTGATCTTCATGATCGGTACGACACTTGCTGCATGGTTTAAAAACAATTATGTGACAGCAAAAGGGCACCAACAAAAAGCAGTTCTTAAACAAAACAATCTAACAAAATGACGCTGCTGGATAAACCGGCGGATTTTTCTATATTAAAAATGAATGGAGAGAATGAATATGACAATCACAGTGAAAAAGAATCTTGTATCAGAAGCTAAATACGCTTTGAAATGTCCGAACTATATGGACGCTGAATACATTACCATCCACAATACAGCGAATGATGCGTCAGCTGCTAACGAGATCAGCTATATGATCGGGAATACAAGCTCGACAAGTTTTCATTTTGCTGTTGATGACAAAGAGGTTATTCAAGGGCTGCCGTTAAATCGTAACGCATGGCACACAGGAGATGGAACAAACGGTACAGGTAATCGTAAGTCGATTGGTGTCGAAATTTGTTACAGTAAGTCAGGAGGCGCACGATATAAGGCGGCGGAAAAGCTAGCTATTAAGTTTGTGGCACAGCTGCTTAAAGAACGAGGATGGGGCGTTGACCGTGTCCGCAAGCATCAAGACTGGAACGGCAAATATTGTCCGCATCGAATTTTATCAGAGGGAAGATGGGACGAGGTTAAGGCTGCCATTGAAGCAGAATTGAATGCGCTGGGAGGAAAGACAACATCCAAACCGTCGTCATCTGCGTCTAAAGCTGCAGGAAGCACTTATACAGTCAAAAAAGGAGATACTCTTTCCGCAATTGCAAAAGAGCACGGGGTGAGTGTGGCGAACCTTCAGAGCTGGAATAACATAAAAGATCCGAATAAAATCACAGTTGGCCAAAAGATAAAGCTTGAAGGATCAAGCACCCCAAGCGCTAAACCAAGCAGCAAAAAAACGTCATATGTGCTGCCTTCGGGCATATATAAAGTCACAAAACCTATGCGAAAAGGGGATGACGTAAGGCAGATTCAAAAAGCTCTTGCTGCCCTTTATTTCTATCCGAGCAAAGGGGCGAAAAATAACGGCATTGACGGCGTGTATGGACCGAAAACAGCAAATGCAGTCAAAAGGTTCCAATCCATATATGGATTGGTTGCTGACGGCATTTATGGGCCTAAGACTAAAGCGAAAATTGAAGCGAAATTGTAGTAATAAAAAAGCCTCTCACATAGTGAGGGGCTCTGCATTGCAATCCTTCTGACTTAATCGTCCCAATCTTCATCTTCTTCCCAGTTTTCTTTCATCTCAAGAAGTCTTTCATAAAAGAACTTTATAAAATGTGCCGAATCAAGTTCTTTATAGCCACCAAATTCACTCCAAATAACAACTGGACATTCTCTTTCACTGTTCATTTTATTGGTATCTAAGCAATATCCAAAAAAATCAACATGTTCTACAACTACTAAACCACTTGGCAGTTCCCTATACTCACGATATTCCCTAGTTGTTTCAACAACTGAAGCACCACCAAAGTCATAGCCTAATAAATCGATTCCATAAACTCCACCAGAACCATAGTTTCTAAGAAACCACTTGTAGCTATCTGGAAGTGTAACTTGAAGATCTTGTTCGATTTTTAAAATTTTATCTTCGCTAATTCCACCTGTGAAATCTTTTTCCTTTGCATTTTCAGCTAAGAATTCTTTTACTTTCAAATAAAGATCCATGGTTTATAACCCCTTATTCTTTCTCATATTGTTTTGCTCTCCACTTCCAATACCTTGTCTTAAAGTTATTGTATTGTTTCTCCAGGTAAACATCATTCCTAAAGCTTTCACCATTACCTTTTAGGCCATGTATCACATCACTATACTTTGTATGTAAACTGTTAGGTATCTCAAGCAATGTTCCACTTTCTTCTTGTATGAGGTGATGTAAGTTAATCTGTGTTCCGTCTTTAGCATAAGGAGATTTACCATCCTTCATTAATTCAAGATTGGTTTTTCCTTTTGGAGTTTTTTGATTAATATCAATGTCCTTTAAGGTATAGACTCTCCGGCTTACATCTCTAACTTCACCTTTAACCTTTACTTTGCCGTCTATTTCAACAGCGCTGTACTTTTCTTTATTTAACCAAGGGAGATTTATTTCCTTACCTGTAAATGGTTTTCTTGTTTCGTCTAATTTTTTAGCAAGCTGAAGCAGTCTGTCTTTTGCGCTCACACCGTTGATGACATTATACGGCACACCACCTGCTACAACAACATCTTCTCGCATGACAAACGGTTTAATTGCTGTTAGTGGATCAGGAGTTTCATCCAGTTTTTTAGACACTTTTTTTACTGCAGCTTTTCCGGCTGTTTTCACTCCAATTTTAGCAACTGAACCAGCACCTTTTAAGCCAAAGATGTTTACTGCTGCATATGTAAACCAATGAGCCTTTGATTCTGTGTCACCATTCTTTACGTCTCTTACATAGGAGGTTATAATTGCATCTTTAATTGAATTAAATGTGGAATCATAGTGATAAACTGCAACTGCAGAATTAATAAGCATGTCGACAGGATGATTGTGTGCCATATAGTCTAATGTTTCAGCTGTCATATCATAAAGAGCTGTAACAGTACCTTTGGCTCCAGCCATCAACTCACGTGTGTTTTCAATTTGTGTGAAATATCTCTGTTGATCTTTAGTAAGATTCTCAAAACCAATGGTTTTTGCCATTGAGTAAAATTCATCGGCATCCGCATAATCGTAGTTTTTTAGTCTTTCTTTCAGTTTTTCAATTTCTCGTTCTTTTTCTTCCTTCTTCTTAATCGTCAAATAAGCTTCTGTACGTTTTTCAATATCGCCTTTTTTCTTATGTATGTCGCTTTCTCTATACGCTTTGGCATTATAGTGAATAGGTGTAGCATTTTTCCCTTTACCTGTTGATTCTTGAAGTTTTTTAAAATCTTGTTGAATGAATTGTTCGTTAGGCTCTGTTAATGCATATTCAGTTGTTAAACCATCATCAACTTGTCCAATTTTATCAATTGTTTTTTCACGTTTCTTATCTGCACTGGCAAGTTCAACTTTAAAGTTTTCTGTTGAAAACAAATCAAGTGGTAGGATATCGTCAATATCATTCAGAATGTCCTTCATTGCTTTCTTCTGTTCAGACATAATAGCCTTTGATTTTTTATAAGCATTTGCGAGTTCATGCTCTAAAAAAGACTCCTCGACGTATGCATCTGACAAGCTGGCTTCCTCTATAACTCCAGAGACACTTGTAAGGAAAGCAATTTTCATATCGATAAGATCAATCCATTGATCTGTAACACCGACATGATCATGATAAAATGCTTTGATATTGTTTGCACCTTTACCTGAAAACTCGCTGTCATCCAGGTTAGCTACGTCTTTAAATGCTTTTCTGAGCTTAACCATTTGTGATCTGAGTTCCTTGTACTCTTTTGCACGTTTATCCGCTTCAGAAAGTAATGACTTTGCTTCAAATACCTTCATATCATTCTCCTTTTTCTGACACTCAATACTCAAAATTTTACCATAGTTTAGGAGGGTTAACGGCTTTAAGATCGGCCAAATACCAGAAATCCTCCAATGGAAATAGTTATTTTTACTCAATCGATTGTCCGAAAAAGGACATTTCCTTATAATTGATATACAAGACCTAGGCGATCTGTTCTTTCGCACCCTGAAAATTTAGGTATATTATCCCTTGAGTTTAATTGCGTCATCACGAAAGCAGAATTGCGCTATGTCGAAAATTTTTTCTATATATTACATTTAATGTTAAAGTTGTGTTAACATTTGTTTGATAATTTAGAATTTTGACAGAAAGAGGGGTTTATTATGAGTAAACTTGCTTCTGAATATGTTGCTAATTTCTTAAATGAATGGTATATGGCCATAAAACAGCAGAATGTTGAGGCTGCTGAAAAATATTTTAAAGAAGTCAAATCTTTATTTGATGACATGGAAGAAGATCAGGAAGTATTAATGTATTACTCTCTACTTGAAGAAAGACATAAAATGATGATGTATCAAGTTAAAGGAACAGATTTCCCAAAGCATTCATACTTCAATAAAAGACATGCAAGAGAAATTCAAAAAACAGATAACATGATTGAGTACTACTTCTTTTTGTTTGAAGCGTTATACGAATCCTACAATCGAAACTTTGAGAATGCCATTAGCTTATTTAAAATTGCAGAGAAAAAGTTATCGATTATTCCCGATGAAATTGAAGTCGCTGAATTTTATTCTAAAGTTTCGTCAATGTACATGATGCTACGTCAAAGTATTGTTTCATTAAATTATATAAACAACGCACTCAACATATATAAAGGGAATGAAAATTACAAAAGGAAGTATGCAACTGCACTTATGGTTGTAGGAACTAACTATACAGATCTTGGCCAATTTGATAAAGCTGAAGAAGCTTATTTCCAAGCAATTAGAATTTCAAAAGAGCTTGATGATAAATTTTTCGAAGCGCAAATCCATCACAATTTAAGTATTACATACTCAGCAGCAAACAGATCCCAAGACTGTCTCAACGCACTGAGAAAAGCCATAAGAAATAAAGAGTGGAGACATTCAGTTTATTACATTAACTCTCTTTACATGGCTACCAAAGAGTTATTCCTCATGGATCAAAAAGATAAAGCTGTATATTATTACAAAAAAGGACAGGAAAATTTAACCCAGAAAGAGAATAAAGTGTATGAGGCTAAAATAAACATCATTTATGCACTTCTTCAAGATAATCAATACGAAACCATTGAGCAATGTTGGAGTTACATTCATTTCCTTCAAGAAAAGAATGACTTAGACAGTGTTCTTGATCTTTCCTTGATTATCTCACAGTACTGCGAGAAGAAAGAATGTTATAAGGATGCTCTTGAATTTTCTAAGCGAGCTATTTTAGCCGAAAAGAAAATGAGGCAGTTGGAGGGAATAGGATGAAAAGATTAATACTTCGTGTGTCTGTTACAGCTATTATCTTAAGTGGGTTAGCTGCTGGCGCTAGTTTGTTTACTAAGTCAGACATTCAATTTAGTGAAAAGCCAGTCGGAACTGATATTCAAATTGCAGAAAGACCAGTTGGAACTTAATAAAAAGTGAGGGGCATAAGATGACAAAAGGCGTTAAAATAACGTTATGGAGCATCCTAGCCGTATTCATCGTGTTAGCAATAATAGGAGTTGTATCTTATTATCAGACTCCGTCAGCGTAAGATAGCAGATCTCTAAAGTGCAGCCCAATAATGGGCTTTTTTGTATTAGATAAGAACTTGAGCTATTAAGTGCGAGGTGAAAAAGATGAGCAAAAAGATAAAAATAAAAGAGCTGATGAGGCACTAAAAACAATAATAAAAAGGCCCTTCTTATATGAGAGAGCCTTTTTTATTTAACCACCTACTCTTATCTCACGACCTAATCCCATTCCTACAGGTGGGTCATGATGTGTTCCTACAGGTAACTCACGTTGAATTTTCATCTTGATCACTCCTCTCAATAATGACAAATACTACATCTTTCCCAATTCTCCTTTTTTAATTTAAATAGATTCCGTAAAAGATTTGTAGCAGTAACATCCTCTGAATTTTAGCCGACTTGTGCTGATCTTACTTTGCCGAGAATCATATCGGATACAATCTCCATTTTCTAAGTAGTTACTATAAAATGCATCAGAGCTTTTTTCAGCTTGAAAGTTTTTGACCAAAATCATGACCAAAATTTGACCAAAAAATATTGAGATTTATAAAGATTCTATTTCAGATTAAAAATAATAAAGCACTGAAAAATCCTTTGTTTTCAAGGGTTCTCAGTGCTGTATATTATTTATTTAAATTGAAAGTTATGTTCCGCACACAAGTTCATCCTTGGGAGCGCGAACAGTATATGTCTCAATATTAATCTGATAAACCTTGATTTGATAGGGTTTTAGATTAATAACTAGGTGGTCAAGTCAAGTGGGATAACTAGAAACAACTAGTTTAACCACTTTTTGACCACCAAAAAAATTAAAAAAATTTAGGACAAAAGTGAATTCATGTAGTCTTCATAACCATCCACTGATGTATTTTCAAGCTTCTCAGATATATGAGAGTATACGTCCGATGTGATGGTTATATTTTTATGTCCGAGTCTTTCTTGAACAAACTTCATACTTGCACCTGATTCTAGAAGAAGGACAGCATGAGTATGCCTTAAACCATGAATTGGCATTTTTTCTAATCCGGCTTTCTTCAGAATGCGATTGAGTGCATTGAAGAGGGTAGACTTTGGTAAAGGTTTTCCATCCTGTCTTACAAAAAACAAGATCTAAATCATGCTCGTAAATCTCATTGAAAACTATTCTATTATCATTTAAATAGTTCATGTGTGTTGTTAACTCTTTTGCTAATGAATTGCTGATTTTAATTCTTCTTTCGGATTCATATGTTTTTGTTTCCCCGAATATTTCTTCTCCTTCTTTAACCTGGAAGTCTAAAGAGTTGTTAATGTTGATGAAGTTATTTTTTAGATCAATATCCTTTCTTTGTAAAGCAGCTGCTTCTCCCTTACGCATTCCTGTTTCAAGTAAAGTTTTAAAGAAGATATAGTACAAATAATTATCTTGTCTTGCAACTTTAAGGAAGAGGGAAATATCATCTGACTTAATGTATTCTAACTTTTCTTTTTTCTTAGATTTAGCCCTTGGAATTGTTACCCCTCCCTGGTCTGCTAAATAATTAATAAATTTTTGATAACGTAAGGGTTTAATATCTTTTAGTTTAATCTCCTTAAAATAGGGGAGAATTTTTGTATTAACATTTCGTTCATGAAGAATGTAAGTGTTTTTCCTAACATTACCTTGTTTGTATTGAGCGAGCCAATCTTTAAGATAATGCTTTAAAAGGGTTTCTCCTCCGTTAATTTCTAAATCACCTATCAATCTTTGCTCTTCTTGTCTTGCAGCTATCTGTGCCTCTTTTTTTGTTTTAAATCCACTTTTGGAGACTTCGATTTGTTCTTGAGTTAAAGGGTCTTTATGTTTTATTCTGTATTGCTATGTAGTTCCTCTTTTTCTGAAACTAGCCATATTATTCCACCTTTCGTTTGTAACATATCCCATTTTAGCACTTAGTTTTTTGAGGGACATCAAAAAATTCAGATAAGTAAGTCTCTAGCATGTTGGAACATTTCTCCTCTTGACTCTAAATAAAATTCCCATTTTTATTCAAACCTAAAAGCTGCTTGAATACATCCTAAATTTAAAGTATCCTGTATATGTATCATAGTTGGTGTATCAACCACTATAGGCCAGAGAGTTCCCTCACATACTCTCTGTCTTTTTGTTTAAAAAGCTAAAAAGCCCTATAAAAGGGCTTTATATCTGACATATTATCTAGGGGTTCTGAAAACTTTATAATCATAACCTATTTGTTTGCTATATTTACTGTCTTTGTAGACGTACATATCAACGATTGTGTATCTATACTTTTTGTCGTAGGCTAAGTATTGGGTTGTTGAGTAATAACGAGTTGGTTTTTTGTGATAAAATGTTCCAAACACAGCTTGAGCGAATATACCAGCCCAGGAGTATTTAAGACCAGGTAATCCTGCAGCAATTCTTGCTCCTAATTCAGCTGCAGTGTCTATGTTCTTAGAGTTCCCTCTAAAATGATCTACAACCTTCCATTTTGTTGATGGTGGTACAGCTTGAATTGAAATTTCTCCATTCTCTTGGATGACTGGAACTGATGATGTTTTAACTAATTCTTGAAGTGGTGTTGAATTAACCTGAGTGATATAACTTGGTGTAGGTTCTGAGATGGATTCTGCATGGCTAGTTAGTGGAGCCACTGTTGAGAATAGGAGTCCGAGAGATAGTGTAGTTAGAACTGTTTTTTTCACTAACAATCATCCTTTCAAGTTTTTTAATGCTTATGACTATCTGGATGCTGTATAATTATAACATATAATATACATATTTTGGAGGTTGAAATTATGAACTTTGATGACAAAAAGAGTATATTAAAGACTGTAGGGAACATATTTATGGTTCTTGTTCTTATCTCTTTATTTGTTTATGCATTCTCCAATGAATCTATTGGATGGTATGTTAAGGTCACTTCTATTGTGATGTTAACTATCTCTTATATTTGCTACGCTTTAATTTCTTTGCAGGAAAAATGGTTCATTTTAACTTTGATTATCTCCTGGCTTGTGATTATTTTTTGGGTATTCTAAATCAATAAGGCTGCCGTTCATACTTCCGCAATAAAAAAGGAAGGTAAACAGCAGCCATCTTTATTATTGTGGGAAACTTGTGTTCTAACAGCAGGAGATGCGAAACATGAGCCAAAGGAGGACAACACTGTGTGGAAAGTTTTAAGACAGTTACTTAAGAAACAGAAAAATCAAAGTCCTCTCGATGAAGGTTATTTACAGATTCCAGGAAAGGATATAAATCTAGAATTAAAACAAATGATATTTGAGCTGGAGAGCCTGGGGGAAGTAGTATCCGAAAAGCTGCAAAATAAGTATATAGATGTTTTTAAAGCTCAGGGTAAACCAAATCTTAGCATCAAAGTTTGTAGAGACATAGATGGAGATGTAATAAATGATTTAACGGCTGAGAGATGCTTGGAAAAAGAATACCGTTCACAAATAACAATTAATTTTTATCAACCTGCAAAAGCCTATGATGAAGATCTAGACTGCATCACCATGGATTTGTGGTATTACTACGGTGGCTTTATAGGAAGCGGTTGTGGAACATTATTTAATTTAAATAATAATGACTTAGAAAAAGAAATTGAAGAAGTTCTAATATTTTTACTCAATGATTAACAAATCCTAGAAATAAAAAAGAAAGCCACAAAGGGCTTTCAATTAACGTTCACAAGCATAGTTGTCATGATCCCTGTCCATTTTTGATTGGTAAGCAGGGTGGGAGCTAGGCACTCCATTCGGATATTTCTTTCTTAACTCTGTACAATTTTTAAACGTTTCTGTTTCTCCAGTTGACGCTGAAGATGCTTCGTTTTCAGTTGTAGTCGAAGTTTCACTTGATGCCTTTGGAGTAGTAGGCTGTTTAGCTGCCGGTTTAAATGTTGTCGCCTTTTTAACCGCAGCATCTTTCTGTTTAACACAGCCATTAAATCCTTTGTCAGTCACATAACCATTCTTACTCCACTTATAAAAAGCTTTTCTGATTTTGCCTCTTGCTCATCTTTCCTGAATTGATCTATGTATTTCGTATTTGGCTCATAAACATATGCTACTCTGGCTAATCCTTCTTTTAACAATGTTTCTTGAACAGACTTACCATCGATATAAACGTAAGCTAACAATCTCTCATATTTATCTCGGTGGTCACCTTTATCAAATTCTAATTGCATTTTGCCGTCGCTAACCATTTTTTGTTTCTTTTAGATGCATCCTCACCGTATGGCTGAACACAAGAGTCTGGCTTTTTAGACTCAGGAGTCTCAACTGTAAGTAACGAACTGTATCAACGTTCCCGTTGTATTTCACCTTAATCGTATCTCCATCAACAACTCTATCTAATGTAACATCTACCAATTCCTTATTGTCTTTTGCCTTAGATTTGTCAGCAGCCTTTTCTTGTTTAGCTTCCTTTTGTTCTGTCTGTTTAGCATTCCTAGAAACTTGTTGTGTTTCTTTAGGTTCTTCAGTATCATTTGAGCCGCCGGCAGCCAATGAAAGCTTAAAGTGAATACAGCAAAGCCTAATATTACTTTCTTCAATTTCATTTCCCTTTTTAGAGTGTTTGTTCTCTAACTATATCGGTAGGTCATCAATTATTATAATCCTGTATCCAATTATTGTGAATTTAATTTTTCCTTAACATGTTTTTATTTCAGTCTAAGATTGATTAGATCATGTTAAAATTTTACTGATTCATAATTAAAAGGAAGTGAGATTATGCTAGGGATTAAAGTTGAGAAATCAAATGATAACTTAATTATCAATTGGCAGCTATCCAAAATTGAAATACCAATTAAAGAAATTAGCGATGTATTCCTTGATCAAAACTATGGAGGAGAGGAGAAAAGCGCAGTAAGGATTGGGTTTCCTTATGGATCTACAGATAGGGTAGTGATTAAAACAGTAAATAACACTTACATTTTGTTCACCACTAATGCTGCTTCTTTAATGAATAAAATTGTTTCCTAGTATCACATTGCTGTCCTATTAGTAATACTTTCATTGTAACTGCATGACATGGTGAAATCTAGAAAATTGATGATAGAGGGGGGAGGATATGGAAGAAGGCAAACTTATTCATTTGACACTGGCCGGTATTAAAGAAGCTATTTCGAAGTATGGCAATTTTCCAATGATTCAACCAGGCGGTTTCGTATTAGAAGATGCTACATTTGAATTTAAAGAACCCGCAACAGAAGGAGAAATTAGAAAATTAGAGTCTCATTTTAATGTAAGTTTACCGAAGGACTATAAGGAGTTACTAGCTCTACATAATGGATTGGAGTTTCTTGATGGAATTGAAATACTCAGTATTGATGATGTTTTGAAATACAATGAAACAGAAGACCTTCCAGAAAAGTGTCTTTTGATTGGGTATCATTTTGATGGAAGATATGTTATAGATTCGAATAGATATGAAAAAGGGGACTTAGATTACTTATTTTATTTGGATTCGATTGATCATTTTGATGAAGCAGTAGATTTAAAAGCGAATTTTGAAATTTGGTTTGATCGGCTTTTAAGCTCAAACGGAAATAAGTATTGGGAAGTTGAAAGGAATATTAAAGCTTATTATGAAAACATAGATGAGTAAAGGACTCTAATTATAGTCCTTTATTACTTATAATTAGTAAGAAGCCCACCATGGATTGACTTCTGTTCTACGGAAGCTCTTATCCAAAGGAATTAAATTCCCAGTCATATTTCCGCTGCCATATTCCCTTGAAAGTTGATGGTGGTTTTCAAAATTAGCCCAAGTTTTTTTGCCATATTCTTATCGTACCAATTTCTATACGCTGTACGTTCTTTAGTTCCCCATTTAACTCTTTTCTCTTCTAGGATCTTCTTCCAAAAAATATGTGATGGTGCTAATAGATTTAATCCTGATTGTTCAAGTTTGCTTGAGGTATCAGTGATCTCTTTTTTGGAGCTGTTTTCACTGGATTGGAAATGAAGGTTTTTATTTGCAGATGACAAACGTAAAAAACAATCAATAAGCTAAACAAGCTTGATGAGGATTTAAAAACAGAATACGCTGAAACAGAATCAAACAAACTATTTATTCAGCAAGACTTTAAAAAGCTGCAGGAATCAACAGGCAAAGGAATGGACAACTCAAAGAGATTGAAATGAATATAGGCAATCAATTACCTTCAGATTAAAAGGACTTTTTGAAGAAATATGGAGGATGTTATCTAGAAAGTGAAAAAACAACAGATGAGATTGAGTATGACGTTTGCTATAAACCTATAGAGAAGGAACCTTGGATGGGTAAGGACGATGATACACAATTGTTAAAGGGTTTTTATGGTTTAGCGAACGATTATAACAGCCTTCAGAAAGCGCGATACATATTCTGATCGCTTTCCTAGAAATATAATTCCTATTGCAAGCTGCAGGCGGGAATGAAATATGCATGAACATCGATAGTGAAAAGGTATGGTTTTGGGATCATGAATTAAGTCATCCAGATAAAGACTTTTTCCTGATTGCCAATACGTTTGAGGTGTTTATCTTAAGTTTAGTTGATGAACCAGTTGAAGCTGATGAAGAAGATGATGGAATTCTCTACATTGAATTAGATGATGACTTTCTAAACAGTTAAGCAAAGTATGGAGATAAATGGAGGAAAAGTTAAAATGGCAGTTACTTATTGGACAGGGGAAAATCTTACACTACGAGCGATTCAACCTGAAGATATCGTTATATTTGAATCATTAGAAGATGAAATTTTACGAAATATGGACTCGCTCCATTTTCCTCGTTCAGCTAATAAAATGAGAGAATGGATAGAAGAACAATTGGAAAAAGATGATTTCCGTTTTATTGCAGTTGATAGAGATAATAATATCGTTGGTATGATTGAAACCTTTGATTGTGACAGGAAAAATGGTACCTTCGATTATTATCTGGCTGTATTTGAGCCATATAGAGGTAAAGGATACGCCAAAGAAATGATCTTGATGGTTCTTCGCTTTTTCTTTTTAGAGCTAGCCTATCAAAAAGTAAATATAATTGTATATTCTTTTAATAATCCATCCATGCGTTTGCATGAAAAATTAGGTTTCATGAAAGAGGGACAACTAAGAAATATCATTTTCACTAAAGGAGCTTATTATGATGGTATTTGCTTTGGGATGACAAGAGAAGAATTTGAACTGAATCATGGATAATATCACTTGGTCATCGATAAAGTCCTGTGTTCCAAATAAAATAATCGTTTTATCCATAAAGCAATAGTAGGTGTTGGCGCACCTCGGCTCTGGTTACAGTGGTAATACCAGAAGGCTGACACCTGTCCTAAATCAAAAAGGACTATTTAATGGAATGATATATGTTAAAATTAGAGAAAATGAAATCATAAATGAAGGAGGCTTAAATATGTCTACAGAAATGATTTTCATAGTGGCTATAGCATCTATAGTTATATGGAGTGCGGTATCCCGAGAGCTGGTAAAATCTTCGAAAGAGAATGGTAAAGGGAAAAACGGACGAAAAATAATAACTTTAATGTCTGCCGGTACCCTATCAACACTACTTCTGACCATCTCACTTTTTCAGAATATTCATTTTTGAAAAATACGGTTTAGCTGACAATGAGAAATAAATTCAAAAAGAAATGACAGCAAGTGATGCATAAATAAACAGCTGCACCAATTAGGTGCAGCTGTTTTAATCTACATCGATTTCATCTCATAACTGTTGATTCCAATGTTTTCTATTTTGAACCCAGTATACATTATAGACGTATTTCAGTCAGATCAATTTCTTTTCTGATTCTTGTCCAATTTGCAAATAGTTTCATAGCTTCCTTAAACAGACCGAAATAAACAATCAGTGGCTTTTCTTTCATGAAAGCGAGGATGGTCATCCCGAAAAAACTGCCCATCCAAGGGCTTGCTCGTTGTTTAATCTAAGTAGACCTAACCTTATTTGTATAGGATCTTCCAAATAATCTGTGGATGAGGTGTGTTTTTTCCTCTCCTTGAAAAATCCTTCTTTCAATTCTGTTATTAATTTAATAATTATTATACTATTTTCCCGCTTGACTTTTTTACTGTAGCCTTTTAAAGTATGGAATGTTGCTTAGACTGTGTTTAACGGCTTTGATATTGAAATTAGAGGTGGCTACTTAGATGAAACAAAATGGAAATCCTTGGGCGCTATTGCCACTAGTATTATTTGTAGGGCTTTTTGTCGGCTCCGGTGTATTGACTGGAGATTTCTATAAATTGCCAATATTGATTGCGGCTATTATAGCATCTGCTTTTGCGCTTTTATTTAACCAGAAGCAATCGCTCAATCAGAAAATAGAATGGTTTGCTTCCGGTGCGGGACATCCTGATATCATTATTATGGTTATCATCTTTATATTAGCAGGTGCTTTTGCTTCTGCAGCTGAGGCGATGGGAGCGGTACACTCAACCGTCAACCTTGCTTTGAGCATTATTCCGCAGCAGTTTATACTGCCAGGGCTTTTTATCATTGCTTGTTTTATTTCTGTTTCGATGGGAACATCAATGGGGACGATTGCAGCAGTTACTCCAATTAGCGCCGGTTTGAGCGGAGAACTTGGCTTGCCCACTGCAATCGCTATTGCAGCTGTTGTCGGGGGAGCTATGTTTGGAGATAATCTTTCTTTTATTTCGGACACAACCATCGCGGCAGTACGGTCACAAAAAACACAAATGATGGATAAATTTAAAACGAATTTTTTGATCGTTTTGCCTGCTGCTATCATAACAGTCATTTTATTATTTTTTATACCGACAGGACATGTGGGACATATCGGAGCTGAATCTTACAGCTGGTTTAAAGTACTTCCTTATGTTGCCGTGTTAGTTTTTGCGTTAATTGGTTTTAATGTGGTGGCTGTCATTTTTGGCGGATTGATCTTAACAGGAATTATAGGGTTTGCAAGCGATAGCTTGACGCTTGAGTCTTATTTTAAATCAATTACGGATGGAATTGCCGGAATGTCTGATCTTATTATCCTTTCCATGTTAATTGGCGGAATGGTCGGCATTATGAAACAAAATGGAGGGATCGACTTTTTACTGGGGGTTATTTCTAAAAGAATCCATTCGAAAAAAGGTGCTGAAGCCGGTATTGCCGGATTGGTCAGCGTTACGAACCTAGCTACTGCCAATAATACGATTGCTATTATTGCAGCTGGGCCGATTGCCAAAAATATCTCTGATGAATTTAAAATCGACAATAGAAAGTCGGCAAGTATCTTAGATATCTTTTCCTGCGTGATACAAGGCCTAATTCCTTATGGCGCGCAGATGTTGTCGGCCGGGAAGTTTGGAAATATTTCACCTGTCAGCATCTTGCATTACTCTTTCTATCCTGTTTTAATCGGGATCTGCGGCATCCTAGCCATTATATTCGGACTACCAAAATTCACAAGAAATACGAAATAAAGATAAAAAAGGTACCAAACGGTACCTTTTTCTTTTTTAATCTATAATTCGTCAAAACATATAGAAATGTTAAAAAGGAAGATAGAGATTGTAATAAAACAAGCTTTCATAATTTATTATGTTGAGGGCCTAGTGGGTGAATAACCAGCCCTCTCGGCCACATAAAAAATAACAAGGGTTTTGTCGCCCTTGTTATTTTTTGTGTCTTTAGATAGGAAATAGTATTACCAACATTTACATCGAACTTTTGTTCTTGTTTATATTGAATAGAGAACATTCGTTCTGTTAATATTAGATCAATAAAGGAGTGAGCCTAATTGCTTAGAGATCGAGGGACAATCAAATGGACATCAATGATGCTCCCAGAACACTTAACACAGCTTAAACAAGACTTACTTGATGTATCAAAAATTGAAAAGCCGTCCTTAGACGCTCAACAAATTGAAGAGATGGATATTCTTGTTTCTGAAGCGCTTGAATTTAATAAAGAGCTGGTATTGAAGCTTTTTAACAACGGATTCGTTGAAAATGTCACCGGCAGAGTCCATTACATTAATTTTGAACAACAAAAGCTACACGTTAAAGATCAGAACGACAATACAGTCTATATCAACATGAATAACATCATAGGAGTCACATACAATGATTGATTACTCACAATTTCCACGTAAAAATATACTTTGTGTCGATATGAAATCCTTTTATGCTTCTGTATCGGCTGTCACAATGGGTTTGAACCCCTTAACATGCTATCTTGCTGTTGTAGGGAATACGGAGAGACAGGGAAGTGTAGTATTAGCTGCATCTCCTGCACTTAAAAAAGATTTTGGAATCAAAACAGGATCGAGACTGTTCGAGATACCTGAAGATCCAAGAATAAACATTGTAAATCCGCAAATGAAGCTTTTCATCAGAGTTTCGACTGAGATTACAAAGCTGTTTTACAGATTTGTTCCTGAGAAATGTGTCCATACGTATTCAATTGATGAATCTTTTTTAGATGCAGGAAAAGAAGATCCTGAAGAAATGGCTAAAGCAATACAAAGCAGCATGTGGAGAGAATTTGGGCTTATGTGTACAGTTGGGATTGGTGACAATATGTTGTTAAGTAAGCTTGCACTTGACCTGGAGAGTAAGAAAACGAAGAGTGGCATTGCACGTTGGAGATATGAAGATGTGCCAAATAAACTCTGGAAGGTTCACCCGTTGTCTAAAATGTGGGGAATAGGAGGGAGGATGGAAAGAAACCTGAACCGAATGGGGATATCAACTGTAGGTCAGTTAGCTAAATTTCCCTTAGAGTTGCTTGAGAAGAGATTTGGAATAATGGGGAACCAGTTGTATTATCATGCTCATGGAATCGATTTATCTGAAATAGGTGCTCCGTTGATGCAGGGTCAAATTAGTTTCGGTAAGAGTCAGATTTTACTGAGGGATTATACAAGGAGAGAAGAGATTAAGGCTGTTCTGTTAGAGATTTGTGAGGAAGTCGCAAGAAGGGCACGTACGCATAATAAAGTTGGCCGAACAATCAGCCTGGGAATTGGATACAGCAAGGATGAGCTTGGTGGTGGTTTTCATCGATCCAAAACAATTGATCTTCCCACAAATATCACGATGGATATTTATAGATGCTGCTTGATGCTTTTTCAAACGTTTTACTCGGGTAAGACTGTGCGAAGTATCTCAGTCACACTGTCAAATATTGAGGATGATGTTCATCAGCAGTTGAGTTTATTTGAAGTGGATAACGAGAAGAGAAGGAAGCTTGGATTCGTTATGGATGGAATTAGAAGCAAATACGGATCGAAAGCGATACTAAGAGCAGTTTCTTACACACCTGCAGGAACTGCGCTTCACAGAGCTGGGCTTACTGGTGGACATAAATCATAAATATAAATACTGGATTATTGAGATGAACCGAGCCAAACTCTGGTTCTTCTTTAATTTAAAAGTGGGAGACCGTACAACCATAGGAGTGTTATAAGAACAGTGGCCCAATTACTTCTAGGACAATCACCTATGCAACACTTTTGCAATAGTCTATTGAAGTTAGGAGGCTATTGTATGACAAACTTAATTAGAGGTAGTGAAGACTTTTGCCAAGAATGTCTTTTACCTTGGCAAAGGGATGCACTGAATGCTTTTCGTAACAAAATGAAAGACAAAGAACATCTTTTTCCATGTATTCCAGCTACTCAATCTTTCTCACTTGGGCATCTCAGGTATGGATTTGTAGGCCAACCTCAAAAAGATCAAACATCCCTAGAACTAGCCAATTTACTAAAAGAGTTCACGATAAACTGTAGGGATTACGGAAAGTATACAACGTTGATTATATTCTTTGACACACCTCAAGAACTTATTAATAACAGCAGTGTAGAGGATTTTGAAAAATTGTTCTGGGAGCAACTTAACAAATTGCATGATCTAGATGAGAAGGATTGGCCCATTCATATTCCTCAAAATCCATCAGAACATGAATGGGAATACTGTTTTCATGGGGAACAGTATTTTATGTATTGTGCCACCCCTAAGCATGAAGAGAGAAAGAGTAGGCATTTTCCTTATATGATGATGGCCATTACTCCACGTTGGGTTCTTCAAGAATTTAATAAGAACGAAAAATACGCTAAAAAGATTAAAGAACAGGTAAGAAAAAGAATTACTAAATATGATACCATTTCCATTCATCCTGCTTTAAACAGTTACGGAAATGTAGATAATCACGAATGGAAACAGTATTTCCTAAGAGATAATGATACAGAACTATCTAAATGTCCATTCTTAAGAAGCTTAACTGACAAAGAAAATAGAAACTAGTTTTCTCATTTTTGAAATGAATTTTTCAAAAGTTAGAACAAATTATCAAGATGTGCAAAACATTTATAAAAATTTTTCTGTTTTTACAAGTGTATACGTATTCGAAGGCAATCCGGAAGCTTACAGAAGTGTGTAATCGGCATCCACATTACAATCATAAGAGCCTGGCTAGATTGCGGCAGCAGGCTCTTATCACATTTGGCATTATTTTTTTGTATAGCGCACCCAGTCGTAATGAGCGTATAGCGGTGTCACACCATTATAGGAACCGAGCCATTCATCTACACCCGTACCATTCCACAAGTTCATCATGATCTTACCTGGTGTTGTCGGAATTTGGCTTGTCGCAGTATGTTTTAATTGCCCATCGACATACCATTTAATAGAGTTTGGCTGCCAATCGAACGCATACGTATGATAGGCGTTGGCAGCATCAAATCCGAGATCCACGAGCTTCTCATGGTTTCCTACACCATTTGTATAATAGTTAAATTGAACCTTTGTTGTGTCTTTTCCTAAAAATTCGATATCAATTTCATCCCAAGGAGTTCCATCCGTTGGGCCTGTGTAAGTGAAGAACGATGAAACAATCCCTGCGTTTTTAGCTGGTTTCATCCTGACTTCATAAAGTCCATAGCCATATGTTTGAACAGAGCGGTTTTCCCCGCAGTCAAACTTGTTATAAGATGGACTTGTTAGCGCCAAACGCATTTCCCCTAATGGCGTCATTGATACGTTATTTGCACGCCAAGTACAGTTGAACATATTTCCATTCGAATAACCATTTGCTTTTTGCCAAAATCCAGAGTTGTAGCCATTAAAAGGGTCAAAAAACGATCCACCTGTTTGAGCCGAGGCAGTAGAAGTGAATGCAGACAAACTCATAAACAACCCAGTAACAAGAAGCAACAACACTCGTTTCATACGATTAGACATGTTGGTATCCCCTTTCTTTTGAAAGCGTTTTCTGTGTCGATCATACATGATTCTTTTAAAAGGGAACATCGGTCAAAATAATGATAATAACGAATTTTTTACTAGAATCCTGTAAGTTTGTGACGATTCTCCTCGTGAGGAATACAGCAACATCTTGTGTCTTTCTTCTAATCAACTGTAATTTGCAAGAACTTCTTGATCCTCTCCATTTCTTCAAACAGTTTCTTTATCTCTGAGTATAGAGCGTCCATTGTTTTTCAATATAATCGTAGATCAGTACTTAATAAGGGTCATTCAGTCGGGAACATTGAGAATTAAGAAAATGTTAAGTAATTGTTGCAACAAACAGTGCGCATTTGATTTCATACATAAAAGACCGCATAGTAAGAAATATCTTGTTTAAAACAAGTGAAAAAGGAGCTGAAAAGCTCCTTAAGTTTAAATCACTTTTGTATATATAGCTATGTAAAACCCGATTGAGTAATCATTAAGGGTATAAGTATAGCTGCTCATGCAGGAACCGCGGAAATTAGCATGCCAAATGATAAAGCAGAACTAAATAACATTTTTTAAGGTTCAATTACACCACTCCATTTACATTTATATACATGTGTTGTATGTTAACTGGAAGATGTTTTGGAAGTGAATTATGGGTCATAAAAGGCTGAAATCTTGATTTTAAAGGAATTGGTGCAGTAGGCGACAGTCGTTATAAATGTAAATTAGAAACTATCTTGCTCGGTAGGGAAACGGTCGTATTTGTTTTTTGCTACATTCTTTCCGGATCAGGATTCACAATCGCTCATTTAATAGACTGTAGCAAATTACACTATTTCATTTCTTTATCCATTTAGTTGCGGTAAATATGATTATCGCTTTCTTTTATGAATCTTTTCTGAGGAATTAACTTTTCGAGGGACAGTGTACTCTCTAAACAGGGGAATTAACTGTTTATCCTTGCTCCTACGACCAATTCTGTTTGTGCATACACCAAAAAAGACATCGAAAATGTGATTAAGACCAAATCTAATTAACTGAATGAATGGGGTAATAACATGCAAGTTTTAAGGATCATATTTGTTCATGTCTTGTCAGCGTTATCAGCCGCTGTTGTTTATGTTTTTGGCATTAATCATGATGGCTACATTCCATACTTCTTAATAAGTGTTATTCTCTATCTCTTATATTTAATGTTTGCGGCACCTGTTCAATATTTCTTAAATCGCAAGCCAAAAAGGTTTAACCTCAATTATTTACTCATATACATATTCTTTTCCTTCTTAGTATGGTTATTCTTTGCTGTGATAACTGACTCAAAAAATACCTTAGACTTTCTAATGGAATACGAAATTTACTTATTGAGCATCTCATTTGCTGTAATCTTTTGGATCTGGGACTCAATTTTTCTGCAAAACAAGGCAAAGACAGCAGCTAAGTAACGTAAGTATCACAATATCAATCGAAAAGTAAATCTAAAATTCCCATTGATATTGTGATACTCTTTTTTCAATTGCAAGGGATAGGGGGTAAGTGTGTAAAAATGAATCCCTCTTATTAAGCAAAAAATCTACACGTACATTACTGGAGTTGATACCTTGAAAATTTCGCCATCTCTTATATAAAAACGGGGGATGCGGCGGCTTAATGTAGACACCACTTCATAGTTGATCGTATTAAGCATTTCAGCAACTTCATCAACGGGAAT
Organism: Bacillus sp. LBG-1-113; assembly: GCF_020708615.1. Lineage (NCBI taxonomy): Bacteria > Bacillati > Bacillota > Bacilli > Caryophanales > Bacillaceae > Bacillus > Bacillus sp. LBG-1-113. The sequence goes on along the minus strand of NZ_JAJFDG010000001.1, from coordinate 1,068,770 downwards.
CTCAGCTCCTTTTTGATGACCGTAAATCACAACTTCCTCTCCTTGTTTGCCTTCACTCTCTCCTAAACTAACCATGATCATATCCATTGTCACTCTTCCTACCACCGGCACTCGTTTTCCGCGATGAAGAACAAACCCGCGATTGGAAAGTGCGCGAGAATAACCGTCAGCATAGCCGACCGGGAGTGTAGCAATGACTTCTTCGGGTTCTGCGATGTATGTAGCACCATAACTAATGGTTCGGGGTTCTGTCCGCATGGTTTTCACATAAGCGATGCGTGCCTTTAAACTTAATGCAGGTTCGAGCTTAACGAGGTTTAGTTGTTTGATATAGTCTGAAGGATATAAACCATATAAACCGATACCTAAACGAATCATATCAGCACAATATTCAGGAAAAGCGATAGCTGCAGCCGTGTTGCTCATGTGCACGGTGGGCAGTTCAATGCCGCGGTTCTTTAGAAAGCTGAGAAAATTGATGAATTTTTCATGCTGTAGCTTAGTTAGTGTGGTGTCAGCTTCATCAGCTGTAGAAAAATGTGTAAAGATACCTGACCATCTTAGGAATTTACTTTCTGTTAATGCTTCCACTACTGCTAAAAGCTTTTCTTTTGTGCGTACACCTAATCGACCCATTCCAGTATCCACATTTATATGAATACCCAAACGACTAGTACTCTCTTCGTTTTCCAATATTCTGTTAGCTTTTTTAATCCAATCAACCTGAAATGCTGATAATTCTATATTCCAAGCTGCTGACTTTTTCACACAACTAAGGGATGTAAAACCAAGCACAAGGATAGGTGCTGTAATTCCCGCTTTTCGTAAAACGATTCCTTCCTCTACGCTGGCCACAGCGAGCTCACTCGCCCCGTGTTCCAGTGCATGTCGCGCCACTTCTACTGACCCATGACCATAACCGTTCGCTTTCACGACAGCCATAATTTTGCTCTTTTTTGGTATATGATGGCGTATTGCTCGCACATTTTTTTTTATGGCATCAAGATTTACTTCGATCCAAACTTCTCGGCAAAGCTTTGTCATCGACGCTTCCTTCCTTCTTATAGAGTAGTATATAGCGCATTTAGCCGTTCAATAAATTCTTAATATCAATGGTTGGATGCTTTCAATTTGATTTTATTCAACCTTAACTGAAATCATTCAACAGCAAACACTTCATCTAACGAGTAGATGCTAACCGACGGCCGAAGCTGTCAGTACTCTCGTTTTTAATTCTTTTTTGCGGATTGTTCACTTTTGATTTCTTTACTTCGAGCAACTGATACATAAGGCTTGTAAAGAGATGAGGATCGATACGGTGACCGAGGATCAGATAGTACTGCTAAATAAAAATAGTGCCCATGATTCTGACATTTGTTTTGATGTCAGCCAATGGGCAGTGAAGAGATATGGTGGATGCTGAAGCAGACATTGACTAAAATCTCTTAAGCAAAAGAACTGCAATTACAATTGTTCAAGCTTTCTTAGCGAGGGCACTGATTGTTTGCTTTGACTTTTGTGTTCAAACAAAGACCAGGCGCTTGAGAACGCTATGATAAGTTGAAATACATCAAAGGATAAGCTCCTGCTCATACTAATTGTCGGGAGGTGCCGACTTATGATACAAATTTGGATCACCGGCCTTTTATTATTAGCTCAGCCAAGCGAGCCATCTGACAGTTTAACAATCACACAACAAGGACGGAAAATTGCCACAGTTAACCGCGAAGATTTTACGATGCCTCTTCCCGGGACCCCAATGATTGATCATGAAAAATACCGTAAGTTCATCAAACGGCTTGATCAACAAATTTACCGGGAGCCCATAAACGCCAAGCTTAACGATCAAGGAATCATCATCCCGGGGAAAATGGGTTACAGACTTTATCAACAAGCGTTTAAGGAGAAATTTTACGCCTATTTCTTTGGTCATGGCCCATCCAATATAGAAGTGCCGGAATTAAACATTTATCCGAAAGTTGACAGCGAGTTGCTTGCTCATATCAGTACGCAGCAGCTAGGCCAGTATGTAACTTATTTTAATTCAAGCAATAAAAGCCGATCACACAATATTTCCCTTTCTGCAAAAGCAATTGACAATCATGTTGTTTTTCCTAATGAGACGTTTTCTTTTAATCAAGTTGTTGGGATGAGAACGCAGGACAAAGGTTACATGCGAGCGCCTATTATTGTGAAGGGTGAGTTGTCCGAAGGTGTAGGTGGGGGAATTTGTCAGGTGTCATCAACTTTATTTAATGCTGTCGATCGCGCGGGGCTGCAAATCGTTCAGCGCTATTCTCATACAAGAAGCGTACCATATGTGCCGTCCGGACGTGATGCCACAGTAAGCTGGGGAGGCCCTGACTTTCGCTTTCATAATCAATATAACCAACCGGTCTTAATTCGGGCCAAACGAAATGAGGGAAGTATGATTGTTACACTTTATTCCTCTGATGTCATCAATAACAAACTGCGAAAAGTTCCCAAAGCGCCATCACAGCTTCCAAAAGAAATAAATGCCGAGCGTTAAATGACATAAGCTATTCATTCACCTTATTCAACCTGACGACTTCCTTTATGGAGGTTGAGTTAGAAAGACATAAGATTAAGTCCAAACGACTGAGCTCTCTAAACGAGAGCTGATGTTGATTAAATCATTACTGCCTGGTCGAAATCTTACTGAAATAGCCCTCTATTTTTCCGGCAGCTATTTATAAAGAAAAAAGCAACAAATTAAACGTTGCTTTTTACAGTTTATCTTATTCAGAATTTCGTATGCCAATTCCTTACTATGTAGGATCCGACTTTTATAAAAGAAGATTCTTAACAATTATAAAAATGGACTAGTATCTACCCTGGTGGAATTTTTTCCCTTCACTTGTTTTAACGTTGCGACTATAAGAAAGCTGACAATCACTAACAAGAGCCATGAACTCACTTTTCCTAGATGAACAAGACTCCATGCATCGGTTTGGTTTGGGTATTCCCAAGCCCCAAAAAACGTTGCAATATTTTCGGCTATCCATATAAAAAATCCGATGAGCATAAATGAAAGGGCGAGTGGCATACGATAACGAGTTCCATTCACCTCATATGTGACCCATGATTGCCAAAAGACGATCATGACAAGTCCGGATAACCAAAAGCGGACGTCAATCCAATAATGGTGGAGGAAAAAATTTAAATAAATCGCAGCGGCAAGAGGTACCACGGTCCAAAACGGCGGCCACTTAACCAGTTCAACCTTTAGCCTCCTCCATGCCTGGCAAAGATAACTGGCTACACTTGCGTACATGAAGCCGCTATACAAAGGCACTCCAAAAATTTTGGAATATCCCTGCTCCGGATAAGACCAGGAGCCCATATGTACCTTGAAAAGTTCAAGAGCAAGTCCAATCAGGTGGAACATTGTGATTACCTTTAATTCATCCCGAGTTTCAAGTCCAGAATACACCATCCACAATTGCATGAAGAGGCAGATGATGAGCAGCCAGTCATACCGTGGCAGGAGGGGAAGCGGTATGATTTGTGTAATTGCCAAAGAGGCAAAAATAACGACAGGAAACAGACATGATAGGGCCTGCTCCCAACCAAAACAAATGAGCTGTTTAAATGCTTTCATGAATTTTTGCCTCCAAAGTTAGCTAAATAGACATAGGGTTATGTGCATAGAATCACTGCCGAGTCATTATCTTTTCCATTCATAATGATTCCTGCTTTATTAATCATGGGTGTCTTCATCACTTTGGTATTCCAAAATATCTCCTGGTTGACATTCTAAAGCCTTACAAATCGCCTCTAAAGTTGATAATCGAATAGCCTTTGCCTTTCCATTTTTCAATATAGAAAGATTAGCCATCGTGATTCCAACCTTCTCGGACAGTTCCGTTACGCTCATTTTCCTTTTAGCCAGCATCACATCAATATTGATTATAATTGCCATTGTTTTCACCTCAGACTGTTAAATCATTTTCTGATTTTATATCTATAGCTTCTTGCAAAAGCCTTTGGAGAACAGCAGCAAAGACTGCGATAACCATTGAGGCAAATATAAGGACCAATCCGATTAGTATGATACCTGGAGCGTCGTCCATCTCCGCGATGAGATAGAAGAGTGGCATGCCTGCCATAAGTAAAAGACTGATTGTGATTGCACTGTATTTTATTTTCTTTAAAGCTCTTACTGATAATTCCGAGAAAGCTTTATTCCGGTCAATATAGCTTAAAAGTGTAAAGGCTTGATACAGAGCGAAATAAAAAGGTATTGCCGCTGCATACAAATCGATATAAACGAGATATTTTAGATAAGAAATATCTGGATACAATTCCGCTGCAAAGTTCGCTATCTCTGGCACCAAAAATATGCACAAAGCAAGAACTGGAATTCCAATCAGAATAACAGCTATCCTTAAAAAGAGTGTTGATCCTCGTTTCATAAAAAGCACCTCACCTAATATTGTCGATTTGAATGTAGCACATTATTTATCGTTTTACAATAAAAAAACATTGAAATAGATGATTTTCTTGTTGTTTTATAGCTACCTTTTTCACTGTGGGCAAGAAAAAAGCATTTCTCATTACAGAGAAATGCTCTATATCTTTAATTGATTCAATTTAAAAATTGTGCGCATAACTGAACCATTGGTCTAAAAATAACGCATGGCACATAAGGGATTGTTTTTTGATCATGTACACGTTCGTTTTATAAAGCTTAGGCCGAAGGTGATATATAAAGCAATCTGGCAGCGGTGCTTAATGGGGTTCAATAAGCTCAGGTGAATTGTTTTTAGGTGAGTTAACGAATGATGAAACCTGGTATGCTTCCATGTCATCATCATCATATGGCAGCAGTAAGCTTTTGAGATAATCGGGATCTGTATTTTTAGGGTTCAGCCATTCTTTCTCATGTTCGCAACTCAAAATAACCGGCATTCGATCATGGATGTCCTCCATAAGCTCATTAGGTTTTGTCGTAATGATTGTGCAAGTGTAGAGCGGATGACCTTCAGGTGTATTCCATTTTTCGTATAAGCCGGCAAAAGCGAAAAGATTGGATGATTTCAGCTTGATTCTCATAGGAATCTTAGTTTTTGGATCAAGGCGTTTCCATTCATAAAAACTGTCAGCTGGGATGATACAACGTTTACTTACAAGTGGCTTTCGAAAGCTGGGTTTCTCGGCCAATGTTTCAGCACGAGCATTGATCATTTTATAACCGATCTTTTCATCTTTAGCCCAAGGAGGAATGAGACCCCATCTTAATTTTCCAAGGCGGTTGCTTGAGCCATCATTAATAATAGTAAGAATGTTTTGTGACGGCGCGATATTATAGCTTGGGTGATATTCGTCTTCAGGCAAGAAATGATCTATGTTGAATTGCTCAATGATGTCTTCAAATGCTGAGAATAAGGTGAATCTGCCACACATGTTCATCATCCTTTTGGTTTTTGAATATTGTACTGGATTGGTATATGAAAATCAAAAAGGGGATTGTGAAGCAGCAAAATGTTAAAGATTTGGTGTGTGGTTTAGGTGGAAGTGGAAAGAAAAAGCTATTTGGAGGAGAGCGGAATAGCAAATATCTGAAATGCAAAATAAGAACAGATCTACAGTGGTTGGCATGTAAAGAATGTAACTATTTCGAAAACCTTTCAGCTAAACAAAAAAAGGTAGATCTTTAAGTAATGCAGGAGGAAATGTGGAAAATAGCGACATGGTATGGAATGAGATTAATTATTTTAATCAGTGTGAGTGTATAAGGATTTCTATTTATCAGGCTTCTGAGGACAAATGAAGTGTTCAGGTTTTACAACGAAAAAAAGGCCGCCGGCATTGCCAGCGGCCTTTTGATGCTTCTTTATTTATTAACAGAAATCGTAACATTATTTCCAGAAGGGAGGACTTTTGCAAAATCCTGTGTATCTACGACAGGTGTCACTGCTTTATTGTCGATTGTAATATTGTTAAAAGTTGTTGAAAAAGTTGCTTTAATGGCAGAGCGCTGGCTTTCAGATGAAACCGCAGCGGTGGCAAGTGTTTTCCATTTCGATAGAGTGCCAATGTTCGTTCCTTGGATTTCCATGATAATACGTCCGGTATAGCCATCATTGTTCGTTCCCCAGAGGGTCATGCGAGTATTCCCGTTCAAGTTTTTGTAGATCGTCATTTGCACTGTGCTTCCGGGACGAAACCCTTTATTGTAAGTGAATTTCTCTTTTCCTTCGATATACGTTTCATCATTTTTAGAACCGACTTTCATGAGCGGTTTCCATACGTTGTATTGTTTGCTGTACTGAAGACCAATATCTGCTTCAGTTCCGTTTTTTGCGCTAAAGCCTGAATAAATATAAGGGGTAGAGACAGAGTCTTGGATGTTCACTGTGTCGGGAAGCTTAATTTTAGCCGTGAAAACAGCGCCTGTGCTGTTCAGGTAGGCGCGTCCGCCGATTCCCTTAGGCAGCTGGGAAGCCGCTTTGGCTACTTGAGTGTCTGCTCCTGGAAGGCCTGGAACACCTGAAGAAATGGTTCCAAAAAGAATAGCTGTTCCTACTGCACCTGCAATCAATACTTTTTTCAACAAAATTCCCCCTTTTAAAAGTGGTTTCGCTAATTATTATACCTTATTTTGGAACTTCTTTTATTAAGATAAATCGACAAAATCGTTAAAATCTCATGTTTATGAATGGGTTATGTTTATAAATTGACACCATAGGTCTATAATAAAACTAATTAAACTATGTACTAAATGTTCAATTTTTATTGATAAATCGGCATTAAGGAGCAAATAACATTAGACCTATAATTCATATAGACAGTTTTTTCTGCAAAAAAACCCCCGGCCATTGACCGGGGAAGCAAAATTGAGGAGATTAAATGGAGTATTAGCAGTGTTTTTTACGTTTTTTATACTCTACAACGTAGTCATAGTCTTTTTTGTCGTGATCATAATGTTTTTTGTCATAATCACAGTAGTAATCTTTTTTGTCATGGTGATCAGAATATTTTTTGTCATAGTCGTAATACTTCTTGTAATACGTTTTTTTAACCGTATAATACTCTTCTTTATATTTTTTGAAATAACCCATAAATACCCCTCCTTTTATGATCATACGCTTTATTATATGGAAGTTAGATTTTACGGATTGGACAGTTTAAATCACAAACTCAAAAAAGGGCTGTCCAAAAAAATTGAGGATAATCAGAGGAAAACCGAGGGATCGCGCAGAAACAAATCAATATAAAAAGCCGATGTTCATCGGCCGCCAAATCATTTTACCTTACATTTGCTTGTCTTCTTTGTGTTCTGAACCACTATTTCTTATGTCTTGAGTCAATCCGCTGGTCGCTTTTTTAAATTCTGTTAAGGCTTTTCCAGCGGCCCGGCCAAGCGCAGGCAGCTTATCAGGACCAAACACTAAAAAGCCTACAAATAAAATAACTAACATTTTTGTGACGCTTAATTCCATGATATTTTTCCTCCTCCTGTTTGAAGTACAACCTTATTAACAAATTATAAAAGATGGCGGTTCAAATGAGAATACGTCTGTTTCGAATGTTTTGTAAACAAAGGCGAATGGAGAATGATGTGGTTTCTTCAGGAAAAAATGCTGATGATAAAAACGTATGAAGCTTCCAATGCCTTACACATACCTGCGATTTTATTTAAAGGGGGTGATACAAATATAACTGTAACTTGCTATTATTATCATAAGGGAGAGATCGTAATGAAGAGATTCAACAAGCTAATAGGATACCTGTCTGTTTTCATGTTCGCTGCGGTTTTTCCATTATCGGCACATGCAGAAAAAGCGGGAACTACTGGAGCCGGAGAGTGGGATAAGCTTGGAACTTACACCTATACTTATTCAAGTCCGACGGTATACTCGAGCGGAGGCGATTTTAGAGTTTGTCTTTCAGGAAGTACACCTTTCTCTGTATCGCTGCACCTATATGAGGATGATCCTGGTGACAACCCCGATGAATATGTGGGCTCTAATTATTTTTCACCCGGAGAATGTCATACCTTTAGCAGTATAGGAAAATTTGTAGATGGAAGCAATAACAAGGCAGAATTCTTTGTTACTGATTACTCTGGTAAATCAAAAACAGTGACGTTTTACGATTGATTTGAGAGATAAAGTACAGGGAATATAAGTTTGTCAGAGTAAAAGAGAGAGGGGCTCTCTCTTTTTATACTGTATGAGGAATGAAATATCTCACTCTTGAACCGCCATGCGAAGGATTCACCATGCCTGTTCAGCAGTCATCCATCTTATCCCGAGCTTTACCAATCATTTCGTTCGGCTTTTTCCATCCGCTGAGGATGAGAGTAAATTCTGTTTTTTCCCTATGTCTGTTAATTGAAATGTAGCAATTCATCCAGCGGTATCCCATTCAAAAGAAAGCTCGCCGGAGGCATGAACCGTCCAAACTTTGCAAGGAGATGGTCCAAATGGTGATTGTAAATGAAATTTATATCCTTCCGGCAGCTGAAAATCATTCGGCATAATCCACTTTGCTATGCCTTCTGAAGTTGAGACTGTCTCCTAAATGTTTTGAATAGGCCCCTCTAATAATATATGTTTCGTAATATCCCATAATGTATTCTCTTGATATCCATATATTTCTCCTCATTATTCAATTTAGACTTTCACGCAAATTTTATATCATCTAACGAAATCATATCCATAGTGTGTATAAATGATGCTGAACGTGTTGTCGGCAAGTGTTTCAATAGATAAATTCCACGATTGAAATTGAATTGAGTATCCTTTTATTGTTATATTGTTGATGAAAGGCAGTGGAAGTCTCATGCGAAAATACGAAAATACAGCAAGAGAGTGGAAAGTATATATTATCATCTTTTCATTCTTCATTATTTGTGTGGCTGCAATAGGCTTTTTTGAACAAAGATTTCTTTTAAATCAATTAGCATGGCGGGTGTTTGATGCACTGATCAGCGTTGTGTTATTTGCCAATGTGCTGTTTTTCTGGAGAAAAAGGAAGAGCATAGCATATATTTCAGGCATTTTGGCTGTTGTTAATGTAATTTTGCTGATATCTCTGCTTTTTCTAACTTGATGAGATTGTAAATAGGAGGGTTCTGCATGCTCGGTAAAATTAAAGCGGCCATTGATAATAGTCCGGGAAAACCGGCCAAAATTGCAGTTAATGAAAGCGCATTTCAGCAGCTAAAAGAAGAGATGCGTTTTGTTTGCGTTTCCAAACCTAAAACCATTATGGGGATACCTGTGGAGGTTTCAGATGATGTAGAAGGCTTTGAACTCAGATTTTAATGATAACATATTTTTCTCCTATCTATATGAATATAGGAACTTCTTGAAAAGAAGGGGGGAGGGCTGTGAAACAGAAGCCGATTTATGTAGAAATTGAGATGACATCTGACCTGGACAAGCTTTGGGAATATACGCAAAACCCATCGCTACATAAGGAATGGGATCTGCGGTTTTCTGACATTACGTATTTGCATAGAGGGGTAAATGAACCGCAGAGGTTTCTTTACGAGACAAGAATTGGCTTTGGATTAAAGGTGTCAGGTGCTGGGGAAACCGCGGGAACGAAGTTGCATTCCTCTCAAAGAGTATCCTCCCTGGCCTTTTCCTCCAACCATCCGTTATCCCTGATTAAAAAAGGCAGCGGGTATTGGAAATACATACAGCATGATAACGGGAAGCTTACCTTTATGACACAGTATCAATATGAAACGGCATATGGCTTTCTGGGAAGATGGATTGACCGTTTATTATTTCGGCCGCTGATGGGCTGGGCAACAGCATGGAGTTTTGATTCATTGAGACTTTGGATTGAACAAAATAAACATCCGAAACAATTGATCCGTTATGCGTTTGTCTATATGCTGACGTGCTTGTTTTTTAGTCTGTTTTGGTTTTACCACGGATTTGCAGATCGTGAAACGAACAACATGGCAAGAGCAGCGATAATAGTTTTGGGCATTTTATGGCTGAGTCCATTAAAGAGAAAATGGATACTTCATGCTGTGCAGGCCTGTATCTTTGCTGTCTACGCTTTTCTGGATACCGGAATATGTTCTTTACTATTAAGTGTGGTTACTGCGGCAAGCGGCTTGATCAGTCTCCGGCTTCCAAGCGCTCGGCATACGGAACGAAAAAAGAAAGAAGTGAAATGGTGAGTTCATTGTATAAAAAAACAATTATAAATTATCATCTATTACATCCCCAGCTGCAGAAACGTTATCAATTAGACCGGTCACATACATTCAGCGGAAGAGGAACGATGTCAGAAATAAGCGGAGGTTCTTTTTTGGTCAGAATGCTGCTGAAGTGCGGGGTGTTTTTTAGATGTTTCTTTTCAGAGAGAGGAAAGGACATCCCTTTTACAATTAAAAACAGAACATGTCTTACGGAGCAAGAACATACGGGGGTTGAATGGAATCGGACTTTTGTCTTTAAAGATAAGAAGCGTTTCTTTGATGCAGTTATGGTATACGACGAAAGTGAAAAACGAATACTTGATTTTTTCGGCCAACCTCATATTTTGCTGTCCGTTTTAACTTTTGAAGCACTCTCTGACGGGTCTCTCCACATTACATCAGGAAAGCAATGGCTATTAATATGCGGGAAAAGGATTCCTTTGCCAAAATGGCTGAGCGGTAATTCCACTGTTTGCGAAACGTTTGATGAAAGCAACAACTGCTTCACGATTCAAGTTCATGTGGAAAATGCAATTCTTGGCACTCTTTTTTATTATAAAGGGACGTTTCAGGAAACAGAGGGAGAAGTATGTTAAAACGACACGGCATCATTCGTGCGCTTTGTTTCATCTGGTTTCTTGCATCTGAAGCTCCCGACATATCAGTTGCGGAGGCGCTTGTCTTGTTTTCCATTCTCTTTTTTGTGCCGGGAATTTTTCCTTTTGTTTTTCATCAATCGGTTCACAGGTCTATTCGATCTTTGGAAAAATTATTGATGCACATCTATCCTGCAGCAGCTGTTTTCGCGGTATTAGCCCTTGTGACAGATGTCGGGTATTTTGCACTGATCTGGTGGATATACACTGCTTTGTTGGCTCTGTATGGTATGTTACGGCTTTCGAAAACAAAAATACATAGAATAGAGGAAACATCTATCTTATATGGACTCGTTTATTTGGGAGGAGGGGGATTTTGGTTTTTTGCCTATGCTGCACATTTACAAATCCTGCACTTCGGTCCTCTCATTATTTTGCTCACAGCTGTTCATTTTCACTATTCTGCTTTTCTTATCCCGATCTTTAATGGTTTACTTGGCAGAGTCCATAGAGAAAAACGGGTTATGTACGGTTGGGGGACATGGATTATTTTACTGTCGCCGCTCCTCATCGCACTCGGAATAACATACTCAAAAACACTAGATATCTTGGCGGTTGGTATCTATATGGCGGCACTTTATCTCAACTCATACTTAATATTTAAGACAGCTTTTCGCAGTAAGACAGGCAAAGTGCTTATCCGAATGTCTTCTCTCGTTTTAATGATAACGATCTGTTTCTCTTTGGTTTACTCGTTCGGTGTATTTCGGCAAGAAGTCACGCTGACCATCAGCCAAATGATTTGGATACACGGTGTCGTGAACGCATTCGGTGTCATTTTGCCGGCTCTAGCAGGATGGAGAAAAGAAAATCCTCAGCCCTCGGATGCGAGTGTCAAGGTTTTCAGCCGTATATACGGAAAGAAAACTATCGGAAAGAACTTTTTGCACAACATTCACGCTGAGAATAACATTCAATATAGCGGACTTGTGGATGATATGAGAAACCTTCGTTCAAACGATTTTTCACCGGAGCATTTGAAACCGTTGATTGTTTCATTTTATGAACAGACGAAAGATTATGAGGTAAAAGCAAAAGTGACGTGGAGCACTTGGTTTCAGCCCTTTGCGAAAATGTATGAATACATCAGCAAAAGAACCGGACAAATACACCTGTCAACGAACCCTGACTGGTATAGGATGCACAGTACAATAAAAGGTGTCCATTCAAAAAAAGACGGAAGAAAAAAGGTGCGTGCCTGGATCAGAACAAATGAAAAAAACGAAACCATTTTCACCGCGCTGTATTCTGTATATCGCTCAAAAGGAGAGGGGTACATGAATATTTCTCTGCCGCTTCCTTTCAGTAACATGACAGGCATTTTAAAGCCTTATCATAACAAAGAGAACCTGATTTTGACCAGCAGGCGGAGAAAAAGCGGTGCTGGGGATGAAGGAATTTATCTTAGAACAAGAATCGGGACATGCCCGCTTCCATTATCTGAAACCTTTCTTATAAAAGCTCCGTGTGCAAGCAGGTTAACAGCTGTTCACGAAATGTGGCTGTTTGGGATTCAATTTCTAACTGTTAATTATGAAATTACATATTGCCCGTCCAAATGAAGAATATAAAACAAAGACAAGCGTTCATCTGACAGTTGCTCGTCCGGCAAACAATGGACCGGCGCATTTTAATTCTGCACCTCATACAGACGGGGAAGGAAGGGTTTTTATGTTGTATATCAGTTTATTTCTGATTGTATGGCTGGCTGCGGGATTTGCAGTGGGGATGAAGCAAGTTTATGTCGATCAGCTGTTTGATAAAGATGTGATCGAAAGACTTGAAAAAGAAGCAGGTGACCATGATCTTGTTGTCCGTTTTATTAAACACCGTTTCGTTTATATTGCAGCAGTTACTTTAAGCGGGTTTATTGCTGTTTACAGTGAAATAAAAGCCATTCCGCAAAAGCGGAGTATAAGAAAAATTGAAAAAGACATTAATAAGCTGAACAAAGTAAGGAAACGCGGAAATAACAGAAAGTAAAAGGTGCACAAGCCAGCAGGCGGGTGCATTTTTTTATTTAATGGAAAGCCGGTGCGATCTTACTTTTTTGCTAAGGAGTATAAATTCATAAATGTGAAGAACAGCACCCGGGCTAATGGTATATAATATTGTGAATTTAACAAAAATTTAACAAGGAGGACGAGATAATTCGTGCTAAAGCCTCAAAGAATCCAGCATCCTGTGTTTTTGGTTTTGAGGCGGAGTAGATGAAACCGGCCAAAGTATCCCTGCTCCGCCGTTTGCTCCATTCCTTGAAGCATGTTGATTGTAACATAGTCAAACGTTTTCCATCAACTTTAAAAAATGTAAAATTGTTGTTAATTTTTTTGTTGTTTGTTCCGGTTTCTTCGGTATGTGCAGAGGATATCTATCAGAATTTCGAGGAATTAAAGAATAACGAAGATTCTTCTGATTACAGCATTGTCACAAAAGAAACCGGCAGCCCTGTGCTTGTTTTAGCTATTCACGGGGGAGGTATTGAAGGCGGCACAAGTGAATTAGCGAGAGAGCTCAGCCAACAGTATTCCATGTATTTGTTTGAAGGTTTGAAGACGTCTGGAAATTCAGTGCTGCATATAACAAGCACACATTTTGATGAACCTCAGGCACTGAAACTTGTAGCAAGTCATGAGTATGTCATTTCATTGCATGGGTATGCAGGAGAGGACCAACAGATACAAATCGGCGGAACAGACCGATCAAGAGCGGCAGAATTGGTTTCAGAACTGCAGAAAGCCGGTTTTCCAGCTGAATTGCTTGGTACGGATCATCCGCATGCAGGCGTAAGTCCAAACAATATAGCGAATAAATCAAAAACCGGTTTGAGCATCCAGTTAGAGATGAGTACAGGTTTTAGAGAATCTTTGTTTGGCATCTTTTCTTTAAAAAGCAGATCCACGACTCAAAATGAGAGGTTTTATGATTTCACGGAAGTGTTGACCCATTTTATGCAAAACAGTTATTAAAATAAGGAGGCTTTGAGCCTCCTTATTTTTCATCCTTCTGATCAGGGGCTTCAGGGAACAATTCATCTGATGCCTCGGTTTGATATTGCAAAGTGTTATCTTTAACAGTCAGTTCGTTTCTGAATGTTTCATCCAACACATTTTTCAGCAAATACCGGTGAAAAAAATATTCAAAAACAGTCAGGCAGACAGAAGCAATAAGAGCAGCTGCAAACGGCGAGAAACCGTTTCTCGTTTGCGTTTCAAGAAAGACCCAAAGAATAACGAGTGAAAGTCCGAAGTCAGCCAGTGAAGCTGTCACATTGCTGGTTCTCGGCAAGATCAGGATGTCACCGGAAAGGTATGTTACAAAGCTTAAGAAAAATGCAATAAACAGCACACTTAAGAAGGAAGCATGGTATACTCTATCCAAAATCACATACAAGAGGGCAAGAGTTAAAGCTGTTTTAGAAGCAAGAGCGATAATATGTTTCATTTGATCACCTATATTTGAGGCAAATCTTTAGCGGTATCTGCAGCCTCAAGATCGACACTTATTTGCTGAGTTAAATCTTTAGAATGATAAAAACCCTTTGCAGCCATATAAAGATAAATTTGTTCATGGGTATTAATCGCGTCATGTAAATATTGCTGCAGCGTTTCTCTGACTTCTGGGGAAGAAGATTCTGTGATGGCAGCTGCAATATTCCTTACGCCTGTCTTTGCCGATATTAAAAAATCTGTTGCGATCACTTGTTCGGTCATGCTGCCCATTCCGGCTAATTTTTGAAAGAACTCATTCACGCTTGTTCACCTCTCACTGACAGCAATTCCTGCAAACGTGCAACCTGCTGTTTTGTTTTTTGAGCATCCTGTTCAAGAATACTCTTTAATTCTTCATCTTGTACAAGTCCCGTCATGGTTGAAGATTTTGTTAAACAAAGATTTTTAAACGTAAGCAATTCGTGCAATTCTAACGTTTCATGAAGGCCGTAGTCATTCATCACGGTCATTCCCTTTCTTAAGTAATATGGTTTATTTTGAGCAAATTGCTTTTGTTTACACTGGTATTTTTTGCTGTTGAATTGAAACTTTCTGACTGGAGCACCCGTACATAAGGGTGGGGATGAGCGTCTGAAAATAAAAATCCAGCATTCAATCTTTTGAAACAGGCTGAGTAAAAATTTGAAGAATTATACGCTTTTACTAAAAAAACCTCTTTATCCCAATGTCTGTATTGCATTATTGAAAGTCCCATATTTAAGTTTTTTAATCGGCTATCTATAAATACTGAGGAGGAGACACAGTGGAGATCAAAGGGATCAATCACTTGTTATTTTCTGTTTCTGATTTACTGACATCCATCGAGTTTTATCAAAATGTCTTTGATGCTAAATTGTTGGCCAAAGGAAGGAGCACTGCATATTTTGATTTAAACGGCATATGGCTGGCTCTCAACGAAGAGCGTGACATTCCCAGAAATGACATTAAGGCTTCTTATACCCATATCGCTTTTACAATTGAGGAAAGTAAGTTTGAAGAAATGTCCGCAAAATTAAAAGATCTTCAAGTTACTATTTTGCCTGGGAGAGAACGAGATGAACGTGATCGAAAATCAATTTATTTCACCGATCCTGACGGCCATAAATTTGAATTCCATACAGGAACTCTTCAAGACAGACTTCAATATTATAAGCAAGCTAAAACTCATATGGATTTTTATGATTGAAAAAGTACGGGAAACAGAGCAACAGAGGATATACATATTTATCTTTTGGGGGTAATATATGGTAAAGGAGGGGGATTGCATTTGAGAAATAAAATCTTGCTGATGACAGCTGTTTTGCTATGTGTTTTTGGAACCGGGACGATTCATGCAGCAACTTTACATTATGAATATAAAACCGATTTCATTCTAAATGATGAAACAAAAGCGCTTTATGTAGAAAACATTGGTGATATACCGGCAATTGACTATTTTTTAGGGTACCAATTTACGATACGAGGAGTGAATACTTGTTCAGTTGACATTAAGCTTCAGCGAATGGGACTTACAGGTAATTACACTACGTTAAGCGCCAAACAATTCACCGGTAATTGGTTTGATTTTAGCGCTCAAGATAAGGTTTCCATTGAACCGTATCATCGGTATCGAATAGTAGCTGAAGAACATTCCCCAAACTGTGGAAGTGTTCATGTAAAAGGGCGCTATGGTGTAGAATATTTTACTTTTGATTGATGCTCACATTTATTGAAAAGCAGTGAGCTTTTTTTGTGGAATAAATTAACTAAATAAACTATGTACTAAATATTCAATATATTCTTTTTGATCTCGCTCATGATAAAGGAGCAGAATATAACTAATCTTTTCACGTCCAAAATCGAAACATTTATAAGATAGGAACGTCTACATTTTTAAACAATATTTTTTAAAGAAAAAGTTTCGTTAAGGAAAGAAAATTTCTTGACTTCAACAATTAAATGATGGATAATTATGGTGTAAACATGATGTTCTTTTTCCTCCTATTCAGGTTCGCACCTAAGCCAGGGCGAACCTGCTTTTTTTAAAAACAAAACCCCCACTCCGTAAAGGGAGAGGGGGTTTATTCTTTGTAACTGATAGTTTGATAGTTTAATGGACAGTTCTGAACACACCAATTACTTTTCCTAATATGCTGACATTCTGCAGTATAATCGGAGCCATGGTTGGATTTTCAGGCTGTAGGCGAATGTGTGTATCCTCTTTATAGAAACGTTTTACAGTAGCTTCATCATCTTCTGTCATCGCCACTACGATTTCACCGTTATTCGCCGTGTTTTGCTGTTTTACAATAACATAGTCCTTATCAAGTATACCCGCGTCAATCATACTGTCTCCCATAATCTCCAGCATAAACACATGCTCATCCGGAGGAACCATACGGTCAGGAAGCGGGAAGTATTCTTCAATGTTTTCAACCGCTGTAATAGGTGATCCGGCCGTTACTTTTCCGATTACCGGTACATTAACGACTTGGCTCTTTGGAATCTCTACTTCTTCATCCAGAATTTCTATCGCTCTTGGTTTTGTCGGATCGCGTCTAATCAGCCCTTTTGTTTCCAAACGGGCCAAATGGCCGTGGACAGTTGAACTGGACGCAAGGCCGACAGCCTCTCCGATCTCTCTAACGGAAGGCGGATATCCTTTTGATTTAACCTCTGCTTTAATAAAACGGAGGATATCAAGTTGCCTTTTTGAAAGCTTCGTCATTTTTTGCACCTCTAAACGTCGATTTTAAGTAGATTATAGCATGATTTTCCTGACAGTACAAACATAGGTTCGAAAAAACAATTGACAGAAACGTTTGTTCGTATATACTGAAATTATAAAAATGCGAACAAACATTCTTGTTGGAGGTTGTTATCATGAGTAAAGAATCTATTATTTTTGTCGGCCTGTTCACTGTGATTCTAAGCGTGGTTATCCTTCTGTTGTCATATACAAGCAGCGACCAGGAGCTTAACCAGTATGTTAAAATAAAAGTTCAGCAGGGGGATACGCTGTGGTCGCTTGCCGACCAGGCGGCTGACTCAAAAAAGATAAATAAAAGTGATTTTATTGAATGGGTAGCTGAAAAAAATAATCTTCAGCCGTCTGAACTTCAGCCGGGAGATGAATTGGTGATTCCATTAAAAAAGGAACATTCGGCTGCATACGAACTGGCTACTGTTAAATAGAGAGGAAAGGTAGAAAGGTGAAAGCACTCATTTATGCCCGAGTAAGCACAAATAAAGAACAGCAAGAAACCTCATTAAAGCGGCAGGAGGAGGAGCTTACGGCCATTGCGGCTGAGAACGGCATAGAAGTCGTCAAAGTGATTTCTGAAAAAGCCAGCGGATATGAAATGGACCGGGATGGTGTATTTGATTTGCTTGATCATATCAAGAACTCAAATATTGATGTGATTTTAGTTCAGGATGAAACAAGACTCGGCCGGGGAAACGCGAAAATTGCACTTCTTCATTGTATTTACAGGGAAGGAGTGAAAGTATTTACGACCGCTCACAGAGGTGAACTTGAGTTATCGGAGGCTGACTCTATGGTGCTGGAAATCGTCAGTATTGTGGAGGAATACCAGAGAAAAATTCACAACATGAAAATTAAACGCGGAATGAAACGCGCAGTAAAAAATGGTTTTAAGCCTCAAAAGAACCTGAAAAACCAGCATGAAAACAGCGGAAAAGATAGAATAGAAGTTCCGATCTCGGAGATTGTCCGGTTGAGAGCGAATAAACTGACGTTTGCAGAAATCGCGGCTACGTTGAGAGGTTTTGGCTATGATGTGTCAAAGGCGACAGTCCATCGGCGTTTTCAAGAATACATAGAGAATGAGCAGACAGGCGAGTGAATCAGTTGTAAAACTCCTCGTGTTTTAGTAGTATATACACAAAATGCAATAAAGGAGTTTATCATGATTTCAAACGAAAAAATTGCCAGAATCAATGAACTTGCCGCAAAAGCTAAAGCTGGCGTTATCACAGAAGAAGAAAAAGCCGAGCAGCAAAAGCTCCGCCAAGAATACCTAAAAGGATTTCGTTCTTCTATGAAAAACACATTAAAAAGTGTAAAAATCATTGATCCTGAAGGCAATGACGTAACACCTGAAAAGTTAAAAAGAGAAAAAAAAAATAACAGACTCCATTAATATAAGAGGAATACGGCAATATCGTATTCCTCTTTTGTATATACTACAAACAGCAGGGCTTTCTACAGGTGACAAAATTCATCAAGTTTCTCTCAAATTTAAGCTGAAACAGTTGAGAAAAAGTCGTCAGACATTTATGATGAAAGGGTACAACATATAAGGAAGGGGATTTTTATGGATACAATTGAAAAGAAATCAGTTGCTACCATTCGCACACTATCAATAGACGCTATTGAAAAAGCAAACTCTGGTCACCCTGGAATGCCTATGGGGGCAGCGCCAATGGCATATACGCTATGGACAAAATTTATGAATGTAAATCCGGCAAACCCTGGGTGGTTTAACCGCGACCGTTTTGTTTTATCTGCGGGACACGGTTCAGCACTTTTATACAGCATGCTTCATTTAAGCGGGTATGATCTCAGTATTGAAGATCTTAAGGGATTCCGTCAGTGGGGCAGCAAAACACCGGGACATCCGGAATTCGGACATACAGCCGGTGTTGATGCAACAACAGGGCCGCTTGGACAAGGAATCGCAATGGCGGTCGGAATGGCTATTGCAGAACGCCATTTAGCCGAAACTTACAACCGCGATTCATTCAATGTAGTCGATCATTATACATACAGCATTTGCGGTGACGGTGATTTAATGGAAGGTATTTCTTCTGAAGCCGCTTCACTTGCAGGCCATCTTCAGCTTGGCCGTCTGATCGTATTATACGATTCAAATGACATCTCATTGGATGGAGATCTGGATCGTTCATTCTCTGAAAACGTAAAACAGCGTTTTGAGGCGATGAACTGGGAAGTTCTTTACGTTGAGGATGGAAACAATATTGAAGAATTATCTGCCGCAATTGAAAAAGCACGCCAAAACGACAAGAAACCTACATTAATTGAAGTGAAAACGACAATTGGTTTCGGTTCCCCTAACCGTGCCGGCACTTCCGGTGTTCACGGTGCTCCGCTTGGCAAAGAAGAAAGTAAATTAACAAAAGAATCTTATGCATGGACGTATGAAGAAGATTTCTACGTTCCGTCAGAAGTATATGAGCATTTCGCAAAAACAGTAAAAGAATCCGGCGAGAAAAAGGAACAGGAATGGAATGACCAATTCGCTAAATATAAAGAAATTTATCCGGAACTCGCTCAACAGCTTGAACTGGCTATCAAAGGAGAACTTCCGAAAGACTGGGATCAAGAGGTGCCTGTTTATGAAAAAGGAAGCAGTCTGGCATCCCGTGCCTCTTCAGGTGAGGTTCTAAACGGTCTTGCGAATAAAATTCCGTTCTTTGTCGGTGGTTCTGCAGACTTAGCAGGATCAAACAAAACGACGATTAAAAATTCCGGTGATTATACAGCGCTTGATTACTCAGGCAAAAATTTCTGGTTTGGTGTTCGTGAATTTGCTATGGGTGCAGCCTTAAACGGTATGGCGCTTCATGGCGGACTTCGTGTATTCGGCGGAACATTCTTTGTCTTCTCTGATTACTTGCGTCCGGCGATTCGCCTTGCAGCCTTAATGGGTCTTCCTGTGACATATGTCTTTACTCACGACAGTATCGCGGTCGGTGAAGATGGACCGACTCACGAGCCGGTTGAGCAGCTTGCTTCTTTACGCGCAATGCCTAACCTTTCTTTAATTCGCCCTGCAGACGGTAATGAGACAGCAGCGGCATGGAAGCTTGCGGTACAGAGCACAGATCATCCAACAGCACTCGTATTGACACGACAAAACCTTCCTACAATCGACCAAACAGCTGAAGAGGCATTGGCTGGTGTAGAAAAGGGTGCTTATGTTGTTTCTAAGTCTAAAAACGAAACACCGGACGCTCTTCTTATCGCGACGGGCTCAGAGGTTGGTCTGGCAATTGAAGCACAGGCTGAATTGGCGAAAGAAAATATTGATGTTTCTGTCGTCAGCATGCCTTCAGTAGATCGTTTTGAGAAACAATCTGATGAATACAAAAACTCCGTGCTTCCGTCAGATGTGAGAAAACGTCTTGCGATTGAAATGGGCGCATCATTTGGCTGGGGTAAATACACAGGGCTTGAAGGAGACGTGCTCGGCATTGACAAATTCGGTGCCTCCGCTCCTGGCGAAACGATCATCAATGAATACGGCTTCTCAGTTGCAAACGTTGTGGATCGAGTTAAAGCATTAATCAATAAATAAGGTTTTCAAAGGGGATGAGTCAAATCATCCTCTTTTTCTTGTTTATCCGACAAAAATAGTATTGGCTGGTTAACAGTAATAGACAATTCTTTCTTCTCTTCTTTTGTATAATAGATTGCAAATGAAATGCTGCTGGAAAAGGGGATGAGAAGATGGAACGTCACTACTATACGTACCTGATCAAAGAGGAATTTGCCAATCACTATTTCGGGCGGGAATCGGTTATGTTTGAGCTGTTTCAAGACTATCATTGGACAAGCCTGACGAGGCAGCAGTATGAAATGACAGAGAAACAAATTCAATATATTACGAAACCTATTCCGATTTTACATATGCATCAGCGGTTAAAAATGAATTTGAATAATACAAACTATACACAGCTGGATTATATTTATAGATTATCTCTGCCAAAAGCAAAGGGACAAGCGTCTTTTATGATGAGGGAACACATGATTGAAATTGTAGCTAACGGAGATTACGAGGCAGAAACGATATTTTTTGAAGTTCTTCGCAAAGTAAGCCCTTGCTTTCTCGCAATGGATTTCAATACGAAGCGGTATGGGTGGTTAAATCCGGTGAAAGAAAGAAATTTTGTCTAAAACCGAAGAAAAAGAGATGTAAATGTTGTATAATAGCTTTTGGTTTAGTACACTTTAAACTAGACAACATGAAGGAGGAAATAAAATGACTTTATGGGTTGGCATCCTAGTGGGCGTTGTTGCACTGCTCATAGGTGTTGCACTCGGGTTTTTTATTGCTCGTAAATATATGATGAGCTACCTTAAAAAGAATCCGCCTATTAATGAACAAATGTTACGCATGATGATGATGCAAATGGGAATGAAACCTTCTCAAAAGAAAATCAATCAAATGATGAAAGCCATGAATAATCAAACGAAATAATACGTAAAGATTATGATATAGAGAAACATGGTTATAAAATAAAAAACCCTTTATCGGGTTTTTTATTTTGCAATCATTCATCACCCGCTACTGCTCGAAGGCGCTGCTTTTGATATTGTATGAGAAGATGGTCAAGCTCCTGACTGAGTTCTATCGTAATATGAGATGTCATTCCGTTAGCCATGACAATTTGCAGCAGCTCTGCTCTTTTTTTTTCAATTTCATTTAATAGATGCTCTCTAATCACAGGGATGTATCCTTTCATACATTAGATCTTCAAAAGTGAATGTTTATATTATATCCATATTTATACTAATTTTCAAATGAGAAGGAGTACAATGTCTCAATGTCAAATTAAATTATATAAGTTTTTTTTGAAAATAGAAATCCTTCGAGTGAAAGTGTTAAAAAAATGAAATGATTTTGTCATAACTTGAAGGAATGTCAAATTATGAAGGGATGATGACATGGGAGATGTGAATTATCTTCTGACATTCGGGGCGGGATTTTTATCTTTTATTTCGCCTTGCTGCCTGCCGCTGTATCCGGCTTTCCTGTCATATATTACAGGAGTGAGCATGGATGATGTGAAAACAGAGAAACTGCTGCTGCAAAAAAGAAGCTTGGCTCATACGCTGTTTTTTTTGCTGGGGTTTTCAGTGATTTTTATTGCTTTAGGATATGGTACATCTTTTATTGGAACCTTGTTTAGGGATTATCATGATGCTATTCGGCAAGTGGGCGCTTTGCTCATTATTCTGTTCGGTTTTATCACACTTGGCGTGTTTCGTCCTGATGTTATCATGAAAGAGCGCAGAGTCCATTTTAAGCATAAGCCGGGGGGGTTTTTCGGTTCAATTTTAATCGGTATGGCTTTTGCGGCTGGCTGGACGCCTTGCACCGGTCCTATTTTGGGGGCTGTTATCACATTAGCAGGTACGAATCCTGGCTCAGCGGTACCGTATATGATGCTATATGTTCTCGGATTTGCCGTTCCGTTTGTATTATTGTCGTTCTTCATTACGAAGCTGAAGTGGATCAGGAAGAATCAGCTTTTGATCATGAAAGCGGGCGGCGTACTTATGATTGTAATTGGGATCCTGCTATTTTTTAACTGGATGAGCTTGATCATTATTTTGCTGTCGGATCTTTTTGGTGGTTTTACAGGTTTCTGACTGTTAAATTACTTTTGCACTACTACTAATCCTTTTGTTTTTGGTACAATAAGACTATTACCTGAGGAATTCGATTTTTGGAGGGGAATATGACAAGAGTTTTAGTTGTAGACGACGCCAAGTTCATGAGAGTAAAAATCAGAGAGATCTTGGAAGAGGCAAATTACATAATAGCAGGCGAGGCGGCGGACGGCGAACAAGCGGCTGACCTGTATAGAAAACTTCGGCCGGACTTAGTGACGATGGATATTACGATGCCGGTGAAAAACGGGATTAAGGCGCTTCGTGAGATCATATCCTTTGACCCTAAAGCAAAGATTATCATGTGTACCGCAATGCGCCAGCAAAGAATTGTTACGGAAGCCATTGAACTTGGGGCAAAAGATTTTATTGTCAAACCGTTTGAGGAGTCCAAAGTATTAGAAGCTGTGAATCGCGTTATGGGAAATTGAAAGTCATTTCTTTTCAAAATGGTTTTTTTTATTGTTTTGGAGTATAGTATATAGTGTCAACACTCCGAGAAACAAAGGAATGATAAGTATGATGATAATAGTTTCATCAATTGTTGCTGTTTTAATGGCTGCAGCTGTGATGGTGGTCAGAATTAAGTCTTCCGATAAACCTGTTTCAGCGAAAAAAATTATTCTTCCGCCGATTTTTATGAGTACGGGGGCGTTAATGTTTTTATTTCCGGTTTTTTGGGTAACGGGTGAAGAGTTTTTAGAAGCGATCACTTTAGGCGTGATTTTCTCTATTTTTCTTATAAAAACCTCAAAGTTTGAAATTAAAAATAATGAAATTTACATGAAACGGTCTAAGGCATTTGTCTTTATATTAATCGGCCTTTTGGTGATCAGAATTGTAATGAAATCAATTTTAAGCACATCGGTTGATTACGGCGCACTGAGCGGTATGTTTTGGATTCTGGCATTCGGTATGATTGTGCCGTGGAGAATCGCCATGTATCTGTCATATCGAAAACTTCAAAGCGAGCTGCAGTCAGCAGACATTCAAATGAATTAAAAAACCTTTCCTCTTCGCGGGAAAGGTTTTTTATTTAAGAAGGGCCTGATAAGGTTCAATATCGATATTCTTGTCTCTTAGATGCTTCTTTAAAAAGGTATGATCTCTTTTCGGAGTAGCCAGAATATAACCTTTGATAATAAGCCGCTGATCAATCGCTGCTACGTTTTCTTTTAATGCCAGCTCTCCGATTTTTCCGGCAATTTTTGCTCTCGCTATATCTCTGAACAGCTCTGGAACAGGTGTAACCAATTCATCGAGAAATTGTTTGTTTTCATTGCTCCATAGATGTCTGCTGTTTTCAATATAGTAATCCTGCCAATCCAGTTCAGATTTGCCGTCCTCTTTTGGTAAACGCTTTAAAAACTTTCGGAACATAAAAAAACCGCCGATTGATAACAAGACAATCATCGTGATCACCCAAAACAGAATAAACCACAAAAACCAGCCTTCCAGCATCAATCATTCCCCCTTATACTAACCATATTGTATATGAAGAAAGAATAGAAGAACAACGTTAAAAAAAATAGAAAAAAATGATAGACGTCTAGTCAAAAGAGATGATAGATCATATTCTATTGTATAGTGAATCTGCTATTTGGCCATGGGAGAGTCACTAGAGGGTATTTGACGATAAATGGACGGAAAAAAGTCACTTTCATAATAGGGGATGAAAGTGACTTTTGATTTTAGCTGAGAGGAAATTGAAGAGAAAAAGAAGAGCCTTCATTCATCTCTTTTTTGACAGCAACTGTGAGAATTTGATTTTCGCATTCAGTCTCAATCGACTTGTCATTCAAATAAAAAGGAAGCATTATTTGTTTTTCAAGAGTCTGTTCCGAGGATTTAACCGTTAGGATGAACTCACATTCGGACAAGGTAATTGTTATTTGTGTTGGCTGTAAAGACGATAGGTCTGCTTCAATAATATATTGCTGACTTGTTTCATATAGATCAATAGGTAATGTTTCGTCGTACCAGGCGAACGGATCTTCAAAAAATTGCCGAAGCCATTCCTCCATACCATCGAAATCATTAGCATCGTTTCGTTTTGAATGGGTCATGGAAGCATTCCTCCATATATCAACCTTGCTTTAGCTTATGCAGTTGGTCAGAAATGGGTGAACGCATAAAAAAACAGACACTAAGGTCTGCTTTTACTACATATCATGGCTTGAATTGTGCTTTTGTCTTGTGTGATTTCTGTTTTTTACTTTCTTGCTTCCGCTAAGAGGTTCCGGCTGACCCGGATTGTGTCCTTTAGGGGCGTTTTTATGCATATCTTTACTTGTATTTTTATTAGTCATAAAATGAGAACCTCCTTAAAAGAGTTCAACGTTATTGATTGGTTTTTCTTTTCTTGTTATTTTGGCGTTCTGCTTCAGTCAGTACAAGCTGATCGTTTTCTATATAGCCGGCGCCTTTTCCTTGGCTTTTCGCGTCATTCATCCCATTTATTACGTGATTTGCTTTTCTTTTGACCATCATTATCACCTCAATCATAATATGGCTTCTTTCAATGAGGAATATGAGAGAGCGCAAACAGTAAAATTTCCCGTTTTTTCGCCTGATAAGCCGATCTTATTGTATTTAATAAAAACATTGATATTTACTTATGTATGATTTTGTTTTAATATGAAATTGTGAGAAAATTGTGATGGAATGTAACGTTCATCTGAGAATGAACTGATCTGAAGGGGGATTTTGGAGAATGGCAAACGAGCAAAAAACTGTAGCACAAGACGTTTTCCAAGCGAGAAAAACGTTTACTACAAATGGGAAAACCTATCATTACTACTCTTTGAAAGCATTGGAAGATCTGGGGATCGGAAAGGTATCGAAGCTTCCTTACTCCATCAAAGTTCTTTTAGAGTCTGTACTGCGTCAAGTTGACGGATTCGTCATCAAAAAAGAACACGTGGAGAATTTGGCAAAATGGGGAACTGCCGAGTTAAAGGAAATCGATGTTCCGTTTAAACCATCTCGCGTTATTTTACAAGATTTCACTGGGGTACCGGCAGTAGTTGACCTTGCTTCATTACGAAAAGCAATGGCAGCTGTCGGCGGAGATCCTGACAAAATCAACCCTGAGATTCCTGTTGATCTTGTCATCGACCACTCTGTACAGGTTGATAAAGCAGGCACAGAAGATGCTTTGGCTATTAATATGGACTTGGAATTTGAAAGAAATGCAGAGCGTTACAAATTTTTAAGCTGGGCAAAGAAAGCGTTTAATAACTACCAGGCAGTACCGCCAGCAACAGGTATCGTTCACCAGGTAAACCTTGAGTTCTTGGCAAGCGTTGTCCACGCAGTCGAAGAAGACGGAGAACTGATTACGTATCCTGATACGCTGGTAGGAACCGACTCGCATACAACAATGATTAACGGAATCGGTGTACTCGGCTGGGGTGTCGGCGGAATTGAAGCGGAAGCCGGAATGCTCGGGCAGCCTTCTTATTTCCCTGTTCCTGAGGTTATCGGCGCGAAACTTGTCGGAAAGCTTCCGAACGGAACAACAGCCACTGACTTGGCGTTAAAAGTGACACAAGTACTGCGTGAAAAAGGCGTAGTCGGCAAATTTGTTGAGTTCTTCGGACCGGGAGTTGCTGAACTGCCGCTAGCAGACCGTGCGACAATCGCCAACATGGCTCCGGAATACGGTGCTACATGCGGATTTTTCCCTGTAGATGAAGAAGCTCTTAATTATCTGCGTCTGACAGGCCGCGATGCTGAACATATTGATGTAGTAGAAGCATACTGCAGAAGCAACGGCTTGTTCTACACTCCTGACGTAGAAGACCCGCAATTTACTGATGTCGTTGAAATTGATTTGTCTAAAATTGAAGCCAACCTTTCGGGTCCAAAACGCCCTCAGGATTTGATACCGCTTTCTAATATGCAGGAAACGTTTAAAAAGCACTTAGTCAGCCCTGCGGGTAACCAAGGATTTGGATTAAACGCCGAAGAGGAAGACAAAGAAATTAAATTTAAATTGCTTAACGGCGAAGAAACAGTCATGAAAACAGGTGCAATCGCTATTGCTGCGATTACAAGCTGTACGAATACATCTAACCCATACGTCTTAATCGGTGCCGGCCTTGTGGCGAAAAAAGCGGTTGAATTAGGCCTCAAAGTGCCTAATTACGTGAAAACATCACTTGCACCGGGCTCTAAGGTTGTTACAGGTTATCTTGTGAATTCAGGCCTTCTTCCATACATGAAGGAGCTTGGTTTTAACCTCGTAGGATACGGATGTACAACATGTATCGGAAACTCAGGTCCGCTTTCACCGGAAATTGAAGAAGCAGTTGCGAAAAATGACCTGTTGATTACGTCTGTTCTTTCTGGAAACCGTAACTTTGAAGGACGTATTCATCCGCTTGTGAAAGGTAACTACCTTGCTTCTCCGCCGCTTGTAGTAGCTTATGCGTTGGCTGGAACAGTGAACATTAACCTGAAGACGGATCCGATCGGTGTCGGCAAAGACGGACAAAAAGTGTACTTTAACGATATTTGGCCGTCAATGGACGAAATTAATTCACTTGTTAAACAAACCGTTACACCGGAGCTCTTCCGCAAGGAGTACGAAACAGTATTCGATGACAACAAGCGCTGGAATGAGATTGAGACAACAGACGAAGCGCTTTACAAATGGGATAATGAGTCAACCTATATCCAAAACCCGCCTTTCTTCGAGGAAATGTCAGTTGAACCAGGCAAGGTTGAACCTTTAAAAGGCCTTCGTGTAGTCGGTAAATTCGGCGATTCAGTCACAACCGACCATATCTCTCCTGCAGGGGCAATCGGAAAAGATACACCTGCCGGAAAATACTTGCAATCAAAAGGTGTGTCACCTCGTGACTTTAACTCTTACGGTTCACGCCGCGGAAACCATGAGGTTATGATGAGAGGAACATTTGCAAACATCCGCATCAAAAACCAGATCGCGCCGGGAACAGAAGGCGGATATACAACGTATTGGCCGACTGGTGAAGTGACTTCAATCTATGATGCCTGCATGAGATATAAAGAAGATAAAACAGGCCTTGCTATCTTAGCTGGAAAAGATTATGGTATGGGATCTTCCCGTGACTGGGCTGCAAAAGGAACAAACCTGCTCGGCATTAGAACTGTAATTGCTGAGAGCTTTGAAAGAATCCACAGAAGTAATCTGGTATTCATGGGTGTGCTCCCGCTACAATTTAAACAAGGTGAAAATGCGGATACACTCGGCTTAAGCGGTAAAGAAGCGATCGAGGTGGATGTTGATGAAAGCGTACGCCCTCGTGATATCGTTACAGTAAGAGCAATTGATGAAGACGGAAATGTAAAAACATTTGAAGCACTTGTGCGCTTCGATAGTGAAGTTGAAATTGATTATTACCGCCATGGCGGAATTCTGCAAATGGTTCTTCGCGAAAAAATGAAGCAATCATGACGTATGAAGAAGAGAAGGCGCCCTGCTTTCTCTTCTTTTTATGAGATAAGATAGCTCCGGGGGTGGATGACATATGCTGAAAAAATGGGTCGCAGGAATCCTGTTGATTGGGCTTGCCGGATACATGTGCTGGAACATCTATCAGCAATTTAGCAAAAAAGAAATAGGCATTGAACAGGGACAGCAAGCGCCTGACTTTACTTTGAAAACGCTAACAGGAGAGAGTAGCTCCTTATCAGATGTCAGAGGCAAAAAAGTTCTGCTTAACTTCTGGGCAACTTGGTGTAAACCGTGCCGACAGGAAATGCCGGCGATGGAGGAACTGCAAAAAGAGCACTCAGATTTAGCGGTTATTGCAGTTAATTTCACTTCAGCTGAGAAAAGCGAAAAACAGGTGCAAGCCTTTGCAGATACGTATCATTTAACCTTCCCCATTTTAATTGATAAAAAAGGTATTAATGCAGACTATAATGTGTTTTCATACCCAACTACCTATATTTTAGATGAAAAAGGCGTGATACAAGACATACATATCGGGACGATGACAAAAAAAGAGATGAAAGAAAAACTGGATATTCATTAGATTCAGTTTTTTTTGTGCGAACGTGCTTACAAATTTTCAGAATTGGAAAAAATAAAAGAATACGCGGAGGTGAGAAGAGTGAAGAAGATGAGAAAACGTTCTTTTCATGAGCTCGTCATGGAAAACAAAAAAGAGCTGATGACGAATACGGAATATTTAAATCAGCTTGAGGAAAAACTTGAACAGAGATTCAAGCAAAAATAACCTTTAATTTGTATTCATGTTTACCCCTCCTTTTGAGAATCCTATTTGTTGAGGAGGGATAAACATGGGAAACAACAAGAAAAACGGTCAGCCTCAATATGCTCCGAGCCACTTGGGTACAAAGCCTGTTAAATATAAACGCAATAAAGGGGAAAAAATGCACGATACTTCTGGTCAGCAGCCAGTTATCATGCAGACGAAAGGCGAGTAGCCGGATTGATTTTATTCAAGGAGGTTCATCCCAATGACAAAAAACCAAAATCAATATCAGCAGCCTAATCCTGACGACCGTTCTGACAACGTAGAGAAACTGCAGGATATGGTCCAAAATACGATCGAAAATATAGAAGAAGCAGAAGAATCAATGGAGTTTGCTTCAGGAGAAGATAAGCAGCGCATCCAAGAAAAGAACGCGAGACGGGAAGAGAGCATCGAAGCGTTTCGCAATGAAATTCAAGACGAATCCGAAGCGAGAGAAAACGGATACCGTTCCTAAAAACCAGGGAAACCTGGTTTTTTTCTTTCTGATTTGGATGTGGTAAAATGGGGCTAAACTGATTAAGGGAGCAGAGTATCTTGCATGTATCAAAAACAGAAATAGAAGTGCGTTACGCTGAAACAGATCAAATGGGGATCGTGTATCATGCGAATTATCTTGTTTGGATGGAGGTCGGAAGGACGGCACTCATTAAAGACTTAGGCTTTTTGTACAGTGATATGGAAAAGAAAGGCGTTCTTTCCCCAGTCGTTGATATCAATATTTCCTACAAAAAACCCCTTCATTATGGGGAAACTGCGGTAGTGCACACATGGATTGAGGAATACAACGGCTTTAAAACCATATATGGCTACCACATATATAATCCGGCCGGTGAGCTTTCTATTGAAGCGAAATCATCTCATATTTGTGTGGATAAAGAAAGTTTTAAACCGATTCAGTTTCGTAAGGCTTTCCCCGATTGGCACGCAGCATATGAAAAGGCCAAAAAACCGGGAAGTGAATGACAGATGGCATTTGGCGTGAAACGGGAGGAAGTTAACCGCTGGAAGAAGGCAGTCAAAAGAGGGGAAATCGCATTTTTAACACATTATTGGCTGGATGACCGTTTCCCGGAATCTAAAACCGTGACAAAAGCAGGCTGTGCAGATATTGATAAGCTGGTTCAATGGGGTGCGGCGTACGGTTTGAAGGAAGAATGGATACATAAAAAAAGCGAATTTCCCCACTTTGATCTTTTGGGCGAGATGCAAAAATATATCTTAGAACAAGAAAACCTGACCGATCATCTTACACGTTTTCATTTATAAAAAAAGAACGCATATGATATGCGTTCTTTTTCTTATTGATATTCAAATACAGGCTCATCAGCAGACTCTGAATAGCTGACGAGAAGATCATGGTTGTCAAAGTACCAAAGATCACTTTCTTCAATAAAGAAGGTGATGCCTCCGACTTCTGCCGTGACTCCTGCCTCTTGAGGAGCATCTTTTGTCACTCCTAGAGAAAAACCTTTTTGAACGTTGCTGCAGCCGCCATAGCGGACAAAAAAACGTACTTGGTCGCCGTTTTGTAAATCAAGCTCTTCTTTATACCAGTTCAGCGCGTCTTCGTTAACTGTCATATTCATAACAGAACCCCCTTTTCCCTTTGTTATCATTTGATTTTCTCTATTATAAACGTATTAGGCTACCTCGTGTCAAAATAGAAGTTTTTCAAACATTTATAACCATTTGACTTTAGGTTCTGTTTTATTGATAATTCGTTTGATGTTTGCCCGGTGCCGGTATATTACAAAAACAGTGAGCAGCGTGACGACAATCAATAAATACTTATCATGTACAAAGAGACTATATATGACAGTATATATCCCTGTTAACATTGATGACAGAGAAACAAATTTAGTCAAGTATAAAAAGATGAAAAAGACCGCAACCAT
This sequence comes from Bacillus sp. LBG-1-113, assembly GCF_020708615.1. Taxonomy (NCBI): domain Bacteria; kingdom Bacillati; phylum Bacillota; class Bacilli; order Caryophanales; family Bacillaceae; genus Bacillus; species Bacillus sp. LBG-1-113. Next base: position 1,037,845 of record NZ_JAJFDG010000001.1, on the reverse strand, counting down.
TGTAATGAATAACAGAGGAGCATAAAACAGCAAAACGCCTCCCGAAGTTGCCACGGCTTTGCCGCCTTTAAATTTGGCGAAGACAGGAAACACATGGCCAAGAACCGCTATGACTCCCGCAAGGAGCGGATGAATATCAACATGCATGAGGTAAGGCAATGCAGCTGCCAGTGTCCCTTTCAAAATATCTCCGGCTATGACAATCGAACCAGCTTTTACGCCCAGTGTACGGAACGCGTTGGTAGCACCCAAGTTTCCGCTGCCATGCTCCCGAATATCAATCCCCTTGGCAAGCTTACCTACGATTAAGCCAGATGGAATACTGCCTATCAAGTAGGCCAAAATAATCAATAAAGCAATTAACATCTACATTTCTCCTTTTTCAATGTCCCTAATTTCTATTTTAACATGAGATGTCATGATCTGATGATAAGTTTTTTTGTAAAGTTTGCTTACAAATCTAATCATTCATACATCATGTTTTGCGTTCTTCCTTATCGGTCTTGTAGAATAAACAAAAAGGAGTGGTCTATCATGCAAAACCCATCCAAAGCGGAAATCAAAGAAATTCTTGATGGAAGTAAGAGAATAGCAGTTGTCGGGCTTTCAGATCGTCCCGAAAGAACATCGTATATGGTATCAAAAGCGATGCAGGATGTGGGATACGAAATCATACCGGTAAATCCGACGATCGAAGAGGCGCTCGGTGTAAAAGCCGTATCATCGTTAAAAGAAATTGACGGTCCGATTGACATCGTAAATGTATTCAGACGTTCAGAACAGCTTCCTGATGTCGCTAAAGAGTTTCTGGAGACAGATGCCCCGGTATTTTGGGCGCAGCAAGGCCTGGTAAACGAAGAGGCTTATCAGATGCTGAAGGAAGAAGGCAGAACGGTCATCATGGATCTGTGCATAAAAGTGGCACACGCTGTAACAAAATAGATGCAGAGCTGCAAAAATCCTTGTGAATTCAAGGATTTTTGCTTTTTTATGTAAAGATATTGTTTGCGAATTACTGTGAAACAGATACAATAAAGCTTGAACAGCTTTTTTGAATGCCTTGCTAAGCTGGGTTCCGGCCGTACGATTTGCGAAGGTCCGCTGCTTTATATATAATAAACAAACATACGTTCTTATATCGAAAAAACAGCACTTTTGGATGTTATACGGAATGATTCGTTAGCTGTATGTTGAGAATGGGATTACATTGGTTATAATGAAGAGTCCAAGGCAGAAGCGCACCGGCACAAGGATTTTGAAAAATACTTTTATACAATTGACAGGTAAACAATGAAAAAGAGAATGTTAGTTTTTTGAAAGGGGTTTGTACGTTTGGCTAGAAAACAGCAATTTGATTACAACGAAGATGCCATACAGGTGCTGGAGGGCCTTGAAGCCGTTAGGAAAAGGCCGGGTATGTACATTGGCTCAACCGACGCGAGAGGCTTGCACCACTTGGTTTATGAAATAGTAGATAACTCCGTCGATGAGGTACTTGCCGGCCATGGTGATCACATTATCGTTAAAATACATAAAGACAACAGTATTTCTGTACAGGATAGAGGCCGCGGCATGCCGACTGGAATGCATAAACTCGGCAAACCAACCCCTGAAGTCATTTTAACGGTGCTTCACGCCGGCGGAAAATTCGGTCAAGGCGGCTATAAGACAAGCGGAGGGCTTCACGGCGTCGGTGCATCTGTCGTGAATGCTTTATCTGAATGGCTGACGGTTACGATTGAGCGGGACGGCTTCGTCTATCAGCAGCGTTTTGAAAACGGAGGTAAACCGGTCACATCTCTCGAAAAGATCAGCAAAACAAAAAAGACAGGCACACTTACTCACTTTAAGCCTGATCCGACAATGTTCAGCACAACAACTTATAATTTTGAAACGCTTTCTGAGCGATTACGAGAATCAGCGTTTTTATTAAAAGGATTAAAAATTGAACTGATTGACGAGCGGAACGGCCAGCGTGAAGTCTTTTATTATGAGAACGGCATAGAAGCGTTTGTTGCTTACTTAAATGAGGAAAAAGATGCCCTGTCTGAAGTGGTCTCGTTTGAAGGAGAACATCATTCCATCGAAGTGGATTTTGCGTTCCAGTTTAACGACGGCTATTCTGAAAATATCCTGTCGTTTGTTAACAATGTCAGAACAAAAGACGGCGGGACTCATGAGTCAGGTGCAAAGACAGCGATGACGCGAGCCTTTAATGAATATGCGAGAAAAGTGTCTTTGCTGAAAGAAAAGGATAAAAACCTGGAAGGCACTGATATAAGGGAAGGTCTTTCAGCGATTATTTCTGTCCGTATTCCTGAAGAACTTCTTCAATTTGAAGGACAAACAAAAGGAAAACTCGGCACAAGCGAAGCCAGATCTGCCGTAGACGCAATCGTGTCAGAGCAGCTTGCGTATTTTTTAGAGGAAAACCGGGACACGGCTACACTTCTTGTGAAAAAAGCTATAAAGGCGAGCCAGGCGCGTGAAGCGGCTCGTAAGGCACGGGAAGAAGCCAGAAGCGGCAAAAAACGAAAAAAATCAGAAGCGACATTAAGCGGTAAGCTGACACCTGCGGGTTCAAGAAATCCGGCAAAAAATGAGTTGTATCTCGTGGAGGGTGACTCTGCGGGCGGTTCAGCAAAGCAGGGAAGAGACCGCAGATTCCAAGCGGTTCTGCCATTGCGCGGTAAAGTCATTAACACGGAAAAAGCAAAGCTTGCTGATATCTTTAAAAACGAAGAGATTAATACGATCATTCATGCAATCGGCGGCGGTGTTGGAGCTGATTTTTCAATCGACGACATTAACTACGATAAAATCATCATTATGACGGATGCCGATACTGATGGCGCTCATATTCAAGTGCTGCTTTTAACCTTTTTCTACCGCTATATGAAGCCGCTCATTGAGAATGGAAAGGTATTCATTGCTCTGCCTCCTTTATATAAGGTCAGCAAAGGAAGCGGGAAAAAAGAAATCATTGAATATGCATGGTCTGATGAAGAGATGGATGGAGTACTGAAAAAAGTCGGCAAGGGCTATACAATCCAGCGATACAAGGGTCTTGGTGAGATGAACGCGGATCAGCTGTGGGAAACGACGATGAATCCGGAGTCCCGTACGCTTGTAAGGGTCAAAATTGACGACGCGGCACGTGTTGAGAGACGCGTGACGACATTGATGGGCGATAAAGTAGAGCCGCGCAGAAAGTGGATTGAGAAAAACGTAGCTTTCGGCTTAGACGAAGAGAGTAATATTTTAGAAAATGAAAACTTATCGGTCGCTGAGGAGGTTTAATGATTGTCACAGCCAGAATTATTTCATGATTTACCATTAGAAGAGGTGATCGGCGACCGTTTTGGACGCTATAGTAAATATATTATTCAAGACAGGGCGCTGCCTGATGCGCGCGACGGTTTAAAACCCGTACAGCGCAGAATTCTGTATGCGATGCATACAGACGGAAACACATTTGATAAAAATTTCAGAAAAGCGGCCAAAACGGTCGGTAACGTCATCGGTAACTACCATCCGCACGGGGACAGTTCGGTGTATGAAGCAATGGTGCGGATGAGCCAGGACTGGAAAGTGCGTAATGTTTTAATTGAAATGCACGGGAACAACGGAAGTATTGATGGAGATCCTCCGGCGGCCATGCGTTACACAGAAGCGAAGTTATCTTCGATTGCATCAGAGCTTCTGCGGGATATTGACAAAAATACAGTTGAATTTGTCCCGAACTTTGATGATACAAGCAAGGAGCCCGTTGTACTTCCGGCTATGTTCCCTAACTTGCTGGTCAACGGATCTACCGGTATATCTGCAGGATACGCGACTGATATACCGCCTCATCATTTAGGAGAAGTCATTGATGCTGTGATTAAACGCATTCAAATGCCGTCATGCTCTGTAGACGATCTCATGGAAGTGATCAAAGGGCCTGACTTTCCGACAGGCGGAGTTATCCAGGGCGTTGATGGCATTAGAAAAGCCTATGAAACCGGAAAAGGGAAAATTATTATCCGCGGAAAAGCTGAGATCGAAGCGATCAGAGGCGGGCGTGAGCAAATTGTGATTACCGAAATCCCATTTGAAGTCAACAAAGCCAACCTTGTGAAAAAAATGGACGAATACCGTATTGATAAAAAGGTTGAAGGCATCTCCGAGGTCCGAGACGAGACAGACCGAACCGGCCTTAGAGTGGTCGTAGAACTAAAGAAAGAAGCAGATGCCAAAGGCATTTTGAATTACTTATATAAAAATACTGATTTGCAGATTACGTATAACTTTAATATGGTGGCGATTCATAACCGCCGTCCAATGCTGATGAGTCTGCCTGCTATTTTAGATGCATATATCGGCCACCAAAAAGAAGTGGTCACAAACCGATCTGTTTATGAGCTTCAAAAAGCAAAAGACAGACATCACATTGTAGAAGGTCTTATGAAGGCTTTATCGATCTTGGATGAAGTCATCGCAACGATTCGCTCCTCAAGCGATAAACGTGACGCCAAAAACAATTTAATGGCGAAATATGAATTCACTGAGCCTCAGGCTGAAGCTATCGTGTCCTTGCAGCTATATCGTTTAACAAATACAGATATCACAGCACTCAAGGAAGAGGCTGAAGAGCTCAGCAAAAATATTGAAGAACTTGAATCAATTCTGAGCAATAATAAAAAGCTGTTAAAGGTCATTACAAACAGCTTAAAAGCGCTGAAAAAGAAATATGCGGACACGAGACGCTCTGTCATTGAAGAAAAAATTGAGGAAATCAAAATTAATCTTGAAGTCATGGTTGCCTCTGAGGATGTATACGTGACCGTTACAAAAGATGGCTACTTAAAGCGCACAAGCCAGCGTTCCTTTGCCGCTTCAAACGGGCAGGACTTCGGAATGAAGGATACAGACAGGCTGTTGCATCAGTTTGAAATGAATACGACAGATGTGCTGCTGCTTTTCACAAATAAGGGAAGCTACATCTATTGTCCGGTTCACCAGCTGCCTGATATCAGATGGAAGGACATGGGCCAGCATTTTTCAAACATAATCACGATTGAACGGGACGAATCTATTGTTAAGGCCATCCCGATAAAAGAATTTGATCCGTCTGCTTATCTTTTATTCTTCACGAAAAACGGCATGGTGAAAAAGACAGAACTCACGCATTACAAAGCACAGCGTTATTCTAAAGCGCTTGTAGCGTTAAATCTAAAGGGTGAAGACGAGCTGATTGATGTACACGTGACAAATGGTGACAGTCAGATCTTGATGGCGACACATCTGGGGTACGGCCTATGGTTTGGAGAAGATGAAGTGAATGTTGTGGGTGCACGTGCAGCAGGCGTTAAAGGAATTAACTTGAAAGATGGAGACTTTGTCGTGTCAGGAGAAATTCTGCATGAATCCGATTCTCTTGTATTGTTCACACAAAGGGGAGCGGTCAAACGTATGAGTCTTTCTGAATTTGAAAAGACCTCCCGTGCAAAACGGGGAGTCGTTATGCTGCGGGAGCTGAAGAAAAATCCACATCGTGTCGTTTCGCTGTTTGCATGCGGACTTAATGAGCGGTTTATGGCAGAAACGGAAAAAGGGGACAGAAAAGAACTGCAGGCTAAAGAATTGCGAACAAACGACAGATACAGCAATGGTTCATTCTTTATTGATGAAGAAGAATCAGGCAAGATCACAGCTGTCTGGCGTCTTAAAACTGAATAATCATCATTAAAAAACCCGCTCACATATCGTGAGCGGGTATATTTGTTTTTCATCAGCTTTCATGGCTGGTGAATAAGTCTGTCACGGCATGAATGACTTCAATCCCTTGCCATACAAATAAGTTCAGCGCTGTGAAAGAGAATAAGCCTAAAATCACCATTCTTAAGATAAACAACATGTTAACAGCCTCCTCATATTTTCGTTATATATTCGGGTGATGTTGAACATGAAGTTTGTCGAAATAAGACGATTGATAAAATTTGGCCAGTATAAAGCTTTTTTTCCGCTGGCGCCTGCGGGAGTATCCCGTACTTTTGCTTTCGGCGGTCAGAAGCAGAACAGCCATTGCCCATAAAGCAGTCAGCGCAAATGCTCCTGTGATGGATTTCTTCTCATCATCAGCATTTTGGCCGGCTTTCATCTCATGCATTTCCTGCTGGTCGGCTACGGCTTTATAATGATGGCCGATATCAAAGGCGTGGGGAATTGAGAACAAATGAAAACTGGCAATCGCCAAAAATAAGATGGACGCTTTCAGTATCGTTACTTTTTTCAAATGATCTCCCCCCTTTTAATATTACTGAATATTTTTATAATAATACCCTAATCCATGCTGAAAGTAAACCTGATTTATTAAATTTAAAAATAAATTTCACTTTGTTAAGTATATATCTTTTTGCTTATTTTTGAAAGAGAAATTTCTTTTATTAGTGTATGTATACCCGGTCTAAGGTGTGAATAAAAACACATTTTAAAAGATATGTTGGTTGTTTAGAATTTATTACTTTTGGAATCAAAGGAAACAGAAAATGTCAGGCAAGAGAGGACTCTTATTTACAAGCTTATTTTAAGAAATTTTTTATTCATAGAAAAATAATAGAGAGGGAGACCGAAGGAGTAACTTCAATCTAGAACAATATTCTTCCCGAAAAAACTTCCTAATTCGACATAATGTGATATAATAAGACTCGATATGTTAAAAAATCTAACATCAAATTTAAATTTTTTATGAATTGATGAAAACGGGAGGTAAATATGGAGTCTTTTTTCAACAGTTTGATTAATATTCCAAGTGATTTTATCTGGAAATATTTATTTTATATTTTAATAGGACTTGGATTATTTTTTACACTTCGTTTTGGTTTTATCCAATTTCGTTATTTTATTGAAATGTTCAGAATAGTAGGAGAGAAACCTGATGGAAATAAAGGTGTTTCTTCTATGCAGGCATTCTTTATTTCTGCCGCATCCCGAGTCGGTACAGGAAATTTGACTGGTGTTGCCTTAGCAATTGCGACAGGCGGACCGGGCGCTGTATTTTGGATGTGGGTTGTAGCTGCTGTAGGTATGGCTTCAAGCTTTGTTGAGAGTACGTTGGCACAGCTTTATAAAGTGAAGGACGGAAACGATTTCCGCGGTGGACCGGCCTACTATATTCAAAAAGGTCTTGGAGTCAGATGGCTCGGCATCGTATTCGCTGTCTTAATTACCGTATCATTCGGTTTAATCTTTAACGCTGTTCAATCCAATACAATTGCAGGAGCGTTAGATGGCGCATTTCATGTGAACAAGATAGTTGTAGCTATTGTTCTTGCTGCTTTAACGGCTTTTATTATTTTCGGGGGTTTAAAACGTGTAGTTGCAGTGACACAATTGATTGTTCCGGTTATGGCTGGTCTTTATATTCTCATAGCTCTATATGTTGTATTCACCAATATTTCTGCATTCCCAAGCGTTATTGCGACAATTGTCAAAAATGCTTTGGGATTTGAACAGGTTGTCGGCGGAGGAATAGGAGCGATCATCGTCATCGGTGCACAGCGCGGACTTTTCTCTAACGAAGCAGGAATGGGTAGCGCGCCAAACGCTGCTGCGACAGCTCATGTTTCGCATCCGGCAAAGCAAGGCTTTATCCAGACATTAGGCGTGTTTTTCGATACATTTATCGTATGTACGTCCACAGCGTTTATTATTTTGCTGTACAGTCTAACACCAAAAGGTGACGGCATCCAAGTCACACAGGCTGCTCTGAACCACCATATTGGAGGATGGGCACCTAGTTTTATAGCCGTCGCAATGTTTTTATTCGCTTTCAGCTCAGTTGTCGGAAACTACTATTATGGCGAGACAAACATTGAATTCATTAAAACAAGTAAAACATGGCTGAACATTTACCGTATTGCGGTTATTGCTATGGTTGTCTTTGGATGTGTAGCCGGTTTCCAAATTGTTTGGGACATGGCAGATCTCTTTATGGGGATTATGGCGCTGATTAACTTAGTTGTAATCACGCTGCTGTCAAACGTAGCATACAAAGTCTATAAAGATTACGCGAAACAGCGCAAACAAGGACTTGATCCTGTGTTTAAAGCTAAAAATATCCCAGGGCTGAAACACGCTGAAACTTGGGAAGAAGAGAAACAAGAAGCATAAATGATAAAGAACGGCTGCATTCAATGATTTGAATGCAGCTTTTTATTTGCCGAAAAAAAGCGGAATCTTTTGATTTCATTAAAAAATAACGTGCAAAGTCCTGATCAAACACTTTTATCCCTGATACACATGTATCAGCTGTATACAAAACAACACAAAAAGAGTCAATAGACAGGCTTTTAAGCCGCCTAAAAACAAGAAATTAGGTTGATAGACAAACATAAGAAAGATTTTTACAATGAGTCCGTGTTTAAAAAACGAAAGGGAGGGAGTGCGGCAGCTAATAGGCATACGTTTTACATGATTATTTGGAGGAGGAGAGAATGCTATATGAAACGTTCAGTCTCTATCTTTATCGCATGTTTAGTAATGACAGTATTAACAATTAGCGGTGTCGCGGCACCAGAAGCATCTGCAGCAGGGGCGAAAACGCCTGTAGCCCTTAATGGCCAGCTTAGCATTAAAGGTACTCAGCTAGTCAATCAAAACGGAAAATCGGTGCAGCTGAAGGGGATCAGCTCACACGGTTTGCAGTGGTTCGGCGATTATGTCAATAAAGACTCTTTAAAATGGCTAAGAGACGATTGGGGAATTACCGTCTTCCGAGCGGCAATGTACACGGCTGAAGGCGGTTATATAGAGAATCCGTCTGTGAAAAATAAAGTTAAAGAAGCTGTTGAAGCGGCAAAAGAGCTCGGGATATATGTCATCATTGACTGGCATATTTTAAATGACGGCAATCCAAATCAAAATAAAGAGAAGGCGAAGGAATTCTTTAAGGAAATGTCCAGCCTTTACGGAAGCACACCAAACGTTATTTATGAAATTGCTAATGAACCGAACGGTGATGTAAATTGGAAGCGCGATATCAAACCGTATGCGGAGGAAGTGATTTCCGTTATCCGTAAAAATGACCCGGATAACATCATTATTACCGGGACTGGCACTTGGAGTCAGGATGTCAATGATGCTGCGGATGATCAGCTTAAGGATGCAAACGTCATGTACGCGCTTCATTTTTATGCCGGTACACACGGCCAGTATTTAAGGGATAAAGCCGATTATGCGCTCAGCAAAGGAGCGCCGATTTTTGTAACGGAATGGGGGACGAGTGACGCTTCCGGAAATGGCGGGGTCTTCCTTGACCAGTCGAGGGAATGGCTGAATTATCTCGACAGCAAGAAAATCAGCTGGGTAAACTGGAACCTTTCTGATAAGCAGGAATCTTCCTCAGCTTTAAAGCCGGGGGCATCTAAAACAGGCGGCTGGCCGTCATCAGATTTATCCGCTTCAGGGACATTTGTAAGGGAAAAGATCCGTGGCTCCCAACATTCGGCTGAAGACAGATCTGAGACACCAAAGCAAGATAAACCCGTACAGGAAAACAGCCTCTCTCTGCAATACAGAACAGGGGATGGGAGTGTGACAGCAACCAAATCCGTCCTCAGATCCATGTGAAAAACAACAGCAAGACCACCGTTAATTTAAAAAATGTAACTGTCCGCTACTGGTATAACACGAAAAACAAAGGCCAAAACTTCGACTGTGACTACGCGAAGATCGGATGCAGCAATGTGACGCACAAGTTTGTGACATTACAAAAACCTGTAAAAGGTGCAGATGCCTATCTGGAACTTAGGTTTAAAAACGGGACACTGTCACCGGGAGCAAGCACTGGAGAAATCCAAATTCGTCTTCACAATGAGGATTGGGGCAATTATTCACAAACCGGGGATTATTCTTTTTCTCAGTCAAATACGTTTAAAGATACAAAAAAAATCACATTATATAATAACGGAAAACTAATTTGGGGAACTGAACCCAAATAGTTACTGTATTGACGGACATCACAATTGGTGTCCGTTTTCATTATCTAATAAGCAGCAGAACAAGGAGGTGTAAGCTGTGGACGAAACATTGAAACAGTATATGTTGCTATTCAAACAAAACAACGACCTGGTTAACGGACCGGACTATCCAAATAAGGAAAAAGATATCCAAAACCAAAAAGAACAGATTGAAGCCTATGAAAAACTTCTGCAGCAAGGTTTTACCAGTGATTACGATTATGATGAGTTTGCTGATTCGGTGATCAAATGCGCATACGGTGATATGACATTAGAAGAGCTGGAAGCCGTTTATTATGGGTTGACATCGCCATTTTAAAGTTTCTTAATAAGACTTGCTGAAGCTCAGAACATTTTTTTATTCCGTCTCACTGACTTAAGTATACTTTGTTATTGAGACGTAATTTCTTTAAAATTGATTACTTCCTAGAATATATATTATGTAAACTAAAAAAGCCCAAGTTTAAGTTTTGGTTGTATTGAAAATCACTATTACTTGGGCTGTTTTGCTGTTTAAGGTTTAGAAAAAGCTCTAAACCTTAAACCTATTATATAAACTGAACATTATCAAATCTTTCAAATTCAGTTTCTTTTAAGTTTGGAGACCATATACATAGTAGCTTTCTTGCTCGAGTGAATGCTACATAGCCTACTCTTGCTTCTTCAGACGTATTATTATGGTTCAGCCATTCTTTTATTTGTTTTGTTGTTTCGGCTATTACCAATACACATTCAGCTTCCATACCTTTTGCTGAGTGAATACTATAAATGTTTTCTTGATGCTTTGAAAGTTCATGTTCATTCACAATATCATTTATTAAATCGCTAATTTTTATTTTTGAGACCGTTCTTTTCTGGCCATTCCAGTCATAATCTAACATTTTTAACTTTCTTCCTATTCTCAATTTAAATACTTCAATAGATTGGTTGACTAAAAATGTTTTTAGAGTTTCAAATAAATTATTAGGATTTAAATTCTCTATCTCAGGATTAGTTAAAAAATGCAAAACAAAAACATTTAATTTTTTCCACATAAAAGCATCATACTTAATTTCAGATAAGCTTACATATGCTGGATGTGAATTAAACATAAGGTAGCTTAAACTTTCCGAAATATGATCCATAGCTTTATTTAAGTCATGTCTTTTTTTATAAGCTATGGCTATCAACAAATTCTTAAGGATTAAGTAGCGTCTATAATGATTTTTCTTTAATTTTTCTAAAAATGAATTCCCTTCTATATTATTTTTGTCTTGGACTATCTGTTTAATTTCCTTTAAATTTTTGTTATATCTAGTAAGTATTAAATAAGGCTTGTACTGTTGATTAGTTGTAATTTTCAGCCTTTCCTGTTGAAACATACGAATTGCTCCGTCAAAATCCTTAATGTCTTTAAAAAAGACAACTGCCTTATCTGTTGAAGTATAGGTGTTAAAAACATTTTGAATAAGATCTGATTTTAAATTTGAAAACTCAACTATATTGCGTGTACTGCGGAAATTATTTAATAAGTCGTATTTCTTGAATTTTTTATTGTTCTTATTCGAATTGAATATTTTGGGTTCTGCCCCAGTAAAACTAAAAATCGATTGATTATAATCACCTACACAAAAAAATGAAGTGGATTCTAATGATTCAAATATTTTCTCTTGAAAATAAGTAACATCTTGATATTCATCGATTAACATATTTGGGAAGCGAGAGCTAAACGCTTTCTTTATATGCTCAAATTCATTTAAAATTTTGTAAGATAGATAAATGACATCTTGTTGGTCAATTAACCCTTTCTCATGCAAAATACTTTTCCATTTCGAAGCATTTTGAGCAGATACTCTACTTCTATAGCAGCACGGCTTTCCATTTTCATCATAACCTAGACTCTCAAAATTTCGGAAATCACCTTCTGATAATTTAAATGGAGATCTATTTAAAATACTCGCTATTTCGTTTTTTAAGCCTCTTGCGAAACCATTAGTAGTTACTCTAAAAGGTTGGTTAGTTCGATTGATTAAGTGAGAGTAGGGCTTTATTAAGTTTTCATGCAAAAAAGAATGTATGGTGCCAATAAATAACTCTTTTGGTTGTATATAATTTTCTTTTTGTAGCCTTGTGATAATCTCATCTTTTGCTACATTTGTATAAGTGATGCATGCGATACCACTATGAGAGTGTCTACGATTTTCAATTATATATTTTAATCTTTCGACCAGTAACGTTGTTTTTCCACTTCCGGGTCCTGCTTGCACAATTATGGAGGTATCTAAAGCGCTTTGTGCAATTTTTTTTCTGTAGGTATCGTTATCAATTATCATCAGTTTCGTCCTCCTTCATGAGAAATTCAAATGCACTCTCAATATAAGAAGGGATATTTAAGTGTTTTCCATTATTTAATTCATCAAGAATATACTGAGCAAATTGCCCCTTCTCTTTGGAGATAATATCATAAGCAACTTTAGCAAATTCTTTAAGGTTTAAATTTGTTATTTGAGCACGTTCTTCACTTGTCCCTATTTGATATTGTTCAATCAAATCAAGAAAAAATTGTTTATTATCTTCCAAAATTAAATCATACTCAAATGTTTTAAGGTTGTAAGAAATATATACATTTTTGTTTTCCGTAAAGTCCTCTTTTAATTTTTCCGTTCTAGAACATAATGTTCTTTCTTTTTCACTTGAAGGATAAACACTTATTTTAATCGTTTTTCCGTCCTTATCCTTAACTTCCTCGCCTTTATCATTTGTTAATGGGACTGCCTCAGGATCACTATCTGTTAAGACAGCGCATTTCATATTAAGACCGTTAGTATTAAATAATTGCAAAAAAGGACGAAAGGTCACGCCGTCTACAGATATAACAGAGATACCTTCACTCTCTAGTGTATTCTCCCACTCTAAATTATCAGCCTTTTCACTATAAATCATAGAGAAAAACTTTGGTATTAACAATCTTTCTGCAATTCCTTCGACTAATAAAACCTTTTTACCGAAGAAAATATCAGATTTAGTAGCATCTAACCAACGTTTCAAGTGCAGTTTGTATTCTTTTTCCTTTTTGATATTTGTATCAAATAGTGTACCTACACGCTTGGATAAATTACGTCCAGAAGATTTATAAAATACGACTAAACTGTCTAAGTCCGCATGTGAACTTACATGGGTAGAGTGTGTGGTCATAAATACCTGACCAACAACCTCTTGTTCAAAAAAATACTTAGATAAAAATTTTTGTAAATGTGTATGGAGATGAGCTTCTGGTTCTTCTACAATTAATATAGGAAATTGATAGTCGTAACTTTTGTTTAATTCTTTTATATTAGAGAATTTAGTTAGAAGTAAACTTATGTATAACAAATTATTATAGCCTAATCCATTAATATTAACCGAGTGTGGATTTTCTCCAATTGATCCTATTAGTACTTTTAAGTCTTTAAGTAGTGAATTATAATCATTTTCCCCCATCAATATTTTAATTTCTTGTCTAGTAGTGCCGGTCAATCTTTCTAGGTAATTATTGATACTTTTTTGTATTTTTTGAATTCCTTTGCCCTTAATAATTACTTCATTGAGATCTTCTAATTTTTTAGAGATTTGCGATGCTTCTTTTTCGGAGATGTCAGATTTCTTCAATATTTGTTGTAACTGACCGGAAGATTTTTTTAATTCCAATGTGGCATCTCTAAGAGCCCCAACATATTCAATTCCAAATTTAGATAGCATATTAAAATCAAAAGCATCTGCAGTTTCTATCTCACCACCGTAAATAACCCATTCGTATTCTTCCAAGGGGAGTCTAAGTTGATTAACCGATTTAGCTTGTTGAGGTGGATTTTCTGAGATATTTGCTTTTGGTCTATATTTATAAGTGAGTTTTGCTTCACCTGGGTTCCTTGTTAACCATTTACTTGTTACACTAAGTTCGTTTTCTGACTCAATTCCTTGTAAGATAACTTCTATTTTTATTTCTGGCCATCTCTTCTCAATAATTAAGCCACTCCAAAAATCCTCTTGCTGAAGTATCCTTTTTGATAATGAGTAATTCCGATTAAAAATCAGATTTATGCACTCTAAAAAATTTGATTTTCCAACATTATTCTCCCCTATTATTATGGAAAGACCTTTGTTTAAATCGACTGTAAAATCGCTGAAATTCCTGAAATTTTCAATGTGAACTTTAGATATATACATGATTATCCTCCAATTAAATATATTTAATCAATTATTGATCTCGTCATTTATCATTATTTTGTGTGATGCAAATTTTAGGTAAGGTCTTGTTCCTTCATAAGATAGCCCTAACCCTTCAAGAATTTTGACATTTCCTGTTTGAGCGATATTAATTAATCTAGTTGCTCTAAGTGCTCTAGTGCTGATGTTATAGGAATGAAGTTTGCTTAAAATAAATGCAGAGCTAACGGGTTTATTTAATTTGTATGAGCGCCTTGTTACAAATAGATAATCACAGTTGGCCCCTTTAATAGAGTATTCTCTCCATTCTAAGTATCGGTTTAGAACTGTAGTGATTTTAACAGGAATTTCAATTTGAATAGAACGATTGGAAAAATTAATTTGGTTTGAACTTAAATCTTCTAATTTTATTCTGGAGATTTCTAAAGGTGAACATGCATAAACTAATGCTAATAAACCAATAGAAGCTTCTAAGGGGTCGCAATCAGGATGTAACCACTGTGAAATCAATTTCTTTTGATCTTCAGTCGTTAATGCCTCAGATGTCTGGTGGAAGTAATTTATATTTAAGTTATTCATAGGGTTGAAGAATACTTTTTTATTGTCGTATGCCCACTTAAAAAAAGAATCTAATTCTCGGGAGCGTGTATAAACGGTTTTTTGCGAATTTTTCTGTTTGAGGTAAGTTAAATATTCAATAGTATGGGTTCGTTGAATTTGGATAAGGCTTGAAACATCTATTTCATGAATAAATACAAAAAAATACTTTAAGTTAAAACATATTTGATATCTTGTCCAATATTTTAATTTCCTTTTCTCTTTTAAGAAGTATAAGTAATCGCGTGTGATGTTTTTAAATTTTGCAGGGATTTCTTCAACTGTTTTTAAAATTAGAGTCTCGTTCCACTCGTCTTTTAATTGAAACTCTTCTTTTAAGAATTCTATAAGGTGGTATATTGCTGTTCTCTTGGCTGCGGATAAAGGCTGTCTATAAATATCAAGTTCCACGAGGTAGCTTAATTTCCAGGTATTTTTTAGTTTTAGCGGATTTTCTTCATCTTTCAAACAACTTAGAATCGATTGTATTCTAGTCGCTATTTCACGCTTTTGGTAACCATAAACTGAATCTAGGTATAACATGAACTTATACAGGAAAGAATGTTGTGGATTTGTAGAGGCTGCGAACCTTTCTTTGAAAAGGCTGTATTTCTTTATCATTAGTTTGTCTGTTTCGCAGGTTCTGCAAAGTCTACCATAGCGTTTTAAACTTTTTCCACAAATAATGCAATTTAAGCACTTACTCATCCATTTCTCCTCCTAAAAATCCTCTTCTGGATATAGATTATTTTTGGATGTTTCATCTGTTTTTGACTTTCTAGCATAAGGTCTGATAGCACCAGAACTTCCTCCTGCAACTTGTTCATCTTGTTTGCTTTGTTGATTTGGTTTGTATTCAATTAAATCCCAAGGATTACAGTCTAATGCTTCGCATAAAGCATCTAGCGTTTGAAAGCGTATAGCTTTAGGTTTTTGCTTTATTAACTGCATGGCTGCAGTATGTGAAATTATTATTCCTGCTTTTTTTTCTAGAGCATTCAAAAGCTCTTGACCTGTCCATATACCTTTCTCTGCCATGACTTGTCTTAGGTGCCATTTAATCATTGTTGATATCTCCTATTATTTTATTGAAATTCCCATTAGTAACTTCATCAAGCTGTTCTTTCAGAAATTCTTTGCTTGGTTTTAAATAACGTTGTGTAGTTCCTAGAAGCGAGTGTCCAAGTATGTGCCTAATGGCTTCTATCTTAGTCGGATTTTCCTCGTAAAAATGTGTTGCAAATGCTCTTCTAAAATCATGACAAGTAAAGTGAGGGATAAATACTTTTTCTTGTTCACATTTTTGTAGAGCTTCAATAAGTCTATTTTTGATGGTAGTCGTACTAATGCGTTTTCCATGTTCGGATAAAAAGAGAGCTTTCTCTTTTTCTGCATTTAAGAAATGGGGTCTTACTTGTTTTAAATAAATCGAAAGAACACTTTCAAGACTATATAAAGAACCCGGTACCCACCTCTCTCTTTTGCCAGAACCGTTAGAGCCCTTTCCGTAGCGAACATGTATAGTTCCTCTTTCAAAACTAATGTCTTTAATATCAAGCATCATTAGTTCGCTTAATCGAAGTCCAGTGTGGTACATCAATCGAAACATTGCATAATCTCTATTAATAACAAGAGGTTTGACAGAATTGGATGCACTATTTCGTAAAGTTTTAAAAAAATTACGCATGTTATCTTTGGAGGGAATTGAAGTTTTCACTGCTATATCATCGGTTACATGTTTTTGAACAAACCACTTGTCTACAGGATGTATGAGTTTAACATTATACTTAATGTCAGCTCTTTCAAGTGGTTTTCCAGCTTGTAGTTCAAGAGAATTTTGTGGAATCTCTGGATGATCGATAAAGAAGTTGTAGAAATTAGTAATGTTATTAAGATAACCTCTTCTTGTAGAGTGAGAAAGACCAGCATCAATTAAGCCACTATGATAGTCATTTACATCCGTAATTGTTATTTCCCAGCAAGGTTTTCCGACTATATCAAAGAACCTTCTAAGTACACTTAACGAACCTTTAATCGTTGTTGGAGAGTGGTTTCTGAGCTTCTTTGAAATTAAGTAATGTTCAATAATTCTTTTATGGTCTCCTATTACCTCTGAATAGTCTATTATATTTTTATTCTCTGAATTTTGAGGTCGGCTAGAAGTAGAACTAATAAGTTTAAACGAGCTACTTTTACTCATAATAGCTTTTCCTCCATAATCAAACTTTTAATTGGATTATACAATCAAAAGTTTGATTATGCAATTGAATGCTGTTTCTTTCCGACAAAAAAAGACTTATGTCGATAAAATGACATGAGCCCCTTCCAGCAACAAAATGAAATTCATATTTGGATTTCTTTGTTCTTTGCCTGAAATATGAGAGAGCCGATAACCGCGTAATAGAGTTATCGGCTTTGTGTCTGTATGGCTAGCTCTTTGATATACGTTTATCAGCAACCTCTCGGTTATGTCACTTGTTGCTGGTCTTCTTGATCAAGTTCACTCCATCGTATGCCAGACTTTCCACACTTGCAGCCTTCTGCAGTAAGTAATGATCAAAAAAGTTCTTCGTATAGTCTGTAACAAGATTTCGCATCTCCATAGCATCCCGTTTGCCTCTGAGTTCCTCATTCACACTGGTAAACACGATGTCGCAGTAATCTAAATGCGCAACACGATCAACAGAGAAATAATAGGTTTCCATGCTATTGTTAGCGCCAATTATCGCATTCATGTTATAGTTAGGTTCACAAAACAGTAGCAAAAAGGGTTTCTTAAGGTCGCTGTCGAGAAGGCCGAACGCACCGCTATCCAAGCCAATCCCGCAGGCGAACCGGTCGTCGTCCCGGCAAACAATCGCCGTCGTAGGCCCTCCATAAGAATGTCCGACTATGCCCATGCCGATGTCAAGCAACAATCTGCCCTTAAAGCTGGAATTCAGCTCTCCAGAGTCCAGTTTGTAAAGATAATCGGCTACATACCTTACATCTTCTGTCTGGAATTCACTATACTCTGTTAACTTGGCAAGTATCGGCAGTGTAAGCACGTTATGGCACATCTCAATGGCAGTTTCATCGTCAGGCCGCATCTCCATCTTACCAGCCAACGCCAGCATCTCCGGATCTTCAGAAAACGCCATAATGACATCCGAAAAATCCTTTGATACATTAAACAAGCGCCCATCTTTACGTTTATACATCGTGCTATTCTGATGGCCGATGCTTACCACAATATATCCCATGCTTGCCAAGTCTGTACAGATCACTGTACCCCATTCTGGAGAACCGCCCCCGCCGCAAACATAGAATAACACCGGATAGCGCTTTTCCTTCCCGGAGAGAGCAAGGTCGTCGTAACACTGGGTCTTGATATCGATAGAGAAAAAATCCTTCTTTTTAAGATACTCAGTGACAAGTGGCTGATCATTAAGCATCTCATAGACTTCAGAAAACATGTACGTTGATGTAGTCTTCCCTTCGCTGCTGTCAGATGGATAATACACAAACGCCGTCAGTTCTCTTTTTGAGTGATCTGATGCCGTGTACTCAACATCCATCTGGGTTCGACCGACAGTATAGCCGCCAATTGGTTCTGGAAATGCGTCATAAGTTTTCACTTTCTTGTTCCCCCTTCATTAATAAAAGTGGCGAATGCTCTTATTTGCTTGCAGATATCATAGCCTTCACCGTCTGGCAGCATGATATCCAGTAAAACCAAATCTGGATTTTCTTGATGAAATTGAGCCAATCCATCACGGGCAGTAGAAGCTGTGATCACACGCTCAATACCTTCTCTTCTTAATACTGTTTTGATCAGTTCCAAAATTTCTTTTTCGTCATCTATTATTAATACTTTGTTGTGTAGCTGTTATACCCAATGTCCGTGCATTGTTAAAAAATCAACACTTCTCTTCTACCACAGAAAATAAGCCAATTTTCTTTTTCGTGTGAGAAAATTGGCTTATTGCTATGATCTATTTGAACAATCAGATGTCTTTAACGCTGTACAACAAATGTTGTCACGCTTTGAGCTGGAAGATGGGCCCAAAAATGATTGTCCGTTACATTGAGATTCGTTCCAGGTTGAAGATTGCTGCTTCCGCTCGTGATCCATCTAGATACCTGAGAAGCAGATCCATTCTGCAACACAAAGTTTTGGTTGACCCCTGTGTTGCTTTTGTTAATGGCAACGATAACGACCTTGTTGTCACCTTTATAGGCTGACACGTAAACGTTCGCATTAGGATTTTTCGTTGCATCTACCCTTATATAGCCGGGACGCACAAACTTCGAGAAATGAGCCATATTGTAACCGCGTTTGCTGATCGTACCGTCCTCTTTCATAGGACCGTAAGATCTGCGGATGTACCACCAAACATAAGTTTGAAAATCTCCCTCCACCATTGAATGGTGAATATGCTCTGAAACGCCTAATGCCTCGGGCCAGCGATCCGCTGAATTGTTGTCACTGTTTGGATAGTATACTTCCGTCATCCATAGCTCTTTCCCTGCTCCTTTTTGTTTGAAAAGCGGATAAGGAAACTGACTGACCTGAGTACCGTACAGGTGAGTTCCGAGAATATCCATGTTCCTAAGCGCCTGTGGATCGTTCAAAATGGGGTCCGATATATTTTTCAGATATTGAAATGATTCTGGTGCAATGACACGTGCATTAATGGAACCGGCATTTTCTCTCATGAAACGAAGTATTTCTTGTGGCGTCCACCACGTCCATTCGTGTGCATAATCAGGCTCGTTTTGAACAGAAATCGCATAAAGATTCACGCCATTATTCTTCATGTAGGTAACAAAATCGTTAAGATGCTGCGCGTATGCGGCGTATTTATCGTATCTTAGCCGTTTAGCTGATGCGTCACCATTATGATTGAAGGTTTCAACCATATTGCTTGGAGGATTCCAGGGAGAAGCAAAAACGATTGCTCCATGTTTGATTGCACTCTTTGCAGTCTCCACCTCTCTGTACCAATTATTTCTATTTTCATCTATATGAATTCTTAAAATTGAAAAGCCTAACTGATTCTGTCCATTACCAAAAGCGGTTTCTCTTTGAGCAGCTGTCAAATCTCCGATCCAAGCCGGGTGGTTCATTCCTCCAAAACCGCGAATCACTTGTTTTTCTGCAGATAAATTAATTGTTACATCACTTGCTGCCAAAACTTCAGTAGCACCTGGCCCGGCTAACATGACTGACAGCATAGTGAAACATACCAACAATAAACAAATTGGTTTTTTTACGCATGACATCATTTTTTCCTCTCCTTCATATGTCTTTTTCTGTCTCTTTTTATATTGCAAACAAAAGATTTTTATCTCTTTTGAAACAGCCCTTTGCTTTATGCGGTATAACAAACTTTTCATTACTTAACCCGTTATAATTACCTGAACCCTTTTTTCGCCCAAGTCGCACGCGCATTAGAGTTGACTTATCCGATCAATGGAGGGCTGCTCCGGCGTTGGTCAGTTCTGCACCCTTCTCGTTTCTTAAGCGGTGCCATTACAGGTGCTATCGTTGCGTAAACTGCCAGTAATCAAAATTAAACAAGTTTCCTGTACCTGTTCCGGTAAATACAAAGAATACTTTGTGCACACCGGTTACACCGCTTACCGCAGTTTCTATTTCTCTCCAGGTTTGCGCTCCACCTGTGGAAGGTACATTCAGGGTTCCTACAAGCTTACCGCTTGCACTGTCGAGGCGCACTTCTATTTTCCCGCCTATAGTGGATGCTACATTTGCTTTAAACGTCCTGGCACCGCCCGCCCCGAAGTCTGCATTTCCTACAGCAATCCAGTCTCCGTTATGAATACTTGTTACATGTTGATTATTTACCGGCCCGCCGGGTGCTGAGGATTTCTCTGTCAAAATGTGTCCATTCCAGGCAAACGTTTCAGCTTCTACCCGGTTATATGGATTCAAATTGGAAAGCTGTGTTACGCCTGCATAATTTGCCGCAACCTCTTGAATGGATCCATCTGCATTGTGCACCAGCTTATTAATATGGGGAGAACGGTATCCTTTGCCGGCCCCGAACAGAGCGGAACTGACAGTTTGAGTATGGTACACCACATACCACTCGTTTTTAAAATTGAAAACAGCATGGTGGTTGTTTCCGCCACCTCCGAAAAATGCACCCGGATTTTTCAGGAAGTGCCCTCTATATGTAAAGGGACCCATGGGACTTGAACTGGTCATGTAGCCAATCTCACCTGGGGGTTTATCGGCCGGGTGCGTGCCCCCGAAATTGATGCAATAGGAATAGTAATATTTTCCGTTATGCTTATGCATTCCCGAGTCTTCAAACATAAAAGGCGCATCAATTGTAGCTGCACTTCCAACAACACTGGTCATATCAGGGCCCAATTTCATGACTCTTGCTGTTTTAGGATTGGCCCATTGTCCCTGCGTTGGATTTGAACCGCCAGGAACGCCTCCCCCGGCATACAGGTAACCGGTGCCGTCATCATCTACAAATACTGCCGGATCAAAAAGCCATACAACACCAGACATTCCTGGCGTACTTGGCGTTACGAGCGCTTTTCCGATTGGGTCGGTCCATGGACCAATCGGGCTGTCTGCGGTGAGAACCCCGATACCTCCGCCGCTGTTAGCGAAATAAAGGAAGAATTTATCCTTGCCATTTATCTTTTTAACTGAGATTGACGGGGCCCAGG
Organism: Bacillus sp. LBG-1-113; assembly: GCF_020708615.1. NCBI lineage: Bacteria > Bacillati > Bacillota > Bacilli > Caryophanales > Bacillaceae > Bacillus > Bacillus sp. LBG-1-113. The sequence goes on along the minus strand of NZ_JAJFDG010000001.1, from coordinate 1,016,372 downwards.
ATGCACCTGCCCATTTCGCAATCCCCCGGCCGCCATTAGCCCCGTTGGCACCTGCTACCGGAATGGCTCCGTGGTCTGTCCAGTTCACCATATCCGCTGAAGAGATGACGAATACTCTATTCAAATTGGCGAATGAATTATCCTTAATCGTTCCGTCGCTATTATATTCATAGTCATCGCTTGACATATAGATGTAGACTCTTCCGTTATAGGTCAGCGCAACCGGATCTGCTCCCAAATGATGGTCGATAAGCGGGTTTGAATTTCCTATATGTTTTGCAATTGTAGTACTGGCAGCATACGCAGACTCCCCAAATAAGCAACTCAATAATAAAGCAAGAACCCATAAACATACGCTACACTTTTTACCCATAACTAAACATCCTCCTTTTTCCTTAAAATGAAGGGGGTTCTTTTAAAAATTGAGGACACAGGTCCAGAACGCAAAAAATAGATAATTTCTAGAGTAAACCGTTGATTTCCTAGCCTTGATTCCCTATCAGCCTCCAGTATTTGAACAGCGGAAATGATCGGCCATGCGGCATCCCGGAAGGAATACTGGTGTAATACAGTCTGGAATTGTTCGGATGCTGATCATATCGTCGAACTGTGAAAAGGCGCACTGACATTCAAATAAGTATATTTAGCTCCCTTTTCCTTCGTCATCCTGATGACACGTTTCACAGCTTGCCGATGTCCGGACAACACTGCTGCTGTCTGAATTCATGCAAGTTACATCAGCTCCTTCCGATCACAATGAACAGTGATACAATATTATACAAATTATCCTTTATATAACATCCTAGCATGATTATAATAAATGTGTATAGAATACTTTCGGAGGAATTATTGTTCGGTTTTACAAAGAAACTGGATACATTTATTCACTAAATATATAAGATGGGGCTTACACCGAAAAATCAGTCTTAAAGAGAGATGATCAGAGCCGTGATGGAAGGTTGTACCAACTCTTCTTCCTTAGACTGTGCCTTCAAGGTTTACAGGCACAAAAAACAGCCGTTCAGAGCGGCTGTTTTTTCAAGAGGATAAGAACTATTGAGCGGTATATCCGCCGTCCATGACTACGGCCTGACCTTTTACTTTGTCGCTGTCCTTCTTGAGTGTGAGAAGCCTTTATGTAATAAGCCATTCACCCCTTCCTGTAATCTGCTGTAAGTGATGACCCGTTTTCCGCCTGTTCATGGGGGCGCCCTGGGAAGCTCTCATTCTGACGCTGTAATATGTTTCTTCCTGCATCATATTCCCCTCCTTTCTTACCTTGAAAATGAATGTTAACTAAAAATTAAAGGTTAATAATTGTGCAGAATATTAGTGTTGCTCGTAAAATTCGTCAACCTAAACGATCAAACTATTAACTTAATGGATCTGCAAGGCCTCATTACTTTTTCATGTTTTGTTCATATTTTAGTAATTGTTTATTCAACACTCTCCGCTAAAGTAATCCATATCACCAAATATGACAGCAATATGCATCTTTTATGAAGGGAGGTCAAAACCGGGTGCCGTTATGTTGAAAGAAAAAATAAAAACATTAGGGCGTTTTTGCACCGTGGGCATCGGCAATACGCTGATAGATTTTGGTGTCTTCTTTTTCCTCACCGCTTGTCATATCCCTTATCTGCCGGCACAGATCTGCTCTTATTCGGCAGGTATCATCAACAGCTATGTGTGGAACCGGAATTGGACGTTTCAGGTAAAACGTAAGGCTGGCGGGAAAGAGATCGTGCGCTTTCTCATGATTAATATTGCCGCGTCGGGGATTACCTTTTTGCTGCTTTATTTGTTTCAAAGAGGCGGCTGTTCGCTTTTGGTGAGTAAGCTCGCCGCCACTATCGGCGGAATGATGATGAATTTTATCGGAAACCGAATCTGGGTATTTGGAGATTCGCTGAAAAACATACAGGATCAGGAGTGAAAATGAATGAGAACAAAAGTGAGAAAAGCGGTCATTCCCGCAGCGGGTTTAGGAACGAGATTTCTGCCGGCGACAAAGGCACAGCCGAAAGAAATGCTCCCGATCGTAGACAAACCAGCAATCCAATACATTGTAGAAGAGGCTGTAGAGTCAGGTATTGAAGATATACTGATTATTACAGGGAGAAACAAACGCTCGATTGAAGATCATTTTGACCGGTCGGCGGAATTGGAATTCAATCTGCGGGAAAAAGGCAAGATGGAGACGCTTAAGGAAATGCAGCAGATTGCCGATTTGGCCAACGTTCATTACATCCGCCAGAAAGAGCCGCTCGGATTAGGTCATGCGGTGCTGTGTGCGGAGCATTTTATCGGAGATGAGTCTTTTGCCGTTCTTTTAGGCGATGATATTATGGTGTCTGAAAAACCGGCTCTTCGGCAATTAATGGATGTATACGATGCTTACGGCACAGAGGTTGTCGGTGTACAGTCAGTTCTCCCTGAGGATGTCAGTAAATATGGTATTATAAATACATCAGGCTCTCAAGGGCATGTGTATGAAGTGAAGGATTTAGTTGAAAAGCCTTCTCCTGAAGAAGCGCCTTCGGAAATCGCCGTGATGGGACGATATGTACTGACCCCTTCTATCTTCCCTGTGTTGAAGTCGATTGGGAGAGGCGCAGGCAACGAAATTCAATTAACAGATGCACTTCGTGAGGTTTGCCGCACCCAGCCTATTCATGCGCGGCTTTTAAAAGGAAAACGATATGACATTGGCGATAAATTGGGCTGTTTTAAAGCAAGCACTGAAATCGGCTTAATGCGTCCTGAAATGCGATCTCAGCTTTTAGCTTATCTAGAAGAATTGCTCGAGCGGGAAACACTTGAACGGGAAACAAAAGAAGTGCTGCAATTAAAAAATTTGTAACCATCTTGCTCGTCAATCAGTCATATAATAGTGAAAAAGATAAGGACAGGTTGTGAAGAATGTGGGTAGTTTGATAAGCGAAATTTTAACATGGCTGACGAATATGGGATATGCGGGCATTGCGATTGGTTTGATGATCGAAATTATACCGAGTGAAATTGTATTGGCCTATGGCGGCTATATGGTATCAGAAGGCACGATTGGATTTATCGGCGCAATCATTGCGGGTGTTATCGGGGGCACCATTGCCCAGATCTTTATTTATTGGATTGGACGCTATGGCGGCAGACCTTTTTTGGACAAATACGGGAAGTACTTATTGATTAAAAAGCATCACATTGACATGTCAGAAAGCTGGTTTCAAAAGTACGGCACGGGGGTTGTCTTCTCGGCACGTTTTATACCGGTTGTCAGACATGCGATATCCATTCCTGCAGGCATTGCCAAAATGCCGTTTCTCAAATTTGTGATACTGACTGTGCTTGCTATCATTCCGTGGTCTATCCTCTTTGTTTATTTAGGCATTCAGCTCGGAAGCCAGTGGGATGACGTTGAGAACATAGCGGGCACCTATACAACGCCGATTATGATATTGGCGATTGTGGTCATTGCACTTTATTTTGTCATAAAAAAACGCACAGCCATTTTTAAACGATAGCTTATGGAAATGCATAGGGATGACTCTCCCCTATGCATCTTTTTTGTTATCTTCGATGATGATTAGAAAGCTTCATATGTTCCGCTAAAAATGCGACAAACACTTCATCCCGTACAAGAGATGCGGCATAATTCCTTTTAATAAACCTTTCTGCTTCCTCAAAAGCCGCAAAGGTTTCGTCCTGTGTCTCCCCGTTAATTTGAATATTCCATGCGTTGTCCAAAGGAAACAGGAAGAATCTCATTTGTTCTCGATTTTCGTATAATGAGCCGTTTGCAGATCCTTTCAAATTATAGAAATTACGGAATGCATCTGGGCGGACCGGTTCCATTCGGAATGCTTCAGCTACAAACAAATCGTATACTTCGTCCGTTATGGAACAGCCGGAAGCCTTCGCATGCCCCCCGCCTCTGTACCGGCCTGCTACTTCTGAAACATCAATGTAATCATGAATGGTGCGCAAGCTGGCTCGTTTTGATCCCATGCTTAAAATGGCAATGTAATCAAGATGCGGATTGTCTTTTCCGAGTCTGTTTCCGAGTTCAGAATGGTACGATTCTGCGTGAACGATACCTACACAGTGTTCGTGAACAAAGGTTTGCACCATTTCTCTTTTTTTCCTGCGAAGGTAGCGCTCGATTTTTTCTTCTTCTAGGTCAAGCAGTTTTACTTCAAATTCATCAAAGAAGAATTCGTCATGGGCAGAAAGCCGCTGGATCATTTTTTGTTCATATTCATCAATTGAAAGCAAAAAGAAAAGGTCATTAAGCCGCTTTGCCTGTTTTTGATCGTACTGCTCCCACTCCCAAGTGTCGTATTGGCGGATGAGCTCTGTAAATTGATCTAATGCGTTTGTCGGCTTCATCAGATCATTTTGGACAAGGTAGTCGTATAAAAGAGATGTAGCCGATGCAAGACGTCCGTCATCGTATTCCACCTGAACAAATCCCCACTCATGCTCATTCAAATGGAGGGCTGTTTTATGATGGTCAATCAGTTTCACTTTTCCGCCAGCATGGACATACTCGTTCAGTCTTTTTTCATTTTCTTCATTGACAGCAAGATCCGTGATAAATAAGGCATCGTGTCTGCTGGTCTCTTTTGCTTTTTCTAAGAAGTATTGGACTTGAGCATTTAAGCCGTTGACAGAGTTATAACGGACCTCAACTTCTTTCCCGAAAGCCAATTTCGCAACGATCCCGCACCCTACTCCGTCCAAGTCGTTATGTGAATATAAATGGTACATAATAAAGGCCCCTTTTTATCATACTGGAGATTGCCGCTATAGGTGTGCGGCAGCCTTTATTTACTATTGTAAAAAACAGATGGTTTTATGCACAGCTGATTAGTTTACATAATAATATTATCAAAAACAATAAAAAGAGCGCTTATTCACGCTCCTGGTGCTTCCTTTTAAACTGGATAAACCGGATGTTTTCGATTGGTGAATGTCATTTCCTTTGTCATGTATGCCCTAAGCCGTTTGTGCAATTCTTCGCGCAATGAATTGGCTGGGATTACCGCGTCAATGATCATTTCTGAAGCCAAGCGGTATATATTGATGTCCTCTTTGTACTCCTCGCGTTTGCTGCTGATAAAATCAGCTCTCTCCTCTTTTGGCAGCTCGGAGATTTTTTTGGCGTAGACAGCATTTACGGCTGCTTCAGGGCCCATTACGGCGATTTGTGCGGTTGGAAGCGCTATGCAGCAATCCGGTTCGAAAGCCGGTCCGGCCATTGCATATAATCCCGCTCCATAGGCTTTTCTTACAATCACAGAAAGCTTGGGAACGGTTGCTTCTGACATCGCTGAAATCATTTTGGCTCCATGACGGATGATTCCGGCCTGTTCTACCTTTGTTCCGATCATGAAGCCGGGAATGTCCGCTAAGAACAGCAATGGAATATGAAAAGCGTCACATAATGTGATAAATTTAGCGGCTTTGTCAGCGGAATCGTGGAACAAGACGCCGCCTTTTACTTTCGGCTGATTCGCGATAATTCCGACAGGCTGTCCGTGAATCCTCGCTAGACCTGTAATGATTTCTGGTGCGAATAAAGCTTTGATTTCAAAGAAAGAGTCTTCATCTATTACACGATTGATCAGCTCAAACATATTAAAAGGTGCATTTTGGTTTTGCGGAATAACGTCGGAAAGCGGTATGTCAAAGGGCTTTGGCGGCCGTTTTTCTTGTACAGGGGCTTTTACTTTATAATTTGCCGGAAAGTAAGATAAATATGAGCGTGCCAAGTGAATGGCTTCTTGTTCAGTTTCTGCGAGAATATCTCCGCATCCTGAAACTGAACAATGCATGCGGGCGCCTCCCATCTCTTCAAGAGACACCTTTTCGCCGATCACCATTTCCGCCATCCGCGGCGAGCCTAAATACATGGACGCGTTACCGTCTACCATGACGACAATATCGCAGAAGGCAGGAATATAAGCGCCCCCAGCTGCGGACGGGCCGAATAGAAGGCAGATTTGGGGTATGCGCCCTGACAATTTGACCTGATTGTAAAAAATTCTCCCTGCGCCTCTTCTGCCCGGGAATACATTGATCTGGTCGGTGATTCTGGCGCCTGCCGAATCGACTAAATAAATGAGCGGACAGTTTAATTTTTCTGCTGTTTCTTGTATTCTGATGATTTTTTCGACTGTTTTTGCTCCCCAGGAGCCTGCTTTCACTGTAGAATCATTCGCCATGGCGCAGACGGTTTGGCCGCCGATTTTACCGATGGCGGTTATGACTCCGTCGGCGGGAAGCCCGTCTGACATACATTCTGCAAAAAAAGCGTCCTCAAGCTCGATGTCATCGTCAAATAAGAGGGCAAGCCGCTCTCTTACAAAGAGCTTGCCTTTTTCTTGGTTGCTGCGATGATACTTCTCCGCTCCGCCTTTTTGTATTCTTTCCGCCCGTTCTGTTCGTTCTTTTTCATAATCCATAAGGCATTCCCTCCGCTCTTTATTCTCCCGTGTATACGGCACGTCTTTTTTCTTGAAAGGCTTGAAGTCCCTCTGTCCTGTCCTTTGTCGGGATCGTGTGTTCATATGCTTTTTGTTCAATTGATAATCCCGTTGCCAGATTTGTATCCAATCCTTTATTGATCGCGAATTTAGCCTGGCGGACGGCAATTGGTCCGTTGGCTGAAATGGCTTCTGCCAGTTCCTCTGCTTTGGCCATAAGCTCACTAGAAGCCGTAACATGCTCTACAAGGTTTATCTCTTTGGCTTCATGGGCCGTTATGCGTCTGCCTGTATAAATTAATTCTTTTGCCTTTCCTCTGCCAATCAGACGGGGAAGTCTTTGTGTCCCTCCTGCGCCTGGGATAATGGCTAAAGCCGTTTCCGGAAGGCCTAATGTAGCATTCTCGGCTGCTATCCGGATGTCGCATGCCATTGCCAATTCAAGCCCGCCTCCTAAAGCACTTCCGTTTATGGCTGCTATCACCGGCTGCGGTAAGGCTTCGAGTAAAGCAGCGGTTCTCTGAATGAAGGATACATTTCTGAGAACCTGATCTTGCTTCATTTTTATTCTTTCTTTTAAATCTGCTCCAGCGCAGAACGCTTTTTCGCCGGCGCCTGTCAGGATGACGCAGCGGATTTTCGGGTTGAATTCGATTTCTTGGACAATGGATTGCAGGTCTCTAAGCATTTCTGCCGAAAGGGCATTTGCCGCATGGGGCCTGTTAAGGGTGATGACAGCAATGTGTTCTGTTTTTGCAGTAAAAAGGATAGATTCTCCCATTGTTTTTTCCTTTCTTTTATAAAGATGATTTATACACCTGTAAATTTCGGCTCGGAAGATGTTTCCCGATTTTCTCCTCGATCCATTTGGCTGCAGGAAGCAACTTGGCGAGCTTTACGTTTGTTTCGATTCCCATTTGCTCAAACATGTACACGATATCTTCTGTCGCAGCATTTCCTGATGAACCTGGAGCATATGGGCAGCCGCCAAGCCCGCCCGTTGAGCCGTCAAATATTGTGATGCCCATTTGCAGTGCGGTGAGGATATTGGCGAGAGCTGTTCCCCTTGTATCATGAAAGTGGAGTGCGAGCTGGCTTGCCGGGAACCGTTTCAAAAGCGCTTCAAGTACGATTTCAACCTGTACAGGATTTGCCGCTCCGATCGTATCTCCAAGCGATAGTTCAGAAATTCCGAATTCAAATAAAGAATCTGCTAGGCGAATCACTTGTTCAATCGGTACACGTTTTTCATACGGACAGCCGAAAACTGTGGAAAGATAGGCTCTTACTGTAAGATTTGCTTTTTTTGCGTCGTCGGTTACTTGTTTGAGGACTTGGAGAGTGTCAACATTGGATTTGTTGATGTTTTTTACGTTGTGTGTTTCGCTTGCGGACATAAAGACAGAAGCTTCGTCAATACCCCCTTCCAGCGCATTCTCCAGTCCCTTTTGATTAGGGACAAGTGCTGCGTACGTGACGCCTTTTACCCGGCTGATGCCTTTTGCCACATCTAGAGCATCTCGAAGCGCGGGAATCCATTTTGGATGAACGAAGGATGTCAATTCGATATAGGAGAGTCCTGTTTGGGACAGCTGGTTGATCCAAGCGATTTTATCTTCTGTTGCAAGCCACACCGGTTCGTTTTGCAAGCCGTCCCGAGGGCCGACTTCTCTTAACATGACTTTTTTAGGATAGGACATGGTCTGGCCTCCCTGATCATTGAGTTGGATCGTTCAGTTCGAGCAGCACATCACCTTCATTCACGAAATCACCTTCATTTTTTTTGACTTCTTTTACTGTTCCGCTTCTCTCTGCAACAATCGGGATTTCCATTTTCATTGATTCTAAAATGGCGACTTCCTGGCCTTTTTCGATGTGGTCTCCGGCTTTAACATGTACCTTCCACAGGTTCCCTGCCATTTGAATGTGTATCGTCATGACAGCTGCCTCCTTTATAAGTTGTTTTTCAAAAAATCAGTTGTGACGTCTCCTTTTTTGAATGCTTCTGATGAAGCAGCCTGTAAAAGAAGCGGAATATTCGTTTTAATCCCTTCTATCCGATAATCACGGAGCGCCTCCTTTAGTCTCTCAATCGCTTCCTCTCTGTTTTGGCCTTTGACGATCATTTTGGCGATCATCGGATCATAAAAAGGCGTGACTGCGCTCCCTGCTGCTACTGCACATTCGTGCCGTACTCCCTTTTGTGCCGGGAGAGAAAAAGCGGTGATTGTTCCCGGTGACGGATAAAAGGTTTTCGGATCTTCCGCATAGATTCTGACCTCTATGGCATGCCCGTTTCGGCTTATGTCCTGCTGAGCGAATTTGAGAGTCTGTCCCTCCGCAACCCTTATTTGCTGCTCAACTAAGTCTAAACCTGTAATTTCTTCAGTCACGGGATGCTCTACCTGCAATCTCGTGTTCATTTCCAGAAAATAAAAGTTTTTATTCTCATCGACTAAAAATTCGATTGTTCCCGCATTGGCATAGCCGATCGCTTTGGCTGCTATCACTGCCGTTTCTCCTATCTTCATTCTCAGCTCATCATCAACAAATGAAGATGGGGCTTCTTCAATGACCTTTTGGTGGCGTCTCTGGACAGAGCAATCACGTTCAAACAGATGCACGGCATGCCCGTGGTGATCTGCAAGAATTTGAATTTCAATGTGGCGGGCGTGTTCAATCACCTTTTCTATATACATGGATCCGTCTCCGAAAAAATCTGCTGCGCGCTTTTTGTTTCCTTCATACGCCTTTATCAATGCTTCTTCGTTAGGAACGAGCTGCATTCCGATGCCGCCTCCCCCTGCTGAGGCTTTCAGCATAACGGGGTAGCCGATTTCACTCGCGGCGAGGCAGGCTGCCTGAATGTCTCCAAGGGATTCGGAAACGCCGGGCACTACAGGAACACCTGCCTCCTCCATTGCCTTTCGTGCTTCAATTTTACTTCCCATTTTGGCAATGACAGCTGGTGAAGGGCCGATAAACACAATGTTTTCTTCTTTGCAGCGTTGCGCAAAACGGCTGTTTTCTGACAATAATCCATATCCCGGATGGATGGCATCGGCATTTGCTTTTTTCGCTGCCTCTATGATTCTCTCAATATTTAAATAGCTCTCACTGACTCTCGATTTTCCGATATAATAAGCCTCTGTTGCTGCCTTTGTATGGAGCGCATCTCTGTCTGCTTCAGAATATACGGCTGCCGTTTTGATCCCAAGGCGGCTGCACGTACGAATGATTCTCATTGCGATTTCTCCCCGATTGGCAATCAGCACTTTTGTAAACAAATGAATTCACCCCTCATTAACTTGATGGTAAGTGAAACAGCTGAATCGTTTTTTCACGCAACTTATATTTTTGAATTTTGCCTGAGGCTGTCATAGGATACTCGTCTGTAAAGATGAAATAGCGCGGAATTTTGTGGCGGGCGATTTTCCCTTTGCAGTAGGCTTTCAGCTCTTCGGGTGAAGCTGTTTTCCCCTCTTTCAGCTTAATCCAGGCAGCAGCCTCCTCCCCGTATTTTTCGTCAGGCACACCAACTACCTGTACATCTAAAATATTTGGATGGCGGTATAAAAATTCTTCTATTTCTCTCGGATAAATGTTTTCACCGCCTCTGATGAGCATGTCTTTTAATCTCCCGGTCACGCGGCAGTATCCGTCCTCATCCATAACAGCGAGATCACCGGTAAATAGCCATCCGTCTGGGTTAATTGCCTTTTGGGTAGCATCTTCGTCTTTATAATAGCCCTTCATGACATGATAGCCGCGGGTGCAAAGCTCTCCCTGTCCACCTCTTTGAACCTCATGAAACGTGCCGGGCTCCACAATTTTCACTTCGACCTCAGGCAAGGCTCGGCCGGTTGTTTCCACTCTTCTTTGGAAGGAATCATTAGCTCTTGTTTGTGTGATCACCGGCGAAGCTTCCGTTTGTCCATAAGCGATTGTGATGTCTGTCATGCCCATTTTTTCAATGACAGCTTTCATCACTTCGCTTGGACAGGATGATCCGGCCATGATGCCTGTTCGCAACGAAGACAGATCATAAGAATCAAAATTCTGATGATGAAGCTCCGCGATAAACATGGTCGGTACGCCGTGAAGCGCTGTGCATTTCTCGTTTTCAACCGTTTTAAGGACTGTGACAGGTTCAAATTCTACAACAGGTACCATGGCTGCACCGACGGACACACATGCCAAAACGCCAAGCACGCAGCCAAAGCAATGGAAAAACGGAACCGGGATGCACATGCGGTCAGATGAGGTTAATTTCATACATTCAGCGATATTTACGGCGTTGTTGATGACATTAAAATGAGTCAGCATCACTCCTTTAGGAAATCCTGTCGTTCCTGACGTGTATTGCATGTTAATCACGTCATTTTTTTCATGGCTGTTCATTCTTGCTTCCAGCTCGGCATCTGTCACTGTTTGTGCCAGCATCTCTGTATCGTCCCAATGATACATACCAGGTAAACGTTTTTCACCGATATAAATCAGTGTTTTTAAACACGGATAGCGTTCTGATTGCAGCTGCCCTGGCTCTGCATCCTTCAGCTCAGGAATTAAGCTGTTGAGGATCCCTGTATAAGAAGTGCCGCGATAGGAATCCATGACGATAAGCGCATCCGCATCTGATTGTCTCAGCAAGTAATCAAGCTCTTGGGCTTGGTAATTCGTATTCACGGTAACGAGCACGGCCCCGATTTTTGCGGTGGCGAATTGAGCAGCAAGCCATTCCGGTATATTCGAAGCCCATATGGCCACGTGGTCTCCCTTTCCAATCCCCATCCCCATAAGCCCTTTAGCGGTTTGGCGGCACAGCCTGTTAAATTGCGCGTACGTGTAGCGGAGATTCCGGTCGGGATAGACAACCGCTTCTTGATCAGGATAGGCTGCTGCCGTTTGTTCCAGCAGCCTGCCGATTGTGCAATGGATGAGTTCGGCCATGTTTCGGTCCTCCTTTCACGAGATCGGAAAGCGTTTACATTTTATTTCAGAAGCTGTCTGGCGATCACGATACGCTGAATTTCTGATGTGCCCTCTCCAATTTCCATCAATTTTGCATCCCGCAGCATCCGTTCAACCGCGTATTCCCTCATGTAGCCGGAACCGCCGTGGATTTGAATCGCTTGGTTGCATGCCCTTGTTGCCATTTCAGAGGCAAACAGCTTGGCATAAGCCGCTTCTTTCGTAAACGGGCGCTTATGATCTTTCAGCCAGGCAGCTTTTAATACCATTTGCCGGGCCAGATCGATTTCCATCGCCATGTCGGCAAGTTTAAACTGAATGGCCTGAAAGGAAGAAATCGGCTGTCCGAACTGCTTTCGTTCTTTTGCATAGGCTAAGGATGCGTCTAGTGCCGCTTGGGCAATGCCGACTGCAAGAGCGGCAATTGAAATGCGTCCGCCATCCAGGGTATGAAGAAACTGTTTAAATCCTTTTGAAGGGTCGCCGAGCAGGTAATTTGCGGGTACACGGACATCCTCTAGCAAAATTTCCGCTGTATTTGACCCGCGCACACCCATTTTATCGTACGGGCTCGTTATGGTAAGGCCGGGTGTATCAGTCGGAACAATCAATGCGGAGATGATATTATGTCCGCTCTCATTTTTGCCTGTCACTGCCGTTACAATCACCGTACGTGCATAGCTGGCATTTGTGATCCAGCATTTTTCGCCGTTAATCACATATTCATCACCATCTATAACCGCTTTCGTTTGCGTGCCTCCTGCATCAGAGCCGGCATTTGGTTCTGTCAGACCGAATGATCCGAGTGCTTTGCCGGAAGCTAGAGGAATCAAATGCTCCCGTTTTTGTTCTTCTGTCCCGAAGTAGTATAGAGGGCTTGCACCGAGTGAAACTGCAGCTGCATAGCTTAATCCTGTACTGCCGCATGCTTTGCCGATTTCTTCAACAGCTAAGGCATAGGAAATCGTATCTCCGCCTGATCCTCCATATTCCTCAGGAAAGGGGATGCCCATCAGCCCGAGATCACCCATTTTTTGAAACGTTTGTATCGGGAATTCACCCGTTTGATCCACATGTTCTGCGTGAGGAGCAATTTCTCTCTTTGCAAAATCCTTTACCATTTCACGTACCATTTGCTGTTCTTTTGTCAGCTCAAAATTCACTTGGTTTCCTCCTTCACATCTTTGTAACATCCTATTAAGTGAATTCAGTAATCATTCCCTGACAAAAGAAGTCTGAAAATTAAAACGGAATCACTTTCTATATGACAGCAGCAATGGAATGAACAAATATATGGCGTAAGCACATACCATCCATATTGAAAAGCAATCTCTTGCCCTTCAGAAAGTGCCAGGAGGAGGAAGGCATGGTTCCAAAGGAAAAACGTATCAATAAACAAGCCGCTGCCCCCATTTTTCTCGTTTCATACATCAAAATCTGCAGAGTCAGATGTATTCCTATATATTTCTAAGTCGACAACTCCTTTGCCGGCATTACCTCTGCTTGAATTCGGTTTACGTTGACTTTTTTAAATAAAAAAGTGACCAGCATTTTGACGGCGCCAGTTGCAATGCCTTTACGCCAATAATCTTGTCCTAGAAAGTATCCTATGGTTATCATGTTTACTTTTTGGTCAAGATCCATTGCTTCAATGATCCCAACCAATGTAGTCCCTTGATACTTCTCGAAAATCCCCCATTTAATTTTGCTTTTTTTCTGATAATCTCTCTCAAAATGGTTAATCATTTTATGTATTGTCTTTATGTGATGTTTCGGAATGATGCCGCAGTATTCAAATACTTTGTCATTGTTATAGATTGAAAATACAGCTTGTAAGTGAGTCTCTTCGATCTTTTTTAATACTAAATGCTCGGATTCCAATACAGGGAAATCGGTAAAAATCATTTCCAAATTTACGTTCTTTCCTCCATTTGTATTTCTTTTATTTATTTCTCTTAGTCCTTCAGCACCGGCCATACGTTTCCTGTCTATTCATGAAAAATGGAATATAAAGAGACGGCTAGTAAATAGCCGTCTCTAAGGGCTATTGATTTATTTTTCTTTTCGAGGCCTTACTTTCGTTGTGAAGCCGATCTGCTGACGTGACATAATACGTATAGGTTTTATTTGGTTTTGCCGTGTCATCCAGGAAGGTTTGCTTGTCGTTTGTTTTTCTTGCGGTGGCCAGTAATGCTTGCTTCTGTTTTCCTTCAGATCTGTATATCGCATAATAGGCTGTTTCCTTTGTTTTTCGATTTGATGGGTGGTCTTGTATGTGCAGGAGATTTCCGTTATCGTCTGCGGTTACTTTGGTCAGTTTCGGTTTTTTTGGCGCTTTGCTGTCGAGCCAAGGCATTTCGGGTACCAGTGCGGGCTTACTGTACAGGTCGGTTATGAGTCTGTCTTTGATGCCGAGCGGATTATTATTGAGGTCTTTGAGGCTGAAATGCATGCTTCCTTTCACCAGCTCCAGCTGACGGTTGAGGTTGATTTGTCGGGCGTATTCTTCAGGATCGGACCATGGCGGGTCAAAATTGTTATTGATTTTATAAGCTGCCTGCCCGATGTATAAATGAACGGGTCTGTTTTTGACTTCGTTGCTCCACCAATCAGCCAGCACGTCATAAGCCGCTGCGTTGAAGCCGATGCTCCAGTAAATTTGCGGGGCGATATAGTCGATGTCGCCTTGCTGGATCCAATGTCTCGTATCTGCATAAAGATCATCATAATTTCTGACGCCTGCTTTGGTATTTGATCCGGTAGGGTCGTCTTCTATGTTTCTCCATACACCGAATGGGCTGATGCCGAATTTAACATATGGTTTTTCAGCTTTGATTGTTTGATTGATTTGGCTGACAAGCTGGTTTACATTGTCTCTTCGCCAGTCATCAATATCGGGAAATGTGTCTTTCCCGTATTGTTCGTACTGTTCTGAATCAGGGAATTCCTGTCCGGCTATTTTATAAGGGTAAAAATAATCATCCATATGAACGGCATCAATATCATAATGCTTTACGACTTCTTCAATGCCCTCGACGATAAAATCCCTCGCTTCAGGAATGCCGGGATTATAATAAAGCTGCTTTCCGTAAGCAGCGACCCAGTCAGAATGCTTTCTTGCCGGGTGATCCTCAGACAATTTATTGAGATCTGTATGGTTCATCGTAATGCGGTAAGGATTAACCCAAGCGTGAAATTCAAGATTTCGTTTATGGGCTTCTTCAATCATAAAAGCTAGCGGATCATAACCTGGGTCTTTTCCTTGAACACCAGTCAAATATTCAGACCAAGGCCCGTAAGCAGACGGATAAAAGGCATCGGCCGTCGGCTTAATTTGAACAATGACGGCATTCATTCCCATTGACTGAACGTCATCCAGCAGGCTGAGATACTCCTGTTTTTGCGCTTCAATCGATAACCCTTTTTTTGATGGCCAATCAAGGTTTAATACGGATGCAATCCATACGGCTCTCAGTTCCCTGTCCGTTTGTGCTTTGGCCAGATATGGAACGGTTATGATCAACGTTCCGATGAGCAAGCTGACAAGAATACGTACGATCGGCTTTTGGCAACCCTTCATTCTGTTTCTTCTCCCCCATTACATCGCTTTCACTATTTCGTTAATACGGTATTCCCCGGCTGTAAAAGGGTGCTTAATCGATTGAAGAAACCGGAATTATCACCGGGTGAACGTAAAAAAGTCCCGAAGCATCTTTATCTGCTTTAGGACTTTTTATCATTTATGAGTATTTGGACACTTTTTAACACGTCAACGAGTTTTACGCCTACGCCGACAGCTGATTCAAGAATGGCCTGTGCGCCTGCGATCGATAATATGAAAATCACCGGAACAGCGATATCAGGTAAAAAAAGATAGCCCAGCCCAATCAGGATGGCACACCAAACGCCGGCGCACCAGTAGCAATTTAACATATAGCCAATGTTTGAGGCCGGCACGTTTTTTTCATTCACATGCCCGTTTGCATCAACGGTTCTTTTCTTTTTCATAAAAGGTTTTCGGATGAATTCAGTAATTTTGTCGAATACAATTAAGTGTGTCAGCCTGTAACTCGCCAGTATCAGCATAAAAAAAGTAAGCCAAGAAAGATGTTCCATGACAAGCCTCCAAGAAAAAGGATGATGTTATCATTCCCCGCTTTTTTGCATCCATTCTTATGCGCGACTCTCTTGCAAAAAGAAAACCGGACAGAGATACGCTTCTGTCCGGCAAGTATTTGTTTAATGCTTATTTGGCAGCACTTTTTGATATGACGTAATCTTGTCTAATATATCAAGTATGATGCTTGCATTCTTTTCAGCAAATTCACCTTCCAGCATGTCTTTGTGCGCGCCGTACCCGGTGTATTCGGTATAGCCTTCCTCAGCGGCGTCTTGCCATTTCTGTAATACCATCGGTCTGCTTGTTTCCGACTGAATGCCAGCTTCAATGAAATGAATGTTTGACTTGGTGCGGCCTTCATTTATTAGCTGAGCCCAATAATCCTGATAGCACCTTTTTTTCTGCATCACTGTTTCTCTGACTGCTTCCGGCAAGTATGCGGCTGAGTCGTCTTTTTCGGTATCTGCTGTTATAGACTGATCCTTTTTGTAGGCGTCTACGATAATGAAGTCACTGACTTCAAATCCTTTCTGCTCCATAGCCTGTACGACCTCAAAAGCCAAGTTTCCGCCCGCGGAGTAGCCTAATAGAACGTACGGTCCTTCTGGCTGTATGTCGGTGATGCGGCTGACGTATTGTTCGATGCGGCTGTCTTCCTCAATAAAATGAAAGCCATATACGGCTGCTTTGTGATTCAGCTGTAGTGCCAAGTCTTTGAAATAAATCCCGAATCCTGAAATCGGCGGGAAGCAGAACAGGTTTTTTCCGCCTTGCTCGTTCAGTTGGATTACATGCTGTTCGCCAGCCGCTGTCAGCTGATTAGAATAAAGCTTTTCCGCAAGCTGGGCGATCGTCGGATTTTCGAATAAGACATCGATCGGTATATCAATATGCTGATGATGTTTAAGCATGTGTATCACTTGAAGCGCTTTTAGTGAATGTCCGCCAATAGCAAAGAAATCATCATGTATTCCGATCGTTTTGACACCGAGTACGCTTTTCCAAATTTGCATCAATTCCTGTTCGACCCAGTTTCTGGGCGGTGTAAGATCCTGACGATTTTCAGACTCGGTTTCTGGTATAGGAAGTGCGCTGCGATTGATTTTTCCGTTTCCAGTAAGCGGCATACGGTCAACCCGGACCCAGCGCTGCGGAATCATATAGTCAGGAAGCACACGTGACAATGCAGCGCGAATTTCCTTTTCGTTTCTGCTGTCATCACTAACATAATGCGTGTATAACTGCGCCTCTCCGTCTGTTTCCACCAATGTAACTGCTGCTTCACGGACCCCTTCAATTTCTAACAGCCGCGCTTCAATTTCAGCGGGTTCAATCCGTTTTCCGCGAATTTTAATCTGCCTGTCAATCCGGCTGATATATTCTAGATTCCCATCTGGCAGCCATCGCGCCAAATCACCGGTACGGTATATTCTTTCTCCAGGTATGAAAGGATCAGGAGAAAAAACGGCAGCTGTTACATCATCTCTGTTCAAATAGCCTTTTGCCACCCCGTCACCGCCGACACATAGCTCTCCGGGAACGCCTATTGGCAAGAGACGTCCTTTTGCATCTAAGATGAAAGCGGTACAATGGCTGATCGGTTTCCCAATCGGGATTGGGGTCGCATAGTCTCTTTTAATCTCAAAAAAGGTTGAGAACGTCGTGTTTTCCGTTGGTCCATAGATATTATAAAGCGAAAGCTTCGGACACGCGTGTCTGACAGCATTTATAAGCTCGGGCGACAGCGCTTCGCCTCCGACATATAGCGTATGAAGCCTGCGGAACATGTCAGCTTGAGCTTGTGCCAGCTGATTAAAAAGAGCGGTTGTCAAAAACAGCACTGAGATGTTGTTTTCAAGCAAATACGCGCCAAAACGATCTGGTGTCAGCATTGTTGATTTATCAATGATATGCAAAGTTGCTCCTTTTAAAAGGGCCCCAAACATTTCAAAGGTGACGGCGTCAAAGCTGATGGATCCTGTCAAGATAAAGCGGTCATTTACAGAAGCTGATGTGTAATTGCTGTTGCAAACAAGGGACACGACATTGCGATTGGTGATCATAACGCCTTTAGGCCGGCCTGTCGAACCGGAAGTATACATGATGTACGCGAGATCATCCGGGCCAGTGACAATTTCCAAAGGTTTCGTATCTTCTTCAATCAGCGCCTTTACATCTGCAGAAATGAAGGTTCCTGTAAACGCTGTGTTTGGCTCCAGTCCTTTTTGAACAATCAGCATAGCGGCTTTTGTCTCGTCGAGCATATAGCTGATCCGTTCAGGCGGAAGCTCCGCGTCAAGAGGAAGGTAAGTTCCCCCTGCTTTTAAAACAGCCAGTACACTAATGATGAATTCAGGAGAATGACCACCCAAAATACCGGCTGTCCCGTTTCGGCGCAGCCCGTTTTCGTACAATGTTCTGGCAAATGCATCCGATTTTTGATCGAGTTCACGATACGAGATGGACCTATTTCCGTAAGCTAAAGCCGTTTGATCTGGTGTTTTTGCTGCCTGTTCGCGAAATAGATCTATCACTGTTTTGTTTTTCGGATACTCCGTCGAAGTGTCGTTACATTGTGTTAACATCTGCTCTTTTTCTTTCGGATCAAGAAAGGAAAAGTCTGCAACGGGAATGTCAGGGTGATCTGCAGCAGCTTGTAACGCTTGTGTAAGCTGTCTTTGGATGCAGGTCATCCAGGCAGCATTATACACGTGCGCATTATAGCTGAACTTGATGACGAGTTCATCACCGGGAGCAACGACAAGGTTAAAATTGTACCCTGACTGTTCAGACACGTTTACATTGTCTATTTGCAGAGGTGAATTAATCCGATCAGCTGAGTCAGCCATTTTTTGCTGTAATGGATAGTTTTCAAAGACAATAATGTGGTCAATCAGTTCCTGTTTTAAGGCAGTGTTTGCCTGAATATCGAATAAAGGATGGCAGGTAAACGGCTCGGCGTCCAGCATATCTTTTTGACAGCGGGTGAGCAGTTCTGCTAACGTTTCTTCTTTGCCTGTTTGAACACGAACCGGAACCGTATTGATAAACAATCCGATCATTGACTCAACACCCGGGATTTCAGATGGTCTGCCTGAAACGACTGCGCCAAAAACGACATCGTCCGTTCGGTTGTAGCGCTGGAGCATGACACCCCAGACCGTTTGAATAAAGGTGGCAAGCGTGACGCCTGTTTGTTTGGCGGTCTCTTTCAGCTTGTCCGTCAGCTTTTGATGTAGAGTGAAAATTAATTCTTCGCGGTAATACCCTTCTTTTGCTTCTCTGTCCGTCACCCGAGGCAGCGGTGAGGGGGTGCTGTAGTTTTTCAGATAAGCACGCCAGTAGTCCGCTGCCGTTTCTTTGTCTTGTTTTGTCAGCCAAGAAATATAGGTGCTGTAGGGACGGACAGGCTCCATAGAAAGGTGATTTCCTGTATGGATAGATTGATAGATTTGCATAAATTCCTGCAGAATGATCCCGAGACACCAGCCGTCCATTAAGATGTGATGATGACTCCAGACACAGACATGCTCATTATCCGCTTTTTTGAGCAGAGAAATCCGCATCAGCATGTCTTTTTGCAAATCAAACCCTTTTTCCTTATCTATCTCTTTAAACTGTTCAATATATTCATTCTGTTCATTCGTTTGCAGGCTGGAAATGTCCTCATTGTGCAAATGGAATTTCCGTTCTGTCATCACGACCTGCCGAGGCCCCGATAAATTGGGGACGTGCGGCAGAAATACGGTTCTGAAGATATCATGGCGGTCGATGATGGCTTGAATACTGCGCTGAAACATCTCATAGCTAAGGTTTCCTTTTATCGTAAAGAGCGACTGCTCAACATATGCTCCCTCCTCTTTTTGGAGGAAGGAATGAAACAGCATGCCCTCCTGCATATAACTCAGAGGATATATGTTCTTGATTTTTTTGGTTTTCCCCATTTGGCCTGCACCTTTCTATACGGTTTCATTAGTGAAAACTGAGCATATCAGCGATCTCTTGGAGTGCGTCCTCGGTCAGTTCATGATCATCAAAATCACTGATGGTTTTTTCTGTTTCTGTTTTGTTCAGACAGTGATCAATCAGCTTCAGTAAGTAGTGATGGCAATTCTCACAAAGCTGTGCAATTGTTTTATGCTGGAAACGGGATGTTTCATACGTCATGTTGACTGTCATTTTTCCTTCTGCTGCCATCGCACTGATATCAAGCGTTTGCTCACGGTTCCAAGAGGTGCTGATATCTTCTCCGGTCCCGAGTGGAGAAAACGAGAAGGTGTTTTCATCAGGCGCTTCAGCTGTACGGCTGTTTTCAAATTGACCCAGATAGTTGAAGCTGATTTCCGTTGTGCCGCTGAAATCCACGTCAGTTTTCTCAGGCGGGGTCAAATACTTGAGTACACCGTAGCCGAATCCTTTGTCCGGTACACGTCTCAGTGTATCTTTTGTTGTTTTTAACACATGAACCAAGTATTCTTCTTGATCCTTGTCGGTCAAGTCTGAATCTAGTTTGACGAATAACGGATAAATGGCGGTAAACCATCCAACCGTGCGGCTGACATCTATGCCGTCTAACACACCCTCGCGTCCGTGGCTTTCTAATGACAATTTGACGGTAGATTGTTTCGTCCAATCCCGCAAAGCTAGAATCACGGAAGCCAGCAGCATATCTTGCGTATCTGTGTTATATGTGCGGTTGACGCTTTTTAAAAGCGCCTCCGTCTCTTTTGTATTGAGAGAGAATGAAACTGTATCCCGTTTTCTCTCATTTAACGTTTGATCGTTTATTTGATCAAACGGCAGTGCTTCTGCCTGATACTCTTCAGTTTCGCGCCAATAGGCTAGCTGTTTCATAAGCTGACGGCTTTCAGCATAGTCGGCGAGTTTTTCCGTATATGCTTTGAAAGAGCTAGTTTTAGGCGGCAAATCAATGCCTTCTCCCTTTACAGCCTGACGATATCCGGTTGCCAAATCCTCCAGCAGGACACGCCATGAGATGCCGTCAACGATGAAGTGATGAGCCGTTAGGAACAAAAAGTCTCCGTCATCTGTACGGAAAAGTCCGGCCTGCAATAGCGGCCCTTTTTCCAAATCTATGTTCTGTTGAATGCCACGTACATGGTGTTTCATAAGAGATTCATATGCATTGACTTCTGAACCTTTAAAATTGATGATCTGAAGGCTGTACAGCGCGTCGTCTGAATGACTGACCGGCCGATTATATTGAACCCATTTGCCTTGCTCAGACTGTGTGAACACCATTCGCAACGCATCGTGGTGAATGGTGATGGCTTTTAACGTTTTGCGCAGCGCGTCTTCTTGGACGGAGGCATTCCGATGCAGCATAACAGATTGATTAAAATGGTGTTTCTCTTTTATATCTTGAGAAAGGAACCATTTCTGAACAGGTGACCATTGTACTTCTCCCTCAACCGGAGCTTGGCTGGCACTAGTATCGGAATCACGAATATAGGCTGCCAGTTCTTTAATTGTCGGATGACTGAATAAATCTTTAACCGACATTTGCTTCCCGATTCGATGAAGCCGTGCTGACACCTGTAACGCTTTAATGGAATCTCCTCCAAGCTCAAAGAACGAAGCGTCAATTCCGATTTTTTCTGCACCGAGCACTTCACCCCATATATCTGCCAGTTTTTGTTCCATCTCGCTGTTCGGTGCATGAAATGTCCGTACTTGATTGAATGCCGGTTCTGGAAGTGCCCGGCGATCCAGCTTGCCATTTGGTGACAAAGGAAGCCTGTCCAGTGTTTGAATAAACGCCGGCATCATATATAAAGGCAGCTGTTTTTTTAATTCGGCACGCAGCATTTCTGTATTGAAGTCTTGCTCTGCCACAAGGTAAGCACATAATTCGGTTTGAGCAGGCGCTGTCTCGCGAGCAAGGACAACGGCCTCTTTTACTCCGTTTATACGGCGGATAACCGATTCAATTTCTTTCGTTTCTACACGGTGGCCTCTGATTTTGACTTGATCGTCCAATCGTCCTACGTACTCGATCGTACCGTCTGCCATCCATCTGGCTGCGTCACCTGTTCGATACATGCGTTTTTCGGGCTGGAATGGGTGCTGAACGAACGTTTTTGCTGTCAGTTCCGGAAGATTGACGTACCCTCTCGCAAGCCCTGTTCCTGCTATGCAAAGCTCGCCGGCAACGCCGATTGGCTGAAGCTGATCCCCGTTTAAAATCAGCACTTCAGTATTGTCGATCGGCCGGCCGATGCATACGTTTTTCTGCCGTTCCATATGTCTCATGGCTGTGGTTGCCACACTGTTTTCTGTCGGCCCATATTCATTTGCTAGCTCTGTATTCGGGCATATTTCCATGCTGCGGTCTATCAATTCCCGGTCAGCTGCTTCTCCTGCAAGCGTGACTACTCTAAGCGTCTTCGCATCTTCCGGCTGTATGACGTCCAAAAGCGCCCGATATAAAACAGGGACGATAATCATATGTGTAACTCGATGATGAGATAGATCATGCTTAATGGACAAAATATCTTTCGCTTCGTTTTCATCAGGCAGCACTGTCTTTGCACCTGACAAAAGCGGTGTGAACATACTTGTTAAAAAGCCGTCAAACGAAAAAGAAAAGAGCTGAAGGACTGTGTCTGTCTCATTCAAAGCATAAGCATTTCGCCGCCACTGCAGGGTGTTGGCTATTCCTTTATGCTCGACCATCACGCCTTTTGGCTGGCCTGTCGTTCCTGAAGTATAAATGATATAAGCCAAATGCTGAGGGCGTGACACTTGCGGAAGCGGTGATCCGTCGTATGTCTCCGCGGTCTCTATAGCGAATATCTCACCTTCAAAATCTTCAAGTGCTTCTTGCTCCGCAGCAGGTAAAGTGATGAGCAGTTTGGTTCGGCTGTCGCCGAGTATATAGCGTTTCCGTTCCGCCGGGTATTCCGGATCAATCGGGACATAACAGCCGCCGGCTTTCCAAACGCCCAGAATGGCTGCAATCATGCTGAACGAACGAGGCATCATAATTCCGACTGGTGTGTCCGGTTTAACCCCGCGGTCACGCAGTGCCCATGCAATGCCATTGGACCATTCGTCCAGTTCCTGATAGGTGAGCGTGTTTTCTCTGCTGACGAGTGCAGGAGCATTCGGAGTCAGCGCTGCTTGTTTTTCAAACAGGTGATCGATTGTTTGCCCTTTATGTTCATTTTCTTGGCCGCTGTTAAACTCATTCAGCAGTTTGTTTCGTTCTTCATGAGTCAGAATGTCGATATCGTTAAGAAGGGTGTTCGGGTTTTCGACGATATAGCTCAGCAAATTTGTCAGATGATATGTCCATTGTTTTACCGTTGCTTTTTGAAAAAGAGCAGACGAATATTCAAATTGTAAATGAATTTGCTCGTCACCCTCAGAAGCCTGCAATGTGATGTCAAATTTAGAAACATGATGAGAAACGCTGGCCGGCTGGAGTTGTATGTCATCCAGCTCCAAAGTCTGTTGCTCTGTATTTTGTACGACTAACATGGCGTCAAACACTGGATTTCGGCTCATATCCCGCGTTACACCGAGCTTGTCGACAAGCTCTTCGAACGGATAATCCTGATGTTCGTAAGCTTCCAATGCGGTCTCGCGAACTTCCTGCAAAAATTGCGCAAACGGCTTCCCGCCCTCCGGGCGTGCCCGAAGCGCCAGGGTGTTGACGAACATTCCAAGTATCGGCTCAAGGTCCTTGTGAGGACGTCCGGCAATAGGCGACCCGACGATGATGTCTTCCTCCTGTCCGCTTAAGCGTGACAATAACGCTGTGTAAGCTGCCAGGAGCACCATGTACAGGGTGCTTCCATTCTCGCGTGCGAGCTTGTGAAGCCCGGCTGTGAGTTCTTGATCGAGCGTAAATGAGACTTGATCACCCGCGAAGCTTCGCACCGGCGGCCGGGCGTAATCAGCCGGCAGGTCCAGTACGGGCAGCTCGCCTTCGAGCTGCTTCAGCCAGTACGCCTCCTGCGTCTTGAACGTGTCTCCTTTTTTAAAGGCCTCCTGCCATACGGCATAGTCTTTATATTGAATGTGAAGCGCAGGTAGCTCCTGATTGGCGTACAGCTCTCCGAATTCCCGAATGAGCGTATTGACTGAAACACCATCAGAAATAATGTGATGCATATCGACCAGTAATAGATGCCGCCCGTCTGATATCTTGACGATTCCCCCTCGGAACAGCGGAGCTTGGCTGAGATCAAACGGCTGGATAAACGCTGCCGCGGCTTCCTGTTCAGTTTGTCCGCCGAGCACAGAGGTGTGGAATGTAAACGGCACTTCGTCATGGATGCGCTGAACCGGCTCGCCGTCTGTGTCCGTTGTAAAGGACGTCCGCAGTGACTCGTGGCGTTTGATCAGTGCTTTAAATATCGCGTCTAATCTTTCCACATCCAAGTTTCCTTCAAGCTCCAAGACCGCCGGCATATTGTAGCCTGTGCCTCCATTCTCCAGCTGTTGGAGCACATACATTCGCTTTTGGGCAGAGGAAACCGGGTAGGTCTCGCGTTTTTCTGCCGGCTTAATGGCTTCATACGGACTTTCCGTTCCTTCGCTGATGACAGAAGCCAAACCTTCTACCGTCGGATGGGCAAATACCTCCTTCAGCGGCACCTGGACGCCGAATTCCTTGGCGATCCGGGAGACAAGCGCGGTGGCTTTTAAGGAATGGCCGCCCCGGTCAAAAAAGTTGTCGTGAATGCCGACAGGGCCGCTTTTCAGCACTTCCTCCCACAACTGGGAAAGCTTCATCTCTGTCAGGTTTCTCGGCGCCGAGTAGATTTCCCGATCTGCCGCTCCGTCAGGAGCAGGCAGCGCTTTTCGGTCGAGCTTCCCGCTCGGGGTAACCGGCCATTGTTCCATCTCAATGATATGAGCAGGAATCATGTAGCCCGGCAGCAATGTCTCAAGCTGCTTGCGCACTTCATTTCTTCCGAGCCCTTCTGCATACGCACATAATTCCGCCTCGCCGCTTTCTGTACGAACAGTCACAGCCGCTTCCCGCACGCCTTCTATGCTTCTGAGCGCCGCTTCGATTTCTCCCGGCTCAATCCGGTAGCCGCGGATTTTCACCTGGTCATCCAGACGGCCGAGGAATTCCACTTGTCCGTCTGGCAGCCAGCGCGCCAAATCACCCGTTTTGTACATGCGTTCACCCGGATAAAATGGATCATCAAGAAAACGTTCTTCTGTTAATTCCGGGCGATTCAAGTAGCCTCTGGCGACACCGGCTCCGGCGATATACAATTCCCCGATACATCCAGCAGGCAGCACCCTCTGCTTCTGGTTCAGAATATACAATCTGACATGATGAATAGGTTTGCCAATGGGAATGCGGTCAAGTTTTTCATCAACCGGGCAATCGAAGAATGCCGCTTCTACAGTAGCTTCGGTAGGACCATAGGAATTGGTTAATGTAACATCTGGCAGCAATTCACAGAACCGAGAGACAAGATGAGCCCCTAGCTGTTCGCCTCCAGAAAACACTCTCTTCAGCCTGTTCGTTTTGATCGGTACAGGGCCATTTTTTAGATATTCTAAAAACGCATGAAGCATAGAAGGCACAAAATGCATCGCGGTAATCTGCTGTTCTTCTATGACCTTCAATATCATGTCCGGTTCTTTTTCGCCTCCTTGAGGAAGCAGGTAAACAGAGGCGCCAGCGTACGGCCACCAAAACAGCTCCCATATCGAAGCATCGAAGGAATACGACGTTTTATGCAAAATGACGTCCGATTGATTCAAAGGATAGCGGAACTGAAGGGAATTCAAAAAATTCACTGCAGATTGATGCTCAACCTGTACCCCCTTAGGTCTTCCAGTAGAGCCGGATGTATAAATCATATAGGCTAAAGAATCCGGATAGACTTCAACATTTGGATTGGATACACGATGTGTCAGCCCGTTGTTTAATTGACTGAGATGAACGATTTCTCCTTTAAAAGCCGGAATGTCTAGATTGTCAGATTGAATAAGGAGAATCCCAGAATCGCTGTCCTTCAGCAAAAAGCGGATCCGTTCCTCTGGATAATCCGGGTCAATAGGAAGATAAGCGCCGCCTGCTTTTAGAATCGCATAAATCCCGATCAGCATTTCAGGGGAACGCCTTCCCATAATGGCAACAGTCGTTTCGGCTTTTACTCCGCGGTCGATCAGCTCCCAGGCTACTCGGTTCGCCCGTTCGTTCAATTCCTTGTAGGTTATCGCTCCGTCTTCAAAAATCACGGCCGGTTGGTAAGGTGTTTTTGCCGCTTGCTGTTCGAGTGCATGGTGCAAGGTCTGATTCAACGGATAGCCTGTCTCTTCAAGCGGATGGCATGAGTCAATGAAAGACCTTTCTTCTGCTATTGTCAGGATCGGAATATCGTCCAATTCCATCTCAGGACTGGAAGCCGTGTTTTCCACAAGTGTTATAAAAAGGTCGGCCCATCTTTGAACGGTATCTTTTTCAAACAAAGCGGTACTGTATTCAAACTGACAGTACAGCTCAGCTTCATGCTCCGTGACATACAGGGAAATATCGAACTTAGATATCGGATGCTGCAAATCGTTCCATCTAAGCAGCAAATCATTCATTTTCAGTGTTTGCTTTTCCATATTTTGCAGCACAAAGGTTGTATCAAACAGCGGATTCCGGCTCATTTCCCGCTGCACACCGAGTTGATCAACCAGCTCCTCAAACGGATAATCCTGATGCTCATAGGCCTCCAGGGCAGTCTGCTTGACTTCCTTCAGAAAATCCGTAAATGTCTTATTGCCGGCTGGGTGCGTCCGGAGCGCTAATGTATTGACGAACATGCCAAGGACCGATTCAAGATCGGCATGCGGGCGTCCGGCAATAGGCGAACCGATCACGATGTCTTCCTGACCGCTTAACCGCGACAAAAAAGCTGAATACAATGCCAGCAGCGTCATGTACAGCGTACTCCCATTTTTGCGGGCTAGCTGCTTCAGGCTGGACGTGATTTCTTCATTCATTTGAAATAAAATTTTTCCGCCTGAGAAATTCCATTCTGCCGATCGGCGCTTGTCTGTTGGGAGCTCAAGCACCGGCAGCTCACCGCTAAACTGTCTCAGCCAGTAAGTCTCCTGCTTTTTGTATGTGTCTCCCTTTTGAAATTCCTGCTGCCAAACGGCGTAATCTTTATATTGGATTCGTAACGGCCTAAGCGTCCGATTTGCATAGCGCTCAGTGAATTCGCGGATTAACAGCTGAACGGATACACCATCAGAAATGATATGATGCATGTCCACCAGCAGCAAATGCTTCTCGTTCGCAAGCTTCACAAGGCCAGCTCTGAATAACGGCGCTTGACTGAGGTCAAATGGACGGACAAATCCAGCAGCAGAGGCTTCCTCACTTAACGCAAACGGAACTTCACTGTGAATCCGCTGTACAGGCTCGGCGTTTTCTCCCGCCACAAAGGACGTTCGAAGCGGCTCATGCCGGCTGATCAGTTCCTTGAATACAGCAGCCAATTTTTCGCAATCAAGCTTCCCTTCCAGTTCTAAAACTGCCGGCATGTTGTAGCCGACACCGCCATTATCTAGATGCTGGAGCACGTACATCCGCTTTTGAGCTGATGATACTGGGTACGTCGGTTGTTCTTTTGCCTGTGCAATCGCCGCATAAGGATTTTCCTCTGCATTTCGAATAATAAGAGCCAATCCCTCCACTGTCGGATGGGCAAATACGTCCTTCAGCGGGACTTGCGCATGAAATTCCTTGGCGATTCGCGACACAAGCACCGTTGCTTTTAACGAGTGTCCGCCGCGGTCAAAAAAGTTATCGTGAATGCCGATTGGGCCTTCCTTCAGCACATCTTCAAACAGCTGTGAAAGCTTTACCTCTAACAGGTTCCGCGGAGCAGCGTATGTATGACTGCTGATTGAAGCTTCCGGTTCTGGAAGAGCTGATTGATCGACTTTCCCGTTCGGCGTCAAAGGAATGCTGTCAACCGAGACCCATTTGGCCGGAATCATATATTCTGGGAGCTCACTTGCCAGATATTGTCGCAAAGCCGAGGGATCCAGCCTGTGCGTACTGCTATAATAAGCGCATAATTCATGTTCTCCGCCTTGATTTTGCCGGATGAGAATAGCAGCTTCTTTTACCTCCGGATGATTCATTAACGCGATTTCTATTTCTTGCGGCTCGATTCGATAACCTCTGATTTTCACTTGATCGTCGGCTCGACCGATATATTCAAAGCTGCCATCTTCACGAATTCTCGCTACATCTCCCGTTCGGTACATGACAGCTCCGGACCTGAAGGGATCGGGTAAAAATTTCTCTCGCGTCAGTTTATCGTTATTGATATAACCTCTGGCGACACTTGAACCGGAAATATAAAGTTCTCCTGATACTCCCCGAGGCTGCAGCTGTTTTTGGCGATTTAAAATATACATATCAGTACAATCAATCGGTTTGCCAATCGGAGGAAACTCAGGAATTTGGTCACCCGGATATATGGTATATGCCGACACTACATGAGTTTCTGAAGGTCCATAATGATTATGAAAGTACATGTTGCGCTGACGCAAAACATCTTGGAGGAGACTGGAAACGATTAATTGCTCACCGGCTGTAATTAGGTGTTTTACATCACGAGGAAACGCGTTCGCAAATTCCTGTTCGCTGAAAATCATTTTGATAAAAGCTGTTGGGAGAAACACAATAGCCGTCTGATGCTCTTTTATAAATGTAAACAGCTGAGGCACGTCTCTTTTTATAGCTTCAGGTACGATATGAAGTGTGCCGCCTTCCAGCAATGTTGAAAATATTTCTTGATAGCAGACGTCAAAGGCAGGAGTAGCAAATTGCAAAACGTTATTTTGAAAGTCAATGCCAGAGCGAGTGAATTCAAACTGCAGCAAGTTCGCCATATTTCGATGTTCAAATTGAACGCCTTTTGGTTTTCCTGTTGTGCCTGATGTGTAAATCATATAGAGCAGATCGTCAGCACTATTCACTGAATGTAAGCAGCTGCCGTCTTCGATTTGAGTATCTTCCATATAGGTAACATTCAGGCCAGTCTCAAGCAAAGGTGCAAAACGCGCTTGTGAAACGACATGAGAGCAGCCGCAGTCATTCAGAATATAATGGATTCTGTCAGACGGATAATGGGGATCGATTGGAACAATGGCGCCTCCAGCCTTCAATATACCGAGAACACCGGTAATGAACTCAGCTGAGCGTTCCATCATGATTGCGACAGGTTCCTGCCTCATAACGCCTTTTTTCCGCAAATGCCGTGCCAATCTGTTGGCGGATTCGTTCAATTCTTTATAGGTCAGAGATTGTGCTTGATCAATTATAGCCTGCGCGTCAGGCGTCTTTTCTGCCTGTTTTTCAAACATGGCATGGATGGTTTCATAAGCTGGTGTGTGATCTTTGATTTCCCCAATCAACTGCAGCTTTTCATTGTCTGTTGTGATATCGATGTCTGCTGGTGAGAGATGCGGATGATCTAAGATTTGAGAAACAGTGTTCAACAGATGCTCCTTAACAGAAAGCACAAAGGATTGGTCATGCAGTGCTGCATCATAGCTCATTTTTATATGGATTTCTTCTGCTGGCGCGACCATGAGATAAAAGCTGTAATTGGTTTCATCCGCCACGGTGAAGTTATGAATCTGAAAAAGATCTGAATCGTGCTCCTGGCTGTTCAGCATTTCTATTTCTTTCTGCACCGGATAGTTTTCGAATACAAGAATGTGATCTATTAAACCTTGCTTGACTGCTGAACGGGACTGTATCTCGTATAGAGGATGGTAGCTGTACGCTTCTGCAGCAAGGCGATCCTTTTGCATGTCTTTTACGAGCTGTAAAAATGGCGTTTTTGAACCGTGTAGCCGTATGGGAATTGTGTTAATGAAAAGCCCAACCATTTGTTCAATTCCTTCAATGTCTGAGGGCCTTCCTGACATGACAGAACCGAATACCGCGTCATCACTATTGTTATATTTTTGAAGGAGAATCCCCCATAGGGTATGGAAAATCGTGCTGAGTGTGACTTCTTCTCTTACGGCAAGCTCTGAAAGCCTGCTGCTGTCTTCTTTTGAAAATGAAAATGTAATTTGCTCCTGCCTGCTTGTACTCTTTGTTTTTTTCTGCTTCGGAAGCAAGGTTTGCTGCTCATAGCCGGAAAGATAATTGTCCCAATAGGAAACAGCTTTCTCTTTGTCTTGCTCCATCAGCCAATTGATATAAGTTCCGTATGGCTGAACGGGCTCCAGTGATAATGGAGCCCCTTTTATTTTTGATGCATAAATCTGAAGGAATTCTTTTAGTACAATGCCGAGGCACCAGCCGTCCATCATGATGTGGTGAAAGGTCCAAATACAAGTATATTGCCGCTTTCCGGTTCGGATAAGTGTGATGCGCATGAGCATATCCTTTTGCAGATGAAACCCTTTGGCGCGGTCCTTTTCTTTTATTTGTTCGACAAACTCAGATTGGCCCGCTTCATCTAAATGAGCAATGTCCTCCTCCAGTACACTGACAGTCCGTTCTCTCAGGACAACCTGCTGAGGTGAAGAGACATTTTGGCTGATGAAAATCGTTCTGAAAATGTCATGTCTTGCTACTAAAGCATTGATGCTCTCTTGGAAAAACTGTAAATTAACTTCTCCCTCTATTGTAAAAGAGGCTTGTTCAACATATGCCCGTGAATCTTTTTGCAGGAGGGAATGAAAAAGCATTCCTTCCTGCATATAAGACAGCGGATAAATATCCTGAATTGAATTCGTTTTTGTCATGTTCATATCTCCCTGTCACGATTTTCTACAAGTCTTCCACCAAGCTGGATATACTGTCCAAATCCTCTGCCGTTAACGATTGGCTGCTGAAATCGCTCAGCGTCTTTTCTGTGTTCTGTTTTTCAGCACAGTGTTTCATAATGTCCTGCAGATAGCATTCAATTAGGTTGATAAGCCGCTCCATTGTCCTCCTGTGAAACCGTGCTGGCGCATAGCTGAGCTGAAAATGAAGTTGATTTTCTGCTGCCATCGCACTCATTTCAATAAGCTGCTCCCGCTTCCAAGTAGGAGTGATGTCCTTACCGCTCCCAAGACCGGACGGGCGGAAACGGTCTTGTCTTCCTATGTCGTTGAACTGCCCCAAATAGTTAAAGCCGATTTCAGGTGTTTTTGAAAACACCATACTTTTATATTCGGGAGGTGTGATATATTTCAACATGCCGTAGCCTACCCCTTTGTTCGGTATCCGGCCCAATGTATCTTTCACGGTTTTAACTGCGGTTCCAAGCTCATCCGCTTGATTTTCAAAGTCAATAAGGACGGGGTAAATGGATGTAAACCAGCCAACCGTGCGGCTGATGTCTAAATCCGGGAGAATGTGTTCTCTTCCGTGTCCCTCCATTGCCATACGGAGCTTGCTGCCCCCTGTCCAGTCACAAATCGCTAAGGAAGCCGCCGTCAATAGAATATCTTGTGTATCTGTGCCATAAGCGTGGTTTACCTTTTGCAGCAAAACCGCGGTGTCTGACTCAGTGAGTGAAAAGCGCAATGTTTCCCTTTCACTGCTGTCCATATTCTCCAGATAAGGCATTTCATATGGCAGTTCCGCTGCTTTTTCCTCTTCAACCGTCCGCCAGTACGTTTCCTCGCGAATCAGCTTGCTGCTTTGGGCATAATCTTGAATTCGCCGTGCGTATTCAAGATAGGAATCTGTTTTAGGCGGGAGCTGTATATCCTGTCCAGAAGCTGCTTGATGATATGCCGTTGACAGGTCCTCCAGTAAAATTCTCCATGATACCCCATCAACGACCAAATGATGAATCGTGAGAAATAAATAATCTCCGGTCAGCGTTTTAAACCAAGCGGCATGCAGTAATGGTCCTTGTTGGAGATTAATGCTTTGCTGAAGATTTGAAACTTCTTCTTTAATGCTCGTTTCCCAATCAATACCCGGATCTGAAACATCAGAAGTCCTTAAGCTGTACAGTTTGGATTCATGAATGTCTTGGTTGATTTGCAGCTGTTGTCCGCTATCATCCCGATAAATCATCCGCAGGGCATCATGATGCTCTGCCAGTTTTTTCAGTGACGCTCGCAGTGCATCTTCAGACAAACAATCAGGAGAAAACAGCATGACAGACTGGTTAAAATGGTGTCTATCTTCTATATCCTGAGAGAGGAACCAATTCTGAATGGGTGTCCATGGAACTGCTCCCTGAACAGATCCTTGGTCTATGACTCTTTCTGTCTTGCGGATGACTGCTGATAAATCTTTTATTTTCGGATGGCGGAATAAATCGCTTGCATGCAAGCTCCATCCATAACGCCCGAGGCGCGCGGATACTTGAAGAGCCTTAATAGAATCTCCGCCTAGTTCAAAAAACGAATCTTCTATTCCGATTTTCTGTGTCCCGAGAACCTCCTGCCATATGATCGCAAGCTGTTCTTCAAGGTCATTGCGAGGCGGGACGTACGTTTGTTTAGATGTGATATCTGGTTCAGGCAGTGCTTTTCGGTTCAATTTTCCGTTGGCAGTGAGCGGGAGAGCATCCATTTCTATCATATAGGCCGGCATCATATAGCCTGGCAGCATTTGAGAAAGGTGAGTACGCACTTGTTCAGCATTTGTACCCTCTTTTACGCTTATATAGGCGTAAAGCTCCTTGCTGCCTAATTGTCCTGTTCGCGCCAATACAGCTGCTTCTTTGACACCCTCTATATGACGAAGCGCTGATTCAATTTCACCGAGTTCAACCCGGTACCCCCGTATTTTTACCTGATCATCGACACGGCCTACGTATTCAATTGTGCCGTCAGGCAGCCAGCGTGCCAGATCACCGGTACGGTACATTTGTTCGCCGGACGCAAATGGATTTGGCACAAATTTCTCTTTCGTCAGGTCTGGGCGACCAAGATAGCCTCTTGCCACACCATCTCCGCCGACACACAGTTCACCGACAGCTCCGATCGGCTGCAGCATTCCCCATTTATTTAAGATAAATGCGGTTGAATTACCAATCGGCCGGCCGATTGGGATGGAATGATCATACGTTTTTTCAATGTGAAAGCAAGTCGAAAATGTTGTATTCTCAGTCGGCCCATATCCGTTCCAGATGGACAATTCTGGGCATGCTTGCTTGATTCGATTGACATGACTGGCTGACAGAGCTTCTCCGCCAATAATCAGATTTATGAGCCGGGAAAATATTTTCTCATTCTGTTCTGTTAAATGGTTGAAAAGAGATGCAGTCAGCCACATTGTGGTGATTCCGTTTTGTTCTATGTATCTCTTAAGCTGATGGGAATCCAGAAATGTTTCTTTATCTGTGAGATGCAAAGCAGCGCCATTTAGCAACGGTCCGAGTATTTCAAATGTAACGACATCAAAACCGAGTGAAGAAGTCAGCAGAAGCCGGTCTTCAGGTGTAAATTCAATGTAATTGCTGTTTTTAACGAGACGGATCACACTTCGCTGTTCAATCATGACACCCTTCGGTTTGCCGGTTGATCCTGATGTATAGATGATATAAGCGAGTGAATGTGGTCCTGCTGGAGATTCAAAGTTCTTCGCTTCTCCTTGTCCTTGAATCTCTTCAATGACGATTTGCTCACAATTATGCTCTAAGTCTAATTGTTGACTATTTGTTTTTTCAGATCGAAGGAGTATTTTTGCACCGCTGTCTGACAGCATATATGATATTCGGTCAGCGGGCAGATCCTTAGCAATAGGCAGATAGGCTCCTCCAGCTTTCAAAATGCCGAGCATTCCTGCTGCAAGTTCTGGAGTTCGTGTTGTCAATAATGCAACTACAGTTTCAGGTCCGACTCCTTTTCTCCGAAGAACAGCAGCAATCCTGTTTGCCCGGATGTTCAGCTCCTTATACGTTAATGTTTGTTCATCGCCGGCCACAGCTATGGCATCAGGCGTTTGTTCAGCCTGTAACTCAAACAGCCTGCTGATGGTTTCATGTCTCGGATACTCTCTTTTTGTACAGTTGAGTTCATGGATAAGGAAATGGGTTTCATTCTCGTCCAATACATGTATTGTTCCAAGTGCTGCTTTGCTGTCTTGGATGATGGCGCGTAGCAAATTCATTAAATAGTGAAGCCACATTTCGATCGTTTTTTTCTGATAGAGATCCGTGCTATATTCCATTTGAAACATCATAGATCCATTAGATTCCTCGTACGCATACAGGGTTAAATCGAACTTCGATACTTGATGTCCCATATTTGTTGCGGGCCGGAGACACAGGTCCTTCAGCTGCATGGATTCTTGGTCCATATTCTGAAGCACAAACATCACATCAAACAGCGGATTTCGGCTCATATCCCTTGTCACGCCGAGCTTGTCGACAAGCTCTTCGAACGGATAATCCTGGTGTTCGTAAGCTTCCAAGGCGGTCTCGCGAACTTCCTGCAAAAATTGCGCAAATGGCTTTCCGCCCTCCGGGCGTGTTCGCAGTGCCAGGGTGTTGACGAACATTCCAAGTATCGGCTCAAGGTCCTTGTGAGGACGTCCGGCAATAGGCGACCCGACGATGATGTCTTCCTGTCTGCTTAAGCGTGACAATAACGCTGTGTAAGCTGCCAGGAGCACCATGTACAGGGTGCTTCCGTTCTCGCGTGCGAGCTTGTGAAGCCCGGCTGTGAGTTCTTGATCGAGCGTAAATGAAACTTGATCACCCGCAAAGCTTCGCACCGGCGGCCGGGCGTAATCAGCCGGCAGGTCCAGTACGGGCAGCTCGCCTTCGAGCTGCTTCAGCCAGTACGCCTCCTGCGTCTTGTACGTGTCTCCTTTTTTAAAGGCCTCCTGCCATACGGCATAGTCTTTATATTGAATGTGAAGCGGCGGAAGCTCTTGATTGGCGTACAGCTTTCCGAATTCCCGAATGAGCGTATTCACTGAAACACCATCAGAAATAATGTGATGCATATCGACCAGTAATAGATGCCGCCCGTCTGATATCTTGACGATTCCCGCTCGGAACAGCGGAGCTTGGCTGAGATCAAACGGCTGGATAAACGCTGCCGCGGCTTCCTGTTCAGTTTGTCCGCCGAGCACAGAGGTGTGGAATGTAAACGGCACTTCTTCATGGATGCGCTGAACCGGCTCGCCGTCTGTGTCCGTTGTAAAGGACGTCCGCAGTGACTCGTGGCGTTTGATCAGCTTTTTAAATACGGCATCCATTCTTGTAAGATCCAGCTTTCCTTCAAGCTCCAAGGCCGCCGGCATATTGTAGCCTGTGCCTCCATTCTCCAGCTGCTGGAGCACATACATTCGCTTTTGGGCAGAGGAAACCGGGTAGGTCTCGCGTTTTTCTGCCGGCTTAATGGCTTCATACGGACTTTCCGTTCCTTCGCTGATAACAGAAGCCAAACCTTCTACCGTCGGATGGGCAAATACCTCCTTCAGCGGCACTTGGACGCCGAATTCCTTGGCGATCCGGGAGACAAGCGCGGTGGCTTTTAAGGAATGGCCGCCCCGGTCAAAAAAGTTGTCGTGAATGCCGACAGGGCCGCTTTTCAGCACTTCCTCCCACAGCTGGGAAAGCTTCATCTCTGTCAGATTTCTCGGCGCTGTGTAGATTTCCCGATCTGCCGCTCCGTCAGGAGCAGGCAGCGCTTTTCGTTCGAGCTTTCCGCTCGGGGTAACCGGCCATTGTTCCATCTCAATGATATGAGCAGGAATCATGTAGCCTGGAAGCAATGTCTCAAGCTGCTTGCGCACTTCGTTTCTTCCGAGCCCTTCTGCATACGCACATAATTCCGCCTCGCCGCTTTCTGTACGAACAGTCACAGCCGCTTCCCGCACGCCTTCGATGCTTCTGAGCGCCGCTTCGATTTCTCCCGGCTCAATCCGGTAGCCGCGGATTTTCACCTGGTCATCAAGACGGCCGAGGAATTCAACCTGACCATCTGGGAGCCAGCGTGCTAAATCCCCTGTTTTGTACATGCGCTCTCCCGGATAAAATGGATCATCAAGAAAACGTTCTTCTGTTAATTCCGGACGATTCAAGTAGCCTCTGGCGACGCCGGCTCCAGCGATATACAATTCTCCCGCTACGCCGACAGGCTGTACGGCTACATGCGGATCTAACACATACAGACGCGCGCCAGGCACAGGTTTTCCGATCGGAAGGCGCAAGCGATCCCTGTCAAGCTCAGGATCACACGTGTAAAATGCCGCATCAACAGTTGCTTCTGTCGGCCCGTAGCCGTGAACGAGCGATGTCTCGGGCAGCAAAGAAGCGAAACGGGCTGCCGTATGAGGGGCCAGCGGTTCACCTCCGGCGAATACACGCTTCAGGCTTCTCGGTGCTTCGATTTCCGCTTGGTCCAAAAAGCTGTTCAGCATGGCCGGGATAAAATGGGCCGTTGTAACGCCTTCCTCTCGAATGGCTTTTACCATCAATGCCGGATCTTTCTCCCAGTCGGACGGAAGCAGATAGGCCGAAGCACCTGAAAGCGTCCACCAAAACAGCTGCCAGACAGACGCATCAAAGGAAAAAGACGTTTTCATCATAATGATGTCGTCTTCCTCTAAAGGAAACTGCATCTGCATGCCGGTCAGAAAGGAAACCGCCTGGCGGTGCTCAACGGCGACTCCTTTCGGCCGTCCAGTGGAGCCTGATGTATAGATCACATAGGCGAGAGAATCGCTGTCCGCTTGATGTAGAGAGTGATATTCGGATTCTTCATTCGCAAGAGCCGTCAGATCCACTTCAAGTGTCTTTCCGGAAAAATCAGGTGCCTTTAATCCCGGCTGTGTCAGTAAAAGGGCTGCCCCGCTGTCTTTCAGCATATAGCTCAGCCGCTCCTCTGGATATGCAGGATCAAGAGGCAAATAAGCCCCGCCTGCCTTTAATACGGCGAGAACGGCTGTCAGCATGTCCGGCGAACGCTCGCTTAGAACACCGACAATGCTTTCCTTCGTGACACCGTGCGCCGTAAGGCGCGCTGCCAGCCTGTTGGCGTACATGTCAAGCTGCGCGTAAGTCAGCGAGCCGCCAGAAAAGCGCAAAGCCGTCCGATCCGGCGTCAAAGCCGCCTGACGTTCAAACAGCCCGTGCAGCGTCGGAGCTAACGCTGAAACAGCTCCCGTCGTATTATATTCAGCAACCATTTTCTGTGTTTTGTCTTTATCTAGTAACGTCATCCTTGAAACAGGAAGAGAAGGATCAGAGATGACAGCTGAAATCATATGCAGTAAATAATCTTTTATCTCAGCAATTATGCCAGGCTCATATAAACCTGTATGAAAATTGATGCGCACGAATAATGTGCGGCCTGGAATCACTTTGACGCTGCATCCATAATTAGTCTCCTCCGCCATCGCAAAGTTTTCCACTGAGAAACCGAACGATCCAGTCTGGTTTAGTCCTTCAATTTCTTCCTGGGTCGGCACGTTTTCAAACACGATAATATGATCAATGAGCTCTTGTTTAAGAGCACTCTGCGCTTGAATGTCATATAGAGGAAAATAGCTGTATGCTTCTGCTTCAGTCATTTCCTTTTGCATCCGACTGACCAGGTCAGAGAAAGAAAGAGCTTTGCTTTGGACCCGGATGGGAATAGTATTAATAAAAAGGCCGACTATATTTTCTACATCTTTCAGCTCAGAAGGCCTGCCTGAGACGACTGATCCGAACACGGCATCGTCACAGCGATTGAATTTTTGCAGCAAAATCCCCCACAAAGCTTGGAAAACGGTGTTAAGCGTTGCACCGGATGCTGCTGCGATTTTCTGCAAATCGGACGTTTCTTTTTCAGAGATAGTAAACGTGACCTGCTGTAATTCACCTTCTGATACTTGCTCGTTTCTTTTTGGCAAAGAAGAAGCTTTCTCGAAGTGCTGCAGTCGCTTTTTCCAATACGCAGCTGCCTCTTCACGATCCTGCTGCATTAGCCATTTAATATATGTTCCGTACGGCTGAACTGGCTGCAAATATGGAAGCCGCCCTTCTCCCAGCGCTTGATAAATGTGGAGAAAGTCTTTAATGATAATGCCTAAGCACCATCCGTCCATTAAAATATGGTGATGGCTCCAAATGCACACGTAACGCTCAGGCGCCCATTTTAAAACGGATATTCTCATCAGTACATCCGACTGAAGATCAAAGCCCCTTTTTTTATCTTGTTCCTTGAATGCTTCTGTACAATGTTCTTTCTCTCTCTCATTAAGATGAGAAATATCTTCAAAATGAACACGGATAGAACGGTCTTTAAGCACCACCTGACGAGGTTTGGCTACATTTTTGTAGATAAAAGTCGTTCGAAAGATTTCATACCTGTCAAAAACAGCGTCCATACTTTTCTGGAAACGGTCTAAGTCAAGCTGCCCCTTGATTGTAAAAGAAGCCTGTTCAAAATAAGCTCTCGACTGTTCATCATACAGCGAATGAAAAAGCATCCCCTCCTGCATAAAAGACAAGGGATATATATCCTGTATTTCGGGTTGCTGCGGCATCAATGAATCTCCTCTCCTATAGTTTGTTGACGGCTCCCATAATTTCACTTAAATCCTCCAGCGTTAATTCCTCATCAGTAAAATCAGCGGCACTCCATTCACGGTTTTCTTTGCCCGCGCAATGCTGAATCATGTTTTCAAGCGCATGTTTAAAATGATCGGCTAATGCCTGAATGGTTTGTTTCTTAAATTGAAGTCCGTTATAAATGATGTGCATGTGCAGGCACCCTGATGAAACGGCTCCGCTGATATCAAGCACATAAGGCCGCTCCCAATCCGGGCTGATTTCATTTCCTGTCTTAATATCAGAAATCTCGAAAGCTTTTGATTGAACATCCTGATCAAACTGGCCTAAATAATTAAAGCTGAATTCTGGGTCACTGTACTTAGCATCCCATATCTTGTTGATATATTTCAGCACTCCATAGCCTGCGCCTTTATGCGGTATGCGGTGCAGCATGTCTTTTGTCTGTTTAATGTATCGCCCCAGCCGCTCACCTTCATCCTTATAGTCAGAATCACTCATATCAAGCCATACAGGATAAATTGAAGTGAACCAGCCTACAGTTCTGTTCATGTCAATATTGTCAAGATAATCTTCTCTGCCGTGGCCCTCCATACTAATTTTGAAATGGTCAAGTCCCGTCCATTCCTGCAAAGCTAGGCCTAAAGCAGTCAGAAGGATATCATTTGTTTCCGTGTTGTATGCGTTGTTAGCAGCAGTTAACAGCAATTCTGTGTCTTCACGGGACAGCTCGAAATCAATTACTTCTGTATCTTTGAATGAGTTCGAGGTGATCGAATGATCTTTGGCAATAGGTTCAATATGCCGATCCTCCCGCTCTTTCCAATACGCGATTTCACGCTGCAGACGCCGGCTTTTTGAATAGTCAGCCAAAGTTTGTGCATAGGTGAAATATGAATCTGTTTTTTCCGGCAGTTCGATGGATTTTCCTGAGACTGCCTGTTCGTAAGCAATCGAAAAATCCTCAAATAAAATGCGCCATGAAACGGCATCAATGACTAAGTGATGAATCGTCAGAAACAAATGGTCTCCATCTTCGGCTTTAAACAAACCAGCATGAAGCAAAGGGCCAGTCTCCAATCGAATGGTTTGCTGAATTTGGTTTGCCATTTCTTCAATCTGTTTGCGTGCTTCGGCTGATAAGCCCTGTGAATCACCTGCTGTATTTGAGTGATGATCTCTTACATCAAACAGTTCAAAGGCATATAGCTCCTCATCTGGAAGATCTGGTCCTCTGTTAACCTGTACAGGCTTGCCATCTTTGAAACGGCATATGATTCTCAGTGCGTCATGATGAGTCACCAAGCTTTTCAGTACCTTTCTGAGTGCAATGTCATCAAACCGTTCAGCCCGGTAGAGCATAACGGATTGATTAAAATGATGGGCTTCCAATGATTGTGAGAAAAACCACTGCTGTACGGGTGTCCAAGGCAGCTCGCCTTCAACGGGCGTTTGGTCAATTACGCGTACAGCTTTTCGAACGCGAGCCGACAGTTCACCAAGCGCCTGATGCTCAAACATCTCACGCACTGTCGTTTCATAGCCTCGCTGCTTCAGCCGCGCACACACCTGCAACGCTTTTATTGAATCCCCTCCAAGCTCAAAGAAATTCGCGCTGACACCTATCTCCTCCGCTTCGAGCAGTTCTTCCCAAATGTCAGCCATCGCCTTTTCAATCTCATTTCTAGGGCTGATATCATTCTCAGCTTGAGCGCGCTTATCTGGTTCCGGCAGGGCTTTCTGGTCGAGCTTGCCGTTAACCGTCAGCGGGATGCTGTCAATCTGGATCAAGCGGGCAGGCACCATAAAATCAGGCAGAACGGCTCTCAGGGCAGTCCTGATATCTGCTTCATTTACGACCTGTCCATCTGCCGCAACCAAGTAAGCATATACAGCGGATCGGCCTTGTTCATCAGCTCTTGTAATGACAGCCGCCTCTTTAATTATTGGTAGCTGAAGCAGAGACGCCTGGATTTCACCGAGCTCGATGCGGTGTCCTCTCACTTTTACTTGATCATCAATGCGGCCCATATATTCCAGCTCTCCATTTGCCAGACGCTTTGCAAGGTCTCCGGTTCGGTATAATCTGTCTCCCGGAAGATAAGGATTAGGTACAAATCGGGCCCCGGTCAAATCATCTCTGTTCAAATACCCCCGGGCTACCCCTTCTCCGCCAATATACAGCTCTCCTGGAACTCCTGTAGGCTGAAGATTCATATGAGCGTCCATCACATAAGCCTGAAGGGTTGCCAGCGGTTTTCCGATATTGCTTTTATTTTTTTCTATATCAGCTGAGGACAATTTCTTATATGTCACATGTACAGTTGTTTCAGTAATGCCGTACATATTGATCAGATCAGTATCAGGGTATTTCTCGTTCCAAGTTACAAGCATGCCGGGCTGTAAAGCTTCTCCGCCGAAAATAACGTATCGCACATGTAATCGGTCCGTATGGTTTTCTTCTTCATGAATGAGTCCGTAAAAAGCAGTTGGAGTCTGATTGAGTACTGTGACGCCTTCTTTTTTTAACAATAAGCGGAATGCATTCGGATCGCGGGCTGTTTCTTTGGAGACAACAACCAGCGTACTTCCATTCAGCAACGCTCCGAACATTTCCCATACTGAGAAATCAAAGCAATATGAATGGAATAAAGTCCAAACGTCCTCACTGTCAAAATCAAAAGGCAAATCCTGATGCTTCAATAGACTCATCACATTGCGGTGCTCGACAACGACGCCCTTTGGCTGCCCAGTGGTTCCAGATGTATAAATCACATAAGCTGGCTGGTCTGCTAATATTTCTTGAGCTTTCAAATCAGGCGAAATCAATTCGTTTTCGGCGTCATTCAGATATAAAATTTGCCCATGGTAATCCGCCGGTTTGTTGTGTCCGGGCTCTGTCAGGAGAATTCTTGCCCCGCTGTCATTCAGCATAAAGCTGATGCGTTCTTGAGGATATTCAGGGTCAATCGGCAAGTATGCTCCTCCGGCTTTTAGGATAGATAAAACGCCAATCACCATATCAGGCGATCGATCCAACAATAAACCGATGATATCCCCGGATTGGATCCCTTGTTTCATCAGCATAGCCGCTGTCCGTTCTGCTTTTTCATTCAAGTCGCGATAAGTCAGCCGTATATGATCGCATACGACTGCGGTATGTTCGGGATGTTCAGCTGCTTGTTTTTCAAATAAACGAACGATGCTTTCATCTCTTGGATAGTCAGCATACTGACCCATCGTTTCAAGTAGCAATTCGCGCTCTGGAGCAGACAGCAATTGCATTTCCGATAGCTTCATATGAATGTCAGAGGTTATTCCTTTCACCAGCTCAATAAAATGAGAGGCCCATCTAGCAATGGTTTCTTCTTCAAACAGCGCGGTACTGTATTCGAAGCGGCAGCGAATGCCATCGGAATGCTCCTCAGCGTGTAATGTCAAATCGAATTTAGACACATTGTGTGACGGGGTTACAGACGAGATAGATAAGCCGGGCACTTCAAACCGGAAATCTTCGCTGTTTTGAAGCACGAGCATCGCGTCAAACAGCGGATTGCGATTGATCTCCCGTTTCGTTTCAAGCTTATTGACGAGATCTTCAAAAGGATAATCCTGATGCTCGTATGCAGTCAGAGCAAGTTCGCGAATTTCCTGCAAATAAGAGCTGAACGTTTTGCGGCCCTCAGGCTGGCATCGCATAGCTAATGTATTGACAAACATCCCGATGACTCGCTCCAGATCAGCGTGCGGTCTCCCGGCAGCAGGCGAGCCGACAACGATATCCTCCTGCCCGCTCAGTTTGGAAAGCATGATGGAATAGACAGCCAGAAGGAGCATATACATCGTCGTTCCCGTTTCAAACATCAAGCGGTGCAGTTCTTCCGCCGTTCTTTTATCAATGTTTACTTCAAATGTTCCGCCGCTGAAATCAGGCAGAAGCGGCCTCGTTTTATCAAGAGGCAAATCCAATACTGGAAGGCTGCCGCCAAGCTGCTTCAGCCAGTAGGCCTCCTGTTTGCTGTAATGCGTTTCCGGGAACTTCTCTTGTTGCCAAACCGCAAAATCCTTATAGTGCAGGTTTAAAGCTGGAAGCTCTTTTCCGCAATAAAGATCAGTGAATTCTTGGACGAGTGTACTCATAGAGATTCCGTCAGCAATGATGTGATGCATATCGAGCAG
The DNA here is from genome assembly GCF_020708615.1 of Bacillus sp. LBG-1-113. Classification (NCBI taxonomy): domain Bacteria; kingdom Bacillati; phylum Bacillota; class Bacilli; order Caryophanales; family Bacillaceae; genus Bacillus; species Bacillus sp. LBG-1-113. Next base: position 974,130 of record NZ_JAJFDG010000001.1, on the reverse strand, counting down.
CAAATAGGCTCTTTCTTTTTCAAGAGATATCAAGCTTGCTCTAAAAAGCGGTCCATCCGTTAGATCAAACGGTTTGATAAAGGACGAGATCGCAGACTGCAGCATTTGTTCTGATTCAATTTCAAGCTCTTTCAGATCAGCTGTCAGCGCCGGATGAATCCTTTGCACTGGCTCACCGTTGTTCAGTTCAAATGCAGTACGCAATGAATCATGCCGGTTCACAAGCTCTGTGAGAACTTTTCTCAATCTCCCGCGATCCAAATGTCCTCGCAGTTCCAGTACTGCCGGCATGTTGTAGCCTGTGCTGTCATCTGCCAGCTGGTAAAGAGCGTATAATCTTTTTTGCGAGAAAGACAGCGGATAGACATCTCTATAATCCGCGGGTTCAATCTGCGTAAAAGCATGCTCATGTAAACTCATCAGTTTGGCTGCCATGCTTTCCACGGTCGGATAAGAAAAAACGTCGCTGAGCGGCAGCTCGATATTCAGCCGTTTATGTATTCTCGATACGAGTGTGGCTGCTTTTAAGGACTGTCCGCCTAATTGAAAGAAATCATCGCGAATACCGATTTGATTTCTGTTCAGCACCTCTTCCCAAATGCGTGCCAGTTTAGTTTCCATTAAAGTGTGTGGCGGCATGTACGTTAAGCTAGTTGTGTTTTCTGGTTCCGGAAGTGCGGAACGGTCGAGCTTCCCGCTGGATGTTAACGGCATTTGAGTGACTTTGATGATGCTTGCTGGAATCATATAGGACGGCAATGTACCGGCTAGATGCTGGTGCAGATTCGGAAGGCCGTTTCCCATTTCCGGAACGATATAAGCAACGAGTTCCTTTTCCTCATCAGACACATCACGGGCAAGCAACGCAGCTTCCTTCACTCCAGGTGCTTGCCGAAGAACAGTTTCAATCTCACTCAATTCAATGCGATATCCCCTGATTTTTACCTGATCATCAAAACGTCCAACATATTCAATCGTGCCATCAGGCAGAAAGCGCCCTGCATCTCCGGTTCGATATAAGCGTTCCCCTTTGAGGAATGGATGGTCTGTGAATGCTTTCTCTGTTAGCTCTGGCCGCTTATAGTACCCCCGTGCGAGACCCGCGCCTGAAATACACAGCTCACCCGCCGCGCCTATCGGCTGCAGCTGATCTCCTTGTAAAATATATACTTTTGTATTGGCAATCGGGCGTCCGATCGTGATTTTCTCTTTTTCGTTCAGATGACGAAGTATTGTTGTTGCCACACTGTTTTCTGTCGGTCCATATTCATTTGCAAGTTCAGCGGAGGGGCAAATCTTTCTGCTGGTCTCAAGCAGGTCGGGAGTCACTGCTTCGCCCGCAAATGTCACGATACGAAGACTTTGTGCATCTTCAGCTGTCAGCACTTCTAATAACACCCGGTACAAGGAAGGAACAATAAGCATATGACTGACCTTGTATTGAGCTATTTTCCGTCTAAGGGCGAGCACGTCCTTCGCTTCGTTATCTGTTGTCAGCAGCACGCATGCACCGGACAGAAGCGGAGTAAACAAGCTCGTCACGCAGCCGTCGAAAACATAGGAAAACAGATGAAGTGCTGTACCCCCTTCGCTCATGCCGTACTCTTCCCGTCTCCACTGCAAGGTATTTGCAATTCCTTGATGGTCAACGAGCACACCTTTTGGCCGTCCTGTCGTTCCTGACGTATAGATCAGGTAGGCAAGCTCACCAATCGATACATCAGGAGAGTCCGTTTTGTAATGTGCTGTGTGTTCTGATGTCACAATACTGCCCTCAAAGCCTGACGGGATGGAAGAAATAAGTTCTTCTTCTGTCAGTAAGAGAGCTGCTTGACTGTCATGCAGCAGAAAAGAAAGCCGTTCTTTCGGATAACTTGGGTCAAGAGGCAGATAAGCGCCGCCGGCTTTCCAAATTCCAAGCAAGGCAGCAACCATGTCCATTGACCGTTCCATCATCACAGCGACAATCCCGTTAGGTCCAGCTCCCTTTTCTATCAGGGCGTGCGCAATATGATTGGCTCTTTCATCTAATTGCCGATATGTCCGGCACTCATCTCCCATTCTCAAAGCAGCCGCATCAGGTGTTTTGAGAGCCTGCTCCTCAAACAATTGAGATACCGTTTTGTTTGGATAATGGCACTCCGTTTCGTTAAACGATTGAATGAGCTTTTGTTCTTCAGGAGGCACAATGTTGATGTTTCCGACAGCAATATCCGGATTTGACAAAATACAATCCATTGCCTGCATGAGGTGCCCCTGAATCCGAAGCACCTCTTCCCGTTCATAAACGGCGGCATTGTAGCTGAATTTAATATAAAATGATTCACCTGGAACGATGACAACGTTAAAGTCATAGTTGGTTTGTTCTGACATAGAAATGTCATCAAGCTTCAATGCGTTTTCGTCATTTTCGCTTTGCCTATTGACTGCCTGCTGAAGCTGTACGGGATAATTTTCAAAGACAAGAATATGATCAATCAATCCTTGCTTCAAAGCACTGCGGTTTTGAATCTCATAAAGCGGATAATAACCATGCTGCTCAGAATGTAAAGTATCCTCCTGCACGGATTTGACAAGCGTAGAAAACGCCATTTTCTCTGCAGATCGAATACGCACCGGAACCGTGTTAATAAACAAGCCGACCATTGACTCGATCCCGTCAATTGCAGACGGACGTCCGGAAACAACAGAGCCGAAGACCGCGTCATCGGTTCCGTTGTACCGATGGAGAAGAACACCCCATAGACTCATAAATAAAGTGTTTAATGTAACACCCCAATTTTGGGCAGCTGCTGTCAATTTCTGAACGATAGCTTGATCCAAAGAAAAACGGATATGTGCGGGTTCATATTCCCCGTTCGCTGAGCGGCTTTTTAGCTTGGGAATAGAAGCGGTCTTGCCGTACTCCTGCAGATAATCTCTCCAGTATGCAGCGGTTTCTTCTTTATCTTGTTCTCCGAGCCATTCAATATAACGGCTGTACGGCACCGTGCTGCCGAGCTGCACAGGCCTGTTATTTTTAAGTGAGTCATACATGCTGAAGAATTCTTTGAGGATGATGCCCAAGCACCAGCCATCCATGATGATATGGTGATGTGTCCAGACACATGTATATGTGCTGTCTCCTCTATCAAAAAGCGTAAGCCGCATTAACGGATCTTTTTGCAAGTGAAACCCTTTTTCCCGGTCCTGCTGCATAAAGTCTTCTATCAGAGCAAGCTGCTCACCATGTTTCAGGTGAGAAAGATCTTCCCTTTGTACGGTTAATTCACGGTTTGTCAGCACAACTTGCTGCGGCCCAGTGAGATCCGGCACCTCCTTAATGAAAATGGTTCTGAAAATATCGTATCGGGAAACAAGAAGATTTAAGCTCTTTTGAAACGAATCGATACACAGGCTGCCTGTAATGGTAAACGAGGTTTGTTCCACATAAGCTTTAGAACTGAAATCAAGCAGTGAATGAAACAGCATCCCTTCCTGCATGTACGATAACGGATAAATATCTTGGATCTGTGTTGCTTGCGTCATCAATTCCACACACCTTTTCCAAAAGTTAAAGACCTTTAACGAGATTTTCGATGCTAGATAATGCGGATGGCGTTAATTCTTTGTTGCTGAAATCGCTCAGCGTTTTTTCTCGTTCTTTTTTCTTTGTACAATGCTCAATGATCTCGATAAGATGACTGTGAAAGCTGTCCATCAAACTCTGAATGGTGTTTTCGTGGAACACCCGGGTGTAAACTGCTTTGACTTGCAGACGCCCATCTGTTATCAAAGCATTCATATCGAGCTCATACTCTCTTTCTCTCTCCCCAGCTATTTCGTAACGAGGCTGATAAGAAGACAGTTGAAACAAACCCGAACTCTCATCTTCGCTGAATTGTCCAAGATAATTGAAGCTGATCTCAGGCTCTTTATGCTGTATGGCTCCCTTTTGGACTAATAAGCCGTAGCCCGTTCCCTTATGCGGCACTCTTCTCAGCCTATCCTTTGTCGCTTTGATTCTGTAACCGAGCTGATCTTCGGATGAATGCGGTACACTCATGTCCAGAAGGATAGGATAAATAGAAGTGAACCAGCCTACTGTTCGTGAAATATCAATATTCGGAACATGTCCTTCTCTTCCATGGCCCTCAGTGCTGATCACAATTTGTTCGTGTCCGCTCCATTCGTAAAGCGCCATTCCTAAGGCAGTCAGCAAAAGTTCGTTGGCATCAGTCCCATAGGCTTGCTGCGTTTCAAACAGCAGTTTTTTAGTCCAGTCACTGGCTAATACAAACGCAGCTGTTTCAGCACTGCTTTGATGCCTGTCCGATTCAGCCCTGTCCTTAGGCAGAAAAACGTTATGAGCATCCAAAATCGTTTGCCAATATGTTATTTCTGATAACAATGACCGGCTTCCGGCTATCTGTGCCAGACCATTGGCATATGATAAATAAGAATCGCTTTTCGGCGGCAGTTTGATCTCTGTTTGCTCCAAAGACTGTTGGTAGGCTGCAGCTACATCTTCAAGCAGAATCCTCCAAGAAACGCCATCTACAGCGAGGTGGTGGATCGTAATCAGCAAATGGTCTCCCTCTATCGTTTTAAACAAGCCTGCTTGCAGCAAAGGTCCTTCTTTTACATTCATATTGCTTTGAAGCACGATTTCCTCAGCAGCAAATTTTTCTTCCAAGAGTGTGCCTTTTGCCTGTTCTTTTGTCCAATCTGCCACGTGTAATCCGAACAGTTCGTTTTCAGTGATCTGAATGCCGCGATTGTACTGAACGACACGCCCGGCATGATTCTGTGTAAACACCATGCGAAGCGCGTCATGATGCTCAGTCAATTTGCGCAGCGCTTGACGAAGCGCGTCGGCATGAAACCCCTTTTCGCTGAAAAGCATGACCGATTGGTTGTAATGATCACGAAAAGCATGACGCTGATCGAAAAATTTGTTCTGAATCGGTGTGAGATCCGCTTCACCTTCGATAGGCCTCTGTTCAGCCTGATATGTCAATGGTGTGATATGGCCGCTCAGCTCATGAACTGTTGGATAACGGAATAAATCCTGTATAGTCATGCTCCAGCCTTCAGCTGCCAGCCGGGCAGACACTTGCAGTGCTTTAATAGAGTCTCCTCCAAGCTCAAAAAAGGAGTCGTGAATGCCAACTCGAGACACGCTCAGCACGTCCTCCCAAATCTGCGCTGTCATTCCCTGCAATTCGTTGACCGGTGCAGTATACGGCCGCGAGAAAGCTTCATTTGGTGCCGGTAAAGCTCTTCTGTCCAGCTTCCCGTTTAATGTCAGCGGCATCTTTTCCAAAGGAATGATATGCGCAGGAATCATATATGCCGGCAGCATTTTTGATAGAGCACCGCGGAGAACCGTTGTATCGGCATCTGAAGGCAGAATATAAGCTGCCAAACGAGCCTGTCCATTCGTATCACTTTGAACCGTAACAACCGCTTCATTCACAAGTCCTGTTTGGAGGAGCACACTTTCAATTTCTTCTGTTTCGATTCTGTACCCGTTTATCTTTACTTGGTGATCTATCCGGCCAAGAAGTCTGAGAGTGCCGTTTGGAAGCCAGCAGGCCAGATCCCCTGTTCTATACAGTCTTTCTCCAGGCACAAATGGATTCTCTGTAAATTTCTTATCCGTTAATTCAAATTTTCCGTGATAGCCCTTGGCAACGCCGGCTCCGCCGATGCAAAGCTCGCCGGCAATACCGATCGGCTGTATATGATCAGTCTGGCTGAGTACGTACAGTTTTACATTGGGAAGCGGGATGCCGATCGGTACGCTGTCTCCCGAATACTCTTCACCCATATTCATTTCATAGTAGCTTGAATCGATCGTGGCCTCTGTAACCCCGTAACTATTGATTAACCGCATGTTGCCTCCGAAACGCTCCGCCATTGTTTGGAAGTCATGAGCTTTCACCATATCCGAACCAAGAATAAGAATGTCTAAGTCAGAAAGACTAAGCTGATTGCGGTAGACATATTCCATAAATGGGACAATGAGTGCCGGCGTTGACTCCATGATCGTGATACGCTGGCGGTTCATCAATGCATATAATTCAGCAGGCTCAAGCCTTGTGTCATCAGGGCAAATGACTAGAGTCCCTCCGTTGGCCAGCGTTCTCGCCAAATCTCCTGAAAAGACATCAAAGGAGAAGCTCGCCATTTGAAGCAGCCTGACAGGCATTTGATCGAGCTGATATATGCTGCGCCAAGCAAGAACAGCATGAGCAAAGTTTCGGTGCGTAACGATAACGCCCTTAGGCGCACCGGTTGTTCCTGACGTATAAATGATATATGCCGAGTCCTCCGGGACAGGAGACGAAGCAAGATTGCAACTTTTTGCTTCATAGGAACTTTCATCATCAAGACAGACACGAGAAATATCACCTATATCTGAGCCTGAAATCAAATGCTTTACTTCATTCTGCAAAAGAAGAATTTCAGCCCCGCTATCTTTGAGAAGATATTCAATCCGGGCTTTTGGGTAATGAGAATCTATCGGAATATACACGCCGCCGGCTTTCATAACGGCTAAAATACCAACAATAGCATCAATGGATCGCTCCGCTAAAACAGCAACGATTAGCTGCTTCTCTTTTCCTTTTTCTTGCAGTGTGCGCGCCAGACGATTGGCTTTTTCGTTGAGATGGCGATAGCTGATCTGTTTTTCACCGTCAATAACAGCTATATGCTCCGGTGTCTCTTCAGCCCTCTTTTCAAACATGCGATGAAAAACGGTATCAGTTTGAGAACATTCAACGTGAGGTTTGTTGAGTTCTATCAAAATCTTTTGTTTTTCTTTTTCGCTAAGTATATTCACTTGTGAGAGAGTGGTATTAGGATTTGACGTGGCAGCACGCAAACATTCGGTAAAATGAGCCGCCCAGCGTTCAATTGTCGTTCTCATAAATACGTCGGTACTAAATTCCATGTCACATTTGATGACTCCATCTGATTCAGCTGCAATCAACGTCATGTCAAATACAGAAATTTGATGAATGACATTTGCAGGCCGGGCTTTTATGTCTCCAAGATGAATGTCTTGCTTGTCCATATTTTGAAGAATAAACATTGTATCAAACACTGGGTTTCGGCTCATATCCCGCGTTACGCCGAGCTTGTCGACAAGCTCTTCGAACGGATAATCCTGGTGCTCGTAAGCTTCCAAGGCGGTCTCGCGAACTTCCTGCAAAAATTGCGCAAATGGCTTCCCGCCCTCCGGGCGTGCCCGAAGCGCCAGGGTGTTGACGAACATTCCAAGTATCGGCTCGAGGTCATTGTGAGGACGTCCGGCGATAGGTGACCCGACGATGATGTCTTCCTGTCCGCTTAAGCGCGCCAATAACGCTGTGTAAGCTGCCAGGAGCACCATGTACAGGGTGCTTCCATTCTCCCGTGCGAGCTTGTGAAGCCCGGCTGTGAGTTCTTGATCGAGCGTAAATGAAACTTGATCACCCGCGAAGCTTCGCACCGGCGGCCGGGCGTAATCAGCCGGCAGGTCCAGTACAGGCAGCTCACCTTCGAGCTGCTTCAGCCAGTACGCCTCCTGCGTCTTGTACGTGTCTCCTTTTTTAAAGGCCTCCTGCCATACGGCATAGTCTTTATATTGAATGTGGAGCGGCGGAAGCTCCTGATTGGCGTACAGCTCCCCGAATTCCCGAATGAGCGTATTGACCGAAACACCATCTGAAATAATGTGATGCATATCGACCAGTAATAGATGCCGCTCGTCTGATACCTTGACGATCCCCGCCCGAAACAGCGGAGCTTGGCTGAGATCAAACGGCTGGATAAACGCTGCCGCGGCCTCCTGTTCAGGTTGTCCGCAAAGCACAGAGGTGTGGAATGTAAACGGCACTTCGTCATGGATGCGCTGAACCGGCTCGCCGTCTGTGTCCGTTGTAAAGGACGTCCGCAGTGACTCGTGGCGTTTGATCAGCTTTTTAAATACGACATCCATTCTTGTAAGATCCAGCTTTCCTTCAAGCTCCAAGGCCGCCGGCATATTGTAGCCTGTGCCTCCATTCTCCAGCTGCTGGAGCACATACATCCGCTTTTGGGCAGAGGAAACCGGATAGGACTCGCGTTTTTCTGCCGGCTTAATGGCTTCATACGGACTTTCCGTTCCTTTGCTGATGACAGAAGCCAAACCTTCTACCGTCGGATGGGCAAATACCTCCTTCAGCGGCACTTGGACGCCGAATTCCTTGGCGATCCGGGAGACAAGCGCGGTGGCTTTTAAGGAATGGCCTCCCCGGTCAAAAAAGTTGTCGTGAATGCCGACAGGGCCGCTTTTCAGCACTTCCTCCCACAGCTGGGAAAGCTTCATCTCTGTCAGGTTTCTCGGCGCCGAGTAGATTTCCCGATCTGCCGCTCCGTCAGGAGCAGGCAGCGCTTTTCGGTCGAGCTTTCCGCTCGGGGTAACCGGCCATTGTTCCATCTCAATGATATGAGCAGGAATCATGTAGCCTGGAAGCAATGTCTCAAGCTGCTTGCGCACTTCGTTTCTTTCGAGCCCTTCTGCATACGCACATAATTCCGTCTCTCCGCTTTCTGTACGAACAGTCACAGCCGCTTCCCGCACGCCTTCTATGCTTCTGAGCATCGCTTCGATTTCTCCCGGTTCAATCCGGTAGCCGCGGATTTTCACCTGGTCATCCAGACGGCCGAGGAATTCCACTTGTCCATCTGGCAGCCAGCGCGCCAAATCACCCGTTTTGTACATGCGTTCACCCGGATAAAATGGATCATCAAGAAAACGTTCTTCTGTTAATTCCGGGCGATTCAAGTAGCCTCTGGCGACGCCGGCTCCGGCGATGTACAATTCTCCCGCTACGCCGACAGGCTGCACGGCTACATGCGGATCTAACACATACAGACGCGCGCCAGGCACAGGTTTTCCGATCGGAAGGCGCAAGCGATCCCTATCCAGTTCAGGATCACACGGGTAAAATGCCGCATCAACAGTTGCTTCTGTCGGCCCGTAGCCGTGAACCAGCGATGTCTCGGGCAGCAAAGAAGCGAAACGGGCTGCCGTATGAGGGGCCAGCGGTTCACCTCCGGCGAATACACGCTTCAGGCTTCTCGGTGCATCGATTTCCGCTTGGTCCAAAAAGCTGTTCAGCATGGCCGGAATAAAATGGGCCGTTGTAATGCTTTCCTCTCGAATAGCTTTTACCATCAATGCTGGATCTTTCTCCCAGCCGGACGGAAGCAGATAGGCCGAAGCACCTGAAAGCGTCCACCAAAACAGCTGCCAGACAGACGCATCAAAGGAAAAAGACGTTTTCATCATAATGATGTCGTCTTCCTCTAAAGGAAACTGCATCTGCATGCCGGTCAGAAAGGAAACCGCCTGGCGGTGCTCAACGGCGACTCCTTTCGGCCGTCCAGTGGAGCCTGACGTATAGATCACATAGGCGAGAGAATCGCTGTCCGCTTGATGAAGAGAGTGATATTCGGATTCTTCATTCGCAAGAGCCGTCAGATCCACTTCAAGTGTCTTTCCGGAAAAATCAGGTGCCTTTAATCCCGGCTGTGTCAGCAACAATGCTGCCCCGCTGTCTTTCAGCATATAGCTCAGCCTCTCCTCTGGATATACAGGATCAAGAGGCAAATAAGCCCCGCCTGCCTTTAATACGGCGAGAACGGCTGTCAGCATGTCCGGCGACCGCTCGCTTAGAACACCGACAATGCTTTCCTTCGTGACACCGTGCGCCGTAAGGCGCGCTGCCAGTCTGTTGGCGTACATATCAAGCTGCGCGTAAGTCAGCGAGCCGCCAGAAAAGCGTAAGGCCGTCCGCTCCGGCGTCAAAGCCGCCTGACGTTCAAACAGCCCGTGCAGCGTCGGAGCTGCAGGCGAAACAGCTTTCGTTCTGTTAAATTCATACAAAACTTTTTCTTTCTCACGTTTTTCTGCCATATCTAATTCTTTTATAGTACGATGAGGATTTTGAAGCGCGTTTTCCAGCAACGTAAGCAGGTGGTGCTGAATCCGTTTAATGTCCTCAAGAGAAAATAATATATGTTGATAGTCGAAATTTAATTGAATGGCTCCAGTGTCTATCCGCTCCTGTATTTGAACAGAAAGCTCGTTCGCGGTGTATCCGCTGAAATAAAGCGCCGTCTCATAGTTCAAATCATCCGCTTTTTTCCATTGAAGCGGATGGTACTGCATAGATATACCAATCAGGTTGTGTAAATCCTTGTGTTCTTTTCTTAATTCATTCACCAGCAAATTATAAGGAAATCTTTGATGGCGCATGACTGAAAGCTGTTCTCTGCCGACACTGCGCACAAAGGAAAGAAAATCGGCGTCAGAATCAACCGTTTTTCTGATTGGAAGGGAGCTGACAAACATGCCAAGCATTTCTTTCTCCGCCTTTGACCCCCTGTTTCCATAGTAGGTTCCGATTGCAAGGTCCGTTTTAGAGGTGAGGCGGCTGATACATATGTAAAATGAAGCCATAAATAAGGAAATCATACTGATTTTCTGTTCTTCGCAAAAAGCTTGGATGGAATGTGCTAGGTAAGGTGAAAGTGTGATGGTATCTCTCGATGCGGAGGTACTCTGCTTTTGTAAAGTGCTCTGTCCGGTTAGTGAGTGGTACACCGGCGGCTGTTGGTAGGTTTGCGTCCAAAATAAATGGTCTTTTTCAAAACGTGAAGATTGTAAGTACTGCCTCTCTTTTTCTATGTAGCTAAGGTAAGACGGCTCTTTTTGATCGGGTATAGGCTCCCCTTTTTTAATTTTTTGATACAGATCAATAATTTGATTTCCCATCAAATTTAAAGAGATGCCGTCCATAATAATGTGATGGAATTTCGCATATAGCCAAATCTCATGAGGGTGGATTCTAAGGAGATAAAATTGATACAGAGGCGAGTCAAGCAACGTAAACGGAATTCTGGCTTGATCATGAATCCATTGCTCTGTTTCTGTCATTTCAGTATTTGTAAAATCTATTATTTCAAGTGATAATTCTTTGTTTTCTGCAAGGTACAGACGAGGCTCTGACTCCGATTCAATTCCTTCTGTCAGCTGGAACCTGATTGCATCATTACGGGAGATTGAAAGGTTCAGAGCCAACTGAAGAGCATCAAGATCAACATCACCCCTGAATTTTACACAGGCGGTCAGATTACAGATGCTTGTACCAGGCTCTAACAGTTCAGTAAACCAAACTCTCCTTTGGGCATGAGTTAAACCATAAGTATATTCTTTCAACGAATTCCCTCCAATTCTCATTATAAGAGGATAAGAAACTGAAATAATTACAATAAAAAGAAATTATATGTCTATATCATCCATATATGCATTATATTAACCGAATTTTTTTAAAGTACAATAAAAAATATAAAATTTTTATAACATTTTTTTGAATATAGTATTAATTATTTATTTTTCTTGATTAATTTTATGAGGATTCCGAATGTAAAGTTATAAAAGTAGCTTTTTTTAATAGTATTTCATCACTAGAATTTTTCTTCATTCTTTTTGATTTTATATGACTAGTGTTAAATCGTTCTCCACCTCAGTGTCACATAGATAAACGGAATAATGTAAAAACATATAAAAAACCTGTTTTCATGGAAAACAGGTTTTTTATTGATTTGCCAAAATAACAGCAATTTGATCTTCAATGTCTTTTCCATCCGATTCATCAATCAAACCGTTTAGAAGAATAGAGAAAACCAGCGTTTTTCCGCTCTTTGTTTCTGCGTAGCCAGTCAGAGAGCTGACAGTGCTTAACGATCCGGTCTTTGCCTTTATCTTTCCTTGTGCTGGGGTGTCTTTCATGCGGTTTCTCAGCGTTCCGCCTATCATCCTGTCACTGTTGCCCGCTTCCGGAAGAGCATGTAGATAAGTTTGAAACCACTTTTCACCCTGGATGTCATATAACAGCTTTGTGATTTGGTTTGATGATACGGCATCGATATGAGAAACCCCGGAACCGTCTCTCAAAATAAGTGTTTTGGGATCAACGCTGAAATTCGGAAGCGTACTGTTTAGCACTTCAAGCCCCTTTTCCCAGCTGCCCTCTCCTTTTTCCACTTTCCCCATCTCTTTGACAAGTACCTCGGCATGTCCGTTATTGCTTAATTTCATAAATGGAAGAAATAGCTTTGACAAAGGCATTGAGTAATGAGTGGCCAGTACGGCAGAAGAGTCGGGCGCTGTGCCCATTTTGATTTTCCCTTTTACTGTAATGCCTTGTTTTTTGAGGGCTTGCTTAAATAAATCTAAAGCATATCCTGTCGGCTCCCAGACGGAAATCCACTCTTTTGTCTTGCTTGCATCAACTGGTATGCTCCCTTTAATTGAAATAGTATTGGTTCCGTGTTCTCTATCGATAGAAAGCTCTTTCTTTTTTCCCGCCTCAACTGTTTTCGCCTCATTCTCAATTGCTACATAATCCGTTTTTGGTGAAATTGATATTGCTGGCTTTTGTCCTTCTTTCTTTCCCGGACTTGCTTCTACTATCACAGTGCCTGCATCATAGTCCTCATTTGGAGACGCTGTCAGTGCTGAAATTTGGGCGCCGTAATAAGTGTATTCATCGCTCCATGGCAAATCTGGCGAATAGCGGATATGATCATACCATGAGTCATCGCCGATAAGATTGCCTTTAATGACCGTAATACCGGATTTTTTCAGCTTTTCGGCCATTTGATCAAAATCCGATGGTAAAAGTGTTGGATCTCCTTTTCCTTTCAGATAAAGGTTGCCATTCAGTTTTTGACCTTTGAGGCGGCCGTCTGTCCGCACTTCTGTCGTGAAAGAATAATCCTCACCGAGAACAGAAAGTGCCGCGGCGGCTGTAAAAAGCTTTAGAGAAGAGGCGGGTCTCATCCGGACATCCCCTAAATGCTCGTATATGACGTCGCCTGTTTCGGCAGAACGGATGGTAATGCCGGCCGTTGCGCCTTTTAAAGCAGGTTCATTGGCTAAAATGTTTTCAATCTGCCCGGCAAGTGTATCCTGTTCTTCAGCCGCTTGTGCAGCATGGTGCATATATGGAACGGAAGCAAAGGTGAAAAGCAGCAATATCACAAAATAAAGCTTTATGCTTTTTCCCATTTTCTTATCCCGCCTCTCCTGATGGCTATTGATGATTGCGTTCAATCGTGATGCTGCTTTTGACTGTCGTCTCTTCACCGGGCTCTAACACTTGTAAGCCAGTGAGTGACGAAGGGAGATCAAGGTTAACTGCGTTTGTCACCCATGTATAAGGCTCTGGGCACAAATACCCTTGTGATCCATCAGCATTATACACAACCCAATGCTTAAATTGTTCATCCGCCTTGTAGATCATATTCAGATGTACATGCTGATGGTAAATGACAGCCTGATTTTCTCCCCCTCTCTTCTGATAAGAAGATAAATAGACATCATCAAGCTGCTGCCGCAAGAGCATTCCTTCGTGTAGTTCTTCCTGATTCGGTATATCTACTAGCTTTCCGGTCGGCAATAAACGTTCATCCAATTCCCATTGCTGATCAGCTGTGAGAGAAAATAAAGAGCTCTCTTCCGGGAAAACGAAGGTCGTATGGTAACCAAGTCCCCAAGGAAATGCGTCCTCCCCTTTATTCATGATCGTTGCATGCTTATGAAGAGTGTTATCATTTAACATGTATCTCATCCGTACAACGGCATGATGCGGAAATTGTTTATACACATGGGGAATGTCCGATAGATCAATTTCAGTTTCTATAATTACTACTTCGTCTGTTTGTTTCATCGTAATGATGTCCCACTTTTTATCATAGAGAAAGCCGTGAAGGTGATGGTGTTTATCTTTTTCATTGATATCAAAATGATAGGTTCTGCCCCGGAAGCTGAACGTTCCGTCACTTATGCGGTTAGGCGGAAACAAAATAGGGATTCCATACAGTGTAGGTGTGTCATGAAAGCTATTGGTTGTTTCCGGTTCACGTAAAAGGTGCAGCTTTGTTTCTTTGTCTACGAGAGAAATGACGTTGCTTCCCCACTCAGGCACAACTATCATTTCCAAATGCTCATTACCCGCTTTGACAGCTGGTGTTCCTAAATACGTCATCTTTTCAATATAATTTGTCATATGTACTCAACCTCCTTAGTTCAATGCTTATATAATACATTCAATTCTGTTCGCAATATTTCCTCCATTTTATGTTTTCCCTTTAGTCTTTACGTAAACAAAAAAACACTGCTCAAAATGAACAGTGTTTTTTGGAGTTTATTGAATCAGACGTGTGATCTGCTTCTTTTTCCAAATGAATTGATAATACCCGTAAATCAAAAGCAAGCTGACGGCAAACGCAGCCGGATAGCCAACCCAGACGCCGAGTATTTCAAGCTTGGTGTAGTGGGACAGAACAAACGCAACCGGCACCTCGATTCCCCAGATGGCGAAAATACTGATGAGGGTCGGCCATAAAACCGTTCCGCTTGCACGCATCGTCGCAGAAATAATTTGTGCATTTCCAAACAGCAAATAGCTCCATAATGTAATCATTAAAAGCTTGTGTGCAATATGAAGTGTATCTTTCTCGGTCAAAAATAACGCTAAAATCTGATGTGCAAAAAGATAGATAAGGACAATCAACACACCGCCAATGATATAATTCAGCCAAATGCCGACTCGGATTACTTGCTTTAACCGGTCAAACTCATTCGCTCCAATAGATTGAGCAGCGAAAATAGATACCGCGATACCCAGACTGACAGCCGGCATTTGCACATAGCTGGCTACCTGGTTGACCACGCCATATGCTGCTGTCGCATCCGAACCATAATGATTGACGAATGAAATGACCGCTATTTCCGATAGCGACACGAGAATCATGTTGATGCTTGACGGAATTCCAAGACGCAGCAGAAGCGCCAGCAGTTCCTTATCCATTTTCAAATAACGCCGCACTGTCTTATCAAATTGCAGCGGATGTTTCGTTTTCCGCAGATACACCAATAATACGATAAAGGTCACAATTGTAGAAATAACGGTTGCGTAAGCAGAGCCGTAAATGCCCAGCTTCGGTAAACCGAACATGCCGAGAATGAAGATCGGTAAAAGTGCTATATTGATGACTGTGCTTACAATCAATGTATAAAACGGTGTCTTAGAATCGCCTGTTCCCCGCAAGAATGTGGTATAGGCAAAATATAAAAACATAAATGGCATTGCGTAAAATAAGATACGCGCATACCTAACACTTACATCAATTACATTTTCTGGGGTTCCCATGAGACGCAGAATATCTAAGGTGAATATACTGCCGATCACAGCTAACACAATTCCTAATAAAAAGGTGAATGTCAGTGTTGTTCCGACAACGGCCTTTAAGCGTTCCTCATTTTTTGCCCCATAGGCTTGCCCGATGAGAATGGAACTGCCGGAACCGATTCCGATCGTAAATGAAATGAGAAGAAAAAACAGCGGGAAAAAGGATGAAACAGCTGCAAGCGCATCTACGCCAAGCCATCTGCCCACAGCGACCATCCCGACTAACTGGCCGATTGATTGCAGCACATTGCTCAGAAGGAGCGGCACTAAAAATAGTGACATGGACCGCCAAACAGATGGATTGCTCTTCTTCTTAGATACGGGATTTTCTTGTAATGTTTCCATATGTAATGACTCCTTTATTTAAACTCGTTTCACTAACGCGCTCCCGTTTCTTTTGAAATGAACACGACACGCAACATGTAACTATTCACCACAGTACTTATGAAACCCTTCCCGATTCTCCTATTTTTACACATTTTGAAGCATCAAGAATAAGCTAGCACGATACAGCATAGTCTTTTGGTGAGATGAAAGAATAAAAAAATAATTTATGCAAAAGTATTGTAATCTAAACGTAACTATTGTAACATTTGTAACATAAGAGAAAGAGATTTTAAAGGAGAGAGCCACATTGAAAAAATATCTTCTGTTTCTAACCACTATTGCACTTATTCTGTCATTAAACACAAATGCATTTGCAAAAAACACATCCGGGGATTTATCACAAAAACAAGCATTGCAGCTGGCCCTAACAGCTAGAGAGCATTTTTGGAATACAATGAGCGGACACAATCCAAAAGCGAAGAAAGCAGTTTGCCCATCAGGCACATTTGAGCATCAAAATCTTCAGTACGTATACATGTGCAGTGACCTTGGCACAAAAGAAAAAGCTGTGAATTACTTAACACCTATTTTCTCAAAATCAGCGATTGAAAAAGGCTTTAAAGACTATCATTTTATTGTTTCAAAAGGGAAACTGGCTGTTCCGATCGGTGACGGAGACAATCTCTTAAATTGGAAAAAATCAACCGCTAAACTCATTTCTAAAAAAGGCGGCACAGTCACATATGAATTTACCGTTCCTACTTTGGACGGATCACCTTCAGCAAAACGGAAAGTGACATTTGTAAAAGAGAACAAAAAATGGAAAGTAAATCGCTTTGACGCAGTTATATAAGAAAAAACGCCCGTTTCCCGGGCGTTTTTTTATATTGAGAATAAAAAAGACAATGGACGTATCAACCACCATTGCCCTTTTGTTTTTATTACGCTCTAGGAGAGATTCGAACTCCCGACCTGCAGTTTAGGAAACTGCTGCACTATCCGCTGTGCTACTAGAGCTTTTTTGATATCTATATAGTAGCTCCGATTGTCACGATTTTCAAGCCATTTGATTTACAGCCCTCCAAATACCTTATAAGCAGCTCTTGTTGTATCTTCATCGATTCCAATATAACGCATTGTAATTGAGGGTGATGAATGATTAAGAATTCTCTGCAGCTCAGCGATATCTTTTGTCCGCTGGTAGAAGTGATAGCCAAATGTTTTCCGGAGCGTATGGGTCCCTATTTCCTCAAGTCCGCACGCTTCGGCTGCCTCTCTTAAAATTCTGTATGCCTGAATGCGTGAAATTGGCTTTCTGGTTCGGACAGATTTAAATAGGTATTCATTTTCTTTCATATCTTTCGTATACTCGTGTATTTCTGCTTTCAAAGATTCTAAAATGAGAATCTTCCTTTTCTTTTTAGTTTTGCTTTCAGTCGCCCATAAATGGTCTTTATTTCTGACATCTTTCACTTGAAGCGGCAAAATATCAGAAATTCGGAGCGCGCTGTTAATGCCGAAAATAAACAAAAAATAATCACGCTTGTTTTTGCTGCGTAAATACTGTTTTACATCTTGAATTTTCTCTAAACTGCGGATCGGCTGTACAATATGCATCAAAAAACTCCTTAAAAACCGTTATGTAACGTTTTGAGGTCTATGTTACTATTATAGCGGAAAAACGTTGAATGTCAAAGTCCGGGAGCGCTTATGTAACATAATATACATAGTGTTACATAAGCAGGAAGAAGATCTCTTGAAACACCCTATCCTCTTAAAAGGTGTTTTCAGACTTATATGGAGCTTTTCTGATCATTGAGACAAATTACTCTATCCCTTCCTAAAAAGGTCCTTAAAACGCAATCTGACGCTTCACTTTTTGAGATGCTCTTAAAAAAATATACAAAAAAAGACACAATTTGAAATTGCGTCCTAGTCTTCATCCTTCACATCGACATCTTCCGGAATCGGCTCATTTAATATTTCCTGCACGAGCGCTTTATAATTTTCCAGCTGTTCAAGATGTGTTTTGAATTGTCCTTTATAAATTAAAAATTGATCACCGTCATGTACGGCGCGTATTTTTCCTTCCAGTACCAAATTTTTAATATAATCCTCTGAAAGATTTGTATATTCTGCTGTTTCTTTAATGGTTAGATACATATGGGGGGTCCTTTCTGTTTCAATGATCCAATCGATGGTTCTACTATAGCACATGACTCACCCCAATATAATCAATTTCACACAGAAATATGGCTGAATGCTATAGATAATATACCATTTGTCACTTGTGAAACCGCTGTATTTTTTTTACGCTAAGATTGTAACATAACAGCTTAATAGGAGGGAGAACATGAAAAAAACATGGAACGTCTGTTTAGCAGCCCTGCTTAGTGTTCTGTTAGTCGCTGGAAGTGCTCCATTTCACGCGGAAGCTAAAAAGCCGCCCAAAGGCTATGACGAGTACAAGCAAGTAGATGTAGGCAAAGACGGAATGGTTGCAACTGCGCATCCTCTCGCTTCAGAGATCGGGGCTGACGTCTTGAAAAAAGGCGGAAATGCCATTGACGCGGCGGTTGCCATTCAGTTTGCGCTTAATGTCACAGAACCGATGATGTCAGGCATTGGCGGCGGCGGTTTTATGATGGTGTATGACGGAAAAACAAAAGATACGACGATCATCGACAGCCGCGAACGCGCTCCCGCAGGCGCAACTCCGGATATGTTTCTCGATGAAAACGGCAAAGCGATACCTTTCTCCGAACGTGTCACAAAAGGTACTGCCGTTGGTGTTCCGGGTACTCTGAAAGGGCTGGAAAAAGCTTTGGATAAATGGGGAACCCGTTCGATGAAACAATTAATTTCCCCCTCTATTAAACTCGCTGATAAAGGCTTTCCGATTGATTCAGTGTTAGCAAATGCGATTTCTGATTATCAGGAAAAATTATCACGGACTGCCGCAAAGGATGTATTTCTGCCGAATGGCGAGCCGCTTAAAGAAGGTGATACTCTCGTTCAAAAAGATTTGGCCAAAACCTTTAAGCTCATTCGTTCGAAAGGCATAGACGCCTTTTATGAAGGCAAATTCGCCAAAGCCCTTTCTGATACTGTTCAGGATTTCGGAGGATCAATGACCAAAAAAGATTTAGAAAATTATGATATTACAATTGACGAACCGATTTGGGGGGAATATCAAGGCTATCAAATTGCAACGACTCCTCCTCCAAGCTCTGGCGGCGTTTTCTTACTGCAAATGCTGAACATTCTCGATGATTTTAACCTTTCACAATATGATATCCGCTCATGGGAAAAATACCATCTGCTCGCTGAAACCATGCATTTGTCTTACGCTGACCGTGCGGCTTATGCAGGCGATCCCGAATTTGTAAATGTTCCTCTCAAAGGTTTGCTTCACCCCGACTATATAAAAGAGCGCCAGCAATTAATCAGTTTAGATGAAGTCAACAAAAAACCAAAAGCCGGTGATCCTTGGAAATACGAAGAAGGAACCGCAAACTATAAGCAAGTCGAACAGCCGAGTGATAAAGTAGACGGCCAAACGACACACTTTACCGTCGCGGACCGCTGGGGCAATGTTGTTTCCTATACCACAACAATTGAACAGCTGTTTGGAACAGGCATTATGGTTCCTGATTACGGGGTCATTTTAAACAATGAACTAACAGATTTTGATGCGGTTCCAGGCGGAGCCAACGAAGTTCAGCCGAACAAGCGGCCTTT
Organism: Bacillus sp. LBG-1-113; assembly: GCF_020708615.1. NCBI lineage: Bacteria > Bacillati > Bacillota > Bacilli > Caryophanales > Bacillaceae > Bacillus > Bacillus sp. LBG-1-113. The sequence goes on along the minus strand of NZ_JAJFDG010000001.1, from coordinate 954,787 downwards.
AAGCAGCATGACTCCGACGATTTTGTTTAAAGATGACAAACCAGTTCTCACCGTCGGATCTCCTGGAGGGGCAACGATTATTTCTTCCGTGCTGCAAACCATCCTCTATAATATCGAATATGGAATGGAATTAAAAGCAGCGGTTGAAGAGCCGAGAATTTACACAAACAGTATGAACTCCTACAGATACGAAGACGGAGTTCCAGAGGATGCACTCAGCAAATTAAAAGACAAGGGCCATAAATTCGGCACAAGTCCAGTAGACATCGGAAACGTGCAAAGCATTTTTATAGACCGAGAAAACGGCACCTTCAAAGGAGTAGCCGATTCAAGCAGAAACGGCGCAGCGATCGGAATTAATTTGAAACATAAATAAAAAAGAAAAACTGTACTCATTTTAGCCGAGTACAGTTTTTTCTATGGACGATTAATCATGCTCGCGGTCCTCGCAAACTCTTTAAGGTACGAATACCGTTCAATATAACATCCAGACATGTGCCAGACAACAAATCGAATCGCATAAAGGTTTATCAGCTAATCAATTCAAATCCCTTAATGCCTTTTTGAAAATAGTTTCCAGCTTACGGAAACAAAAATCTATCCAAGCATCCCTCTGAATCTTCTCTTTTTGATTAGACTGATGGAATAAATTCGGTCTCATTCAATTCTGCAATAAACCGCTGAAATGCACTGGTCATAAAAAAGTCTTTTCTGTAAATAAACACGATCGTCATATCCTGATATGATGCGGGAAGCTGGTGAACGTACACCCTTTGGCGATAGGCTGAGCAGGCAATGGCCGACTTTGGCAGCAGCGCCGTTCCCAAACCAGCGGAAACACCTCTGATAACAGCTTCCAATGTGCCAAATTCTATGATTTTTTGCTGTTGAATACCTGCTTCCTCTAGTAATCTTTTGACTCTATCGCGATGAGAGCAGCCGGTTCCAAAAAAGAGCATTGGCAGCCGAAGCATGTCCTCTATCGCCCCTTCCTCCGGTGATATTAACACCAATTCCTCACGGGAAACAGGAATTTGTTTGATATCCGTGTATTCAACAGGACCGTACACAAAAGCGCCATCCACCTTATGATCTAGAACTTGCCGAACCAAACTGTGCGTATCACCTGTGTTCACTGATAAATCAACTTCAGGAAAACGTCTGAGGAATGAAGCTGCATGTTCAGGCAGGTGAGTGACCGCTGTTGTTTCCAATGCTCCAAGCCGCAATGGCCCTTTCGGATGCTGATTTAATTGTGCTGATTTCTCAGCTTCGTCTAATAATGATAACACTTGATCTGCGTATTGTAATAGGTTTTCCCCCGCAGCCGTTAACTTCATTCCACGATTTGTCCGGTGAAATAACTTGATATTCAGATCTGTTTCAAGCTTATGGATTCTTGCTGTTACATTAGATTGAACATAATTCAGCTGCCGGGCTGCTTTTGATATACTTCCTTCACGGGCAACAGCCCGGAATATCTTTAATTCTCCACTTTCCACACGCTGTCACCTTCTTGCTATGATTAAAAGTGATACCGACAATCATTTTTGTTCATTTTACTTGAAGAAAACCGCTGTGTAAAATATGTGAAGGTCATAGATTACGAGGGAATTAGGAGGCAGACGGCATGAAAGCGGTTGTTCATAACGGAAAAAGCGGACTTCGGGGGTTAGTGTATCAAGACATCCCTTCTCAAAGTCCCGGATACGGAGAAGTGAAAGTAAAGTTGAAAACGGCGGGATTAAATCATCGGGACCTGTTTCTCATGAAAAATAAAACCGAACAAGATCCTGAGTTTATTCTGGGCTCTGACGGTGCTGGCATGATTGAAGCGGTCGGTGAAGGTGTAAATGATCTGGCTGTTCATACAGAAGTGGTGATTTTACCGACATTGAATTGGGAAGGAACAGATGATGTACCTCCTGTTCCGGATATTTTGGGAGGCCCTTCAAACGGAACACTTGCTGAATATGTGATCATTCCTTCACAAAACGCAGTGAAAAAACCTTCTTATCTATCCTGGGAGGAAGCAGGCGTTTTGCCATTATCAGCTCTGACCGCATATCGAGCACTTTTTACAAAGGCCCAATTAAAAAAAGGCGAACATATTTTGATACCCGGAATTGGAAGCGGCGTTGCAACCTACGCGCTATTAATGGCTAAAGCAATTGGAGCAACTGTAAGCGTGACTTCTCGAAGCCAGGAGAAAAGAAAAAGAGCAATACAATTAGGAGCTGACCATGCTTTTGACAGTTACAGCAATTGGTCTGAACATCTTCAAGGACAAAAAGCTGATGTCATTCTCGACAGCATAGGGCCGGCCCTCTTTTCAGAATACTTTGATCATGTGAAACCGAACGGCCGTATTGTCAGCTTTGGTGCAAGTTCGGGTAATAATCTCAGTTTTCCACTGCGGTCTTTATTCTTTCCGCAAATCAATCTATTGGGAACGTCAATGGGAAGCAGTGATGAATTTCATGAAATGCTGCATTTTATGGAAAAACATAAACTTCGGCCCGTGCTTGACCGGACATATCCTATAGAACAAGCACATGAAGCATATACCAGAATGCAGGAAGGCAGCCAATTTGGGAACATCGGGATCACAATAGATTAAAAAAGAAACCGGCTGACAAACAGTCCGGTTTCTTTTTTTATATAATCCCCTTTTTTTACGGCAGAACGGAACTCCCCATCAAATACCGATCAACTTCACGCGCCACTTCACGGCCTTCATTAATCGCCCATACGATTAAACTTTGCCCTCTTCTTGCATCCCCTGCGGCGAAAACACCATCGATATTTGTTTTATACTCCCCATATGCTGCGCTGATTTTGTTGTTATTAGAATCAACACCGAATTGTTTTAAAAGCGGCTGTTCTGTGCCTTCAAAGCCGATAGCGATAAAGACGAGCTGAGCAGGCCATACTTTTTCAGTTCCAGGCAGTTCGCGGAACTCGTATTTTCCATGCTCATTTTTCACTTTCTCCATTTGAATCGTATGGAGCTCTTTCAATTTGCCGTTTTTATCGGCAACCAATTTTTTTGTTTGGATTGAATATTCTCTCGGATCTCTTCCGAATTTTGCTTCTGCTTCTTCATACGCATATTCAAGCGTAAAGACGTGCGGCTGTTCAGGCCACATATTATCATTCGTGCGAGCTGGAGGTAGTTTCGGGTGTTTGCCGAATTGGTGCACGCTTTTGGCTTTTTGGCGCAAAGCGGTAGCCACACAGTCAGCTCCTGTGTCTCCGCCTCCGATTACGATAACATCCTTCCCCTTCGCATCAATGAATCGCTTGTCTTTAAAGTTAGAATCTAAGTAGCTTTTTGTAGCAAGCGTCAAGTAATCCATCGCGTAGTGAACACCTTTTGATTTGCGTCCCTCGATTAATAGATCGCGCTGTTTTTGAGCTCCTGTGCAAAGGATCACGGCATCAAATTGCTCTTTCAGCTCATCAGCCGTTATATCAACGCCAATTTCCGTATTTGTAACAAAATCGATTCCTTCTTGCGTCAGCAACTTAATGCGGCGGTCGACAATTCCTTTTTCAAGTTTCATGTTTGGAATGCCGTAAGTTAAAAGTCCGCCCGCTCTGTCTGCGCGTTCAAATACAGTGACAGAATGTCCAGCCTGGTTCAGCTGGTCAGCACTCGCCAGTCCGGCTGGGCCCGATCCAACGACGGCAACTTTTTTGCCTGTTCGTTTTTTCGGAATTCTAGGCTGAATCCAGCCATTCTCAAACCCTTTATCGATAATGGTCCGTTCAATATTTTTAATCGATACGGCCGGGTCGGAAATTGCTAGTGTACATGAGCCTTCACAAGGAGCGGGACAAACCCGCCCTGTGAATTCAGGAAAGTTGTTTGTTTTTAAAAGCCTTTCTAATGCTTCTTTCCATCTGCCTCTGTAGACAAGGTCGTTCCATTCAGGAATTAAGTTGTAAATCGGACAGCCGGATGTAAATCCGTTAATGTCAGCACCGATCTGGCAAAACGGTGTACCGCAATCCATACACCGCGCCCCCTGCCGTTTCGACGCTTCTTCTGAAAAAGGAGCAGAATATTCCTTCCAGTCCTTTAAGCGAGTGAGAGGGTCTCGCTCAGCTGGTTTTTCTCGTTTGATTTCCATAAATCCAGTTGGTTTCCCCATGTTCCTCTCCCCTTCCTTACTGCACTACCGCTTGTTTTTGTCCCGCCGGCGCTGTTTTCTGTTTTGGTTTCGTATTGGCTTCAAACGCGTACATAACGGCTTCTTCCTCAGATAAGCCCGCAGCTTTTTGCTCTTCGATGCTCGCAAGCATTTGTTTATAGTTTTTCGGAATCACTTTAATAAATTTTTTCACACTGTCTTCCCACTGTTCAAGCAGGTCTGCAGCTTTTTGGCTGTTTGTATACGCAGCATGCTTTTCAAGCATTGCTTTAACTTGTTGAATTTCTTTTTCATCCTCTAAAGACTCAAACAAAATCATTTCAAGGTTGCATTTGCGTTTAAATGCTTTTACATCTTCGGCCAATACATACGCGATTCCGCCGGACATACCAGCCGCGAAGTTTTTGCCGACATCACCCAGTACGACAACACTTCCGCCTGTCATGTATTCACAGCCGTGATCACCGATGCCTTCAACAACAACATTCACACCGCTGTTCCGAACGGCAAAGCGTTCACCTGCACGACCGTTAATATATGCTTCTCCGCTCGTCGCGCCATAGAATGCCACGTTGCCGATAATCACATTTTCATGTGATGCGGAGTTGAATCCTTCCGGTGATTTGACAATGATTTTTCCGCCAGACAGACCTTTTCCGACGTAGTCATTTGAATCTCCGTCTAAATAAAGCGTCATGCCTTTAGGAACGAACGCTCCAAAGCTTTGGCCGGCTGATCCTGTGAATTGCAGCTTAATCGTATCTTCCGGAAGTCCTTCTTCACCGTAACGTTTCGAAATTTCACTGCCTGTTACAGTGCCTGCTACACGGTTTGTGTTATTGATTTCGACTGAAATATCAGCTTCTTTCCCAAATTCAATGGCATCTTTTACAGCAGGAAGAATCGTTGTGATATCGAGCGATTGATCAATTTTATGGTTTTGCGGTGTTTGGAATGTCCGTACGCCTTCCGGCTGATAAAGAAGAGTGGACAAATCAAGCTGGCTCGCTTTCCAATGCGCCTTTGCCCGCTCACTCACGTTAAGTGCGTCAGTGCGGCCGATCATTTCATCGAACGTTTTAAAACCTAATGCAGCCATGTATTCACGGACTTCTTCAGCAATAAACAGCATGTAGTTCACAATATGATCAGGATCTCCCATGAACTTTTTGCGAAGTTCAGGATTTTGAGTCGCTACCCCGACAGGACATGTATCCAAATGGCAGGCGCGCATCATAACACATCCGAGAACAACTAACGGAGCAGTTGCAAAACCGAATTCTTCGGCGCCGAGCAATGCGGCCATGACAACGTCCCGGCCTGTCATAAGCTTTCCGTCTGTTTCTAATACAACACGATCGCGAAGTCCGTTCAGCATTAAGGTTTGATGCGCTTCTGCAAGGCCAAGCTCCCACGGAAGCCCTGTATGTTTAATGCTTGTTTTAGGTGAAGCACCTGTACCTCCGTCATAACCGCTGATCACAATGACATCTGCAGTTGCTTTAGCAACACCCGCAGCAATCGTTCCGACACCCGCTTTCGAGACCAGCTTCACGCTGATTCTTGCATCACGGTTCGCATTTTTCAAATCGTGAATCAGCTGGGCTAAATCCTCGATTGAATAAATGTCATGGTGCGGAGGCGGTGAAATCAATCCGACCCCTGGTGTTGATCCGCGGACATCTGCAACCCAAGGATACACTTTATTGCCCGGCAGCTGTCCGCCTTCTCCCGGTTTTGCGCCTTGCGCCATTTTAATCTGCAGCTCATCGGCGTTGACTAAGTAATGGCTTTTTACACCAAATCGTCCGGATGCAATTTGTTTGATCGCACTTCTTCTGTCATCGCCGTTTTCATCCGGCACAAAGCGTTTTGGATCTTCTCCGCCTTCCCCGCTGTTGCTTTTTCCGCCCAAGCGGTTCATCGCAATCGCTAATGCTTCGTGGGCTTCCTTACTTAATGATCCAAATGACATCGCACCTGTTTTAAAACGTTTGACAATTGATTCAGCAGATTCTACTTCCTCCACTTTTAGAGGCTTGCGGTCTTCATCAAATGAGAACAGGTTTCGCAGGAATCCGATTCGTTCTTCATCTGCCGCTTTCGTATACTGTTTAAACAGATTGTAATCATTTCTGCGGCACGCCCACTGCAAGGTATGAATCGTTTTCGGGTTAAACGCGTGATGCTCTCCGCCGTTTCTCCATTGGAAGTCACTTCCCGGTTCAAGCGTTTTGCTGTAATCATCTTGATACGCTTCCTGGTGGCGGCGCTGCGCCTCTTCCGCAATGGTATTTAAGTCAATGCCGCCGAGCTGTGATGCTGTTCCCGTAAAATAACGGTCAATTACGTCATGGCTGATTCCTACCGCTTCAAAGATTTGGGCGCCCCTGTAGCTCTGTACAGTAGAAATCCCCATCTTCGACATCACTTTTACGACACCTTCGGTAATGCTTTTTCCATATTTGCTGACCGCTTCTTCATAGCTGATATCCAAACGGCCATCGTCAATCTCCTGCTTGTAGGTTGCATATGCCAGATAAGGATTGACAGCATCAGCACCATAGCCGATTAGAGCTGCAAAGTGATGAACTTCACGTGCTTCTCCCGATTCAACGATAATGCTGACTTTCGTGCGCAATCCTTTTCGGATTAAATGCTGGTGCAGTGCGCTGACTGCTAACAACGGCGGAATTGGCGTTAATTGATCATTCATTGCTCTATCGGACAGAATCAAAAGACTTACGCCTTGGTTGATTGCTTTCTCAGCTTGGGTGAACATGTCTTTTAACCCGCGTTCAAGATCTTCTGAAAACAGCACATTAATTTTTTGGCTTCTTAAATCTGGATGGACGATTGTTTTCAGTGCATAAAACTGCTCATTTGATAACACGGGTGTATACAGCTTGATTCGGCGAACGTTTCGTTCATTTGGATGAAGGAGATCGCCTTCTGCTCCGAGCCAAGTCATTGTTGAAGTCACGAGCTGCTCGCGAATCGCGTCAATCGGCGGGTTGGTAACCTGCGCAAACAACTGCTTAAAGTAATTAAACAGCGATTGCGGTCGATCGGACAAAACAGCAAGCGGCGAATCGTTCCCCATTGAGCCGAGAGGATCTTTTCCTTCTTTAATAACAGGAATTAAATATTTTTGAATATCCTCATATGTGTATCCAAACGCTTTCTGACGCGTAAGAAGATCCGCGAACTGTTCTTCCTCTCTTGTTTCCGGATCAGGATTCACTTGCACGAGCTCTTCCTCAAGCCATTTTTGGTATGGATATTCAGTTGCGATTTGTGTCTTTATTTCTTCATCAGAAATGATGCGGCCTTCTTCCAGGTCAATTAAAAGCATTTTTCCTGGTTCAAGGCGGTTTTTATATAAGACGTTTTCTTGTTCAACTTCAATAACGCCGACTTCAGATGAGAAAATAATATAATCATCCTTTGTCACATAATAACGAGCCGGACGTAAACCATTACGGTCAAGGATTGCACCGATTTGTTTTCCGTCAGTAAATGAAATGGCAGTCGGACCGTCCCAAGGCTCCATTAATGAACTGTGATACTCGTAGAACGCTCTTTTTTCTTTAGACATGTGCGTATTTTCTGTCCATGGCTCAGGAATCAGCATCATCGCCGTATGTGCCGGCTTGCGTCCCGCCATAACGAAAAACTCAAATGCGTTATCCAAAATGGAAGAGTCACTGCCGTCAGCATTCAGAATCGGAAGAATTTTATTGAGATCCTCACCAAAGCTTTCAGACACAAATTGCTGTTCACGTGCTCTCATCCAGTTGATATTTCCTCGAAGGGTGTTAATCTCACCATTGTGAACCAAATAGCGGTTTGGGTGTGCCCTTTCCCATGTAGGGAAGGTATTTGTGCTGAAGCGTGAATGAACTAGTGCAAAAGCGGATACGAATGCCTCATCTTGCAGATCGGAATAAAACGCATCAACCTGTTCAGGTGTTAAAAGGCCTTTATAAACAATAGTTTGGCTTGAAAGACTGGCAAAATAAAAATCTAGACCTTCCGTTACTCCCCAGTTTTCAGCCTGTTTACGAATGACATACAATTTTCGCTCAAACGACAAATCATCCTTCAGGTCAGAACTTGCGCCAATGAATACTTGACGGACAAAAGGACAGCTTTTTTGTGCTACTGTTCCGATTTTTCCGACATTTACAGGTGCAGTTCTCCATCCAAGCACTACTTGGCCTTCCTGTTCAATCAGTGCATTGATTTGCTTTTCGATTTTTTTTCTTTCATCTTCCTTCTGCGAGAAAAAGACCATTCCTACCCCGTAACGTCCTTTTTCAGGCAGATTGATATCTTTGCACTCTTTCTTAAAGAAAGCATCAGGGATTTGAACCAGTAAGCCGGCGCCGTCTCCCGTATCCGGATCACTGCCTTGGCCTCCTCTGTGGTCGAGCTGGCAAAGCATCTGCAGCCCCTGTTTGACGATGTCATGTGTCGCCTTGCCTTTTAAGTGCGCATATAGGCCGATTCCGCACGCATCATGTTCAAATTCAGGACGGTAGAGACCTTGAGCTTTTGGCATTTGATTGTAAGTCATAATTCCTCTCCCCCGATCAGTTTCCGATAATACCGGTCATAAAATCTAACAACTCTAATATTATTGTAGGTTTTCAAAACGATATAAACAATATATAATTTAGATCAAAAGAATCTCAAAATGAGATAGATGGATGTGAAACATACATGGAGCTGCGCCAACTGCGCTATTTTATGGAGGTTGCTGAGCGAGAACACGTTTCAGAAGCCGCTGATTATCTGCATGTGGCCCAATCAGCCATCAGCAGACAAATTGCAAACCTTGAAGAAGAATTAAATGTCACTTTATTTGAGCGTGAAGGGAGAAATATCAAACTCACTCCGATTGGAAAAGAATTTTTAATTCATGTCAAAACAGCGATGAAAGCCATCGATTATGCAAAAGAACAAATTGATGAGTACCTTGACCCGCATCGCGGAACAGTAAAAATTGGTTTTCCTACAAGCCTCGCCAGTCAGCTTCTGCCGACTGTCGTTTCGGCATTTAAAGAAGAATATCCGCACGTCGAGTTTTTGCTGCGCCAAGGCTCATATAAGTTTCTGATTGAAGCTGTCAGAAACCGCGATATCGATTTAGCGTTATTAGGCCCTGTGCCGACGAATTTTCCAGATATAGCAGGAAATATCCTATTCACAGAAAAAATTTACGCGCTTGTACCATTAAATCATCCGCTTGCCAAACAAAAAACGGTGCATTTAATTGATTTGCGCAACGATCAATTTGTGTTGTTTCCGGAAGGGTTTGTGCTCAGAAAAATGGCGATTGACTCTTGCAAACAGGCCGGGTTTGCCCCTCTTGTCTCTACGGAGGGTGAGGATTTGGACGCTATCAAAGGATTGGTGTCCGCAGGTATGGGTGTCACCCTCCTGCCGGAGAGCACTTTTGCTGAAACGACACCCCGATTTACAGTGAAAATTCCAATTGAGTTTCCTCAAGTTAAACGGACTGTCGGAATAATTAAGCCGAAAAACAGAGAGCTTGCACCGTCAGCGCAGGATTTTTATGAGTTTGTCATACAGTTTTTCTCGAAATTGGAACAGTATCAATAAAAAAAGAACCCGAGCTTCTGTGCGGAAGTTCGGGTTTTTTTCGTGTATGTCTTCTATTTAATATACAGGTAAAGATAAATCCAAATGGCATACAAACGCTTCCGGATCAATCACAGCTTTGTTTTTCATATCTTTATTTTTTTCGGGTGTCTCAAGCTGCGCGGAAGAATAATTGACGATCCCGAGGCCGATGTCTTCACCATGAGAATCAGTCAGGCGGACAACAGCGCCGCTTTTAAATTTTCCTTTAATCTCCCTTACACCATCTGGGTAAATACTCGATTGACCGTCAGCTATTTGGCCGGAACAGTCATCTGATAACACAATTTCACCTTCTGGTCCGGAATTAAAAGCGATCCACTGCTCTTTTTGATTCAACGGAAGCATTCCCTCAGCTTCAAAATAGGTGCCTTCCGCCTCTCCATGAACAGCTTGATATAATATATCGGCGGTGTCTGCCTGGCCAAGAAATCCTTTAATGCCAGATGCCATCACAATTTTAAACGCATCCAGTTTGGATCTCATGCCTCCGGTGCCGACTTCGCTGTCTGTATCGCCTGCGCACGCTTCAATTTCCGGTGTAATCTCACTGACCCGCTGCACCCTTTTCGCTTTTGGATTCTTTCGCGGATTGCCGTCATATAAACCGTCGATATCCGATAAAATCACAAGCAGGTCCGCATCGATTAATCCGGCGACTTTCGCTGCGAGTGTATCATTATCGCCAAACTTAAGCCGATTGACGGTCACTGTGTCATTTTCATTAATTATCGGGATAATACCGCGTTCAAGCAATACATTCATTGTGTTCCGAACATTGTGATATCGGTATTCATCAGAAAAGTCACTTCTCGTAATTAAAATCTGGGAAGCCACGTAACCGTGCGCCAAAAACAGCTTTGAATAAGCCTCCATCAGCAATCCTTGACCGATTGAAGCAGACGCTTGTTTTTCAGGCAGATTTTCTGGTCGCTGAAGAAATCCGAGCTTGCGATATCCTGCAGCTACTGCGCCGGAAGAAACCAGGATCACTTCATATCCGGCGTCTTTTAGTTTGGCGACCTGGTCCACTAAAGCTTCCAGTTTCCGAATGCTGATTTCCCCATGAAGACTTGTTAATGAACTGCTGCCGATCTTCACGACAACTCTTTTCATTTCTGTTTCAGACGTCACTTTATCACTCCTGTTTTATAGCGGTGCCGCTGTTTTTTCGAGATCATCGCTAATTTCCTTTGAACGCTTAGCTGCATGTTTAATGGCTTGGGAAATGGCTTCTCCGCCGCCGCTCTTCTTCAAAGCCTGCAATCCGGCAGCAGTCGTTCCATTTGGCGAGGTGATATTGTCTCTCAGCACCTCAGGCTGTTCTCCTGTTTCCATCAGCATTTTTGCAGCACCAAAGAGTGTCTGTGCACCGATGCTTCGTGATAATTGTTTATCGAGTCCCGCTTCTTCGCCCGTCTTTTCGATGAATTCCATTAAATAATAAAAATAAGCAGGGCCGCTGCCGGCAATTCCCGTGAAAATGTCCATTTGATTTTCCTGGATGGTATACACTTCACCCATACAGCCGAGCAAAGCCGCCGTCAGTTTTTCTAAATCATCTGTCACATGCCTGCCAAGCGCGATGGCAGTTGCAGAAGCGCCGATCATACTGGATGTGTTAGGCATTACTCTGACAACCGGCTGTTGATTATGCAATGATTGTTCAATATAAGAGGTGGTTATGCCGGCTAGCACCGACAAAATTAATTGATGGGGTTGGATACGTGTTTTTAATGATGACAGAGCGTGTTCGGCATCTTTTGGCTTCATCGCCAAAATGAGCACATCCATGTCTTCAATACATAAGTGATCCGGCGCCACGCCTTTGATTCCATATTGAAGTTCAAGCTCAGCTAATCGCTCCGTATTGCTGCGGTTTGTAACGCAGATGTTTTGTTTTGGGATTTTTTTGGCACGAACGATACCTGATATCATTCCTTCCGCCATAGATCCGGCTCCAATAAAAGCTACCTTTTTTTGATCAAAGATCGGTAACATCTCCTTTGTTCGCTTTTTTGTTCGTATTTTCACACGTTTAAAATGTTACCACGTGAGGAAATGATGTCAAGTTTGAAGGTCACTATTGATTTGTATTGTTTCATTTCGACAAATATGTATAATGAAAAACAGAAAACACCCGATACTCGTGGCTATACCGGGTTTTTCTATGTTAAAAATTATCTGACAGTGCTTTTTCAATCAGTTTTTTGCAGCGATCCAGCTCCACTTTCAGCTGTTTTTTATACAGCTTGGCTGCCTCGTAATCTTTAAATTGATAGAGGACAACTTCTTGAAGCTTAGCCCCTTCTTTCTTTACTTTGATTTGTTTTAATATCCCATCATCAAGGAGCTCATGCAAAGACCGGTAAACCTCTGTATGGTTTGGTTTAAAACCAATCTCTTTAAATTCTGATCGAAGCACTTCCAGAAGCTTTAATCCGTAGAGTCTTTTCTGCTCAGTCATGGTAATCATATAAAGTTTCAAAAATGCGCGCTGTTTGACCAAAAATCCAGTGGAACTTCTTTTTTCTTCTTTCATCGTCTGCACCCCTTCTCTGTAAACTGAGAATACTATGTACTAAATATTCAATTTTTCCTATTGTTCTCCTGCTTTCTATTAAGGATCTGGTTAATCGAGTTATTTTGTGATTGATGTTTATATGGCTAGAGAGAATAAAAGATATATTGAACATTTGGTACATAGTTTGTTTTGTTCATTATAACTTATTTTCACTATTATCTTCAATTTAAAACTATTGTCCGATTCACATTTTCTTCAATATATGTCCGTTGAATTGAAAAACAGCCTTTGATAACGTATGGATAAAGGAGATGATAAAATGACAAAGCAAGCAGCTCGTCCTGCCAAAGATGAACGTTACGCCAACTTAATCCCCATGAAAGAATTACAATTCGAAAAAGACCGTCTTTTCCCCTTCCCGATTTATGAGAAGCTTCGGAAATTGTCTCCTGTCCGCTATGACAAACAGCGTGATTGCTGGGATGTTTTTAAATATGATGACGTTCAATTCATCCTGAAAAATCCCAAACTTTTTTCATCTAAACGCGGCATACAGGCAGAAAGCATTTTAACAATGGACCCTCCGAAACATACCAAATTACGCGCACTCGTCAACAAATCGTTTACTCCAAAGGCAGTGAAACAAATCGAAACCCGCATAAAAGACGTTACAGCATTCCTCTTACAGGAGGCGCGGCAAAAAGACAGAATCGATATGATAGATGATATAGCAGGCCCCCTTCCTGTTATTATCATTGCTGAAATGCTTGGAGCACCGATTGAAGACCGGCACATCATCAAAACATACTCCGACGTACTCGTGTCCGGAGCGAAGGACAGTTCAGACAAAGCTGTTGATGACATGGTTCAAAAACGCCGGGACGGCCACGCATTCTTAAGCAACTATTTTAGAGACATTCTATTAAAACGACGAGCTCACCCAAAAGAAGATTTGATTACAATGCTTTTGCAGTCAGAGGTGGATGGAGAATATCTAACAGAAGAGCAGCTGCTCGGTTTTTGCATTCTTCTTCTTGTCGCGGGGAACGAAACGACTACTAACTTGATCGCGAATGCTGTTCGCTACATCACGGAAGACACAGCCATGCAACAACAGATAAGACAAAATACAGACTATATCCCTAATGTAATAGAAGAAACGCTCCGCTATTATCCGCCTGTTCAAGCCATCGGACGAGTTGCAGCAGAAGATATAGCGCTTGGCGGAGCATTGATAAAGAAAGGATCTTCCGTTATCAGCTGGGTCGCGTCAGCCAATCGGGATGAAGCTAAATTTTCTGAACCTGATCGTTTTATCATTAACCGCCCCTCCTATCCCCATCTCAGCTTTGGGTTCGGAATTCACTTTTGCCTCGGGGCACCGTTGGCCAGACTCGAAGCAAACATCGCTCTTTCCTCCCTCTTGTCTATGTCAGCTTATATTAAAAAAGCTGATGATGAACAGAAACTTGAAGCGGTACCAAGTCCTTTCGTGTTTGGCGTTAAACATTTACCTGTGCGTATTGAATTCAAATAAAAAAAGCCTGTCACTAGACAGGCTTTCGTTTTACGGATTTGTAGACCATAATCCTGCAGATTTAATGAAAATACGCGGATCTAATTTCAATTGAGCCACCATATATTCAGCAAGATCCTCAGGCTGCATAACCTTTTCAGGATTACCGTCTGTCAGATTCAGTTCAATCGACATATCACTTGCGACAGTGCTCGGCGTTAACGCGCTGACTCTGATATTATGCTTTCTCACTTCTTGCATGAGAGATTCCGTTAACCCAAGAACGGCAAATTTAGATGCGCTGTAAGCGCTTGTGACAGCTGCTCCTCTTTGGCCGGCTGTAGAAGAAATATTAATAATGTCACCAGCTTTGCGTTCAATCATTTCAGGAAGCACCGCACGAGTAACATGGTATACACCCATTAGGTTCACTTGAATAATATTTTCCCACTCATCAGCGGATAGATCTAAGAATCCGCCAAATTTGCTGATTCCGGCATTGTTAATAAGAATATCAATCTCGCCAAGCTCCTCTTTAATAGAAGCCACAGCTTGATCAACCTGTGCTGCATCCTTTACATCCGCAGCAGCAAACGCAGCTTTTACACCAAGTGCTTTTATTTCTTCTGCGACTTTCTCAACATTAGCGGCAGTGCGTCCGATTAAACCGATATTTACGCCTTCTTTCGCAAGCGCAAGAGCTGTAGCGCGTCCAATCCCTCTGCCTCCGCCTGTGATAAGAGCAGTTTTATTTTGTAAACTTTGCAATTGAAGCACCCTTTCTTTGTTTACATATGTACGATAACACATTATAAGCACAAGAAAACCAATACGCAAATCATATGAACTGCGCAGAAAACATTTCAACTGATTATAATAGGCGGAATAGGGTATGACATTAGAAAAGGGGTGAACATATGGTTATCGTTTATATCAGTATTGCAGTAATAGCCATTTCAATCATTTACTTAGGGATAAATGTGATTCAAAACAAGAAAAAAATCAATCCCGCCATGAAGGAACTCACTGCAGTTACGCAATCAATGCAAAAACAAGTTGAAGTGGTAAAAACGGAAGCACAGCAGCTGTCTCAAAAGCAAAAAATGATTCAATACGATGTTGAAATGAAAAAAAACGCGTTGCAGCAGACTGCTGCTGAAGTGAAAGAAGCGCCTCAAGCAGTTAAAGAGGTGTGGCATGCTGGACATTTGAATAGAGGTTAAATATGAATGATACCCCGTTGTTACGTTTAAAATGGACAATGGGATATCATTTTTAGGGAGGTTAAGCCATGATTGAAAACCGCAGCGGTTTGGCAACATTTGCAGAGAAACTACATACTCTTCCGGTATCAAGACCGCTTTCGAAAACAGATTTGTTTACTCCCCCATTTCGCCTAAACCAAAAAAACGCGCTAGAAATGTACTATTCACCTCATAATGAATATATCAATCAAGCTGCTTCGATTGTGATTTCAGGCATAACGCCGGGTTTTTCACAAATGAAAACAGCTTATGAAACAGCCATCGAAAGCTTGCACAAAGGCCGTTCTCTAGAACAGATGGCTTTAGACACCAAAAAAGCGGCAGGACTTTCTGGAACTATGAGACATAACCTGATACGATGCTGGATCAATGCGGACTGCCGCAGGTTTTAGGCATTCAAAGCGCCGCACAGCTTTTCGGCAACTTGCGCCATATGCTTCACACCACTTCTGTTATCAAATACCCTGTTTTCATTCAGCAGAAAAACTATACAGGACATAGCCCTGTTATCCCCCGCTCATCTATGCTAAGCACTTATGCATATAAGTATTTCCCCGCTGAACTTGAAAAGCTATCGGGCCCTGTTCTTCTTATCCCGCTAGGCAAAGCAGCCGAAACAGTCTGTGAAACACTGATCAGGCAAAACAGCAACTGGCAGCTGACCTGCCTTCATGGCTTCCCTCACCCATCGGGCGCGAACGGTCATCGAATGAAACAATTTAAGAAAAACAAAGATGATTTAGAAAAACAAATTCGATCCTTTGCTTCATCAAATTCGCTTTCCATATAGAAAAGAGGAAATAAAAGGGATATGATAAACCTACATACATCATTAGGGAGGGATTTGGTGTTTCCTGTATTAGAAACCGACAGGCTTATTCTAAGAGAGATGACAGAGAAAGATGCGGAAGCCATTTTTTCTTGTTTTTCAAACCATGACGTCACACGCTACTACGGACTTGATCCCCTTGAAAGTATGGATCAGGCAAAAACAATGATTCATCAGTTTGCCGACAATTATCAAGAAAAGCGAGGAATACGGTGGGGAATTGAAAGAAAAGACACCAAAGAACTCATCGGTACGATTGGATTTCATGCTTTGGCTCCTAAGCATGAACGTGCAGAAATCGGTTATGAAATCAGCCGGGCGAATTGGCGAAATGGCTATGCGTCAGAAGCCATTTTAGAAATTGTGTCTTACGGCTTTGGCATCCTTGGACTAACGCGAATCGGTGCAGTTGTTTTTAGGGAAAATGAAGCGTCAAATCGTTTGCTGCTAAAAATGGGATTTGAAAAAGAAGGCGTATTAAGACACTATATGTACCAAAGCGGTGTGCCTTATGATACAAATGTTTATTCTATTATAAAATCATGAAAAGCAAGAGAATGATAAGACATTCTCTTGCTGCTCTTCCCTACTAATCTCTCGTCTGCCTTTCCCTCTTCAAGGTTGCCTTCCAAAATAGCATAGCTGAAAATACTTACAGCAACGGCAATCAAAAAGACTACATATCATCGCGGCATTGACGAAGACAAAGCCTTGTCATATAAAAAAAGATTCGTAGCGCTCTATACATCTAGGGACATTCATTAATAAATCCCTTTTTTTGTCCTGCTTCTTGAAATAAAGCCTCCAAAGACATAAAATAATGCCGACCAAAGAAAGATATAAAAAAGCTGAAATTTGAATTCCCGCACTGTCTGCCCCATATCTATTCCATGGATTAAGGTCATGAATGCTTTTTGCGGCAAAATGGTACAGAGTACATCTAAGACGGGGAGATTAGGCGTAAAAGAAATAAAGCAGCCTGACAATACAGACGTAACCACACTGATTCCGCTCGTCACCAAGCTTAAGTTTCGATCCATAACTGAAGACATAAAAATAGCGAATGACGCTGCAAGCACTGCGAGAACAGCCAGCAGTTCAGCAAAAATGTCCAAGCGAAAGCCAATATCCACATGAAATAATAATGTTGTCATCACAATGGCCAGATAGGTTGGTATATATAGACATAAAAATGTAAAGGTAAACTGAACAATCAGATATTTGTTCTCGTTTACAGGTGACACTAAAATCCGCCTGAAGGTTTTAAGCATCCGATCTTCAGGATACAAGGCAGTGAGCGCGACACCTTGCATAAAAACAAGCATCACGATAAATCCTAAAATATTTGTGCCTGTCCCCCTTTCAGTCCTTATTTTATCCTCTCCTTTATAGCTGATCGGCATTTTCCCAGTCTCAAAAAGCTCCCGAATCATTTTTTCATCAGCTTTACTTTTCAAAGTGGTTACCTTATAGTCTTGATGATTTTTTTCTACAACTGCTGCATATTTTCCTAACACAAGATCAGAGAACCTCGGGTTTTGATGGACCATAACCACTCGAAAGGCAGGATCTTTGGGGAGATTTTTCATCTCATCCTGCTCCGTAACAAATGCAATGGTTTCTTTTAAGACCGGTTTACCGGAAAAAAGAATGGCTGCCCCAACCATCAGCGGAATGATGATCACTGCAATGATAATAATGGCTTTCTTGGCCAGTATTCGTTCCCACCTATTTCGGAATAGATTCAGCATACATATCCCTCAGGCTTAAAAACAACATGGGAAACGGCAATACAAACGACTGAAGCCAAGAGAAGAATGGATACCACAGGCAGCAAAATACTGAAATCATGATCATAAATGAGGCGAAATGAGCATTCCGCTACCCATTTAACCGGAGAAAATACGGAAATTTCATTTACGGTATCTCCAAATCTATGAATCCCGAAAAAAACGCCTCCTAAAAAAACAAAAAAAGCAACTGGAATTTGCATGATGCTATTCGCCCGTTCTTCATTTTTGAAAATGCAGCAAAACATGGTGCCGAAACAGCAGCCAAAGAACAAAAAGAAATGCAGTAAAAGCAAGATATACGGAAGATCTTCACCGCCAAAGTTCAATTTAAAAATCGTTTGAGCCATCCATACATTCATGGTGTACAAAATCACACTGAATATGTAAGTTGATAGTAATTTTGAAAGATAAATACTTGTCTTTGAAACGGGTGCGTATACAAGGCGGATGTTTCCTCTCTTCACCTTTTCTTCCATAAATGTGTTGGACGCGGTCATCGCGATCAGAGCCGCTGAGAAAATCATCATATTCACCCCGTAATAATCGTAGGAACTGATACGGCCTGCCCCAAAGCTATTTTTTGTGACAAAGCCCATGATCAGAATAAGAATGAAAGGAAAAATCGTATTGGCTAAAATGAGAACCGGATTCCTTAAAATATTCCTAAAATCAAATGACATTACTTTCACTAAATTCATGATGCCTCTCCTAATCTCTTAAATTTCTTCCCGTCAGCTCTAAAAATACCGTTTCTAAGGATGCCTCTTGACTGCTCATATGCAGAATGCTACATCCTTGAACACTTAATTCTGCTATGATTTCACCTAGGGGATCTTGGTTCTTTCGGACTGTAACTTTCAATTCATTCTCTATAAAGAGCACTTTTATAACCCCTTTGATATCCTTTAGAATGTTTTTGTTTAATTTATCTGCATTCGCCAGCTGAAAAGAATAGGTCCTTTCTTTATTTACTTTTTTGTATAATTCCTCTTTCGTCCCGTTAGCAATGATTTTTCCTTCATTCATAATCATAATCCGATCAGCAATAGCCTCGGCCTCTTCCATATAATGTGTTGAGTAAATGATGCTTGCTCCTTTTTCTTTCAGCACTTTAATAGACTCCAGAATGTGGTTTCTGGATTGAGGATCTATTCCAACAGTCGGTTCATCCATAATAATCAGTTTCGGCTGATGGGCAATAGCACAGGCAATGTTTAATCTTCTTTTCATCCCACCTGAAAAAGTCTTAGGCTTATCATCTTTACGATCATATAGCTGTACGAGCTCCAAAGCCTCCTTAACCCGGGCTTTCAGACCTTCTCCTTTAAGAGAGTATAGACTGGCAAAAAAGCGAACATTTTTCTCAGCGGATATATCCTCATAGATGGCGATATCCTGAGGGACAATTCCAATACCCATCTTCATTTTTTTTGCGCCGTTTTTTACATTATGGCCCAATATCGTAACATTTCCGGAAGTGGCCGACAGTACTCCGGATATAATATGAATCGTTGTGCTTTTTCCTGCTCCGTTTGGGCCAAGAAGCCCAAGAACTTCACCCTCCTTTAATTCAAATGAAATGCCGTCTACCGCAGCTTTGTTCGTGTACTGCTTTTTCAAATTTTCAATTGATGCCACGCTGTTCATACGTATCTCCTTTTACATTCTCCGTTTTGCGAATTCCTGAAGAACTTTTATTTTCAGATCATCACGTTCTTGTTCAATTTCAAAGTCACGAGCGTCTTCTTCGAAACCATCCTGCTCTTCTCCGTCAAAACTGTATAGCTTTTTCAATAAATTCCACAGTGTCTCTAATTCTTCCGTCGAAAATCCTTGAAAAATATCTGCCATAAAGTACACAGCTTTTTCACCGCATTCCTCTAAAACGCGTTTTCCAGAATCGGTAATTTTCACATTAACCGCACGCTTGTCACGTTTACTTGGCACAGTAACGGCATATCCTCTTTTTTCAATACTGCTGACCAGCCTGTTTATGTTCTGTTTCGACGTACCTAATTTTTTGGCAATGTTGTTGAAAGTGGTTTCTTCTTCCGGTAAATGCAGTATGGAGACCATTGTCATAAATTGCCTAGTCGTTAAGCTTTCATAGTACTCATCACCTCGTGATTGAATTTTGTTTAAAACAGAAAAAAGTGTAGCGTAAGACTGCTGCATTAAAAATAAATCTTTTAGTTCCTTAGAAAAATCCATTATAACCCTCCTCAAAAAGACAATTAGTTGTCTTTATCATCATAGCACTTTTTGTCACTTTGTCAACTTATTGTCTATTTTTATTGCGAATCATACGACAATATCATATTGATCAATATGAAAAAGGTATATCATGGTTCGGTAACGTAAATTTGATAAGGAAAAAGCATTGGAATCCGCTTTTTTGAAGATTTAATTGAAGAGAAATACAGAAAACCATTAAATGCCGCGACATTACTACAATGGTTGAACGCGCGCCCTACAAAGATACATTTGAAGAAAATAGACATACAATCAGGAGAGTTAAGAAGCGATCGCTCAAACTATCATTCTTTATTGGGTGGACTGGTGATGATGAAGCCCCTTTTCAGACCAAACATTTCGGAGCACTCTGTACAAAAACCATTGCTGAAAAAAGCGCCCTATTCCAGGGCGCTTTTCATCAGGATGCATATTGAGGGGAAGTTTCTTTCTGTCCTTCTTTTTCTTCAGGTATCTTAATACATTTCGTCATGACTGCACTTGCAAGATAAAGCACCGCAAAAATCCAGACAACGCCTTGTGCACCGACGAGTCCGATGAACATCCAAGCTAAAGCAGGTCCGACAAATGCCGATAAGCCGGCTGCCAGGTTCAAAACGGACATGGCGGCTCCTTTGTCTTTTCCGGCAACTGTCGGCACAATCGCACCAATCGGCACGTAGCCTGCCAGCAAACCGCCCCATACAAAGCCGATGATACTCACAACCGCTATATTCCCGCCTGAAAAAACAGGCGCATAGTATAATAAAACGGTGAAAATGCCGCAGCCGACACCGCCAAACCAAATGACGGTGTTTTTCCATCCGAATTTATCACCGACAATTCCAAAAATGAGGTTAAATACAATATTGCCCAGAAAAATCGTTCCCCAAATCTGCAGCCACACATGAGTTGAAATGCCATGCTGAGCCATGTGCATCGGCAAAAACACAGGAAAACCATATGTGCCGATGCTGTTGATGATTCTAATCACTCCTCCTGTCAGCACCCGCGGATTGGTAACGAGAATGGTAACGCCTTTTAAAAGCTCCTCAGCCGTTTCTGATCTTTTTCTTTTCTTCTTTTCAAATCGGTCTTTATTAACAAACAACGCGAAGACTGCGCCGAGGCATACCCAGAAAATAGAACTCCACAGCGTATTTAAATAACCAAACGTTTTAATGGCATAACTTGAATACCAAGCACCGAAAACAAACATGCCCAGACAATATGCAATCCAGAACCAGCCGACAGCTGTACTGAGCCTGTTCTGCGGTGTTCTGTAGATGACCCATGTCAAGAAGGAATAAGCAAATAGCGGGTATCCTAAGCCTTTAATAAAGTAAGTCACATACATGACAGGCAGATTTAGCTGTTCAAATCCGAAGATGATAAAAGCAGCTGTACCGATCACATAAAACAACAACCCCATAAACATCGTTCGCTTTGCCCCAAATGCTTCCAGACATACACCTGAAAACCATGAAGCAATGGCCAGTGAAATGCCGTATATACTGAAAATCGAAGCGGATTGCTGAACGGTGAGCCCATTTTCAATCAGAAAAGGACTGAGCCATCCTTGTTCAAGGCCGTCTCCCATCATAAACAGCACAACCCCTAAAAACCCCCAGGCCAGCCGCTTTGGTATACCAATTTGATCTAACATATCTGTATCCTCCTTAGATGCTTATCTCAATTACCGTATTACCTCGATAAAGTAAGAACATGTATAATTCCTCAAACGGCGGCAAATTCCGCCTTATGCTAATACCTTGTTTCCCGATGACGGCTCTAATCCTGAAAAGAAGCGCTGGACCTGCTTCCACTCCTCGTATAAAGCCATTTCTATCCGGCAATCCTGTGGCTCTATCACCCGAACACTTCCAGACATTTCTTCGGTCAAACGAAAGGCCTCATTGCAAACCACCGCAGCACCTACGACTGATGCCTGACTGTATCCTTCTTTGACATAGATTTTTTTCTGAAGAAGATTGGCGATATATTGTGTAAATGCTCTGCTTTGGAATCCGCCTCCGCATCCCCACACATAGTCACGATTAAACGGAGTGATCTCTGTTAAAATGTCAAAGTTCCATTTGATTGAACATGCAATCTCCTGTAATGCCGCACGTACAAAATGCGCTCTGCTTAAATGGGCTGAAAGCGGTACATCAAAGAGAAAGCCGCCTTTCGCTAGATTGTTTTTTTCTGCCGATAAATATGAACCGAGGGACGACACACAGGAATGATCTTCCTTAGCTATTGCAGTAATTTCTTGTTCCATCACATCGTACGGTTCATTCGGATAGAAAATATCCTTTAATTTTTGAAAATTTAGACCTGTTATCCCGGGATTCGTCTCTGCAAGCCACTGTCCTTTATCTGTGTGGCAGTTCAGCCAGGCTTTATGATGTCTGTCTTCATGAGTTTCATCAATCATTTTGGTAATCGGTGTTGTCGTACCTGATACAATGACTGCGTCCCCCAAAGCAGCACCAGTGCTTTTGACAGCAAGCTGTGTATCTCCGCCACCCGCTATAACCTTCGCATGATGTGGCAGCCCCAATTCTGCAGCATACTCATCTGTTATTGATCCAATGACTGTTCCCGCTCTGACTAAAGGCGGAAGAATGGATGGCGAGAAACCGAATATATCGCACATCTCTACTGACCATGTATTTTGATTTACATCAAACAGCAGCGTTTCCGTCGCCTGTGACGGTTCATATGTCAATACCCCGCTCAGCTGATACGTCACCCAATCACTGATGCTTGTGAAGCTTGAAGTCTTTTTCCATAAGGAGGGCTGCCGGTGCTTTAAACCATAAAGCTTGAGCGCTGAAAAAAGCGCAGTCGGCAGACGGCCTGTTCGGCTGTATACTTCTTCCTGATTCGGTATGTTTTCCTCCCACTCCCTGCCCCGATTGTCAATGTTGGGCAGACCGAGGAAAGGCTCACCATTTTGATCAAGCAGCACGATCCCCTGTCTTTGACTTGTTGAAGTGAGACCAATAATTTCAATATGATGAGAACGAGACATCGCACGTTTAGCCAGATTCATGATTTGATTCCACAGCGCCTGTGGAGAAAAATAGCGGCTGTCCGGGTAAAGCGGCTCGGTCGTATATACAATGTCCTCCCGTTCAACCGATTGAACGCTGCCCGACACACTTACGACTGCAACTCTTGCATTGCCAGTGCCAATGTCAAATACGAGATAACCTTTTTGTTTCGTCATCCTGATGCCCTCCTTTTTTCTTACACCTCTGCTGTAAGATCGTTTCTGTTATATAAGGTCGGAATATTGAGAGTTTTTTCATCCCTCCACTTTTTAAGCGCTTCGTTCAAAATGGTAACGTGATGATCCTCCACTTCAAATGTTGCCCCTGCTAAATGAGGTGTTGCCAGAACATTAGACAATGAAATAAATTCATAATCCGATTGCTCAGGCGGCTCATGATAAAAAACGTCTAATATTGCACCCCTGATTTTACTTTCTTTCAGTACAGATAAAAGATCCTCTCGGTTTACCACGACAGCTCGTGATGTATTCACGAAAATGGCGCTCTCTTTCATCAAGTCAAAATACGAACGATCAATGAGGCCAAGCGTATCATCTGTACGCGGCAGATGAACAGAAACGATATCACTATCTGAAAAAACCTTCTCCAGAGATACTTTTTCATATAGCGGATGATCGTGGTGTACGTATGGATCGTAATACAAAACCTTGCAGTCAAATGCAGTCAGCAGTTTTGCGATCCTTTGCCCAACCGCTCCGAATCCCACCATACCCACGGTTTTTCCTGTTATTTCATTACCTTTGAATTTGGCATACGCCTGCAAATAATCGCTGTTCCATTTTCCATCCTTTAGCCATTGATTAGAGGTATTCGTATGCCGGAGAAATGAAATCACATTTCCAATAAACATTTCAGCAACAGCTTGTGCGTTTCGCCCAGGCGTATAGAAAACCGGAATGTCTCTGTTTGACGCTGCTGTCACATCAACATTGGAAGGCATTCCCCTGCATACTCCCACAAATGAAAGTTCCGGCATTGATGCAAACACGTTTTCTGTCACTTGATCAAGCTCAGTAATCAACCCCGTCGCATTTGACTCTTGTAATAGCTGAATCAATTCTTCTTCTCTATATGCCCGGCCGTTTTCTTTCCAAGACTGATAAACAACGGAACCGAACAATTCTTCAAGCTCTTTTCGTCCTTCTTCGTTGTACGGTGCTGTAATCAAAACCGTCATGATGCAAAACATCCTTTTCATCGTTATTTTTCACACAAAAAAATCTCTCTCCAAAGATGGAAAGAGATTCATGTATAGGCGCACTCTGCCACAGACAGAAGCCGGTATAAACCTTACTTTCCTATCTTTCAAGCTGTCGCTTGCTGGAATTGGCACAATAATGTTGCCGAGGTTTCATAGGGCCAGTCCCTCCACCTCTCTTGATAGAAAATGTTTTGTATGTAATTTTCAGAATTAAGAATACGTTAATCATAAAGAAGACCCAGATTGATGTCAATGTCTTTTTTTCAGAATTGACGTTATCATTCGAAATGTTATAATTCTTACAATATATCTAACTAGGGAGAGGAACTGGGCTATGAAATCGTTTGCCACTCAACAAAACGGCATTTTTAAATCCGTTTGCTCACTGGACTGCCCGGACCAGTGCGGATTACTGGTACATAAAAAAGACGGGAAAATTGTGAAAGTGCAGGGTGATCCTGATCATCCCGTGACAGCCGGAAATATATGCAACAAAGTACGAAATATGGCTGAGCGCATCTATGATGAGAAGCGGCTGAAGACTCCGCTGAAACGAATAGGTATGAAGGGCGAGGCAGAGTTTAAACCAATTTCTTGGGAGGAAGCGATTGACACCATCACATCTCGCTGGAAACAGCTGATTGATGAAGAAGGAGCTGAAAGCATATTGCCTTACAGCTTTTACGGCAATATGGGAAAATTAACGGCTGAAGGAATGGACCGCCGCTTCTTTTACCGTCTGGGCTCAAGCCAGCTTGAGCGGACGATTTGCAGCAAAGCCGGTTCAGAAGGCTATAAATATACCATGGGTGTGAGTGCTGGAATCGATCCTGAAGAAACGATTCATACAAAACTGTTTATCTTTTGGGGAATTAACGCAGTCAGCACAAACATGCATCAAATTACAATCGCACAAAAAGCACGGAAAAAAGGCGCAAAAATTGTTGTAATTGATGTGCATAAAAATCAGACAGGACGACTCGCAGATTGGTTTATTCCTATAAAACCCGGTACCGACAGCGCGCTTGCCCTTGGAATCATGCACATATTATTTAAAGAAAACCTTCACGATGAAGCGTTTCTATCAGAATATACAGTCGGCTATGAAGAATTGCGCGAGCATGTGAAACAGTATCATCCAGAAAAGGTATCGCTGATCACTGGTGTCAGTACCGACGATATCTATCAGCTGGCAAAAATGTATGGTGAAACCTCCCCTTCCTTTATCAGAATCGGAAACGGCCTTCAGCATCACGACAACGGTGGGATGATTGTTAGAACGATTGCCTGTCTTCCGGCGATTACCGGTCAATGGATGCATACAGGAGGCGGCGCCATCAAGCATAACAGCGGAATTTTAGAATATAACACCAACGCGCTTCAGCGTCCTGATTTACTGAAAGGCCGCACACCGAGATCGTTTAATATGAACCGGCTGGGCAGAGTCCTTCTGGAAACAGACGCTCCTATTCGCTCCCTCTTTATTTATGGGACGAACCCAGCCGTTGTGGCGCCAGAAGCGAACAAAGTCAGACAAGGCCTCCTGCGGGATGACTTGTTCACCGTGGTTCATGATTTGTTTTTGACAGAAACAGCCAAATATGCGGACATTGTACTGCCTGCTACATCTTCTTTTGAAAATACTGATTTTTACACCTCATACTGGCACCATTACATTCAGCTTCAGCAGCCGGTGATTGAGAAATACGGAGAAAGTAAGTCTAATACCGAGGTATTCCGGTTATTGGCTGAGGCAATGGGTTTTACGGATCAGGAGCTGAAAGATTCAGATGAAGACTTAATCCGCCAGGCGCTTCACCATCCAGATAACCCTTATTTGGCAGAGATTCGTTATGAATCACTCACTGAACGTTCGTTTATGAAGGCGAAGCGTGAAAAGCCGCTGTTCCCGGGTAAACTGCCGACACCGAGCGGAAAAATAGAATTATATTCAGAAAAAATGAAACAAGCCGGTTTCCCGCCGTTACCGACACATACGCCGCTTGCGCCGGATCAAGAATTCCCGTTTATGTATGTTCCGGGGCCGAATCATAATTTCTTAAATTCAACGTTTTCCAACAATGCAAAGCACGTCAAACTTGAAAAAACACCGAAACTCTTTATCAACACGATAGATGCCGAAGAACACGGCATCACTGATGGTGAAGCTGTACGGATTTGGAACAGCCGAGGTGAGTGTGAACTAACCGCGGCAGTCGGAGAACAAGTGCTGCCCGGTGTTGTCGTCAGTCAAGGATTATGGGCAGATGAACCAGGCAAAAATCAGCTTGTTAACGCCCTGACCCCAGACCGCTTGTCTGATATGGGCGGAGGCGCCACTTTTTTCTCAGGCCGAGTGCAGATTGAGAAAGCATAGAAACCGTCCAGAGCTTGCTCTGGCGGTTTTTTGTGTACACAATCAAAAAAATGAAACCAATGATATGGATTGACCGTATAACATGACGATTACATAATGGAGGCAGACACATGGACGTTTTTTTAGGAATCGGTATTGCATTGGCTGGATATTTTATCGGAGAAGGATTAAAGCATATTAACAACCCAAAAGCTAACGGAAAAAATGACATCATGCTGATTAAAGAACGAGATATTCACTTTTACATCGGGCATTTTTTAGGCATAACCCAAGCGGAGGCGAAACACTTAGCGAAGGATCTCACAGACCTCCCTCATATTGAAATAAACGGAAAAAGATATGTGCAAAAACATATCTTAAGAGAATGGCTATTAACATTAGGAGAGGAACACCAAGCGAAAGATTAATACGACTTTTTACAGGAGAGCGGTTCTTTCAGGCACCGCTCTTCCCCATTCAGCTGTCTTCCAGCCAGTAATAATTCTCAACAGTATAGATTGGCCACCACCAAAACTTCGCTCCTCGGACTAGGATAACCGGTCAAACCACAATTCAAATTCATGCACAACTTGATTGATTCTTCGTATGACTCAATACAGAAAGGGCTTTATTATTGTACAGGTAACAACGATTAGTCCAATAAAACGAACTATGATGTTCAGTTTCCATAAAAATAAAAAGCAGGATCGGTAACCTGCTTTTCATGAATTTATTTTCTGATTTTTCTTATAACCTGTTTTATTCAGGAAACTGCACATGCCCAGGAACTGTGTATGACTTAGATGTTCCGTTTTCAGGAAGCTTTGGAATCGTGTCTTTTACAACTTTTCCGCGAATGTCAGTGATTCTGACTTTAAGAGAGCCCGTTCCTAAATTGGTGCTGAGGAAATGATTATAGTCCGTTTTCTCCATGTTGATCCACTTTCCGTCTTTGTAGTATTCCATTTTCATAACGGGATACTTGTGATTTCTGACTTGAATTGCTGCCCACCACTGGCTGCTGCCTTCTTTAATCCGGTATGTGAAATTGCCAGTGATTGGCGCTTTGACCACACGCCATTTGATTTTAATTTTTCCATCTTTCATAGCACCGATTTTGCTGAATGCATTTGGTGAAAGATCAAGGGCTCCTGGGGCGCCCTCAGGGTATAGATCGGTAACATAGACGACCGTCTTCCCCTTTGGCCCTTCCACTTCAAGATAAGAGCCGGCAAGAGCAGCTTTCACACCGCCGTAATTCAGGTCCTTTGGGTTAATTGCCGTAATCTCCATGTCAGATGGGATTGGGTCAAGAAGGAAAGCCCCTCCTGAATAGCCTGATCCGGTATAGGTTGCATAGCCTTCGTGCAAGTCGTTATAGGCTGCTGAAGCTTGCGGGCAAAAGCAAAGGATCATCAGCATAACTACGCTAATTACAGCACTCATCTTCTTTTTCATAGACATCCTCCTAATCCAAGCTTTAAATGATAATCATTATCATTGTAATACTCATCAATGTGGATTAAAAGAGGACATAGATTCATAGATTGATTTATGTCTAATTCACTATTGTATATATATCAAAGGGTGCACTTTATATGACAATGCAATCCTTATGTTCTGATGCACATATGAACCAAAATTCTTATTTCATTCATAGTGTATAAGCTCAAAAAATTCCCATCCCCGCTTCCACAAGCGGGAAAATTTTACTTTACTTTTTGCAACTTGATCAGAGCAGTAAGTATAATACCTAAAATGAGCACAATCGGAGCCCAAATAATGATGTAATGAAAATGCGGCTCTGCAAAAGCTACAATAATAGCCCCGACACAATATAATATGATGGCCAGCGCCCTTAACACAGCATCTCTTAAGAATGTTTTATTCTGTTTGGAGAAAAACAACCGGCCGGAAAGATCCTCTAAAAGAGAAGCCAATGTCCCGGTTAAAACAGTTGAAGAAATGCCTGCAATCCCCAGTCGTTTAGCTGCTATTGTTTGTATTCCCATGGCAATACTCAAAAGGATAATAAGGATGTACACGGGAACGAAAGCAGAAGATATTGAAAGACAAGCAAAAACAAATAAAATGAATGCCTCAATTGCCAGCGCTTTTGTTACAGGGGATGGCCAAAATGTTTTCTCTGCCTTTCCAACAATGATCGTGGAAACAATTACTCCCACGATAAAACCGATTAGCGCAGTTAAAGAATGAAAAACAGTGACTTGAAGAGATTTTCCGATCGCTAATCCCAATAAAACGATATTTCCCGTCATATTAGCCGTGAAGACGTGTCCTAGGCTTAAATAACCGATCACATCCACGATTCCCGCTGTTAAACAAAGAAGAGAAAGCAAAATGTTTCGATATGCTGCAGCAGTCAATGGTATATCAATCCTTTCGTGTGGTTCCATTTGTAACTCTTTTATTTGCATCAAAAAACATATAAAATCCCGGTTTTGATCAGGAATATAGACTCTATTCTTCCTTTTGTCCAACTGTAATAATAATCCATATGCAATTTATTTAAATTTGAAAGGAAGCTGAGTGGCTTTGAAACGTTTTTCTTTATTATTTGCCATGTTAAGTTTATTATTGCTTCTCTTGCCTGAAAAAGCTTTAGGCGCCGTCGATTTTCCGAATACTTCGACGAATGGCATCTTAGGGTTTGCCGGAAATGCAAAAAATGAAAAAGGAGTCTCTAAAGCGAGCACAACCGGCGGAAAAAACGGTCAGATCGTCTATATCCAAAATCTAAGTGATTTAAAAACCCATCTGAGCGGGTCAACACCTAAAATTTTAGTGCTTCAAAATGATCTAACCGCTTCTTCAAAAACAACGGTAACCATTGGTTCAAATAAAACACTGGTCGGTTCTTACGCTAAGAAAACGCTGAAAAATATTTATTTAACAACATCATCTTCATCCGGCAACGTCATCTTTCAAAATCTGACCTTTGAACACAGCCCGCAGATTAACGGAAATAACGATATTCAGCTTTATCTAGATTCAGGCTTCAACTATTGGATCGACCATGTGACATTTTCAGGACACAGCTATAGTGCTGGCGGAAGTGACCTGGACAAGCTGTTGTATATCGGTAAATCAGCTGATTATATCACCATCAGCAACTCAAAATTCGCAAATCATAAGTACGGTTTGATTTTAGGATATCCTGATGATTCCCAGCACCAATATGACGGCTATCCGCACATGACCATCGCCAACAACTATTTTGAGAATTTGTATGTAAGAGGCCCTGGGCTGATGAGGTATGGCTACTTTCATGTCAAAAACAATTACAGCAACAATTTTAACCAAGCGATTACCATCGCGACAAAGGCAAAAATATACTCTGAATACAATTATTTTGGAAAAGGCAGCGAAAAAGGAGGAATCCTTGATGACAAGGGCACCGGCTACTTTAAGGATACAGGAAGCTATCCGTCCTTGAACAGGCAATCCTCTCCGTTGACAACGTGGAATCCA
Source organism: Bacillus sp. LBG-1-113 (assembly GCF_020708615.1). Classification (NCBI taxonomy): domain Bacteria; kingdom Bacillati; phylum Bacillota; class Bacilli; order Caryophanales; family Bacillaceae; genus Bacillus; species Bacillus sp. LBG-1-113. Next base: position 924,672 of record NZ_JAJFDG010000001.1, on the reverse strand, counting down.
GGCTTCAATTACAGCTACCGGGTTCAAACTCCGCAGTACACAAAAGAATTTGTCACAAAATATGCCGGATCACAAAGTACAACACTGGTTTTTGGCTATTGACATAAAGAGGGGCTTGCGTAAAATGTCAAGCCCCTCTTTTATGGCTATGTATTGTGTGTCTTGCTTGTGTCTAAAACTCACACATGCGTCATAATGTTGCTTGTTTCCTGAACAAGTTAAACATGCTCTTCATTCATTTTTCTTACATGAATACATGGACCTCTCAATTGCTTTTCACATTATACAACAGGAGTCATTATTGATTCATCTCAAACAAAAAGAATCCATCTCCAAAATGGATTCTTTTTGTATTCTATCATCTATAAACCAGGCCGCCATCAGTTAAAATAGCTTGACCGGTAATGTAATCTGCATCATCTGAAGCTAGAAATGAGACTAAATTGGCCACATCTTCAGGTGTTTGATATCTTTTGAGAGCAATGTCTGCACAGAATTTTTCAAATGCTTCTCCTGGTTTGAAATCATCACGATGTTTAACCATTTCTTCATCAATGCGATCCCACATTTTTGTTTTTGCAACACCAGGACAATATGCGTTTACTGTTATTTTATATGTGGCTAACTCTTTAGCAGCTGAATGAGTAAAAGATTTCACAGCATGCTTCGTCGCGGAATATGTTCCAAGCATTTCAAATGATTCGTGCCCTGCTATACTGCATGCGTTAATGATTTTGCCTTTTGTTTCTTGTTTAATGAATTGGTCGGCAGCTGCTTGAGTGCCAAACACAACGCCATTGACATTAACCTTGAACAATTGATTCAGTTGGTCTTCTGTTATTTCTAAAAATGGAGAAACTGCCTCAATGCCAGCATTGTTTACAAACACATCCAAACGACCAAAGGTATCTGCCGCTGCTTTAACTAAATTGAATTGGTCTTCACGCTTGGATACATCCCCTTTTATTCCGATAACATGAAAGCCATTTTCTTTGAAGTCTGAAACAGTTGCATGCAGCAGTTCCTCGTTAATGTCATGCAGAACGACACTAAAACCATCCTTGCACAACCTCTCTGCTATCCCTCTTCCTAAACCGCCTGCGGAACCAGTAACTATTGCTACCTTGGTCATAAATATTCCCCTTTCGAAATGAGGTATAGTGGCGATATATTTATTTTAACAAATCAGTGTTTCTCCACACCGTTTAAACTGCTGTCTCAAAAGATAGCTAGTATTATATAGTTAATTCAAAAGTTGAAATCACTTCAGAATTGATCCATAATTCACAGATTATCTATATGACGTGTGTAAACATGACAACACCATTGGTAACGATATGTACACCGAGCTCTTATCCGTTTTCTTTAGTCATCATGCGCTGTACTACATTGTATTAGTAATACTTTAAAGCGGTTCCCAAGAGCTATTATGTCATCGTTATGGTCATACTTCTCAATGTAGTTTCTCTTGCTTAACATACATACCATTGAATTTCGTATGGTGTAATGCCATTTTGGTCTTGATTCCAAAGAATGCGTGATGAAGTCGTTTTTTTAAATGATGAAGAGGAGCTCATCGACCTGGTTCACTTTTTCATCATTCAAATAGAGTTATCCCTATTCAATTCCTTTTTTTATTATCAGATTCTTAATGTTGGTTTTTATTATGTGGTGTAAAAGAGGAGAAAGTCCCCTCTTTTACACTTGTATTTCTCCATAACATAATCTGTCACATAACTCATAGTTACCGCCAGTTTGATACATGCAACGTTGATAACATCGTTGTGGTTCATAAGAGATTGTTAGGTGTTGAGGCACATGATAGTTCAGATCGTAAGGCGAATACCAAACTGGATATTGTCTAAACACATCGAACCCTCCATTCGTTCCTCTGGTTTTACTGTATTGTATTTGCCTCACAGCCAAATGCGTTTGTCCATACGAAATTAGGCTTTCTTTAAAAGAACGCCCCTTTTTGAAAGCAATTAAACACATTGCATTCTAGATAAAAGTCTTCTAATATTGTAATCTCAATCTCTTTCCTAATTATAGATCAAAAAAGAAATCGTGGTGTATTTATGCTTGACTCAACTTTTCTCTTGATATTCATGTTTGTACTTTATATTTGTTATATTCTTTATAGAATTATGAAACGATTTATATATAAGAAAGAACCAATGGCCATTTATAAGGACCTTGTTATTTTTTGTTTATTTGTTTACTTCTTTGAACTGATAAGTGTTACAATATTTCCTTTACCTATAGATCGCGATTTAATTGCGAACTTGAGGAACGATTCCTATCATCCGTTTTTGTATGGAAATAACTTTATCCCGTTTTGCTTCGTGGTAGATATTTATCATCTGGGTTTGCAGTTTTATGTGATAAGATCTCTTGGTGGAAATCTAATTTTACTGCTGCCAGTTGGCTTATTGTTCCCTCTTTTATTTGACAAGTTAAGGAACCTAAAACGAATTTTATTAACTGGTTTTTTTATCTCATTGTTTATAGAACTAACGCAACTTTCGATTTCTATGTATTTAGGAAATTCTTATAGAAGTTTTGACGTTGTTGATTTAATCCTTAATACGTCAGGTACTGCACTAGGATACGGGCTGTTTTGTATTCTTCCGTCGTTATATAAAAAATTCCGATTCTTTCATAAACATTGAATCACTTTCTGATGAAGACATGTAACTCCCTCAAGCACACAATATGATCGAAAAGGTGTCAATTAATTGTTCAATCAAAAACCATCACTAGCAGGAGAAATGATGTTTATTGGAAGATCGCAAGTGAAAGGATATAATTAACATAACTAATCATTTTAAGGTGATACGAAAATGGACAGTATAATGAAATCTCATTTTGAACATTTAGAAGCAAAGGACAAAAGCCTGCAATTAGAAGCCTTTCAGCATATTATTAACGCTACAAAAGAGAAAGTAGACTGGGCTTATGAAGTGTGGGACCAATTAATAGGATGGCTGACCGATCCGGATAACCACAGGCGAGCGAGAGCAGCACAGTTTCTTGCTGGTTTAGCAATCAGTGATCCGGATAAACGGATGCTACGCGACTTTCCAGCATTATGGGAAGTGACCAAGGATTCAAAATTTGTAACTGCTCGGCATAGTTTACAATCAATTTGGAAGGTTGGCTTAGCTGGGCCAAAACAAAAAGAAATGGTGCTTACTCATATTATTGATCGCTTTAAAAATGGAATAAACGAAAAACATTATACATTGATTCGCTACGATATGATTGTAGGATTAAAAAAATTATACGATGAAGATAAAGATGAGTACATTAGGGAAATAGCAATAGAATTGATTGAGCTCGAGAAAGATAGCAAATATCGAAAGAAATATTTGTCAGCCTGGAAATAACCCTTTTATGCAATGTTCCGCAAACGTTAAAACAGCACTACGTCTTCGTGTGAGTGCTGTTTTTCATGCTATATTTATTACTCTTCAAATTGTTATATATGGTTTGGAGAGCTTTTTATGAAATGATCATATGTGGGGGATGCCAACTGTTATAACCTTTTAAATTTTTTAATTATTGTTTTTGGAGGATCAGATTCTTTAAGAGTGTTGAACCACACCTTCATTTTTTTACCTGTCACAAGGTCTTCTTTGTTTTCAATTTGACTTAATCCCAATATCACAACATGACTTTTATATTTTTTTATTAGTCTATCTTGAGACAATTGAAAGTCTTCTTTATCAGGAGTATGTTTGCCCTCAAGAAATATGGCTGACTTTTCATTCTTAATAAGGATAAAACCAACAAGGTTCTGCATCTTTGGCGTTTTTATTTTATTTTCTTCCTTATCATTGCAGCCTGAAATAAAAGCAAAGAACGCTAAGACCAGTATCGCGATTTTATGCATTTTTCTCTCCCTTTTTGGTGTATATCTTTATAATAACGTGACACAAAAGTGCTGCACCCGTCACGACAGGACAAATTTATAGATTTGCAGAACAGATGTACACGGTAAACTCCCTTCAATTCAGCTTTACATTTCCGTTACACATCATTCCCTAGTGCCTGCACACAAAAAACAATTGAATATTTAGTACATAGTACAATAAGATAAATTAACTATTTAGTTGAACAATAGACTCATTTACTGACATCGCATTGTGCCTTTTGTGAAAAACTTGTAAACTTTTTGGGTAACCATAAAATAAGGAGCGATTTTTTGTCTAAAAACTTAGCATTTTTTCTTTTCATCTTATGTGTCATCTTTGAGAAAGTCACGAAAAATATTGATGTAATAAGCACTGCAGCATCCTTTTGCTCTTTCGTTCTCGTTTTCATTTATTTTAAAGATGAGTTTAAAAAGCTAAAAACAAAAGCACGGATCATTCTGTTTTCATGCTTTTTAGTATTAACAGGAATCGTAGCTTTTATCATTATAGAAGGACAGGTATTCATTAAAAACCACGATTTCTTTAACGGCTGGGAGATCACAGCAGTGATTATTTTGTTTGCAGTCCCTTTGATATCTGGTACTGTTTGCTTTAGATTGCTTTACGAGCATTTAAAAGAAATGTAAGCATCTTATGTACAGGGAAGGAGCTAAACTTGCATGTTTTTATTTTACTTGGATAAAAACATGCCTCTATCCTGACATGTACTTATCAATCAGATGTTTTTGAAAGCAAACCTATATGTTGGACGTTTCATCCCTAAACTCGCCATTGCAGATTTATCTTTTATACTATGGTTTCTCTTGTAATCTCATTTGATCTGTATGTTTCTCCTTTCCAGTCTTCCACTCCACCTTAACAACTACATCATGTCCGATTACTTCATCTTCAGGCATAAAATCAAACGTAGCAATGTGGTCTTCCATTTGTCCTCCGCCAGGCATTTCTTCACCTGTGTACTCTGATAAATCATAATTCTCTCTGTCATCATACTTTTTACCATCTATGTACAATGTGATTTTTTCAACAATGGTTCTTTTCGCTTCTTTCTTATTCCCCTGCCAATATAAATTCAAGAAGTAATTAGGCCCAATCGAAGTTTTATCTGATTTTTCAATGGTAGAAACCCACAATCCGTTCCTGCTGCTTCCCTCATATTTCACTTTGTCTCCTGCTATCATGGCAAAGAACGTTACTAAACAAATCAATAATGGCGCTGTAATGATTAGTACTTTTTTGATTTTATTCTTGCTTCTCATGTTTTCCCTCGCTTTCTTCATTTTAATTAGTAGAACAAATGATCAAAATGTTACTTGAAAATGAAAAAGAGCTGCTGTTGAAGCAGCCCAATAATTATCTTTTCAATTTTGCAGCTATATTAGACTTTCTTGGTTGTTCTCAGCTAATATGATTCGCAGCGCATCTATATCTGCCTTAAGACTAATCAGGTGTTGATTATCTGCGTATTAGCCCAAATGGAAACAACATTCAAACAGCTTTAATACTCAAGCTCCTATGTAGGTCACTATATTGCCTAATTAACCTCTTCTAACTGAATGTAAAGGTTTGTTTTAATTGGCGTCCTTCTTTTCCTTTTTGTGTCCAAATAATAACAACCTCTAATTCAGATGCCTTTTCAGCCACCATAAAATGGTTAAACTTCAGCGGTGCACCATCGTTTAAACTTTTGGCTAAGTTTATTAAATCCTCCTCCTGTCTCACACAATTTTCGTTGGGACAGCCAAAAAGTGAAAACCTCGTGGTTGAATCAGGATCATTTCTATACAATTGTACATCCACTGTAGCTGCGGCTTCCCCTATATTTTTGATGTCCATTGAATAGACGTGATATTCCCCCTTTTTTGGACTCGCTAATTCCTTTGCATTTTTTGCTTCGGTTATCTCGACTGACCATTGCTCTGTTTTTTGTTTAATTGGCAACTCTGTAAATGTCAGGGCTTGAGTCTTTGTTTGAACAAAAATCAATGCAAATATTAAAACACATAAGGAAAGTAAGTGCTTCTTCACTTCGTATCTCCTTCTTTCTTTTTCATTAGCTTACCCAATATAAGTTTTCGGTATCTTTAATTTTGAACGCATAATAAAAAGCCCTCCCTTATGCTTCGAATAATTTCAGGCAATTCAGCTGAACATGTTCTATTTCTATTATGTTATGGTTTCGAAACCTTTTTGTGATATTTGAATATTGATCAAGAGCTTGTACGTGTTAAGATCAATTACATTCACAATAAATAGCGATATCAGTATAATGAATGTTGATTGATTGACTTAGAAACAGAACATAAATTCTAGAAGGTGAAATGGAATTGAAGAAAGCAATGGTATGCTTTAGTCTATTAGCTTTGAGTTTTTCGTTGGCAGCCTGCGGATTAAATGATACTGCTGAAAAAAGCAATTCAGATCTTAAACAGCCAGTTGCCAAGAATTCTCAACCTGAAGCAAAAAAGGCTTGGTGGATGCTGTGTTAGAAAGGCCTGTTGACGGAGATACGATCAAAGTTAGCTATAACGGCAATATTGACACAGTTCGCTACTTGCTCATTGATACTCCAGAGACTAAAAAGCCAAATTCATGTGTTCAGCCATATGGCGAGGATGCATCTAAACGAAACAAAGAATTGGTTAGTGGCGGCAAGCTGCAATTAGAATTTGATAAAGGAGAGCGCAGAGATAAATTCGGAAGGCTGTTAGCTTACGTTTATGTCGATGGCAAGTCTGTTCAAGAAACACTGTTAAAAGAAGGATTAGCCAGAGTAGCATATGTTTATGAGCCAAATACGAAATACATAGACCAGTTTAGAAAAGATGAACAGGAAGCACAAACGCAAAAACGTTCTATTTGGAGTAAAAACGGTTATGTGAATACCAGAGGATTTAAAGGCTGTGTTAAGCAGCACTCCACTGAAAAACACAAGTGAAAAAAGGATATAGTTCGTGATAGACACCCTTTTGAATGAATATAATGCAATAAATCAAAAAAGAGGGTGCCTCACATAAATGAATGCTCCACTAAAGAACGAAGACATGATTGCGATTATTAGAAATGGTCTTAACTCATCACAATACCCAAAGCACATTATTATCGTTGGCGCCGGGTTGGCTGGGCTTGTTTCTGCATCTTTACTGAAGAACGCAGGACATAAAGTGACGATTCTGGAAGCGAGTGATAGAGTCGGGGGCAGAGTTTGCACGTTGCGATCTCCCTTCAGTGCCGGGCTGTATTTCAATGTTGGACCAATGCGCATTCCGGAGAGCCATACTCTAACCTGGGAATATATAAAAAAATTCAGCCTGCCAACCAATGTATTTTTGAACAGAACTCCAATGGACATCATTTACGCCAATGGCATTCAAACACGTCTTCATCATTTTGAAAGCAATCCGGGTATCTTAAGATACCCAGTTGCAGAAAATGAACAAGGAAAAACGGCCGAAGAGCTGATGCTTTCTGTATTGCAGCCTATCCTCAATTTTATTTCTGTAGATCCCGCGAGAAATTGGCGGGTTGTTGAAACACAGTACAGGAACCATTCGTTAGCCTCTTACTTGAATACTTATTTTTCAAACGGTGCAATCGATATGATCGGCGTACTGTTGGATATGGAAGCATATATGGGGATGTCCCTTGTTGAAGTGTTACGGGAATCCATCTTCTATACGTCGCCAACTCGCTTCTATGAAATAACAGGCGGCATGGATCGGCTTCCTCAAGCATTTCTTCCCCAATTAAAAGAACATATTGTCTTCCATCATAAAATGGTGAAAATATCTCAAAATCAAAACAATGTTACGATCAACTGCATTCATCAACAGACAGCAAACCATTTGGAAGTGACAGGCGATCTCGCTATCATAACCATCCCATTTTCAACATTGCGTTTTGTCCAAGTCGAACCATATGATTCATTTTCTTATTATAAACGGCGGGCCATTCGTGAACTCAACTATATTGCCGCAACCAAAATCGGAATAGAGTTTAAGAGTCGTTTTTGGGAAAAAGCTGGGCAGCGCGGCGGCAAATCGATCACTGATCTTCCGATAAGATTTTCATATTATCCCAGCATTGACATTGGCTCGAATGGTCATGCTGTTATTGTAGCGAGTTACACATGGGCGGATGAGGCGCTGATATGGGACAGTCTTTCAGAGGGAGAGCGCCTCCGCTATACTTTAATGAATTTATCAGAAATATATGGTGATATAGTGTGGTCAGAGTTTGTGACCGGCGCTTCTTTTAGCTGGACCCTCAACCCTTATTCAGCCGGAGGGTTCACAGCTTTCGAACCAGGACAGGAATTACAGCTGTATCCATATATCCCTACCCCTGAAGGGAAAATACATTTCGCTGGAGAACATGCCTCACTTACTCATGGATGGATGCAAGGAGCGATTGAATCCGGAATACGAACGGCGTATGGAGTGAATCGTATCACTTAAATCCTCCGTTTTTATATCCCTTTTAGTGACTCCTTTAGATAGATTTGATATTGCTTTTTCATGACGGACATTGATGTTGTTGAATACTAGAGAAACAGCAATTAGGATAGTATAGCTAATTTTAAAAAACCCTTCACATGACTGTGAGGGGTTTTTTGTGCGTAGACAATACTTCCGATTTGATCGTAAATCAAGAGTTTGAACGGTTACCAAATCAGGATGATTTATTGCTTACCGCCAATAGTCAGTACATTAGTAGTTACATTAGCACTGCCATTACTTTGATATCCCTCTACCGTAAGCGCGGTTTCATACATTTTACCCATTGGCATTCCTAAGCTTTCCCACTTCTTGAAGTGTTCGCTGACAGATACGGTTCCGCTCGTGCGTTTTGTCTGTCGGACACTCCAATATTGTTTAAAAGTCGCGATGCCTATAATGGAGGGTTGGTTGATTCGAGTGGTCTCATAAATGTCATATGTCCCTCCATCAACAGTAAAAGTACCCTTTGGTATTCCGGTCGGTCTATAGGTGCCCCAATTATCGACGATATAATATTCTACGAGTGGATCTTTCGTCCATCCATAAACACATAGATAAGAATTTCCTCCCGGATTGAAGGTTGCGTTGTAACGAATTGATATGTTTCCAAGTTGTGAGTGAGTCTTGGTTGTATCGAATTACTTGCCTTTTCTAAATAAAGCATTCCCAATGTTACTCCACTGGGCACTAAACGCGCCGCCGCTATTGAGCGTCATACTGGTGTTCCCATCATCCTTCCACAATTCGTAGTCATAGCCATCTTGGGAGCCAGTTTGATTTGAGGTGATTGTAGTTGCCGCCTGTGCGGACCATGCAGGTAATGTCAGCACTAGACTAAATAAAACCGCTAAAAAAAACTTCATTCTTTTTTGTTTCATTTGGTATACCTCCTGTTTGATTAGATTGTATTTGAGTCTTACCGTAATGTTTGTTCTCACCACCTTTCAAAAGAAAGCAGCCTAGTAGCTATAATATTCTTCCTGCTATGCTATCCCCCTAAAAATTTAGCTTGGTAATGTAATAGCTTTGTGTTTTTTGATTATCAATAGAATTGCACTAAAGATTCTTTGATACCGCTTTCAATTTTGTTAACAGATATATAAACCCAACTTCTATGATGCAGCTGTAGTTATGTGATTAAAGGGGCTTATGATCATGATGAGCCGTTAATTGTTCTTTCATTGATCTCCTGGAAAAAATAAACGCTTACCGGCCCTCACTAATCATTAGTTTGTTCGAAAGCTCTTCAAAGCTGTATTGAGATCCTTAGTGTGAGTGTAAATTTTCTTATATAAATCGAATAGCGTTTTATATTGTTGAACATTTTGTTCCTTGGGATAAAATGTAGAAGCCTTGTGAATAAACTGCTCTGCACATTCTTCAAGGGATTCAAACCACCCACTTCCAAAGGCAGCTAGCATAGCAGCCCCCATGGCTGGGCCTTGTTCATTTTCTAACTTAATCACGCTCGCATTGAAAATATCAGCTTGCATTTGCAGCCACGTTTCATTTTTAGCTCCCCCACCGATAGAAATAACAGTATTTACTGATTTTCCCGCTTCGCGGAATAGCTCAATTGATTCATGTAGAGAGAATGTGATGCCTTCCATTATTGCCCTCAAAAAATGCTCTCTTTTGTGGGCTCCATCCATTCCGATCAAGCTTCCCCGAATAGAAGAATCAGCATGTGGCGTTCTTTCACCAACCAAATAAGGAGTGTATAGCAGGCCATTGGCTCCTATCGGAATAGATTCCACTCCCTGCAATAATTGCTTAAACGATTCGTTTGGTGCAAATGTTCTTTTAAACCAGTCCAAGCTGTATCCTGCAGCGAGTGTGACTCCCATTGTATAAAAAGAATCCTTTTTCCCATGATTAAAAAAGTGCACTTTTCCTTTATAGTCTCTTTCTTTGTCTTCTTCGTGGGAAAGTATGACCCCTGACGTTCCAATACTGCATAGTGTTTTTTCGGAAGAAAGAATACCCGCTCCAATAGCACCGCAAGCATTATCAGCTCCCCCGGCGTATACTTTTGTTTTTTCCAATAACCCTGTCTCCGCCGCAACGTGCGGAAGCAGCGATCCTACACAATCATGAGATTCAACAAGCGGAGGACAAATATCTGCAGAAATACCAAATCGATTGCAAATATCATCGCTCCACTCCTTGCGAGTAATATGTAAAAGCAACGTTCCTGCTGCATCGGAGTATTCGGTGTGAATGGCACCAGTCATACGAAATCTCACATAGTCTTTCGGAAGCAAAAAAACAGCTGTTCTTTTAAAAAGTTCAGGCTCATGTTCCTTCACCCATAAAATTTTAGGTAATGTAAACCCTTCTAAAACTCGGTTTTTTGTGATATCAAGCAGATAATCGCCGGAATTTTCAGTCATCGAAATACATTGAGGCGTCGTTCTGGTGTCATTCCAAAGAATTGCATGACGCAACACCTTTAAGTCTTGGTCAAGCAGGACTAACCCATGCATTTGTCCTGAATAGCTTATCCCGTCAATATCCTTGGCTTGAACGTTGGATATGGAAACCAATTCAGCCAATGCATCAATTGTTTGCTGCACCCAGTCTTCGGGATTTTGCTCACTATACCCTGCCTTCTCTTGAATGAGCGGATAACTCTTCGACGTTTCTGCACAAACCTTGCCGTTTTGATTGACTAAAATCGTTTTAACAGCACTCGTTCCAAGATCTACTCCAATGACATACTTCATTTTTTCACCCCTTACCCTTATAAAAACCACTCACTTAAAATAAAGCCCAATTATAGAAAGTACCCGTCATAACAATAAGCAAAAGGTAATGAATCATGACGGGCAGCCTCAGGTAACTTGGCTATCATACCTTTTTATCGTGATTCTCTTTATCTGTTATACTTCTAAAATGTATTGGTTCAATATAGCTTTTAATCGCTCTTGTCTTCCTGATTCGTTTTGAATTGATTTATTATTAAGCGCATATTGCTCAAGAGTATGGAAATTAGCTCTTCCTTCTGTAATTTCAAGACCAATTCCTTCAGTAAAGCTGCGATAACGATGTTGAATCACATCATCAAACACACGATCTTCGATCAATTTATGGGCTACTCTCAATCCTCTTGCAAATGCATCCATCCCTGCAACATGGGAATATATTAGATCATCAGGCTCAAAAGAAGATCTTCTAACCTTCGCGTCGAAGTTTAATCCGCCGCTTCCAAGGCCGCCATTTTGCAGGATTTCGTACATTGCTAATGTCGTAGAATATAAATCTGTTGGAAATTCATCTGTATCCCAGCCTAAAAGAGGATCACCCTGATTCGCGTCAACAGAGCCAAGAAGACCGTGTACTCTTGCCATCCGTAATTCATGTTCAAATGTATGCCCGGCTAATGTGGCATGATTGGCTTCGAGATTTAATTTAAAATGATTGTCTAAGCCATATTGCTTTAAAAAGGCAATGGTTGTTGCTGCATCTGTATCATATTGATGAGTGGTCGGCTCTTTTGGTTTTGGTTCAATCAAAAACTGTCCTGTATATCCGATTTCCTTCGCATAATCCACTGCCATATGCATAAATCTCGCCAAATTATCAAGTTCCAATTTTAAATCGGTATTTAACAATGTGTCATATCCTTCACGGCCGCCCCAAAATACATAGTTCTCGGCGCCAAGCTCTTTTGCTGTTTCTAACCCTTTTTTTACTTGTGCTGCAGCATACGCAAACACATCTGCATTGCAGGAAGTTGCGGCACCATGGACAAAACGGGGATTCGTAAACATGTTTGCAGTATTCCATAATAGCTTAACGTTGCTATTGCTCATGTAATCTTTAATCATGCCCACGATGATATCTAAATTTTGATTTGTTTCTTTTAACGTATTTCCTTCTGGCGCAACATCTCGGTCATGAAAAGCAAAAAATGGTGCATCCAGTTTTTCAAACATCTCAAAAGCTGCTTCTACTCTCGCCTTCGCCAGATCCATTCCTTTATAGTGATCCCATGGTCTTTGCATCGTAGCTGCCCCAAAAACGTCTGTGCCGTCAGCGGTAAATGTGTGCCAATAGGCAATAGAAAAACGCAAATGCTCTTTCATCGTTTTTCCGCCGATTACTTCTTCAGAATTATAATATTTAAATGCTAAAGGATTAGTGGAATCTTTCCCTTCGTAAACCACTTTGTTTACGCTTCCAAAATAGTTGACTGAACTAGAATGAGTTTGAGCCATCTTATTTCCCCCTTAAAAATAAATTCAAAACACTGATCATACAATTCAGCATTTTTATTTCATAATGTAAGTAAGTTGCATATTAGTTTGTTGTTCGAACAAACTAACTTATTTTAATTTTATATAACCTCATCAGTATTTTCAATATTTTTTTAAGTTTTTCATGAACACATTAGATATAATAAAGGTAAATTAGCTATGTACTATGTCTTTTACTGAAAACGAAAAAATTAACTTAATATAAAGTTTATACAATTGGAGTGGATGAAGTGGATATCGCTGATCAAACCTTTGTCAAAAAAGTAAATCAAAAGCTATTATTAAAAGAAATTCTTAAGAATTCACCTATTTCAAGAGCAAAATTATCTGAAATGACTGGATTAAATAAATCAACTGTTTCATCACAGGTAAACACGCTGATGAAAGAAAATCTTGTATTTGAAATCGGTCAAGGACAATCAAGTGGCGGAAGAAGACCTGTCATGCTTGTTTTTAATAAAAAGGCGGGATACTCCATAGGAATAGATGTTGGTGTGGATTATATTAATGGCATTTTAACAGACCTTGAAGGAACGATCGTTCTTGATCAACACCACCATTTGGAATCGAATTCTCCAGAAATAACCAAAGATATTTTAATTGATATGATTCAAAACTTTATTACGCATATGCCACAATCTCCGTACAGGCTTATTGGTATAGGCATATGCGTGCCTGGACTAATTGATAAAAATCAAAAAATTGTGTTCACTCCGAACTCCAACTGGAGAGATATTGACTTAAAATCTTTCATACAAGAGAAGTTCAATGTGCCCGTTTTTATTGAAAATGAGGCAAATGCTGGCGCATATGGAGAAAAAGTATTTGGTGCTGCAAAAAATCACGATAACATTATATATGCAAGTATCAGTACAGGGATAGGGATTGGTGTTATTATCAATAATGATTTATATAGAGGGATAAGCGGATTCTCCGGAGAAATGGGACATATGACAATAGACTTTAATGGTCCTAAATGCAGTTGCGGAAACCGGGGTTGCTGGGAATTGTATGCTTCAGAGAAGGCTTTATTAAAATCTCTTCAGACTAAAGAGAAAAAAGTGTCCTATCAAGAGATCATAGACCTCGCCCATCTGAATGATATCGGCACTTTAAATGCATTACAGTCTTTTGGATTTTATTTAGGAGTAGGCCTTACCAATATTCTAAATACATTCAATCCACAAGCCATCATTTTAAGAAACAGCATAATTGAATCGCATCCTATGGTACTTAATTCAATTAGAAGCGAAGTGTCGTCCAGGGTTTATTCCCAATTAGGCAATAGCTATGAATTATTACCTTCTTTCTTAGGAAAAAATGCGCCAGCATTAGGAATGTCCTCCATTGTTATTGATCATTTTCTAGATATGATTACAATGTAATTTATGATTAAATGTCAAATCCCTATGTTCTAGCTCATCTTTAGATGAGCTTTTTTGTTTTGTTATTTTAATGCTGAATAGGAGTATTTCTGAAGGCATATTTATTATGACACCTTCTAATATGAAAAAAGGAGTTCTAAAATAGAAGTCTCCTTTTTTCATGCAAAAATTATTTTTCTTTATAGCGAAAATATCTAAAGTCGGCCGGAATATGATTACCACTTGTATCTTGACATTGCATCCCTACAAAGGCTCCTGTGAAGAACCCTCCCCCACGGATGTAGTCATCAGATAATTTTTTCGATTCCAATGCAATGTCAATTTTGAGCCAATCTTCGTTGTTAAAAGAATAGAAATAATAATACTTTTCCTTTTCAATATTTACTCTTAAATATACATACTTTACTTCTCGAGGAATAGCAATTTTATTTTTTAATGGTTGTGAAAAAGAAAAGTTATCACATATTGTTAATTCAAGAATACGGCCAAGTTCTTCATCATGCGTGACTTGAAGAGCCGTCCAGTTCTCAGTATTGTAATAGTTCACCAATCCAGCGGCTTGTTGAAAATTCTCCGGGTAAAACTCTACAGCAGTTTCCGCTTCAAAATGGAGACTTTGCCAACGTCTGGCTACAAATGCCTGAGTAAATGTCGAGGTTAATGATTCATGACCGTATAATCGTAAATGATTTGGCACCTTAGTCAATGAACCTAATTCATTCGTAAAAGGAATCCTTAAAGTTTGAAAATTTATATTTAATGTTGAATCCTCAAATTCATCAACTTCCGGGTACGTTGCTTCAAACATTGTTTCGGGTATAGAAGGTGCTTCTACCTCCAAGCTTCCTTCTTTTCCACCTACTACATAAGGCCATTCATCTTTCCAATAGAGTTTTTGAATAGCAGTTTCTCTGCCTAAAGGACAATATCCTCTCTGCTGATAAATTGAATCATCGTCAGGATGAATAGGACGTCCCGTTAAATGAGCTAAATACCACTCACCTGTATGTGTTTGAACAATGGATGCATGACCACATTTTTGCAATGGATTTCCAGGATCATGCCATGACGTTAAGATTGGATTATCGGGATGAACTTCATATGGACCTTCAATATTTGTAGAGCGGGCCATTGTTGCAGCGTGTTCAAACCGTGTTCCTCCTTCTGCAGTTAATAAATAATAATAGTTCCCGATATGATAAAGGTGCGGAGCTTCTGTTAGTTTTCTATCTGTTCCTTTAAAAATAACTTTCGGTTTACCAATTAATTTTTTCTCCTCATCAGAATATTCCTGTATAACAATTCCTCCAAATGAATGCCGGTCAATACGCTGATCCCATAACATATTTAATAAATATTTTTTTCCATCCGTATCATGGAACAAAGAAGCATCAAATCCTGAGCTATTTAATTTGATTGGGTCCCCCCAATCACCATTGACCGTTTCACAAGTAACTAAATAATTATGACAATCTTTCCAAGCGCCCTCTACTACCTTAACATCCGTATAGATCAGCCAAAACTTTCCGTCACTATAACTTAAACATGGCGCCCAAACCCCGCCTGAATTAGGGTTTCCTTTCATGTCTAATTGTGAAACTCTCTGTAACGGATGTGCGACTAAACGCCAATTCACTAAATCTTTTGAATGGTGTATCTGGACACCTGGAAACCACTCAAATGTAGAGACAGCGATATAATAATCCTCTCCTACCTTACAAATACTTGGATCGGGATTGAATCCTTTAAGTACTGGATTAATAATCTTCATTTGAACTCCTCCTCAGCCATTTTCTTTTGACACATCAATTTTTAAGCCTTGAATTCCTCGATATTATCCAAATAAACTTTATCTCTATTCTCTAATTCTCGTACCATTTTTTTGTATTTCTCTTCATCTAAATTATAGAAATTAATATCAATCATGGCTAGAACCAGCAAGAATACTGGAATGATAGTTGCTGTAATTAAAATTCCCGTTAATGCCTCCGGGGTTTGTGTTTGATTTGCCACGTATCCAAACTTATCTAGAACCAATCCAGGAACAATCCCTCCCAATGCCATACCGAATTTAAAGAAAAATCCGATAATAGCATAAATGAGCCCACCCATTCTTTTCCCGGTCCTATACTCTCCATATTCTATTGTTTCAGGAATGAGCGCCCACATATATCCCCCGGCGGTGATACTTCCAGCAGCAGCAATTAATCGAAAGAAGAGGATAAGATATACATTACTTGACGGAACAAATAGTAAAGCTAAGAGGCCGATAATATTCAGTAATAATGCATAGTTTAGTAGTTTTTTCTTCCCCAATAATTGGTGAAGCCTTGGAATAAACGGTAAAATGACCAAAGCAGGCAAACTTCCAATCAAACCGTACCACTTCACTAAATCCTCTCTTCCTAAGTTATATGTCACGTAATAGATGCCAACTGAATTACTTATTGAATTCACTCCAAAAATAATAATAAAGAAAATGCTTAATACAACAAGTGGACGATTCACATGAAATTGCTCAAATATATCCGATAATTTAATTTTCTCCTCAGACTTTTGAAGAGTGACACGCTCTTTTGTGCTTTTAAAACAAAAGATTAAAAGGCACCCACCTATCATTCCCAAAATACCCATGGTTAGCTGCCAGCCAAGAGATTCGTTGCCGGAAGTATCGCTTAAATAAGCAGCCAATAAGGGAACAAAAAATGCAACGACAAGTCCCCCAAGATTCGCAAATAACATACGAACAGATGTTATACTAACAACTTCTTGATTATTTCTGGTCATTGCAGAAGTTAACGCGCCATATGGAACGTTTATGGTTGTGTATGTAAGCGACAAGCCAACATAGGTAATATAGGCATATATTAATTTCCCCATATCTGAGAAATCTGGAGTTGTAAAACAGAGTATTGCAAGTACTACAAATGGGAAAGCTCCAAATAAAAGATACGGTCGAAAGCGTCCAAATTTGCTATTTGTTCTGTCTACTATTGTTCCAATAAAAGGATCAGCGAGAGCGTCAATGATTCTAACCACTAAGAACATGGTGCCGGCTGCTGCAGCCGATAAACCAAATACATCGGTGTAGAAGAACAAAAGATAAGTAGACACCGTTGCATAAATTAAATTACATGCAAAATCTCCAGAAGCATAACCAACTTTTTCAGTCATGCTAATCTTCCTTAAATTTTCACTGATCATGACTTTTCCTCCCTTTTCGATCCTTAAATAAGGAACAGTATGAAATGGTTTAAAAATTTCTCAATCACATCGACTGGAAAGTGCTTCGTTAAAGCGCTTTCAAATTAAAAAGTGGTTTAATTTCAAAGAGCATTTTTCATCGTACAAAATGGTCTGTATCAGCAAGCAGTAAATTCATTTTTTTTCGTAATATCTCGTATACTTGGGATAGAATTTAAAGATTCACTCTTTCGTGTTATATATTGTTTAGCTCCAATTGGATCGAGCCTCTCATTCCCCCCTTTATACTTAGTTTTCTTATGAAACTAAACAAGCACCCTTCATTAGTTTGTTGATTGGACAAACTAACTTGACTTCATATTATATAATCCTATTCACTTTTTCAATGCTTTTTCAGAAAATTTAAATCACACTGCAGCAAATGGTATGATCGCCTTCTTTTTTATACACTCAGTTTCTCAAATATCCTGATGATTCTCTTCAAAAAAACCTGACAAAGTAATGATCGTACCTCATACCATTTTGTTTAATATCTAAGAAGCCTGTAAAATTTTGAATCTAAACCTCACTTTGAATAAAAATATTATTTTATTCCTGCAATTTTCCATGGTAGCCCTAAAAAAAGCAGTCTATTCAGATCTGCTCCTTTACGTTCTCTTCTTTTAACTTTTTGTTTAGCTTGAAACTAATGAAGACATTGATAATCGCAGCTGGAACATATAAAATTCCTGATCCCATTATTCCTAACGCAGTACTTGAACCTACTATAAAAGCCTGTATTTCTGTATTTCTTGACTTCAAACTAAGTAACACTAGAATACCCGCTAATACCCCTATAAACCGAGCAATGCCTGGAATAAAGAAATCGGTTAGGATTCCAAATATTTGTCCAATCATTGATAACACAATTCCCATAAAACTGGATAACACAACTAATGTTTTGATGGCTTTTCACCCCTTTTTAAATCTGTTTCCATTATTAAACCGCTTTTGATACAGGTCTACAAGTATAGCAGCCCACTCTACAAACCCTCTCAGCTTCCATGCTTTTTGACTCACCATCCTCTTTCCACTCTATTCCTATACAAATAAATACTCCTTACCCTCAACAAAGGCGATTAGTTTTATTCAAAAGCCTCTGTAAAGAGCGGTGTATTCTTACTTGAATGCCGGAGATGTGGAATGGAAAAGAGCATTTAACTTAATACTCTTTAAGAATCTCACAGTCCATTTCCATAAACTTATATCATTTACTTTTCCTGTTTAAGTTCTTTCTTTTTATTCCTTTTGTAACCTGCATAAGAGCCGCCAAAAATAGCTATAAACATGGCAATCCAAATAAAAATGTTCAAGTTAAACCCCCCAATTTTAAATAAAACACTTCTTTTATCATGACCCCTTTGCCTCTCCCACTAAAAGCTCATATCGTGTTATGGTTTAACAAAACTTCCTAGGAGTGGTTCTTTGCTTAAAGCTTCAAAAATTTTGATCTCATGTGTAGCTTTAATCCTATGCGTGTATTCCTTATATCATCAAAGTGCATTCCTCTTGTTTTCTCTCCAAGTATTGGTTGCACTTCTCTTTGTTTTAATGGGAGTGGAGACACTTTCAAAGAAACAAACAAGGTCTGCGTATTTGTTGTTCGGATCAGCGGCTTTTATACTTGTTGTGAACGTTGTGAAATACATGATTTAAATTGTAGATAAGCTACTTCTGCAGGCATATGGAATCCCAGAACCAATAAATTAACGCAGCAGCAATGCTCATTATGTAATAATGTAAGCTCCTGAACACTGTAAGAGCACTAGGCGGATAATCAATAAACCAGAACACGAACACAGCTAGAAAAGCTACTGCAGTATAAATTAAAAAATGGATCAAACTGAACTTTCTGGGATTTCTTCTTAGTAATAATTGTAAAGGAAAAGCAAATATTAAGTAAGTGATAAAAGAGTAGAATGCAATGATACCTATTGTGATTAATGCGATCGCCATAAAATCTGAATAAACAAAGATATACAAGCCAAAGACTAGACCATATGACAAACTTGAGTATAACAGAGTATAAACATAACTGTTTAACGTCTTTTGATTGAGGCTCAATTCAGCACCCCCTACCATGTATCCTTTTAACCGTTATTGAATTGTTCAACATCTTCATCGATTTTCACGTCATTTTAAAATTAGACTCCGAATAACAAAGTTCTTAGTAATCTATGTATTGAGTAAACAACTATTAAAGTTTAAAAAAGATCGGCAGATGCATGAACATCTAACCGATCGGCAATAGTATAGCTTCCTCTAAGTAGCTTCACAGTATATGATTCTGAAACTTCCACACTCAAACACTCTGTGTCCTCCCAGTTCGTTACAGTTTCCTTCGTTGTTACAGTAAAGCTGGTGATGGCTTATCGGATATACTCATCGCTTTTACCGGTATAGTCATAACTATTGGAAGCTATTAAAACCTCAGCGGTAAACACTGTGCCAGATGCGGTGGAAATTTTCTGATGAAGCCTCATATTCTTGTCCATTGGGGTTAAGTTTGATCGTTGGAGGTTAAAATCATTGCATTAGGTTTACATCAATTACATTATAAAAGGCATTAGAGGTATCCGCAACGTCCCACACCCCTAGAATGACATGATAACCACTGCGATCAGTTGGTACATAAATCTTATGAGAAAGATTAGTATCTGCCTTTGAACCATCGTGATCTACTGTTCCAATTAATTCAAACTCATCTCTTGTTAACGGTTTGTTTGGATTCCAATCTTTCTTGGTTATATAATAGTGCCACTTTGATGTAGCGTGAGGAGCAGTATAGTGCCAAGTAAAGGTGTTTAGACCTCCGTGCATGTTTTGTTTTACCCAATGATCTGCAGTCTGCCTGTCTAGCCCAAAGTCAATTTGACCAGAGCCTCCATTTGCAGATGCAATTTTTCCATCTGGCGGACCCGCGGATGGAAAACCTTTTGGGCCTTCTACCGATTGAGGACTATCAACTACAGAACCATATTTTTGTGTAGCTGCCGTCCAACCAATTATTTGTTTTTCTAATGACCCCATGTACGCTCTACTGGCAGGTTCTTTTATATACCCGTGTGCAGATACATCACCTGCAAATAAAGTAACACCAACACCTAGAACAGCAGTTAGAACAGCGCCTTTGATAAAACCCTTCATTACCAACTCATTCCTCCCTTTGCTATAACGTTTTTCTCTTTCCTGATATAATAATTCATTATATGTCAGGTAATCTCCTTCTTTATTTTTGATGGCAAACACTCTTCAATCTCTGCTTTGGCAACTCCAAAACACATATCATATGCAGCATCATTTAACCATGCGGCTCGATATATGTGTTCTGTATATTCTTAAAGTGATTCACCAATTTATTACTTGAATCATTCTTGTCTAAAGTTTTGTTCTTTTTACCTAAACGGGCAGGTATAATGAAACTGTAAAAAGAAAACAAAAAAATCTTAAGGAGGATTTTTGTGTTTCAAACCTTAGACCATTTTTTGAAATCATGGGAGTTCGAAGCCGATGCTACACAGAAACTGCTAAATAGTCTAACTGATGAATCACTTAAACAAGAAATCACTTCACAAAATTGGACTTTAGGCCGTATTGCTTGGCATACTGTTGCAGCCATTCGCATCATTACCTCAAATACAGACTTAACATTTCATGCCCCTGCTGATGATTACCCTGTTCCTACTTCGGCTCAGTTTATAGCAGACAGCTATCATCAAGCCAGTAATGCATTTGTACAGGCATTAAAAAACCAATGGACGGATCATACACTTCAAGAACGCATCAACTTTATTGGTCAACAATTGCCAAATGGTTCACTTTTAATGTTTTTGATTCAACATCAAAATCACCACCGAGGACAAATGACTGTTCTTATGAGACAAGCAGGATTAACTGTTCCGGGTATTTATGGTCCAGCAAAAGAGGAATGGACAACATTTGGTTTGGAACCCCCGCAAATGTAAACAAACTTTTTTATAAAGAAGTTAACCCATTACAATATATAAAAGCATGTGTTGATCAATTTTTTTCAAAACATGCTCTTTTCTTTTGTTCACATCAGAAATAATGTCTGGCATTTTTTTAATCTCTTTTTAAATTGTGTTGATACACATTAAAATGGGTAAAAATTTATTAAGGTGATTTCTTTGAATAATGATCGAAAAGGTACTCATTACTCTTCATTTATTTTTTCAACGATGATGGTGTTGTTGGTCGCAATCTTTCCTCCATACACTTCTTGGTTTGTGACTGTTTTCTTTTTGGGCTTTGCACTTATATATACTTTCCAAAAACATAAAGCAAGTTCGTCAAAAGCAATATCTTATATTTCATATTTCTTGTTCATCGTTGCGTTGGTTTACACATTAGTAAATATATCGTTTTAAGCCTCCCAGAAAGGGAGGATTTTTGTTTAAACTCTATTCAGCGACCTTTGGGTCACCTCTATCTGTAATGAGAAAGCTATCAGATCCAGCAAAATACGATGACCAATGTCAAACCCTAGTGTCTGACAAGATACTTCATATAAATTATTGTACTCACCCTTATTATGAGAGTCTTTCTTATTCTTAATTATATTGTAATAGGGTTTTAAGCCTCCTTGAATACTGAATTTATTA
The DNA here is from genome assembly GCF_020708615.1 of Bacillus sp. LBG-1-113. Lineage (NCBI taxonomy): Bacteria > Bacillati > Bacillota > Bacilli > Caryophanales > Bacillaceae > Bacillus > Bacillus sp. LBG-1-113. Next base: position 902,726 of record NZ_JAJFDG010000001.1, on the reverse strand, counting down.
CAGTATTCAAGGGCATATCCACTTACCATGTCTACCTGCAATTTATCGTTTTTGAATTGTGAGGGGTTGCTTCTGTCCACTCTTTTTAAGTTAACTCATTTTTGCCGATATAAAAGCTCGATAACTTTTTATAAAAGTTAGACTTTTTGTCCTTAACAGTTCCATCTTTAACGAGGATAACGTTTTGAGGATCTGGTTCAACTACCGAGATATTTTTAATTTGCTTAAGGCTTATATTTGATGAAGAAGGATTATATGAAGGTGTCTGTTGAGAGCAAGAGCAAAAAATTGAAAGCATTCTCATTTTAATACTATTCCATTAAACTTATAGGGAAAGTTATAAAACCTGATGGAGAATACCCTACCAGCAATGCCAAGGCCGTTCGCCTAGTAGAAAACGACCTTAGAATTCCAACTAAAAGACTGTCGCCTCTTAGTAACTCACAATTACAATGATTATAAAACTTCTCAAGGAACAATCAGCAGCCCGTTAGCTACCCCTGATTAAAGATGATCTGTTACCACACTGTTACGTTAGAACTTCCACTACTTTGATATCCCTCTGTCGCTAAGACTTGGTAAGACCAATTACTACCCAGATTCATCCCATATCTCTTCCATGCGTTAACGTGATTGCTGAAAGTGATTGTAGCGTTGCTTCCAGTTGGTCTCTTCGACTGGCGAACACTCCAGTACTGCGTAAAAGTAGTTTTATCGCCATCAATGGAAGGTGCATCATAACGTGTAGTTGTGTACACGTCATATGTACCCCCATCACTGTAAACCGTACCTTTATACGTTCCAGTAGGTCTATAAGTACCCCATGAATCCACTACATAATATTCTATGAGAGGTGATCGTGTCCAACCATATAAAGTCAAATATGCATTGCCATTCGGCGCCCAAACTCCGGCATTATAGTTTATCGTCCTAAATGGCGAACCTGTAGTCCAACCTTTACCAACAACGAAATTTCCGGTATTAGACCAATTCACACTGTAATTCCCGCCAGACCCATTGACAGCGTTTACTGTTCCGCCCCCATCAGTCCAATTTTGCCAGTAGTCTGTGTTAGCTGCAGAGGCGTTTGCCGAAAACAAGCTCATACTCATCAAAGCTGCCGTTAACCCAACTAAGAATTTCTTTGTAAACTTAAACATATGTTACCTCCTATAATATTTTTTCTGACTTTGACATGAGGTAGCACTCGTATCTATTTAAAACATCCTTAATTACTACCCCCCCAAAGCTTTTGATCGTTCCCTTCAATATAATATCATGAATTTACGAGTGAATATTACAAATATTTTCAATTTAATTACTAGGACCCAAAAATTACATTATAAGTAATCTTATTTCATCATAACCTAATCCTTTTTTCGTAGAATCGCAATTCTTGTTTCTAAATCTGATGGAGCAATATCTGCGATTAATCCCCATTTGAACCATTTCATATAAAGGATATATATATTAGAGATTGTGAAGTCATTTTAGCTGCCCCAGGTGGTGACTTTGAAGCTGTAATGGAACGTTTCGTGTCCAAAAAATCAGATCATAAGATTGGTTACTGTTTCTTCAATGTTATCTACAAAGACGGACAGTCAAAGGAAAACGGACTCGCTTCCTTCAACCTGGCCAAAGAAAAGAATTTAAAGGAAATCGTGATCAAGAAAGCTGATCCCCCTTATGAAATTAATAAACGTTCTCATAATTAGCTCAAAGTGATCAATTACGATTACACTGAAGTACTCATAACCGACTACACCAAGAAGGATATAACATTCCTTCTGTCTTACCCTGATGGAACTGCAGCTGGGTTTATGGAATTCATGCGACATGCAGAACGAAGTAAGTTCCACTCTATGAAACAAGTAAAATCTGAATCTGATGAATATGAGAGTTTAATCTCTCCGTTACATAACTCTTTACTGATAAGCCCTTTAAAGTTGAATGAAAATTTAGTACATAGATTAATTAGTTACTCTCTATTAAATAAATGTTTTATTCCAAGTTTCATTTCATCTTTATTAATGAAAGCAGCCATATGAATGCCATATAAAAGAGAGTTCATTTTTCAGCTCCTTGAAATCTAAATAACATCACGATTTTAAGTTAAGTTTAAAGAGTATCTTCTTGAGAAACTCCCCTTTAATTGGTAAGCTGACACATAGGATCATAAAAGCAGGTGATATCTTGAATAAAAGAATCGGAATAATTGGATTAATTGTTTCCTTAATTGTTCAAGGGTTTTCAGCAAGTGATTCGTTGACTCATGAAATTGCTATGGTTTCTCTATTTGTATTCTTAATGATTTATAATTTCGAACATGCTAAGGATTTCTCTAAAAAATCTCTAATAGCATTAGGAGCAATTTTTATAATTCTAATGCTAGGTATTTATCAGCTCCTTTCCTTGACCGGTGATTACTTTGATAGCCACAACGTAAATATTGGACTTATCATCTTACTTGAGATCGCTTTGATCATTGTATTGGTATCTATTGCAGTGAATTTAATGAAGCTTATTGCGAATCGGTTAAGAAAAACACCTCATGGTAAAGAGTTTTAACTCTTTGCCTTGTGGTCTCTTATGTATGAAATCACAAGTAATATTCAAATTTCTCAGGTTCCATTTCCTCTGTTTCTCGCTGCGCAACCCAAAGAACTTGTTTCAGCATTTCCCAGCCTTCGCTGCAAGTACAAGCCCGCATCAGGGAATTGCAAATGTTACAAATGATGATTTTAAAGCCCAAGCTATCACATGGGATTTACCTAGCACTACAGGTATTTTTGCCAACACATTTGAAAAAGACGGAATCCGCTGGTATTTAAAAGGATTACAAAAGTCTCAGAAGGACATTGGATTGGCCATTACGAAGGTGTACGAATATAAAGATTGCAATTGGGGGCTTCTAGCTCCCTTTTTTAACCTCAAGAACTTCTTCTCGAGTATGATTGAAATATTTGTGCCTAGAACCTTAAGTTTATTCGTACAACAACGCCCCCTCACCATTTGGCTAAAAACAGATCGTCCCCCCCTTGATAAGTGCACCCAAAAAGCTTCCTCTGGTTCATCCCTATAGTCATAAATTGCGACTACCTTTTTATTTGATTCTCCGCTTATCGGTTTCTCTTTAGACAAAATAATCGATTTAATCATCCACTTCAACCCAATCCAAATTTATTTTCACTGTTGTGCCCTCAAATAACTTCTAATCACAAAATTGAATATTATTCGTTAATACACTTGGCCCCAACTGTTGAGTTCTAGAATTAAAAAGACGTACTTGAACTTTAACATTCTTCATTTCGGCTGTAATTAAGTCAAACCTTCCCGCCCAACTAGGGCTCTCTTCCTCAGGAGTAGGATAAAGTTTAAACCGCCAACTAATCTCACCTGGTATAGTAGCAAATCCTTCGTAACTGTCGTAATTTCCAAAAGAAGAAGGAGCAGGAAGATGGACAGCAAGAATGCTTATATTGGTTCTGGCAGCACTCGGCGGGTTCAATTGCACCTTATAGATTAATGCTACACCTTTAGCATTTTTAAGATTTTTATTTACCGGCTCCAGTATTACACTGCAAGGCATTGGACTCGCGTTTGTTTGAAGGGGATAGGCAACAATCATACTTAATAAGGATAAAACTAAAATAAATTGTTTCATTGAAAGTTCCTCACAATTTTTTCGTTAATTTTCCTGATTTCTGGATTGATTATTCATATGTATATGATTAATACTTCATTTTTTTTATCCCTTCAGAAAAATGCTCTTCCTAAATTATTGTTTCTCCCTTTGCACAAGTATTTAAATTTCCTTAACTTCCTCTGTTCAAGTGAACATCATGTTTATGTTTTATAAAGCATCAAAAATCCTTATGTTTACTACTTTTTCAGCTCTTTTTAAATTTTTATGATAAGCCTGTTAATCGTAGAGGAAATATGATTTGACTGTATATGGTGACGATTTGACAGAGAAATTTAATGCCCTTCTAACTGTTTTAACCAATGGATCATATTGTTGGCCCAACTGCTCAAGGAATGTCTGATAGTGAACAGGCATTGGAATATGATTCACCAAAAAAAAACCCCCTATCCATCTCTTGTTTTTCCGTTTTTTAAGATAATATTAATCTTCCTTATTCATTTAAATATGATAAAATATTACATATTTAGATATTTCATATAGGAGGGCTTGTGTTGGAGCAGATGATCTCTTCTTCTAATGTCGGAGTGAAAATAAATGAGTGGTATAAATACATAAGATTGTTTAGTGTCCCAGATTCGGAAATATTGAAAGCTGAGGTCGAGGAAGAAATAAGACATATGAAGGAAGACCAAGATTTATTGCTTTACTATTCTCTCATGTGTTTTCGCCATCAATTGATGCTGGATTACCTTGAACCAAAAACAATGAACGAAGAACGCCCTAAAATTTCAGATTTATTAGAAAAGATCGAAAGTACTCAAACTGATTTGAAAGGAATTCTTGAATATTATTTTAACTTTTTCCGTGGAATGTATGAATTTGAACAATACGAATATCTTAATGCCATAAGCTTCTATAAGCAAGCCGAGAGAAAATTATCACTTGTTGCAGATGAGATTGAACGAGCAGAATTCCACTACAAAGTTGCAGAAATTTATTATCATATGAAGCAAACTCATATGTCGATGCATCACATTGTTCAAGCAATCGATAGTTATAAAGCACATGAAAACTACACTGTAAGAGTTATTCAATGCTCATTTGTCATCGGTCTAAACTATTTGGATATGGACTTCCCTGAAAAAGCGATCCCTCATTTTAAAGATGCTCTAGTTAAAGCAAGAAAAATCGATATGTCACGATTAATCGGATCATCTCTGTACAATCTTGGCTTATGTTCATTTGCTGAGGAAGCTTATGAAAAGGCGGCTGAGTACTTTAAGGAGGGTATTAGAGTATACCAGGATAATGGGTATGAGCATTCAAATCGTTTATTAGACATCTTACTTATGTTGACAAAAACCATATTTAAAATGAGAAATCATTCCGAGGGAATTTCTTGGTGTGCACATGGTCTGTCTTTGTCCGAAGATTTAAACGATGAGATCATGGCCAAAATGTTTGAATTCATTCATGCCCTATATGTAGATAACGACAAAGGAAAATTAGATTCGATTCTAAATTATTTAGAATTAAAGTCAATGTTTTCAGACGTGGAGGATTTAGCAGCAGATGCAGCGAAGTATTACAATGAAAAAGAAGACCATAAAGTGGCTGTTGCTTATTATGAGAAAGTGCTTTATGCCCGTAAACAAATTCAGAGAGGGGATTGTCTTTATGAAACTTAAGCATGCATCTGTCTTTATTTTAGCCATTGTTTTAATTGGATTTGTAAGCATTTATTTAACTAACAATCAAAAAGATGTCCAAGAAGCACGCAGAGGACATACAGCCAGTATTGGTTTTACTGATGGTCATTCGTATGAAATTGCAAGCAGAGGACATACTTCTTAATATGTTTTTCTTATACCCCCTCCAAATTGAGGGGGTTATTTTTATGATTTATGTCCCCCAGTAAGTCCAACTCTGTGAAGTGCAGTTCCTGCGGGTGTATAAGAGACTGCTCTCAGAATGGCTTTCGAACCATACTTGCTTCTAATCCCATCCATTACAAACCCGAGTTTCCTTCTCTTTTCATTATCCACTTTAAATAAACTCAACTGCTGATTAACCTCATCCTCAATATTTAATAGTGTGACTGAGATACTGCGCACAGTCTTACCCGAGTAAAACGTATGAAAGAGCATCAAGCAGTATTAATCTTATTCATTATGCAATAATTCAAAACGTGCAATTTCCCATTCTTTTTTCGCTTTTAATGGTGTTGTATTAACCTTTTTCGCTGATTTTAAGTCAACTGTTCCAATTCTACCTTTGGAGCATCAGGGAATTTTTCTAGCAATTCTTTAACCTCTACTTTACTTAAACCAAGGTGATAATGCAGATTCGATTCCTTATTCAAAGTCGGATAGTCTGAATAACTTCCTTTATGGTTTTTGAAGTTTTTCAAACCATCGCTGATAAAGTAGCCCAATGCAACTAAGCCAATTCCTATCCACATAAGATCCAAAGAGAACACCCTTTCCACTTATAAATCAGAATAAATTATTTCAATGTAAATGTTGAAAATTAGGAATCTGATATATTCCCTGCTGCCTTCAGTTCTTACTGTATCAGTTTATTCAATATGTTAATTTTTCTTTGATCTTTATTACTCTTCTTTGTTCTTCTATAACCATCTAATAAAGACTTATTATAAACCTTGAGGTAATCATCAATAGTTAGCAAATGATATTTCGCGCCGTAATCTTCAAAAATCTCTAGGTTTTTATAGTCTATGTCTGCAAATGGTTTTAAATCCTCTATGTAGGCAATGCCTATTTTAGTATTAGTTTTCCTAAATTCATGCTCATGTAAATCAACTATTTTGTATCCTTGCAGTTCCATGATTTTTTTTAGTTTTCCCCACTTTTCCTCCAAAAAAATTAAAGGAATAAGGATATCAATATCTTCTGGTGAAAAGTCCAACCCAGTTACCTTTTCAAGACCTAAAGAGCCATATAATAATGGAATAGTGTCTAACTCTTTATTAAGCGTTTTAGCTATATTTATAAATTCACTATACAATTTCATTTTTATATCCCCAATATTAATGATTAATTATGAAGTTTAAATTACCTCTTGTATTTGCTTGATCCTCAAATTCTTTCATTCTGCTTTATTTTCCAGATTTGTCATTTAAATAAGAGAACCACAATAAACTTACAAATCCAGCAACTCCTATAATTGCAGCTATAATATAAGTCAAATTAAGTAAATCCATAAACTTCCTCCTAGAAAAAAGCTAATCATTAAGAATGAAGTCTCTTTTGTATTACTTGAAATCAACTTCATTTGTTTTATGGTTATGGAGCCTGTAAAATTCACAAATCCATATAATACTCATTTTGAATAAAATGATTATTTTATTACTATTATACTACAATTTTCCATGGTCACACTAAACAAAAAAGCAGTCTATTCAGATCTGCTGCTTAGTGTTTTCATCTTTTAACTTTTTGTTTAGCTTGAACCCTATTAAGACATTGACAATCGCAGCTGGAAAATATAAAAACCCTGCGCCCATTATTCCTAACAAGGTACTTGAACCCACTATAAATGCCTGCATTTCTATGTTTCTTGACTTCAAGCTAAGTAATACTAGTATACCAGCTAAAACCCCCATAAGCCGTGCGATACCTGGAATAAAGAAATCTGTTAGGACTCCAAATAATTGCCCTATAATTGATAGCGTAATACCGAAAAAACTGGATAATAAAATTAAATTTTTAATGTCATTTCACTCCTTTTCAAAGCCGTCCAATCAACATACTCAAACCGCTTTTAATACAACTCTTCAAGTATAGCAGCCCATTCAATCCATCCTTCAGCAACAATGCTTTTCTTTTCCTCACCTTCAATCCACTCTATCCAATACACATGAACACCCCTTACCGAGTCACAACTTGAATTTCCCTTACCTCACATTGCACATTACATTTCATTTGAGCTCACTTGCTACTTCAATGACTTCTAACATATTATGCATTTTAGAAGCTTCGTGAAGGTCGCTAGATGTCAAATAACCGTCCTCATCTAACTTATATGATTTGAGGTATTCCTTGTTTTCAAACTGCAGTACATAAAAATAATCAACCAAAGGCATAAATCAACCTCTTATAAATAATTTTGTAATCCTCATTGTTAATGATTAACAAACCGATTAACATGAAAAAGGCAATCACATTAAGCCTATTTTTTTAAAAAAAGATTGGCCAAATTTCTTTCCATTCCAGCTGACGTTTTTTGGTTCATGATCTCTTTTTAAACTCTTCATCATAATCCTGGTCAACAAAAATGAACTTAATGCCGGTCAACTCCAAACTAGATAATTAAAAAATAAGCTAATCAAATCATTTGTTCCTCCCTATAACTCGAAATTTGGATATATTTTGTAGATAATCTTTTGGAAGAGGAGCATGAAACAAATGGGTATGTTACTTCAATCGGTTATGATTACAAGGAGTAGCCTGATGTAAAGTATGGCAGATGCGACATTGCGATTACACTCTGTTCAAAAGCTCAGTAAAAAGTGGTGTATTCTTGCGAGATGCCGGCATTGTGGTATGAAAAAAGAGCATTTAATTTAATGCTCTTTTCAGTTAAATTCTGTGCCTATTTCCGTATTTTAATAGTAGGAACAACTGCTTCACCATCAAAAATATTGATAATCTCCATTCCAATCACAGTTGCTTTAACACCAACAAGAGCATATCTTTTTTCAGAAGTGCCTGCGTCTCGGATTAAGACACGTCATCGTGTTAAGGTTAATTCATGACTGCATAAGGAGTGATACCTTGCTAAAAGTTGCAAAATTTTCAGTTTCTTTCATTGCATTATTCTTGTGCGTATACTCACTGTTTAATCAAGATGAATTGTTGTTGCTGGTTGTTCAATTATTTGTTGCAGGCCTTTTATCAGTAGTCGGAGTTGAAGCGATATTAAACAAACAAAAACTGTCTGGATATTTACTGTTTGGATCAGCAGCCTTCTTACTTGTTGTAAACGTTGTTAAATCCATTATTTAATTTGATTCTTGATAAATACTGAATCCCAGAACCAGTAAACCGCTGCTGCTACAAAACTCAAATAATAAAAGCTCACATGTTTAACCTCACTAAGCACATAAGATGGATCACTCGCTAAGGAAAACAAGAATAATGCGATTAGCGCTACTACGATATAAATTAATAAGTACTGCACACTGAATTTCTTTACTTTTTTTCGAAGTAAAATTTGCAACGGAACAGCAAATATTGTATATGGGATAAATGCATATAATGGTATGATAAAGATGGTTATCAGCATCCAAGGTTCGAAATTGGAGTAAACAAAACCATAAAACCCAATGATAATTCCGTATGTAATGCATGAGAGCGCTAGTGTAAGACCGTATATAGCCAAATTTTTTTTATTAATACTCAAAACTCTTAACCTCCAAAAAAATAACTCACTCTAAAAAGAATTGTAATTCAGTTATGCAATTGATCAAATCTTCGTCCATTTTCGTCAAACTCCAAATAACAAATTCCCGCCTATAAACCAGAAAAAAGGAAATGGAAACATAATTGCATTTAAGACTATTCCATATACAGCACACCGTTTATTTGCCTTTATTGAGACCAACGCCAAGATGATCCCCATAGGGGAAAGTATTAATGGAAAAAACACCGGCATACCTTGCCATGGTATTGAAATAACTCCAGTAAAAAAATTAATAATTAAGATAGCTGAGATAGTTGGAATAGTGATTGAAAAAACAGCTGCAGTTTTTTTAACATTCATATTGAAGGCAAGTCTCCGTTCTCTTTTAAATTGTAGTTTTATTTAAATATATTTCTAATAAAGTTGCTTATATCAGGAGTATAAGCTGCTATAAACATTGGGATTAACACTACACCAAATATTCACTATATAATATTAAATTTTTGAAAGCACACTGTTAGAAAACTTGTAATTCTTTCCCAACCTTGTAACTTTAGTATACCATTTATTTCTGAGTGATCGATATTGTTATGATCTTGCTTTTTGGAAAATCAATAACTCATGCATCTCAATGTTTAAGTAAGTACAGACTTTATCCAACAACTCTCTTAGATACTGCTCCATCAGCAATACTTAAAAATCCTTAATCGTTCATTTCCACTCTTCCTCTAAAATAGCGTAGTAATATTCATCCCACCATTCATTGCCTCGTGGAATACATCTTTTGAAAAAGCCTTCTCTTCTCATTCCGATTTTCTCCATAACTCGGTATGAGGGAATATTCTCAGGTTGACAAGTAGCTATAATCCTATGTAAATTCATTTCTTTAAATCCATATTCCAAGATCGCTTGTGCTGCTTCAGAAGCATATCCTCTATTTTGATAATTCGGATTAAACACCCACCCAATTTCATATGTATGTTCACCAAAATACTTATAAAAAACAATATGCCCTATAAGGAAATCTTCATCTATTAGTATTACAGGAAATTTTTCAGCGTTATCACCCTTGTTTTTATTTACAAATTCTTTTGCATCTTCTTCAGTAAAAGTCCCTTCTGGTATATACTTCATAACATTAATATCTGATGTATACTCATATACAGCTTTCCAATCTTTGAATTTAAATTCACGTATTAATAACCTTTTTGTTGTTATATGCATAAAGGAACTCCCCTCAAAATACTTAAACTTAGTCTTTATTTCGATAAAAAGACATCAATAACCTCTAAAACACTACCCTTATTCACAAACAACTCAGGAAATTCTGATAGGGAACAAGCAATAGAATATGATTCACCGAGATAAAACCCCTACCCTTCTCTTAATTGAGGAGGGTATTTAAATGAAAAATCGCCAAAAACTTTACACCCTTTTACATTTTTTTCAATGATTATGTTATGATTGTTTTCTAGAGATTTTTGAAATATTCAGAAAGAGGGGTTTGAATGAGTAAGATTGCTGCAGAAGTTGTCGCTACTACACTGAATGACTGGTACATTGCTATAAAAAAACAAAAGGTAGATGAATCAATTAAATATTATTCAGAGATAAAAAAAACTTTTTGATGATATGGAAGAAGATCAAGAAGTTCTCGCGTATTATAGTCTATTAGAAGAAAGACATAAAATGTTGCTGCATTCCTCACGAGGAGAACCTTTGCAAAAGCACACCTATTTTACTGAAGACAATCAAAACTTCATTAAAAAAACAAATGATAAATTAGAATACAACTTTTATTTATTTGAAGCAATGTATGAGGCATACAACAAAAACTATGATCGAGCAATTAACTTATATGGATTAGCTGAGAAAAAGCTTGCAGAAATTCCGGATGAAATTGAAGCAGCTGAATTTTACTCTAAAGTCTCTTACTTATACACTTCTCTTACTTATACACTCTTGTTAAACAAAGCATTGTGGCACAACACTATATAAAAAATGCAATTTCAATATATAAGCGACACCCTGATTATAAATGCAAACTAGCTACATCAACAATGATTGCAGCTGCAAACTATGCTGATATGAAACGCTTTGAGGAAGCAGAAAAATATTATTTAGAAGCAATTGATATTGCAAAAGAAACAAAAGATGAATTTTTGAAAGCTCAATTATACCACAATCTTAGTATCGTTTATTCTGATTGGAACAAACCTGATAAATGCATTGAATCTCTTGAAAAAGCAATAGGATATGAATCTTGGTTACATTCAATTTATTATATAAATTCTTTATTCATGATGATTAAAGAACTCTTTAAAATTGACGAAAAAATGAAATCCATTAATTTTTACAATAAAGCACAGGAAAGACTCATATTAATGGAGAATAAAGTATACGAAGCCAAAATTAGCATCTTATATAACCTTTATTGTGGGGAATTAAAAAATAATTTTAATAATTGTAATAGTAATATTGAGTTTTTAAAACAACAAAATGAACTTGAAAGTGTAGATGAATTGTCCTACATCGCTGCAAAAAGGTTTGAATCAATAGGTGCTTTTGAAGAAGCAACAAGCTTTTTCAATGCGAAAATTTGGGCTGAACAGAAAATGAACCAGGTGGAGGGAATCTTATGAAAAAACTTGTGCTTTGCGTATCTATTTTAGCTGTAATTTTAAGTGGGGTAGCTTTAACGCAATTAAGTACAGATTCACCATCTAACATCCAGGTAGCTGAAAGGCCTGTCGGAGGTTAAAAAAGGTTGATTCATTAATCTAGCCCTACTCATACTTTGAGTGGGCTTTTATTTTATGATTTATGTCCCCAGTAAGCCCAGCTCTATGAAGCGCTGTCCCTGCGGGTGTGTTAAGAGACTACTCTTAGTATCGCATTCGATCCGTATTTGCTTCTAATTCCACCCATAACGAACCCAAGCTTCCTTCTCTTCTCGTTATCCACTTCAAATAAACTCAACTGCTGATGAACATCACCCTCAATATTTGATAACGTGACAGAAATACTTCTCACTGTCTTACCCAAGTAAAACTTATTAAAGAGCATCAGGCAGCATCTATAAATGTCCATCGTGATATTGTGGAAAGATCAATTGTTTTGGATCGATGGAATCCACCACCAAGCTCTTCTTTACTGTATCCAATTCCCACGCTGATTGTTCGACCAACTTCATCATGCTTACGTGCCTTCTTGCGACTTCCTCACATATCTCCAAAAGAACGGCTTTAATCTCTTCTCTCTTTGTATAATCCCTAAGCAAAATCTGACTCTTGCCAAAACTAATCTGCCCTTGCATCAGTGGAGCTCCTATTTCAGATAAATCGATTCCATGAGCATGATAATACAACTGGTTCCCCATTATTCCAAATCTCTTCTCAAGCAACTCTAAGGGAAAATTAGCTAACTGACCTACAGTTGATATCCCCATTCGGTTCAGGTTTCTTTCCATCCTCCCTCCTATTCCCCACATTTTAGACAACGGGTGAACCTTCCAGAGTTTATTTGGCACATCTTCATATCTCCAACGTGCAATGCCACTCTTCGTTTTCTTACTCTCCAGGTCAAGTTCAAGCTTACTTAGCAACATATTATCTCCAATGCCTACTGTGCACATCAAACCAAATTCTCTCCACATGCTGCTTTGGATTGCTTTGGCCATTTCTTCAGGATCTTCTTTTCCTGCATCTAAATAAGATTCATCAATTAAAGGTGTTCCGCCAACAAAATGCGGATTTCGCATGCCAAGTATTTTTCACATAAAAAAACCGGATTCCCACTCCATTCATTGGGTTCCGGCTTTTCTTATATTAAAGTAATGTTTTTACATTTCGTGTATATTTCATTGATTCTCTGATCTTGTCGAAAATAGCTAAGAACTCAATGTGTGTAGCATACCATCAATATTCATCATTCACTAAGTATCGTTATCGCTGCTCAAGAAGATAAAAGAATAACCGTCCACTTTGACAGTGATTTTTAATTTGATTTAAGCATTACAATATTTCAATGTATCCTTCTGTTCCATTCACGCGAATTCGTTGCCCGTCTTTGATTAGTCTGGTTGCGTTTTCCACTCCGACAACTGCCGGCAAGCCATATTCACGCGCGATAACCGATCCATGGGTCATCAGTCCCCCAACTTCGGTGACTAGACCTTCTATGGATACAAATAATGGTGTCCAGCCAGGGTCGGTAAAGGAGGTGACTAATATATCTCCGTCTTCCAGATCGGCATTTTCCATGTTTAAAATGACACGCGCTCTTCCTTCTATCACTCCGGAAGAAACAGGTAGACCTACAATCGCATTAGCCGGCAAATTTTCTCGCTTGTACTCACCGGAGAATATTTCACCATCAGACGTAAAAACGCGCGGAGGGGTTAGTTTTTCGAAAAATTTGTAATCCTCTTTTCGTTTGTTGATGATCTGATCACCAAGTTTGTTTGCGCGTACGACTTCGTGAAGTTCTTCAAAAGTGAGATAGTACACATCTTCTTTGTCATGGATAACGCCAGCTTGAACGAGTCGCTCAGCTTCTTTCAGTAAAGCCTGCTTATAAACGAAGAAACGGTTAACATAACCGTATTTGGGATACTCTCTATACCCAATGAAGTTCCGAATGAGGTCAATCATTCGTTTGGTTTCTTTAGCCTTTTGTTCACCATCTGGCAATTGCTTCAATCGACCTATTAACTCTTGTTCTTTTTCTAAAGCTTCTTGGCGGCCTTGCTCAAATTTTCGATTGCCTGCATTAGGCTCAAAGTTCTTGATGTTACCAAGAATCATCGGGACAAGTGTAATTGGTTTTTCACTCCAACGAGCTTTCGTAATATCGATTTCTCCGGCACATCGCATCCCGTATTTGCTTAGATAATCACAGATAGCGTCTTTGGTTTCCCTTCCTCCATCAAACTTAACCAATTCATCCAGAAAGTTATCTTCTTTTGCATGCTGCAAATAATCAATCACTTCTGGATATGGGCGAATCACATCCGCGACATCCATTAGCGCCAGACCCATTTCCGACGTAATATTACCCGGTACAGATTGAGAAAGCGTATCAGCTGCGTTTGTTTCGCCTAACCACGTGTTCATGTTTTCATTGATCCATGCTGAGGCATTCATCGCAGCCATAAAAACAGCCGAACTTTGCGGGTCAAATAAAATCTTCTTTAATTCCTGGATATCTTCCAGAATAAAATCAAACAAATCCGATCCCGATTTCGTTAGAATGTTTTGTTTTAACTCTTTTATTGATGCTTGACTACGCTTAATCAAATCAGAAACGATTGTCGGATCGTTCTCGAATTGTGCCAGCATATCTGTATGACTTCTGCCCAAAATCGGTGCCGTTTGATCATTTGGTAACAATTTAATAAAATCTCGCTCTATTATGGTCATAAGTGCACCTTTTATAAGCGGATCGGATTCCATGGTATTTAATAAATTTTTTCGGCCGACAGGTGTAGCCAGCCTAGGTGCAACATCTACAAACAACCTTCCACCGGCTTTATGCATAGGCGCAGGAGTAATTAACAGGTAAAAAGACAATCCAAGAGGTTTTATGGGATCTGTCATCATTTGTTGATGACCAACAGATACATAGACGTGATTATCTTGATCATTCGCTTCAGGGATCGGGTATAAAGTAGTGATCGGCCGACTCTGAACAATATAAAACGTATCATCAGCCAAACACCATTCGATATCTTGCGGCTGGCCGAAATGAGCTTCGATCTCCCTTCCAATGTGTTCCAGCTGTAGAATTTGCCCGTCAGTGAGTGTTTGAGACATCTGCCGATCAGGTTCAATCTGCTTAGTCTCTGTTCCGCCTTCTTCCCTTCCATAGATAGCTAATTTTTTGGTTGCGATCCTCTTCTCAACGATTTCCTCTTCCCGCACTTTATAACAATCTGCAGATACGAAGCCAGAAACCAGTGCTTCACCAAGTCCAAAACCGGCATCGATGGATAACACCTTTCGGTTAGAGGTAATCGGATCAGCGGTAAATAAAACCCCCGAAGCCTGAGGGAAAACCATCCTTTGAACGATAACGGATAAATAAACTTGTTTGTGGTCGAATCCATTTTGCATGCGGTAGATTACTGCTCGTTCTGTAAATAGGGAAGCCCAGCATTTGCTGATATGCTGCAAGATCGCTTCTTTGCCGATAATATTTAGATAGGTATCTTGTTGACCTGCAAAAGAAGCATGTGGTAGATCTTCAGCAGTCGCACTCGAACGCACGGCATAGGCATGTTCCTCGCCAAACTGGGAGAGATAGTGAGCAACTGCTTTCACAACATCGGAAGGAATTTCTACTTCCATAATGATTTGTCGAATTTTCCTGCTGATTTTACCAACTTGATCTCGATCCTCAACTTTTAACACGGCCAATTGATCCAACAACACTTGTAACGTTAAGTTTTGTTCGATGGCTTTTTGATATCCTACTGTTGTGACACAAAATCCTTCTGGTACTTGTATACCTTGAATTTTTGATAATTCACCTACATTTAACCCTTTTCCTCCAACAAGCAAATGCTGTGTTTTTTCAATTTCATGAAAACCAAGAACCAAAGAACTCATTCTACATCTCCCCTTCAAAAATAAAAATTGACAAGAGCTTTACAGCATGATATAATGAAAATACAAGATGGATAACTATAACTTTTATTAATAAAGCGCACGTAGCATGATTATATCACCGTGTCTATTTTTGTGCAATATAAAAAGAACCTGGGCAATTTCACCAGGTTCTTTTTTAATTTCCCGCTACCATTAGCCACATTAAAAAACAGGGTTTCCTCCAATCTTGTTTGTTTATGTAACGCACCCGATTCTGGAACAATTAACTGTCTTATATAAGACGGTTCTCTAAAGATTCGATTGCCAGTTTTAGTGCAGTTAAGCGACGCTCGTTTAATGTTTTTTGAGAACTGCCTTCTTTTGCTTTTGCTATTTGTTTTTCTATAGAAGGAATGATATCTTGTAGAACTTCTTTAGAGGTCAATATGATTTCTTGTTCATAACAAAAATCGTCGCCGTTCCAAGTACCTTTTAGGCTTTCCAAACCAATTTTTACTGCGTTTAGTCTCTTTTTGACAAGAGTTGTGTTTGAACCTTTTTCTGTCGCGCTTTTATAAGCATTTGAAAGTTTGCTAAAAGTTGACTCCAAGGATGTAATGGATAAATCTTGGATTTCTTCACTAACAGTCTTCATATACAATCCTCACTTTTCGTTTTTAATAATCCTACAGTTATTAAATTTCTATTCAGGAATATAGACCGATTGCTGAAAACAACAAATCAACACTTTTTAACAATCCTACTCAATAGTTGAATTAGGACTGCACATTGAATTTTGCGAGTCGCAAACTACCATATGTGTCTGCCATTTCAAATATAAATGATGTTGATAGAAATTCTTTCACATGCCCGTTGTCAGTATATTGTGAATTTTTAACAGCAAGGGGATTTATGTATAATATAATATTTCCTGTACACTAAATTTGCTCACTGAAGGGAGTCTTACTCATCCCCTAACGAAAGGGGGTGATGTTATGTCAACATTCCAGGCATTAATGATGCTTGCATTCGGGTCGTTTATAATCGCCCTGTTGACGTATATAAATAAAAAATAGACCTCCCTTGAGCCTCAGAACCTGAAGGGATAGGTCTACCAAGAAACCACATCGAGCAAGCCCTTTGATGGGCAGCTTTTTGTACAAAACCGGGGTGCGCCAACACCCTAGTCTTTTTTATTTTATGCACTTCCATTAAGCACATGCAAAAAATAATTATATTATCTTTCCCTAATTATAACCAGATGGCAATGTTATTTGCAATACAATTGCTTTATGGATAAAACCATTATTTTATTTAGATTGAGGATGTGCAACTCAAGTCTTCTATTGCGCTATAGCAATACTTTTGCTTAATCGTCCCAGTCATCTTTCGCTTCCTGAATCTTATTATAAAAAAATTCAATAAAGCTTTCTGCAGCAGTACCTTGATAACCGATTACCCTATCCCATTCAACTACAGGGCATTCTCCGTCTTTCATTTTATTCGTATCTAGACAGTTAGCAAAGTAGTCAACATCTTAACTACAAGTCCAACAGTAAGGCCATAGTGTTCTCTATATTCCTTAGTTCTATTTACGACTGATGCATGATCAAAATTGTAGCCTAAAACTAAAACACCGAATAAACCACCAGCACCATATTTTTCTAAAAACCATTTATAGCTATTGGGAAGATTGCATCGGAGGGTTTCTTCAATGCGATCAATGTTTTCATGACTTGCGCCTTCTGTAAATATAGCATTTGTTTATTTTCATTAATAAAGTTTTCCACCTTTGAATTGATCATTTAAACACCTCAATTCTCATTCTCAAATTGTTTCGCTCTCCACTTCCAATATCTCTTTCTAAAGCTTTCGTATTGGGCTTTTAAATCCTTATCATTTCTAAAACTTTCACCATCAGACTTAAGCTTATGAATGACATCACTATATTTTGTATGTAAACTGTTCGGGATTTCAAGCATTGGGCCAGGTTCTTCTTGAATCAAGTGATGTAAATTAATCTGTGTGCCATCTTTTGCATAAGGGGCATTCCCGTTTTTCATTAGTTGAAGATTTGTAACGCCGAATTCTGTTTTTTGATTAATATCTATATCTTTCATAGTATACACTCTTCGGCTTACATCTTTAACTTTCCCCTTCGCCTTTACCTTCCCCTTTATTTCATACGCTTCATACTTTTCTTTATTTAGCCATGGGGGACTTATCTTTTGGCCAGTAAACGGTTTTCTTGTTCCGTCTGGTATTTTCTTCGCATTAATTAAAAGTTATTTTATAAACAAAAAGAGAGGATAGATGAACAGGGTGAAAATGCCTGTATTCAACTATCTTTTTTTGTACAACAAATGACCTCATTTACTACAACAACGGTGTTGTTTGTTCTTCAACTAACGCCCCCGTTACTTTAAGTACATTTATTCACAAAGTAATCTTTTTTACAGGTCATTTAGTGGTAGCTCCAGGAAAATGCGAATTTACAACGTTAATCAAATTCAAACATAAAAAAGTCGAATTCCCTGTCCTTTAAGGAAAACGACTTTTTTATACGACTTCTTCAAGTAAATCCCCATTAACCTTTTTTGGGGACTATTTGTAATCTCTGCGCAGTGAAATTATACCTGTGCTAGCCCGCCATCTACGAACAATTCAACACCCGTCAAGTAACTGCTTTCGTCTGAAGCAAGGAAAGATACAGCGTTTGCTACTTCTTCAGGTGTCCCAACTTTTCCAGCTGGAACAGTATTTCTGGTATTTTCCATTGCTCCTTCAAGTGCATCACCAAAAAGCTCATCGTATGCAGGTGTAAGAATAACTCCTGGACTAACCACATTTACACGGATTTCAGTACCTTTTAGGTCAAGAATCCAGTTGCGAACTAGTGCTCTTAATGCTGCTTTAGATGCTCCATATACACTAAACGCTGGGTTGCCAATTGATCCAGCAGTAGAGCCCGTTACAATAATAGAACCTACTTTGTCCGGGAATAGTGATAACGCTTTTTGAACAGTAAAGATGGTTCCTTTAACGTTAATGTCGAACGTTCTATCAACCTGCTCTTCAGTAATTTCACCTAATGGAAGGAAGTTGCCGGTGCCTGCATTAGCAAAAAGAATGTCCAACTTACCTTTTTCCTGCTTTATCATGTCATATAGTTTGTCTAAGTCTTCAAGCTTAGAAATATCACCTTGAACACCGGTTACGTTCTTGCCAATTTGGTTAACAGCTTTATCAAGTTCGTTTTGTCTACGTCCCGTGATATAAACATATGCACCTTCGTTTACAAATTTTTGTGCTGTAGCAAGACCAATCCCACTTGTTCCACCCGTTACAAGCGCTATTTTACCTTCAAATTTACCCATACTTAACACTTCCTTTAGAATTAATTTTATTTTATGTTTAGTACCTTTAAGTACTTGTAGAACAACTTACAAGATATAGTATCCTTCAGTAAGCACATTATCGGAAGTACCCACTTTTTTGTGATATAGTAACTAAAAAGTAATAAATGTGGAATGGAGAGCTTTAGACATGAAAAAATTTAGCTGTGGGTTTGAAGTGACAAAGGAAGTGATTGGTGGAAAATGGAAAGGCCTTGTATTATACTTTTTAATGAATGGACCAAAGAGAACGAGTGAATTAAAGCGCATTATCCCAAATATAACTCAGAAAATGCTGATTCAAACACTTAGAGAGCTTGAAGCCAGTGGACTTGTGAGCAGAAAGATGTATAATCAAGTACCGCCGAAGGTTGAATATTCATCCACTGAACTTGGAGAATCTCTTAAACCTATCTTGCAGGAGCTCTGTCAATGGGGAAGCCATTATGCGGAGCAAGAGTATGCAGAAGGTGAATATGAAATTGTACAACCAGAACAACTAAGTTAGGATTGATGTAGCTGCTGAAGTAAATGCTAAACAACTTTCAATACCATCACCTAACAGATGAAGAACAGTCAGAAATAAATGAGATATTCAATTTTGAAAGTGAAGTTCTAATAAGAAGTGTCATGGACTATATTCAGGAGAACTTTGATGAAATTCAAAAAAGAGCTGTTTCAAATGTTAATGAGAAGGTTCAGAAACTTAGCCAAAAAATAAATGAAGATATTGATAAAAATATTTAATGCCTATGATCTCTAGATAGGCATTTTTTTGTGCATAAAAAAAGAACTGAATTAAAAATCCAGGTCACACTACTCCCCTGTATTCACCTTATCATTTAGTACGTTTTCGTTGATTTAACAGCATTTATTCACTTTCACAAAACGGTGTTTCAGATCACACTCAGGTCACAGTACGGGTCACAGTTAAGTCACATTGCGATTGTTGATGACAAGGATAGAACCAATTATTGTCATACAAATTAACAATAATACAGTAATCATAGACGATTTTTGATTATTTTCGACAAATTTCGTCAAAAGAAGACACGTTTTACAACAAATTTAATCACAATAACGCAAAGTAACCCTTGCAATTCCTCCCCCACCATGCTATATTCATATAGCGATGAGCTGAATTGTGTAAGCCGATGTACATGCCCTTTGCGGCACACACGAATGTGGCGTGTGGTGCATCGCCTCAATACGCAAAGACGTTTGCCTCTTAGGCAAACGTCTTTTTTGTGTTATCCGATTTTTGTTCCGTTTGGTAACGGTTGTCCCGGTTGAAGCAGGACGACGTCACCTTGGCCGGGAATGCCGCCGAGGACTAACACTTCGGACTTAAAACCTGCGATTCGGCGCGGCGGAAAGTTCACGACAGCGATAATTTGTGAGTTGGTCAGTTCTTCTGGGCGGTAGCGCTTTGTGATTTGCGCGCTTGATTGTTTGACGCCGATCTCTTCTCCAAAATCAATGAACAGTTTAATCGCCGGGACTCTTGCTTCAGGAAATTCTTCTGCTTTGATAATGGTCCCAGTTCTGATATCCAATTTTTCAAAATCCTCAATTACAGCCATCATTATATCTCCTTTTTCTTACTATTTTAAAAGAGACACTTGTTAATTGTTTAACCAAAAGCTCATATTTTTTTATCCGAATGAAAGGTGTTCCGGTATATTCGGGGCGATACACCTGTACTTTTTGCAAACCATCTTGTAAAAGAAGAAAGGTTTTGAAAGCCGAGCGATTGGCTCACAACAGTCAGTGTTTCATTTTTCTCAATCAGCATCCGTTTCGCTTCCTCGAGACGGAGGTCAGCTATATAGGCTTGAGGGGATTTTCCGGTCTGTTTCTTGAACCAGCTTGAATAGTAAGCTGGGTGATAATGTTCAATTTTCGCCAGCTTTTGTATTGTCAGCGGCTCAGACAAATGGCTATGGATGTATGAGATTGAAGCATGAGTATGGGTTTGCAGTTTTTCTTTTATGTATTGAACAAGCAGATGGAGCGTATGTGCTGAGCGTGTATTTGCTTCCTCTATTAATAAGTGCCTGATCGATGACCAAAAAGGATCGATTGCAGCTTCAATCCCTGCGGCTGCATGATACTCCTCAATTTTCATCGCATGAAGCGGCACATCCAGCACAAGACATTCATTTCTGCCAATAGAGCGGAACCGATGCTCGCACTCTGGCGGAATGTATAAAAAATGATCCGGCTTTAATTTGACCTGACGCTCCTCTGTTTCAAGATCGATATTCCCTTCAAGGGGAAAAAGAAATTGGCTGTACGCGTGCTTATGTGAGGAATAAAGGCGTGTATATGTCCGTTTTTCACAGATAATCTCTTGAAGCGAATTCATCAGCCATCCTCCTTTTTGATCCCGTAATGGTGTTCCGATATAGGCGAGAACCCGATTTTTTCATACAAAGAAACGGCGGCTGAGTTTTCTTTCATCACTTGCAAGTACATATACTTAGCTCCATTGTTCATTGACCATTCAGTCAGAGCCCTGATGACTTGAGTCCCTGCCCCTTTTCCTCTATGTTCCTTTGCTACAACAACGTTGCTGAGTCTGCCATAGCCATCGATAACGGAGGACGTGCCCACTGCTGTCAGGCCGCCTTGGTCATACATAGTGAGAAAGGTTTTACACGGCTGCATCCGTTTTAAAATGCTTGTATAGCCGCAATGCCGTTCTAGTGAAAATTCTTCCAATCGGATAAAATCATCAATCCATAAAGACGATGGCTCCTGCTCCCATTTATATGTAAATCGGCTGTTGTCAAACGTACGATCTAATATATCGCAGCAGGATGCTGTCATTTGAAAACATTCATCTATCTTTTCATATCCGCTGTCTGCCAATGCATCATCCAGTCCTTCCGGTGATGCGTCACTGATTTGAATACAAACAGGCAGGCCTAAACTTTTATTTGGTAATCTCCTTCTGGCATATCCGCCGATGTCTAAAATTCGCTCTAAGAAGCCTTTTCCCCATTCTCTTTTGAATATAAGACGGCCATGATGCTGCCGCTAATTGCTCAATTTTGTAAATATCATGCATAGCCTCTTGCCTCTCCCTTATCTATACTGCAAGATATATTATACAATATTCAGAAATATAAGACATGAATTATTTGGTTTACATAATATTTTTATTGTTTATCGACAGACCCGATAGGAATAATCGAATTGAAAATGCTAAGCTGTCTGAAATGTCTTCCTTTAGTTCAAACGCTTCTTTTCCGATTAAAGTCGCGAATCCGTGCAGCAAGCTTCGCAGCCCTCTTGTTGCATGAATCACATTCTGTTCGTTTGCATAACCGCTGTCAATAAGCAGTTTCGCGACAAGCCGGACAATCTGGTTTGACAGGCATTCAGCTCTTTCATCTTGAATTTTAAGCAAAGTCGCTTCATAATAACCCGGATTTTCAACTGCAAACCAAACATATGCATCGCTTAAAGATAGCAAGGCGGACTCCCCCTTCTGTTCTTTGACGGAATCAGCCATCTGATCAAAAAGTTTTGTCAAACCGCTGACAGCAAGCTCTGTTCTGATTCCCTGCAGCCCGCTTATGTGATTATATAGAGACGGGGGCCGTACATTCATTTTTTTAGAGAGTGCGGCTAGCGTCACGCCGTTTATTCCTTCCTGATCAGCAATCTCTGCCGCCGCCTCTATAATCATCTTTTGATGTAAACCTGCTCTCGGTGACATGTTCAAACCCCTTTCTTTGCTTTTTGAATGGCTAATTTCATCGACTGTTCAGGTGAAGCAAGGAAATGACCATGTCCGACCGCAAGACAGCTCGGCGCCTTGTCAACGAGCCGTTCCGCACTTCTTACAGCAGCCTCCTTATTCCAAGTGGCGAAGGCAGGAAAAGGAAATGTCCATCTCATTTGGCCGGAAACGGCTATCCCCCCGCGTAATTGAAATGCATCCCCAGCTATTACAATTCCGTTTCTTGTGTCCAGAAACGACATGCTTCCCGGGGTATGACCCGGGGTTGAAATCGCAAGGAGAGAACCGATTGTTTCGCCACCCGCCAGCAAAACGTCAGGCTTTGTTTTGATATTTTTTGGAATTCCTCCTTTTATAGGCGTCTGCGGTTCATCTTTCCGCAAAGAAACATCACCTTTTAACAAAAATGAATCACGCTCGGAAATGACAACCTTTGCATCAGGAAAAGCTTGGGACAGTACATCCAACGAACCGACATGATCACCGTGCGCATGAGTCAGTAAAATATGTTGCAGTGGTTTTCCCAGCTGATTCACTGCTTGGATAATCCCTTTATAGCTGTTCGGAAGACCAGTATCAATTAAGGTTACTTCATTTTCTTCCTCTACAAGATAACAATTGACCGGAAATAATGCCGGATAAAACGTCAGCTGCCGCACAGTTTGATTCTGAATCATTCTCATATGATAACTCCTCCTGAATAAAAAACTAATGGTGTTAGTTTTATTATTAACTAATACCATTAGTTTTTCAAGAGTGTTATGCTGATTTTATGGCGACAAATATTTTCACCTGCGCCCTCTGCGGTGAAAGCGCACTTTGATCATACTGTTCGAAGTCTCCCGAAAACGTACGCAAATGCCGCTTGTCCCAAGTCCAAATTTCCTTCCACGTCTCGAGTACAACGTCTTCAATAGGACCGATTTTTGAAGTAAAAACAGCATAAGCGGAAGCCGGTAAATATATATCTTCATACGGTTCCGGAAGCATGTCGTTATGCTCGGTAAAAGCGCCGACAGAAAATGTGTAAAACCCATTCTCCTGCTGTTCGTAATGAGAGTATAAAGCGATAATGCTCTGATCCTTTTTATGAGGCGGGAGTAACACGCTCGTATCCTGCTGCCAAAATCGATTCCATAAGAGCGGAATTTGTCTTTTTTCTGTCATTTCCAGTGCATTGCTTGTTCTTTGGGACAGTCCTGAAAAACGCTTTTGTTCTAAATGTGTAACTTGTGAATAGTTCATATGATACCTCCTTTTTACCTAGATTATAAAAGAAGAAACCTGACAGCATTGTGTCAGGTTTCATATATTTTTTGCATATGAAAAATCGTTTCTTTTACCTTTTCCCGGATATGAAGAGGTTCCAGGACCTCAATATCCTTGCCAAATTGCAGCAAGAAACCAATCAGCCATTGATCCGCGGGCAGGGATATCACCGCTCGGCAGGCTTCATTTTCATCAAATTGAAGGCTATCACTTCCAAACCATTCACTTATACGCTGACGTGCCCCGGGCTGAACAAGGATGACCAGCTCAGTTAAACGATCCTTTCGATACCAATTCACATCCCAGGGCAGAGTCTCCAGCTGTATGTCTTTTCTCATAAATGATTGATGTAAAATAGTCATATCTTTTATGCGGCTTAATTTAAAAAAGCGGAAATCGTTTCTAACCAGACAGTAGGCGTATAAATACCAGCGGCCTGCCTTGCATACCAGCGTGTAAGGCTCTGTTTCACGGAGAAGTGTTTCCCCGTTTGCATTTGTATATGTAAACGATATGGTTGACGACCGATCGATTGCATCACTGATGTTTTCTCGAAGCGCCTTTTGGTTCTCTGTTTGTCCCCATGCCGTCATGTCAATAAACCATTTTTCCGTTTCACGCTTAAATGCCTCTGCGGCCTGGTCTGGTATGAGATGTTTTATTTTTTGATAAGCCGCGCTGTGAGAAGCGGGTTCATACATGGATGAGATGCTCTGCAAAGCGGAAGCAATAGCAAATAGCTCCTCTTCTTTCAGCCACTCTCTTTCAAGCCGATACGTTTCCATCACACTGATCCCGCCCCCGGCGCCTTGTGAGGTTACAATCGGAATGCCCGCTCTGCTGATCGTATCAATATCTCGGTAAATCGTTCTGACTGATACTTCAAATAAATCAGCTAGATCAGCAGCCTGCACTTGTTTTTTGCTGATTAATAACATCACCATCGCTAACATACGTTCCAGTTTCATTTTTCGCACCTTGTCTCCTGCTTTTATTTTCCAATATTATCATACCATTTTATGAGGCTTGGGCATATCTATTATGCAGCCTAAAGGCATCGTGCATATATTATGAAAACAGGGGCCTCCCCTTCTTTTTTTATGGTTATTGTTTATTTAGACTACTATTTCAAAACGGATAAGCATACACTTCTCAACGGAGGGGATTCACATCATGCATCTTACACTTCAAAGCGTTTATCCTGTCATGATTATCGTCTTTTTTCTGTATAAAAAAATCAAGCGCTCCATCGGATATCAGCCGCTGAAGCCTCGCTGGCTTTTTACTCGTTTGGTTCTTTTTTCAATGTTTGCATTCGGTCTCACTATCTTCAGCCTCATTCATCCATCTTTGTACGGATATTTCATTATCGGTATTCTTGGCGGATGTCTGCTGGTTTTTTTCGCCAGGAAAAATCTCTCCTTTGAAAAACGCAGAGGAAAAATTTATTTTCGGACTCATATTTGGGTGGAGCTTATTCTGCTAACCCTATTTTTATCGAGATTTCTTTATCGTGTAACAGAGCTGTACCTTGCCGCGCCTGATTTACACAGCCTGGGATCATACAGCCAGTCTATCGGAACTGATCCTTTCACGATTGGCGTCTGTTTTCTAATCGCCGTCTATTATATCGGTTTTTCCTCTATTGTCATCAAAATCAGCAGAAACGGGCTGGAGCAAAATGGGCACTGTAAAGAAAAAGACATCCTTGCTTAATCGCGACATGCGGCAGCAAGGATGTCTTTTTTAATCGTGTCTTGTATGGTGGATCATTTGCTGAAGCACATCTAAAACATGCTCATCCTCGGGAGAATAGTAGATTGATGTACCTTCTCTGCGCGATTTCACGAGCCGGAGATTTTTTAAAAACCTGAGCTGATGGGATACTGTTGATTGCAGTAAATTCAGTTTCTCAGCGATCCCGTTCACAGCATGTTCACCCTGAGAAAGCAAATGGAGAATCCTGATTCTGGTAGGATCAGAAAGCGCTTTGAAGGTTTGTGCGACTAGGAATAAAGTTTCTTCATCCAAATCGGTCACCGTTTCATTTGCACGGTCCGCTTCTCGAAATTCAGTCATGTGTCTCACCTTTCTTATTTCATAGTTTTATCTTATAACAAATGACCTTTCATGCAAACCTGTCTCTTCTTGTTTCAATTCAACCTCACAGTTTAAATTTATGTTTCAAATCAGGTTTTTACTTGGTCTGGTATATGTTCTATGTCATAATAAAAAAGTCATACTGCTGCAAACATTGAGGGTGAAACACAGTGAAGAAAAAGAGAAAAGGCTGTTTCGCTGCTGCGGGTTTTATGATGATTTCTGTCTTTGTCATGGCCTCTTTTTTATTGGTCCTGCTTTTGTTCAACCGCGATTTAATCAAAAAACTTCCGATTGACACGAAAACCATTGTCCTCGAACGTTTAACTGATTATAAACCGCTGGTTGAGGACGAGCTTGAAAACCGGGGACTCTCCAATTACACATCGCTGATCCTCGGCATGATGTATCAGGAGTCAAAAGGAAAAGGCAATGATCCGATGCAGTCCTCTGAATCTCTGGGGTTAAAGCGTAATGAGATAACAGACCCTCAACTCAGTATTAAACAAGGCATCAAGCAATTTACCCTCATGTACAAAACCGGTAAAGAAAAAGGTGTGGATTTGGACACGATTATTCAAAGCTACAACATGGGGGCAGGTTATATTGATTTTGTAGCTGAACATGGAGGAACGCATACTGAGGAATTGGCAAAACAATACTCCGAGCAGCAAGTCGAAAAAAATCCCGGGCTCTATACTTGCGGAGGAAATGAAAACAATTTCCGTTATCCGTATTGCTACGGTGATTACACGTACGCGGAAAAAGTAAAAGAAAAAACGAAAACGGTTGAAAAATCTTTACAAGTCGCAACACTTGAAACCATGGAATCAACGGCTCATTAAAGGAGCCTGTTAATTTACTGACAAAGCCCAAAACGATATTTGGGCTTTTGTCATGTTTACAAACCTCAAAAAAGCCATACTGAGTATGGCTTTTAATAATACGGTGATATCATCAAATAAACAATAACACCTGTAAGGCTGACATACAGCCACAGCGGCATTGTCCATCTGGCGATTTTTTTATGGCGTTCCACCTGCATGCTGAAGCCTCTGATCAGCGTAAACAGCGCAAGCGGCACGATGATTGCAGAAAGGCAGATATGCGTAATTAATATAAAGAAATAAATCGGACGCATAATACCTTCTCCGCCATACAGCGTATTCTCCGCAATCGAATGGTATGTGACATAGCAAATCAAGAACAATAATGTTGTCGTAAAAGCAGCTAAAATAAAGCGTTTATGCGCCTTAATGTTTTTTTGTTTAATCATAATCAATGCCGCCAACAAGAAGATAAACGTAAAGCTGTTGAATATCGCATTCAGCATTGGCAAAATGTGAATATTCGCATGGCTGAACTGATCTAATTTAGGCATAAAAAACAGCACTGCGATCAAACCGTTAATCAGAACTGTCAGCGTAAGGACAATTCCAGTATAATTTTTCGGTTTATTTTCTGTTTGATTCATTTGGTGACCTCTCCTAATTTGTACTGGCTATCCAAATCGTATGCAAATTCAACGGAGATGTCAACGTTTTCGATGGCTTCGTCAGAAATTAGACACACTTCAGAAGGCCGATGCTTAAAAAGCACCAGCCTTTTGGTTTATGCCTCTTGCATTAAATGATCAACGACCTTATGTTCATTTTCATTCAGCAAATTCTTTTGGATTTTCGAATGAATGGGTTTATTCATATGCTGATCCAGGATGTCAGCTGTTTTTTTATCACCGGCAATGATCATTCGCTCCCATTTTTTTGCCGCGGCTTTCTGGTCGAGATTGGCCGCCAGCCGCTTGTACAGTCTCGTTTGATTCTCCGTTACATGATTCTTCAGGTGTTCCTCTTCTAATGATGCCGATTTGGTTTTAGAAGACTGGCTGCTCTCCCAAGACTCATTGATTGCGTCATATTCATAATGTTCGACCGCTTCAATTTTGCCTAAAACGGTTTCTATAATTTTCACTTCATTTTGCTGCGTTAAAATAAAAGCTGTACTTGGATACGTTTTGCGCAAATTTTCCAGCTGGTCAAGTACAGCTGTCTCCTCCCAGAAAAATGTTGTTTCAACAGGAATCTGAAGCGTGATCGCTTCCCATATCCCGCTATTTGAAACAAAAAATACAAGGCTGCGCGGCATATTTTTTCCTATTCCGTTAAGGTGCTGATAGATTTTGTCACTGATTGCATTCAGACACTTTTCTTCCTCCGGGTCACTTGCTGCCAGATATTCTTTTAATCTCCCGAACCCTGACTTAAGGGTAATTTTCCATTCTCCCCCCTGTTGCTCTGGATCCCTCATATCTGTGTTGAGATATAACGAAAGAATTTTGTCAGGGGGTTCCAATTGGACATAACGCAATTTCTTAATCAATGAATCAATCGGCATTCATCTTCCTCCTTTTGCAACGGGTTACTTTTCTTTTTCCTCTCTTAAAACCAACTAAACCTTACTTGCGCTAAATTCTAGCAATTATGGATTTATCATTTACAAACGCCTCTTCTATCTACTACAATTGGTTACTGTGTTTCTAACTATTTTTGAAAGGGGTTTGATTTTGATTACCATTAAGGAAAAAAACCGCCAAGAGCTTGAAGAAGAGCTGAATCATTTAGAATTTCAACTTTATCGCATGCAGGAAAATATAAAGGATCTATCGAAAGATGCCAGAGTGCTTGGTATTGATCAATCGAAAGATGAAGATTGGATGATTGTTTCCTCGATTGATGATGGCCAAACATGCAAAATTATGCTCACGGATTGTGAAACAGCTTATAGAGGGGAAAGCTGCTTTTCACTTGTAGCATCCTATCAGGACGATGCCATTCATATTGGAGATATTAAAGGACCTCCGAATTACGGTTTCGGTTCTATTTGTATGAAATATTTAAAGGATATTGCCAGAGACTGCAATATCCCGAAAGTTACCGGCGACATAGCCAAACGGGATTGGAATCATGTGGACAGGCTCATTCATTTTTATGAAAAACATCAATTTGAAGTATGTATTGACTACGATACACAATCAGGAAGCATTAAATGGACAGATTTCTAAAAAAATCTGGAAGAATGTGCCGAAATATGCTGTAATGGTGTAAAACCGCTTAGGAGGACCTGAAGTGTTTGCACCCAAACTGAAACCGGGAGACGAAATTCGAATCGTGTCTCCCGCCACCAGCATGTCCATATTAACAAATGAAGCAAAGTTGCACGCAAAAACGACATTAGAACAATTGGGTTTTCGGGTGACCATTGCTGAACACGCAGAGGAATTAAACGAATTCCAGTCATCCTCTATTGAATCAAGAGTAAGTGATCTGCACAGCGCCTTTTTCGATCCCGACGTCAAAGCTATTTTAACGACACTTGGCGGATTCAACAGCAATCAGCTGCTGCGTTATCTTGATTACGAGAAAATCAAACAGAATCCAAAAATATTTTGCGGCTATTCCGATATTACGGCTCTCGCTAATGCCATTTATCAAAAAACCGGTCTCGTTACATATTCAGGCCCCCACTTTTCTACATTTGCAATGAAAAAAGGATTGGAATATATAAAAGATTATTTTCTGGCTTGCTGCGCTTCGGATGAAGCCTTTGAAATTCTGCCATCACAAGAGTGGAGCGATGATCAATGGTTTTTAGATCAAGAAAACAGGCACTTTCACCCTCATTCCGGTCCTATTGTGATCCAGGATGGCTATGCTGAAGGCACATTGATTGGCGGCAACCTGTGTACACTTAATTTGCTGCAGGGAACGGAGTATTTTCCTGAGACAGACAACACAATTTTACTGATTGAAGATGATTATATGTCAGACGCAAACATGTTTGACCGCGATTTACAATCGCTCATCCACCTCCCTTCTTTTTCAAATGTAAAGGGGATATTGATCGGCAGGTTCCAAAAAGCATCAAACGTATCAATAGATCACGTAAAAGCGATAATTGGTACAAAAAAAGAATTATCCGGGCTCCCCGTCGTCGCAAACATAAATGCCGGGCACACCTCTCCAATTGCCACGTTCCCTATTGGGGGAACATGCAGGCTTGAAGCTGTTTCGGGTACATCACGAATATGGATTGACAAACATTAAACAGCTTGTAAAATCTTTTACAAGCTGTTTTCACATCTGCACGTCATCTCTGTCCACATGACAAATGTCATATATGATGCATGATGTGTGCTACTACAAAGACATCCTTCTCTTTCGTATACTTAAGCGAGACACACAATGAGAGGATCCTTTACTATGACTGAACCAACCCTTAAACACAAACAAAAACTGCTGACAAAGCAAGTCGCTGCTTTTGCTCAGCCCGAAACAAAAAACAGTCTGATTCAGCTTTTAAACACGTTTATCCCTTTCTTCGGACTTTGGTTTCTTGCTTATTTCAGCCTCAATGTCTCCTATCTTCTTACTTTAGCATTAACAGTGGTTGCCTCAGGGTTCTTGACAAGAATTTTCATTATCTTTCATGACTGCTGCCATCAATCATTTTTCAAACAAAAGCGCTATAACCATATTCTCGGCTTTCTGACAGGTGTTCTGACTTTGTTCCCTTACCTTCAATGGCAGCACAGCCATTCGATTCATCACGCGACCAGCAGCAATCTGGATAAACGCGGAACAGGTGACATCTGGCTGTTAACGGTAAACGAATATATAGCCGCATCTAGACGCACAAAACTTGCATACAGACTTTATAGAAATCCGTTTATCATGTTTATTCTCGGACCAATTTATGTTTTTCTGATCACCAACCGTTTTAACAAAAAAGGTGCAAGACGTAAGGAGCGCATGAACACGTACCTTACAAACCTGGCAATTGTGTCATTGGCTGCTGTTTGCTGTCTCATCTTTGGCTGGCAATCGTTTTTGCTCGTGCAAGGCCCTATCTTTCTGATCTCAGGTTCAATCGGCGTGTGGCTGTTTTATGTACAGCATACATTTGAAGATTCTTATTTTGAAGCAGATGAAAACTGGAGCTACGTTCAGGCCGCTGTGGAGGGCAGTTCATTTTATAAACTCCCGAAACTCCTTCAATGGCTGACAGGCAACATCGGTTACCACCACGTTCACCATTTGAGCCCAAAGGTGCCCAACTACAAGCTTGAAGTTGCTCATGAACATCACGAACCATTAAAAAACGTACCGACAATTACCTTAAAAACAAGCCTGCAATCACTCGCCTTCCGCCTTTGGGATGAAGACAAAAAACAATTTGTATCATTTCGGGGTATAAAACAAATATCTTTCCGCCTTCCGCCTGATTCAACAGAAAAACAGAAGCTGCGGGAGAACGCCTGACTATTAGGAGGTCTTCTTATACAACAAGAAGACTTCCTTTTTATTGTTCGGTGGTGCAATCTGGCTTTTACAATGGTAAAGTTACATTTAAGATGAAAAGCTGAAAATGAGGTTATATCATGATCAAAAAGCATTTTACATTTCAAAAACTAAGCGGAATCACGCCTTATATATGGACGATATTTTTCATCCTGCCGTTCTACTTTATATTTAAATCATCTTCTACATTTGTTATTATCGTCGGAATTATTTTGACGCTTTTATTTTTTTCGGTTTATCGATTTGCTTTTGTCTCAAAAGGCTGGGCCATTTATTTGTGGGCGTTTCTGTTAATCGGCATTTCAACCGCCTCCATTACGCTGTTCAGCTATATTTATTTTGCTTTTTTTATCGCGTATTTTATCGGAAACATAAAAGAACGCGTTCCTTTCCACATTTTATATTACGTACATTTAATAAGCGCAGCTGTCGCAGCGAATTTCAGTCTTGTGTTAAAAAAGGAATTCTTTCTGACACAAATTCCTTTTGTCGTCATCACCCTCATCAGTGCGATTTTATTGCCATTCAGTATCAAAAGCCGCAAGGAGCGCGAACAGCTGGAAGAAAAACTCGAATTTGCAAATGAACGGATTGCCGATTTGGTAAAATTAGAAGAAAGGCAGCGGATTGCCCGCGATCTCCACGATACGCTTGGTCAAAAGCTTTCTCTTATCGGTTTAAAAAGCGACTTGGCGAGAAAATTAATATACAAAGATCCCGAACAAGCAGCGCGTGAGCTGAAAAGCGTTCAGCAAACAGCGAGAACTTCTTTAAATGAAGTCAGAAAAATCGTATCCTCTATGAAAGGCATCCGGCTCAAGGATGAAATCATAAACATCAAACAAATTCTCGAAGCTGCTGACATTACATTTATCTACGAAGATGAGAAAATGCCCGAAAATATCTCATTGCTTAATGAAAACATTTTGAGCATGTGCTTAAAGGAAGCTGTCACAAATGTTGTCAAACACAGTCAGGCTAAAACATGCCGAGTTGATATCCAGGAGCTCTGGAAGGAAGTTGTTATTACAGTGTCAGATGATGGAACATTTCAAGGAGGAGAAACGTGTTTTTCAAAGGGACATGGCTTACTCGGTATGAGAGAGCGTCTTGAATTTGCAAACGGGAGCCTTCACATCAACACCAAAAACGGAACCAAGCTTACCATGAAAATTCCTAATAACTCAAAATAAACAAAAAGGATGGCTTACATGATTAGTATATTTATTGCAGAAGATCAGCAGATGCTGCTGGGTGCTTTAGGATCACTATTAAACTTAGAAGACGATATGAAAGTCGTCGGCAAAGGAACAACCGGACAGGATGCTGTCGAATTTGCAAAAAAACACCAGCCCGATGTATGCATTATGGACATTGAAATGCCCGGAAAGACAGGACTTGAAGCAGCTGAGGAATTAAAGGATACAGGCTGCAAAATTATTATCTTAACCACTTTTGCCCGCCCCGGCTACTTTCAGAGAGCCATTAAAGCCGGCGTTAAAGGCTATTTGTTAAAGGACAGTCCGAGCGAAGAGCTCGCGAGCGCCATCCGAAGCGTCATGAATGGAAAGCGTATCTACGCACCTGAGCTGATGGAGGATATGTATAGCGAGGCCAACCCTCTCACAGATAGAGAAAAAGAAGTGCTCGAACTTGTGGCTGACGGAAAAAACACAAAAGAAATCGCCCAAGAACTCAGCATTAAAAGCGGAACGGTGCGAAATTATATCTCCATGATTCTAGAAAAGCTTGAAGTGAAAAACCGAATAGAAGCCATTACGCGTTCAAAGGAAAAAGGCTGGTTTAAGTAAAAGAGGATCTTGACATATGTCCAAGATCCTCTTTTGTTAATCTGCCGCCCCCGCGCTGTATATTTATTAGAGAGACGGGTTAAAAAACTAGCCTTCCACCTGGAATGACAGAATTTCCTCCTTAAGTATGGCTTCGCCTATTTCAAGCTATTCAACGACGCTCTGTGAGCACACTTCAACTCAAGGGTATGGCAAAGGAGTCATGTTTAGACATTCTGATTGGTATCGCAAAACTGCCAATATGGCTTCAGATTGGGACAACAAGGCTTCGGCGATCCAAATCAAGTAATCTAGGTAGAAGTTTCAAAATCACTATTCTCTAAAGAAGCATGAGAATCGTGATTTCTTGTATTGTCCTCACAGTTGCCAGCCTGCTGAGCTTAATCCTGAAATTTCACTTACACAGAGTCAGGTCCGGTTTCAGAATCAATTTTCTTATTAAATTCTGCCTTTTCATGAGAGCCGTCAATCTATCTGTTTAAGTTGGTCCATGTGGCACTCGCCTTGTGTAGCAATAAATTTTCTCTTTCCAACACGTTGTATTTATAGGGGAAGATTCATTTTAATTTTTGTAAGCCATATGAACACATCTCATTGGAGCCAGCTCATTCCTTCAACTTTAGACTCCGTACGTCTGTCTCCATGTCTTCAGAAGACATAAAACCATATGTGTAAAACTCCAACAGCGAACCAGTACAACATTTGCGTATCCTCGCATCAACATCACCAAACATTATTCCGTAACCTGCATCAGACATTAAACCTAATGACTCGGAAGCTGAACTGATCACGAATACCGTCAACCACGATTTCCTATATGAACAGTTAGTATGTTAGGAAGACAGTCAAGATATTTCATTGTTTTGGGAGAACAGCGCAGACAAAGCCCTCTTCCATTTCCTCGTCCACCAATCACAAAATAAGCCGTTATCCCAAGTCTAGGAAACGGCTCATGTCCATGGCTATACGTATTTAGATGTGATTATCTGATTTAAGGGATCTTTCCTTTAGCAGCCTTCTCATTTAAAAACAGTTTTTTCACTTTAAACCGCAATGAACGTGCTGATGCCAAAAACAAGATCCCCTGAATACAGCACTTCGGCAGGAATGATACAGTGTAACCTATGATCAAAAGCTCAGAAACGATCTGTTGTTCTTTAATCAAATCGCTGCTCCAAAAAAATCAGGTATAGTCATGATTCTTGATTTCAAGTAACCTGGCCAAAAGACAAATGCCAGAGAAATTAACGCCAGCGGCGCACAAGCTTCCGAAGACATTCTGTCATAGAGGTCGCGTAGCTTAGCTTTGTCCATTTAACCCCACCATCTGCTCGGTTGATACATTCGTTAATAAAAGCGAGCTTCCAATAATAAAGCAGTAAGGCTTCTCCCCCTAAGGAATAACGGTTAGAGGATGCAAGCTGAGCCCCTTGTCCTTCGCCATAAAAATATGCAGGTATTCATGATAAGAAACGATACAATCTTCAAAGCAAAAGCCAGCAGCTCCTTCTGCAAAGATAAAGATGATAGGGGCCGTTTACCTTCTATTTATCATTGCAGAAGGAGCACAATTTTTTTATCGGCATATTATGTTTTACGTCTCTAAAAACAAAAAAAGGACACGAGCTTAGAGCTACATGTCCTTTATCTTCATCTATTCTATTAATTTAACACTTTTACACTTACTGTTCTGACGCCCCAATTATGTGCATCACTTTTGTTTGGTACAAATACGTCAATTTTATTTCCTTTTATTGCGCCGCCAGTGTCTGCTGCTGTTGCTTCTCCATAACCTTCAACATAGACTTTAGAACCTAGCGGAATCACGTTTGGATCAACCGCAATAACTTTAGCATTCGGGTTCTTGTTTAAGTCGATGCCTGTTGCTGTAACGCCGGAAATGCCGCCGTCGTTAGCAGAGTAAGCAGTAGCAGTAACTGTTAGTTCTTTTGTCGCTTCTTGTTGATTTGTATTAGATTCAACAGCCTTTTCTTCTGTTTTAACAGAAGTTTCTGCTGCAGCCTTTGTTTCTTGTTTAGGTTGCTGTTGAACAGCTTCTTGTTTAGGTTGCTCTTTTTGCACAGCCTCTTGTTTTGTTTCAGTTTGAGGTGCGCTTGTTTGCGCATTCTCAGTCACTGTGTTTGCTGCTGTTGCCTGACCTTTTACTGAAAGTGTAGATCCAGCATAGATCATGTCAGAGCTTAAGTTATTCCAACCTTTCAGGTTGTTAACTGTCGTACCGAATTTTTGAGCAATCTTAGAAAGCGTATCTCCCGCTTTAATTGTATATTGCCCAGATGTGGTTGTTTCTTCTGAAGAAATGGTCAGTTTTTCTCCCGTAATGATTGTATCAGAAGTTAACTTGTTCCATTCTTTTAGGTCCTTCAGGTTCACTCCGTTTTTCTGAGAGATCCCCCAGAGCGTATCACCCTTTTGCACCGTGATTTCTTTTGCAGAAGCGTGAGCTCCGAATGCAGTTGTTGAAAGTGCTGCAACTGCTACAAAGGACATAATCGTCTTCTTCATAAGTAAATCCTCCCTTGTTAGCTTTTTATTGGCGGCTAACAGGTGATATCGTAACACATGTAAATGTCAAATCAATAACAAAAAGATATGATTTAGATTACAGTTCCTTTACATGAAGGATTTCTCTCTGTTGGAAAGTCTTACTGAACCCTTGATATAATAGGCTTTTCAAGTCTTTTAAGTTTGAGTCAAAAAAAAGAAAAGAAAATGTGTTTTTCAAAGAAAATAAGGTTGATTTATGCTTTTTTTGGGGCTGTCACCTTTACATAAGCTTGTATTTCTTCTAAAAAAAGCCGGCCATATTTTGCTCTTTTTTGTTCTCCGACTCCTTTTATGGACAAAAGTTCTTCATCATTTACAGGCTGTTTTCCTGACATATCTTTCAGCGTCTGATCAGAAAAAACGACAAAAGGCGGAACACCCTGCTCTGCTGCAATTTGCTTGCGTAAGGTGCGAAGCCGTTCAAACAGCTCGTCATTTTCCGTAATGGCTTCTGCTTTTAATGCTTCTTTTCTCGTTACTGCTAATTCGCTTCTCAGCACATTTCTCCCTTTGCCGCTAACAAAAAGAGTCGGAAATGTTCCATCTGACATCCTAATAAAGTCGTCAGCAATCAGAAATTCAATAAAGTCGCTGATTTCACTAACTGATCGGTGCTTTAATATTCCGTATGTTGAAAGGTTGCTAAAGCCGTTTTCGAGCACTTTTTTATTTTTTGATCCAGCGAGCACCTGGGCAACCATCGTCTTCCCAAAACGTTCATTCATACGAATGATACACGATAAGACCATTTGCGCTTCTCTCGTCACGTCATGGGCTGTTCTTGTATCTGTACAGTTTCCGCACTGTCCGCAGGCGTCAGGTTCCTTTTCTCCGAAATACATCAGAATAAATCGCTGCAGACAATCTTCCGTATGGCAGTAGTCAACCATTTGTCGCAGTTTTTTCAAGTCCTGCTTTTGCTTTTCTTCATTTTCCGATTGCTCGATTAAAAAGCGCTGCACCATAATATCTTGCGGAGAAAATAAAAGCACACATTCACTGTCGAGGCCATCCCGTCCAGCTCGTCCCGCCTCCTGATAGTAGCTTTCCATATCTTTCGGTATCTGTGCATGAAGAACAAACCTGATATTTGATTTATCGATGCCCATCCCGAAAGCAGATGTGGCAACCATGACCTGCAGCTCATCGTTCAGAAACCTTTCCTGCTGTTCTTTTCTGACTTCGTCCTGTAAGCCCCCGTGATACCGCCCTGCGCTAATTTGATTTCGTTTTAACCGCTCATAAATCCGATCTGCTTCTTTTCTTGTCGCGGTATAGACGATTCCTGCTTCATGTTTGTTTCTTTTTACATACTCATCAATAAAACGATCTTTGTTTTCCCCTTTTGCGACTTTCAAAGTAAGGTTGTCACGGGAGAAACCGG
Organism: Bacillus sp. LBG-1-113; assembly: GCF_020708615.1. Lineage (NCBI taxonomy): Bacteria > Bacillati > Bacillota > Bacilli > Caryophanales > Bacillaceae > Bacillus > Bacillus sp. LBG-1-113. The sequence continues at coordinate 865,434 of NZ_JAJFDG010000001.1, read as the reverse complement.
TATACACCGTGTTTTCTTTTTGAATATGCAGCTGACGGCATATATCATCATGCACCTCAGGTGTTGCTGTTGCCGTTAATGCCATGATGACAGGTTTGTCATTTAACTCGTGAAACAGAATTTCAATGTTTCTGTAGCTTGGCCTGAAATCGTGGCCCCATTGAGAAATACAGTGCGCTTCATCTATTGCTACTAAAGGAACGTCGATGCTTTGCAAAATACGTATAAATTCTGTTGAGGTTAACCGCTCTGGTGTAATGTAAAAAAGCTTATAGGCCCCTTCTTTCAGGCCGTTCAGCCTTTCATATATTTCTTGATTGGTTTGCGAACTGTTGATGTAAGCGGCTTTGATTCCCGCTTCTTCAAGAGTATCAACCTGATCCTTCATTAATGATATTAACGGCGAAATGACAATCGTTGTTCCTTCAAACATCAGTGCCGGAATTTGATAGCATATTGATTTTCCCCCGCCCGTCGGCATAATGCAGACCGTGTTTTGTCTCGCTTCTGTCACCGAACGGATGGCTTCCTCCTGCCCTCTGCGCAGCTTTTCATAACCGAAATAATGCGCCAACAGAGATTGGGCTTTATGTAACATAACGTCTAACCCTCGCTTTTCCTTCAATTTCTCCCATCATATCACAAAAAATAGACCTGCATTTCTTCCCGAATGGAAATTGAATTTTCGATATAAAAATCCTTTTTCAGATAAAATAAAAAGCCATTTCCATAAAGGAAATGGCCTTCGCTACATCTTGCCGTATGCAAGTAAGAAAGTTTTAAACCACCACTCCTCAAAGTGGGTGTTTGCAGAAACGTTCCTGTCGTCCTCTGCAATGGAGGCATGACATTCCGGCTTCGATATAAAACTCCCTATTACAGCTTAAAGGTTAAAACTTAATTAACAATACGTACAAAGTAGCTTCTTTTATATAGTACACCATTGGACATATTTTATCAAGGGGGCAAATCAATTGTTCAGAAAAACTTTTTTTCATTCATAAAACTGTTATTTCGCTAATATATCTAATGATTCGACAAACAAAAAATATACTACAATAAAAAAACAGCATTTTTTTAGCGGCAAGAAGTGATCACTTTCTTCTATATAATATGTACGCAAAAAAACTCCTATCTCACGGATAGGAGTCTTTATTCATTAAAACTTAGCAGCAAGCTCTTTCGCTTCTTGCAAGCCTTTTTCAACAATTTCTTGTGCTTTATCAGGCGCTGCGTTATGTCCCTCAATGACAACTGTGTGCAAGTCTTGAACACCCCAGAAACCAAGAACTGTTTTCATGAAGTTTAAGGACATTTCTAGTGAAGCCATTGGTCCTTCTGAATAAACGCCGCCGCGCGCGTTAAGAAGTGCAACTTTTTTGTCGCCCATTAAACCAACTGGTCCTTCTTGTGTGTATTTGAATGTAACGCCTGCGCGAGACAGGTAATCCACATAAGTATGAAGCACTGCTGGCACTGTGAAGTTCCAAAGCGGGAATGCGAACACCACTTTATCAGCTTTTACAAATTGGTTCAGATATTTGTCAGCTGTTGCAGCTTGTTTTTTTTCTTCCTCAGTCATTTCCATACCTTGACCTGCTTTAAATGTTCCGTTAATCATATCTCTTCCAAGGTAAGGAAGGTTTTCTTTATGAAGATCTAATTCAATCACTTCATCATTAGGGTTGTTTTCTTTATATGCAGCTAAAAATGCTTCGTATAGTTTAACTGAAACACCTTCTTCAGCTGTACGGTCACTTGATTTTACAAATAAAACTGTAGACATTTGTATTCCTCCCGGTAAACTTTTTATATTAACTTACAAATAGTATGTTACTTTCTTTTTTACGCAAAGTCAATCACTTTATTTCGAATATGAGATTTTTTTATAAAAAAAAAGCAAGTACACCTTATATCGGTGTACTTGCTTGCGATTTTCAATTTGAATCCTGCTCGCGGTCTAAAATCTCATACGTTTGAGAACTTTTTTGATCAATTGTTTCTTTATTAGATAGATCTTTAACTTGTTGGTGAAACTCCTTTTCAAATGACGGAGCATCCGTTTCCAAATCGTCCTCTACATCAGCTTGGGCTTCCACTGTCATTCTTGCGTACGGAACAGCTTCCAATCTTTCGTATGGGATTTCTTGACCTGTTTTTTCACAAATTCCGTACGTCCCGTCTTTTATCTTTTGTAAAGCGTGATTAACTTCCTCCAAAAGCTCCCGGTCTATTTCTTTTACCGTTTGGTCTGTCATGCGGTCTGTTACAAGCGTTCCGTGGTCAGCCATATGGTTATCAACCCCATTAGACAGCTCTCCTACTTCTTCAGTCATTGATTGTGTTTTCTTTTTTTCACCAGACAATTCTTTTTGCATATGAAGCAATTTATGGTAGAGATGCTGAGTTTGTTCTTTAGTCAGTGCCATGTGTATCCTCTCCTTTTTTTCTCTGTTCCCAGTTTTGAATACTGACAAACCAAAAAAGGCGTTTTTACGGCACAAAAAAAGCCAAACCATTCTTTAGAGACGGCTGGCCTCAGTTAGTTTATTCAGTTGCATAAATACTTCGTCAGTACCGCTTGCACTTCGCTTAAATCGGTATCTTTCGCAAATTCTAATTCAAAGGTTTTGCTTCTTGTCATTAATAAAAGTCCGGTGTCGGGATCAAACATTCCCGCTTCTTGAATGGCAAAGCTTTCAATCGTTTTATATGGAAGAAATACACGAACCTTCTTTTTAGAAAACACCTTATTATCAAAGAAAATAATACGTTTATTTGTAAAGCAAATTTGGTCAACCCGGAGCTTATAAATCGATTCTATTCTTTCCCCTTCAACGAGCAAAGCTTCAAGCTTCTTTGCGTCAGTTGATCTGCTAACAGAAAAAATACCCAATGAAGAACCCCTCTTTCTGCATTTATCTATTTTTCTTATGACGAGATTACTTTAAATAAAATAAGTCCTTTATCCCTATATAAGAATACGACATAGAAGACATTTAAACCATTACGAACAGATTACATTTTTCACTTTTTTGATTTGTTTCTTGTTTTTTGTATTGCTGTTATCATGTAGTACGCACCAATAGAGAAAAAAGTTTCATTTTTCGCAAATATTTTTTGAAAAATGAGTTTTTTAACGTTTCTGTTGTGCATCTGTTTTATTTTTCCTTTTTGAATCAAAGAAGAACCGCAGCTTAGCTGCGGTCCTTTGCATAACGGTCTGTATCTTCAATTGTGCCATCTATATTAGAGTCTGAAATTGATGTGACCTCTTCTGTTTCTTCTTCCATCAGAAATTCAATCGGTGTTTATACCTCTTCAAAATATTCTTTATAGTATCCGCCGATTTTATTTGTATTATCAACGACAAACAGAAATTCCTCTGTCTCATTCTTCACTTCATATTCTTTCCCTGGTGTTAATACGCGATTTACAATGTATTTTTTTGCGTTTGTCTGAACACATTTTACTTTTTTAACGGTTTCTTTTTCAAGCCAATTTTTATGTATCATGATGAAATCTCCTTTACTTGTCTATAAGCCTATTGTAGCTTTTTTCTTTTGTAAATTGCAATATCGGTTATTCATTGATTTTGTCATGTTTTCTAGTATAGAATGTTTGTATACGCTTACTTCCATAGTAACGATCACAGCTAATTTCCGCTCTTCAATGAAGCAATATCCATTCTATCACCAAGAATCTCAGAACAGGCCATAAAAATGACTGGAGGTTTGTTACGAATGAGTTCTTTAACGATGCAAGTGAGTAAAAGGATGGAGACATTTTTACAGGGAACGAAAAAGCTTTATATTGATGGGAAGTTTGTTCCGAGTGCCTCAGGGGCAACCTTTGACACGCCTAACCCGGCGACAGGCGAAACCTTAATGTCGCTGTATGAAGCCCGGGCAGAAGATGTGGACAAAGCCGTTAAAGCTGCCCGCAAAGCCTTTGATCAAGGCGAGTGGAGAACAATGTCTCCAGCATCGAGAAGCAGACTGATGTATAAGCTGGCAGATTTAATGGAAGAGCATAAAACTGAGCTTGCTCAGCTTGAAACCCTTGATAACGGAAAGCCAATAAACGAAACAACAAATGGAGATATCCCGCTGGCTATTGAGCATATGCGCTATTACGCCGGCTGGTGCACAAAAATAACAGGGCAGACAATCCCTGTTTCCGGCGCCTATTTTAATTATACACGCCATGAGCCTGTCGGCGTCGTCGGCCAAATCATCCCATGGAATTTCCCGCTCCTTATGGCGATGTGGAAAATGGGTGCGGCTCTTGCAACCGGCTGTACAATTGTGCTTAAGCCTGCTGAGCAAACCCCGCTTTCAGCTCTTTATTTGGCTGAGTTAATTGATAAAGCCGGTTTCCCTGACGGTGTGATCAATATCATTCCGGGATTCGGTGAGGATGCTGGAGAAGCACTTACCAACCATGAAGCGGTTGACAAAATTGCCTTTACCGGATCAACAGAAATCGGAAAGAAAATCATGGCCACGGCGGCAAAAAGCATTAAGCGTGTCACCCTGGAACTGGGCGGAAAATCACCTAATATCCTGCTACCGGATGCCAATTTGAAAAAAGCCATTCCAGGCGCTTTAAACGGTGTCATGTTTAACCAAGGCCAAGTCTGCTGTGCGGGCTCACGCGTCTTTATTCATAAAGACCAGTATGATGAAGTTGTCAATGAGATGGTGTCTTATGCTGAATCACTCCGCCAAGGAGCCGGACTTCATAAAGATACCCAAATCGGCCCGCTCGTGAGCAAGGAGCAGCATGAACGCGTTCTTTCTTATATTCAAAAAGGGAAAGATGAAGGAGCAAAAGCTGTCACTGGCGGAAGCTGCCCTTATGAAGAAGGATACTTTGTCGCACCGACTGTGTTTGCGAATGTTGAAGACGATATGACAATCGCCAAAGAAGAAATCTTTGGACCAGTCCTGACGGCGATTCCGTATGAAACAGTGGATGAAGTCATTGAACGAGCCAACCATTCTGAATACGGACTTGCTGCCGGCCTATGGACTGAGAATGTAAAACAAGCCCATTATATTGCAGATCGCCTTCAAGCCGGGACTGTCTGGGTAAACTGCTATAATGTGTTTGACGCAGCTTCGCCGTTTGGCGGTTATAAACAATCCGGACTAGGAAGAGAAATGGGCTCATATGCTCTAGATAACTACACAGAAGTCAAAAGTGTATGGATTAATCTTGAAGACTAAAAGCTTTTAAAAAAACTGCTGCCAGCCAGCAGTTTTTTCTTTCAGTAATGGCAGCATTAGCGGATGAATATATATCTTTCTGAAGGAGTTGAGCGTGATGAGCACACTTCAGGAGAAGGTGAGGCGCTATCAGCAAAACACGATTTCAGAGCTGAAAGATAGGCAAAATGGTGACGGTTCTTGGACATTTTGCTTTGAAGGGCCAATCATGACGAATTCTTTTTTTATTCTGCTCCTCACCTCACTTGATGAAGGTGAAAATGAAAAAGAACTCATTTCGGCGCTCGCAGCCGGCATTCGCGAAAATCAGCAGCCAGACGGAACGTTTAACAATTTCCCTGACGAAACAGGCGGCAATATAACAGCTGCCGTCCAAGGTTATGTCGGAATGCTGGCTTCAGGATGCTACCATCGAACTGATCCGCACATGAAAAAAGCTGAACAATTTATTACATCACATGGCGGCTTGAGGAATATTCATTTCATGACAAAATGGATGCTTGCAGCAAACAGCCTTTACCCTTGGCCCGCATTATATGTACCATTGTCGCTTTTAGCAATTCCCCCAACATTCCCGGTTCATTTCTATCAGTTCAGCACCTATGCCCGTATTCACTTTGCGCCGATGGCTGTCACACTCAATCAGCGATACACACTAAAAAACCGCAATATTCAATCTCTCCGCCACCTCGACCCGCACATGACAAAAAACCCTTTGACTTGGCTCCGTTCTGATGCTTTCGAGGAGAGAGACCTCTCTTCTGTTCTGACTCATTGGAAGCGGCTTTTTCGTGCACCCTTTGCTCTTCAGGAGCTTGGCTTACACACAGCTAAAACATATATGCTTGACCGTATTGAAGAAGACGGCACACTGTACAGTTATGCAAGCGCCACAATATTTATGGTATACAGCCTTCTGTCACTTGGTGTGTCACGCCATTCACCGGTCATCCGAAGGGCCATTAATGGCATCAAAGCATTGGTGGCTGAATGCGGCGGCATTCCTTATTTAGAAAATTCCACTTCCACTGTTTGGGATACTGCATTAATCACTTATGCGCTTCAGCAAAACGGCGTTGCCGAAACAGACGGTACAATTACAAAAGCCGTTTCTTTTTTACAAAAGCGGCAGCATACCAAGATAGCAGATTGGTCTGTCAACAATCCAAACGTATCTCCAGGCGGCTGGGGATTTTCAAATATCAACACGAATAACCCTGATTGTGACGACACTGCAGCCGTCTTAAAAGCAATTCCCCGCAGCTTCTCTCCTTTTTCTTGGGAGCGAGGCGTGGCTTGGCTTTTATCGATGCAGAACAATGATGGAGGGTTTTCCGCCTTTGAAAAAAATGTGAACCACCCTCTTATCCGCCACCTCCCGCTTGAATCCGCCGAGGATGCGGCTGTTGATCCCTCAACCGCCGACCTTACCGGGCGTGTGCTGCACTTTTTAGGTGAAAAAGCCGGCTTTTCAGTAAAACATCACCACATTCAGCGTGCTGTGAACTGGCTTTATGAAAATCAGGAACATAATGGATCTTGGTACGGACGTTGGGGTGTTTGCTACATTTACGGCACATGGGCTGCCTTAACCGGGATGCACGCCTGCGGAGTTGTTCGAACCCACCCTTCGATACAAAAGGCAATCCGGTGGCTCAAAACCATACAAAATGATGACGGCAGCTGGGGTGAATCCTGCAAAAGCGCGGAGGTCAAAACCTATGTGCCGCTTAAAGAAGGAACCATTATACAAACTGCCTGGGCTTTAGATGCTTTATTGCTATATGAAAAACCCAGTCATCCAGCAATTGTGAAAGGAATGAACTACCTCATGGACAGCAGTTCTCATGACGGTAGAAGCTTGACTTATCCAGTGGGAATCGGGCTGCCAAAGCAGTTTTATATTCGTTACCACAGTTATCCTTATGTGTTCCCTTTGCTGGCTGTCGGCAAATATTTGAATTCTATTGAAAAGGAGACAGCATATGAAACGTGAATCTTATCAAACCGAGATGTTCAATTGGTGTGAAGCCTTAAAAGATCAGATTCAAAAACGAGGACAGCTTGATCAATTTGAGGATCAAATCGAAAGGATGATTGAAGCGCTGGAGGATGACCAGACGACAGAAGAACAGTGGTATCAGCAGGCCGCCACACTCTATCGGAATATTACACAATCAGAAGAAACAGGTGAAAGACGTGCTTTCGTTCCTATAGGAAAACATATTCTCCCAAAGCTTCCGTACAAGTACTCCGCTTTAGAACCTTATATTTCACGTGATATTATGGTGCTTCATCATACAAAGCATCACCAAAGCTATGTTGACGGACTGAATAAAGCAGAATTGGAGCTTAAGAAAGCCAGAGCTTCAAAGAACTATGACTTGATCACTCATTGGGAAAGAGAGCTGGCATTTCATGGAGCGGGCCATTATTTGCACAGCATTTTTTGGTTTTCTATGCATCCAAACGGAAAAAGAAGGCCTACTGGAGCATTGTTTCAAATGATCGATCTTTCATTTGGAAGCTATTCGGCCTTTAAGGAGCATTTTACCCAAGCTGCAAAAAAAGTGGAGGGTGTCGGGTGGGCCATTCTTGTCTGGTCCCCTCGTTCCGGGCGGCTGGAGATTTTAGCCGCAGAGAAGCACCAGCTCTTCAGCCAGTGGGATGTAATCCCTCTTTTACCGCTTGATGTATGGGAACATGCTTACTATTTGCAATATAAAAATGACCGCGGAAGCTATGTTGATCATTGGTGGAATGTAGTCGATTGGCGTGAAGCCGAAAAACGTTTTGAACAGGCAAAAGAAGTCGTATGGAAACTCTATTAAAAAAGCCCCCTTTTCCAGGGGGCTTCATTTCTTAAAAAATACCTAATACATGTAAAAATACGATAATGATTGCAACAGGTGAAAGATAACGTATGAGCAGAAGCCAAACCGCAAACCACTTTCGCTTGAGATTTGAGCCGCTCTTCAGCTCGTTAAACAAGTCTTCTTTCGGTATTTTGAACGGTACAAAGATAGAAATCAATAACGCTCCTAACGGCATTAAAATATTGCTGACCAGAAAATCAGCTGCGTCAAAAATGGACATGTGAAAAATGGTGATATCACTTAAAATACCGTATGATAACGCAGACGGTACGCCGACCAGAAAGATAGCCATCCCGCCGATCCAGGCAAATCGTTTTCTTTTACTCACATCGCCTTTTGAAAGCACAGCGACCAAAATTTCAAGCATTGAAAAGGCGGATGTCAGTGCCGCAAATAAAAATAGAATTAAAAATGCTAATAAAAAGACAATTCCAAACGGCATTTGATTAAATACAGTCGGCAGCACATTAAATAACAGGACAGGTCCTTGATCCGGTTTGAGGCCGAATGAAAAAACAGCTGGAAAGATTGCGATTCCCGCCATAATGGCGACAAGAACATTCAAAACCGTGACAGATACAGCAGACTGCACCAGATTTTCTTGTTTTTCTAGATAAGCACTATACGTTACCATTACAGATACACCGACACTTAATAAGAAGAAGGACTGGCCCATCGCATATAATATTGTATTGGCGTCAATAGCGGAGATATCAGGTGTCAGGAAAAACGTAAGGCCTTCCATCGCTCCATGAAGTGTAACTGAACGCACCATTAAAATAATAAATAATATAAATAGCGCCGGCATTAAAATTTGGCTTGCTTTTTCAATTCCGCTGCTTACACCCTTTGCGACAACCAAAATTGTGACCAGCATAAACAGCAGCTGGCCTCCTACAGCCAAATATGGATTTGAAATGGTATTCGCAAACAGCGTATCAAACCCTGATGTATGCGATAAACCGCCGGTAAAGCCTTTAAAAATGTAATTTAAAATCCATCCGCCGACAACGCTGTAGAATGATAACAGAATAAAGCACGTCGCCATGCCCAAATAGCCTATCCAATGCCATTTAGACCCAGGAGCAAGAGATTTATAGGATTGGACGGCATCTTGCTGTGTTTTTCTGCCTATGATGAATTCACCGAGCAATAATGGCAGTCCGATTAATATTGTAAATAAAATGAAAATAAATAAAAACGCGCCTCCTCCGCTGGTGCCTGCGACATATGGGAATTTCCATATCGCACCGAGACCGATAGCCGATCCAGCCGCTGCTAAAATAAAGCCCAGCTTCGAAGACCATTGATTAGCTTCCTTCACCCTATCACTCCTATTTTTCAAAACAGTTTAAAGGTTCATTGTAAGAATATCTACCTATATAGTCAAGAATATTTTGATTAGTTTACATAATATATTTATCATCTATCTACATAGATATATCAGAATACAGTCAATCTATTAATATTGAATTATTCAGAAAATTAATTATAATAGGGGAATACCAAAAAATCTGTTAGGATTTCTGCTGAAGTTCTTGATCAGTGTATGAGGAGTGTTTTTATGGAAAACATCAGAAAGATTAGTCATTTCGCGGGACAAACCTTCGGCATCTGGGTTATTGTTTTTGCCGTACTCGGATTTTCGTTCCCGTTATTATTTTCTTGGATCAGTTCTTATATTACGATTTTTCTTGGCATTATCATGTTTGGAATGGGGCTAACACTGCAAACCGATGATTTTAAAGAGCTGATCAGAAAACCTTTGTACGTCATTATCGGAGTGATTGCCCAATATACAATTATGCCGCTTGTTGCTTTCGGATTAGCCTATGGCTTGCATCTCCCCTCGGAGATCGCGGTAGGCGTTATTCTCGTTGGCTGCTGCCCGGGTGGAACTGCCTCTAATGTCATGACATTTTTAGCAAAAGGCAATACGGCCCTCTCTGTTGCTGTCACTACAATTTCCACCTTGTTGGCACCTGTTTTGACGCCGGTATTGATTATGCTGTTTGCCAAGGAATGGCTGCCTGTCTCGCCTGGCTCATTATTTATTTCAATTTTGCAGGCTGTATTGTTTCCAATCATTGCAGGCCTAATCGTCAAAATGTTTTTCAAAAAACAGGTCGCAAAAGCCGTTCATGTCCTGCCGCTTGTTTCAGTCATCGGTATTGTTGCGATTGTGTCAGCTGTTGTAAGCGGCAATCGGGAAAACCTGCTTCAATCAGGATGGCTTATTTTTTCAGTAGTTATCCTGCATAATGGCATTGGATATTTACTGGGGTTTCTTTGTGCAAAGCTGTTAAAAATGGATTATGCATCTCAAAAAGCGGTTGCAATTGAAGTCGGCATGCAAAACTCAGGGCTTGGCGCAGCACTTGCTACGGCACATTTTTCACCGCTATCCGCTGTTCCTAGCGCGATTTTCAGTGTATGGCACAACCTTTCAGGCTCTTTGCTCGCTACATATTGGTCTAAAAAAGGTAAGAATCAAAAAGAAGATTCAAACAGCACAGAACTGACTCTTTAACAATCTATTCTATATAAAAAGGTACATCACGTTTAGCCGTGATGTACCTTTTTTGTTTTATCCCTCTAACAAAAGCTGTTCAGGATCTTCTAGTAAGTTCTTAATAGTGACAAGGAATCCAACTGCTTCTTTACCATCTACGATCCGATGATCATAAGATAAAGCAATATACATCATTGGACGGTTTTCAAAACGTTCTTCATCAATTGCGACAGGGCGCAGCTGAATCTTATGCATACCCAGAATACCAACTTGAGGGCTGTTTAAAATCGGTGTCGACATGAGTGAACCGAAAGTCCCTCCGTTTGTAATTGTAAATGAGCCTCCTTGCAGCTCACCAAGGGTTAATTTATTGTTTCTCGCTTTTTTCGCAAGCTCGCCGATTTCTTTTTCAATGCCTGCAAATGTCAGACGGTCTGCATCCCTTACAACTGGAACAACAAGTCCTTCTTCAGCTGCAACAGCGATTCCGATATCATAGAATTTTTTAACAATCAGCTCATCGCCTTGAATTTCTGCATTCAAGAGCGGATATTTTTTCAATGCCGCTACAACAGCTTTAGTAAAGAAAGACATAAAGCCCAGCTTCACTTCATTTTGCTCAAAGAATTGGTCTTTGCGACGTTTTCTGAGATTCATAACAGCCGTCATGTCAACTTCATTAAATGTAGTCAGCATCGCAGATGTTTGCTGAACTTCGACTAGACGTTTAGCAATCGTCTGTCTGCGGCGTGACATTTTTTGCACTTCAACAGGTTTGTCAAAGCTTTGCTGTGTTTTTTGAGCCTGCGGCTGTTGTTTTTGCTGCTGAGGAGCTGGTTTCGCCGCTGGTTTTTCATACGCCTCAACATCCTGTTTGCGCACTCTTCCAAGCGGGTCGCCAGTTGGAACCTGAGACAGGTCAATCCCTTTCTCTCTCGCCAGCTTACGGGCAGAAGGAGATGCAATTGTTCTTGATTTTGCTTCCGTTTGCGCTTCCTGGCTCACTTCTTGCGCCGCTGGTTCAGCTTGCTTTTCTTCTTTTTCACTTTCTTTGCTTTCAGCCTTCTCTGAAGGAGCAGGGGCAGAACTTTCACCCGCGCCTTCTGTAATGGTACCGATAATTTCTCCAACTTGGACGGTATCACCCGAATCTTTCAATACCTCTTGAAGAACACCCGATTCTTCTGCTGTCAATTCAACATTTACTTTATCCGTTTCAAGTTCAAGCAGATATTCACCCTGTTCTACATAATCACCGGGCTGCTTTAACCATTGGGCTATTGTTCCTTCTGAGATTGATTCTGCTAATTCAGGTACCTTAATTTCCGCCATTTTTTCATTTCCCCCTTAGTTTTTGCGAGTCAAGCTATCAGATACAATACGTTCCTGTTCTTTTTTATGAACTGTCGGATCTCCCTCTGCAGGACTGGATCGTCTTCTTCGTCCAATATATTGAACGCTTACTCCTTCTGGTGCAAGTTCTGTCAAATAAGGGCTGATATAGCTCCATGCCCCCATGTTCTGCGGCTCTTCCTGAACCCAAACGATTTCTTTAAGGTTCGGAAGCTTTGCAAATAATTCTTTGACTCCTTTTGCAGGGAATGGATACAGCTGTTCAATTCTCGCAATGTGAAGCCACTCTTTCCCGTCTTCTAACTTGTTGAAATGATCGCTGATGTCTATAGATACTTTACCGCTGGATAATACGAGCCGCGTCACTTTTTCATATTCATGAGAAAGTCCTGACTGTTCGTAAACAGGCTGGAAGCGGCTTTCGCTGAGCTCCTGCACTTCAGAAACGGTATTCGGATTGCGCAGAAGGCTCTTCGGCGTCATGATAACGAGCGGTCGAATTTCCTCACGCAGCAGCATTTTAGCCTGTCTTCTTAATATATGGAAATATTGAGCGGCGCTTGTCAGGTTGGCAACCGTCCAGTTGTTCTCAGCAGCTAGTTGCAGGAACCGCTCGATTCTACCGCTTGAATGCTCAGGGCCCTGTCCCTCGTAACCGTGCGGGAGCAGCATCACTAATCCGGATTTTTGGCCCCATTTTGCGCGTCCGGCAGAAATAAATTGGTCAAAGTACACTTGAGCAGCATTGGCGAAATCTCCATACTGCGCTTCCCACAGGACAAGTGTTTCCGGTGAATGCACGTTATAACCGTATTCAAAGCCGAGAACCGATCCTTCAGACAGCGGGCTGTTATGAACGGCAAATGATGTGTCACAATCTGACAAATGGTGCAACGGCACAAATTCTTTGCCTGTCTCACTGTCGTGAAGTACAAGGTTTCTTTGGGCAAACGTTCCGCGCTCAGAATCCTGTCCTGTTAATCGAATCGGTGTTCCGTCTTTCAGAATGGAAGCAAACGCGAGAGATTCAGCCAATGACCATTCCACTTTTCTGTCATCATCAAACGCCTTGGCCCGTCTTTCTAAAATGCGTTTTAGCTTACCGAATACATTAAACGACTCCGGCCAATTGACCAATTCGCCATTCAGCTTGCGGAGCACATCAAAATCAATAGATGTGTCTACATCCGGAAAGCCGTTTGAAACAGGTTCCGGAAGTTCTATTTCACAAGCGATAGGTTCCTTTTTAGCCGGCACTTTTTGATAAGCGTCTTCTATGCGTTTCGTTACCGACTTTTCAATGTTTTGAACAACTTCCTCGGTTAGCACCCCATCTTTAATGAGCTTTTCCGCGAAAATATGTTTGACAGTCGGATGCTTTCTTACAGCGTCATACAGCATCGGCTGAGTAGTTGACGGCTCATCCATTTCGTTGTGTCCGTAACGTCTGTACCCGATTAAGTCAATTAGAAAGTCTTTGTTGAATGTTTTTCGGTATTCTACCGCAAACTTAACAGCTGAAAGACAGGCTTCAGGATCGTCCGCATTTACGTGAACAATCGGTATTTCATAGCCCTTCGCCAGGTCACTGGCATAGTTTGTTGATCTTGATTCAGCGCTTTCTGTTGTGAATCCGATCATGTTATTGGCGATAATATGAATCGCACCGCCTACTTGATACCCTTTTAAAGAGCTTAAATTCAATGTTTCAGCGACAATTCCTTCCCCAGGGAATGCAGCGTCTCCATGAATTAAAATCGCAAGTGATTTTGTTTCATCCTGAACCGGGTATCCGCTTTGTGTTCTTGTTTCCTGCGCCGCTCTTGTGCTGCCTTCAACGATCGGGTTGATAAATTCCAAGTGGCTCGGGTTATTCGCCAGCGTAATACGCGCCGACTTCGTTTCAGCGTCTTGAAGCTCGCGGTTCGCTCCCAAGTGATACTTGACATCCCCCGTCCATCCGTAGCTGATGCCGATTGATCCTTCAGACGGGACTAAATCTTTGTTCGGCGCGTGCTGGAACTCTGAGAATATGATTTCATACGGTTTGCCCAGCACATGTGCCAGCACATTCAGGCGGCCCCTGTGCGCCATACCGATGTTAACGCTCGTTGTACCTGATTTGACAGATTGTGCGATAATGTCATCAAGCACTGGAACAAGAGCGTCCAGACCCTCAATTGAAAAACGCTTCTGCCCGACGAAGGTCCGGTGTAAAAATTGCTCGAATCCCTCTACTTCCGTCAGTCTCTCCAGCACAGCTGACAGCTTTTCGGCTGAGTTCTTTTGGAACAATTCACCGGATTCAATCTTTTGAGTCAGCCACTCGCGCTCTTTAAAGTCGTGTACATGATCAAATTCAAATGAGATGGTTCTTTTATACGTATTTCGTAAATACTGAATGGCTTCTAAACCGTCCGTAATGTTTTTAGGAGCGTCTTTACAAATGACCGACGCAGGTATTTCTTTTATTTCCTCTTCTGTTAGCCCGTAATCGGATAGTGGAAAGAGCTCGCTCTTTTTCCCATCCTTTCTGAGCGGATTGACGGAAGCGTTCAAATGGCCATAGGTTCGTATATCTTCTGCAAGTCTGATTGCTGATGCGATCTTTTGTATCAGATCGGCTGTAACACGTCCCTTTTCTTTTGTTCCCGATGCCTCTTTTATATCGCTTGGAGGAGCTCCTAGTTCGTCGAACATGTCCTTCAGATCCGGATCAATGCTGTTCGGATCCTGGGTGTACTGATCGTAAAGCTCCAGCGCATAGCCGAGGTTCGGACCGTAAAAATCTTCCCAATTCATTCGTTGTTTCATATTATTTTGAAACATTTGAATATTACCCCCAACCTAGATAATCAAGTGATTCATTCACTATCTTAAAATAACTTTCGAACGCTGTGTCCAAAATTATGTAATAAAAACGCTTCCAACGATATTTTACCACTGTTTGCAATTTGATTCTACCTTGATTGTTCACAAAATAGTAAAAAACCTTTATAAAAAACAAAAAATTTAATCATTTACAAAAAGAAACGCCAAAAAGCATAGGATAAAGGGTTATCCTATGCTTTTATGGAGCAGTTTTTTAAGAAGCGGATACAGAACATCCGGAAGCTGATCGACATCCGGGACAAATATACTGAACTTCCCGTACATATCCTGTATCGTTTTCATTTGTGATTCTTCAATTTCTGAGTTGGAGAGAAAAACATTTATGACTTCTATTCCCCTTTTTCGAGCTTCTATAACCGCTTCACTTGTATCGACAATCCCATTTTGCTCATAACCAAATGCGGCCGGCTCTCCGTCAGAGAACACAATTAAGAATTTTTGCGCCTCGCTCCGCTGCAGCATTTTTTTCGTCATTTGCCTGATCGCATAGCCGTCACGGTTGTCTTCCTCAGGTTCAAGCTGCATAATCGCCGGTCCCGCTGCCTGTCTTAAGGACGACTGAAATGGAATTACCGTATTAAAATAGTTCGGCTGACTCGTTTCGGTCGCATCGTTTGTATCCTCCCAGAAGCCGACAATTTGATGCGGAACTGCTACTGATTTCAAGGCTTCATGAAACAATACGATACCCCGCTTCGTTTCATCCATTTTGTCGAACATACTGGCTGAACAGTCGACCAGTAATGTAAAAACAGCGTCAATTTCTGAAGAAGGCTCTTGTTTTTTGTAAAAAAGACGCGGATTCCGCTCCGTAAAATAACGGAGAAGCTTGTTGTTCAGACGGCCCGCGTGGAGGTCAGTCCTTGGCAGCGTTTTTTTGTGTTCAAGCGTTTTTTGAATCATTTGTTTTAAACGCTTCTGATACGATTCGATCGATTTTGCCTGCTGTTTATAAGAAAGCTCTTCATCTTTTGTTGCAGGCTCCGGTTCTTTATAAATCGCAAACGCGAATTTATTTTCCTTTCCGTCGGCAAGACCCGCGCCGTTCGGCTGGTCTTTTTTGGACTCTAGCGCTTCCAGTTTGGAATAGTCTTTTCGTTTTGTCTGTCTAGCTGAACCTTGAACAGAGCCGAGAGCTTGGTCTCCATCGTCCCCTTCACGAGAAGCATCTTTTCCTAAATCGGATTTTGCGCCGTGTTCAATATCAAATTGAAGGAAGCTTTTAGACGGCGCTTCTGTTTCACGGTGCCAAGTCGGCATTTCTTCATCGTGAATATCTTCATCGCCGTCTGATTTTTTCGGAAGCGTTACGTCATCACTCAGCTTCGGCGCTTTTTTCTCTTCTTCAAATAACGGCTGCTCTGCGGCTTTAGCGTAATCTAACTCAGGCAAAAAGAAGTAGGTATTCAGCATGTCTTTATCAAGTACCTCTTCAAGTCCGTCCATGATGTCTTCGACAATTTTCAGAACGTGGCGTGTAGAGTCAGCTTCATACACACGCAAGAGCTGCTGTTCAATAAACGGTCGCATCAGATCAATATCATCACGCATAGACGGGATGGTTTCCAGAGGCGATTCCGCCGTCAGCTTGGTATACATGGCGCAACAGAGCGCATCCGTAAAAATGCTTCGTTCTAAATTTAAAGTGAGCTGTGTGGAGAAATGTTTTCTGTACATGTCTTTTCGTTTTGCAAATACATGTTTTGTGCCGGGACGCCCGTGTTTGATACATTCTTCAATTCTGATGTCCTCAAGCAGCATAAACAGCTGTTTGGCAAAGCTTTTGAATGTAAGATGCCGATGGATATCATCCAAAAAGTTCGTAAACTCTTGCAGCGAGCTGTATTTAGTTCCGACCGATCGAAGGTAGACATCGCTTTTGAGACCTGCTTCCATATCTTCAGCTGATCTGTCCTTCCAAAAGTGGCTCATGTAGATTTTTTTTTCAAATGGGTTGTAGTAGGACTGAACGCCATACTCCACTTCCACTGCCTCACTTTTGGTGAGCGTTTTGGCCAAATCGGTCAGCATCATAAATAAAAACGAGTCAATTGTGCTGTCATTAAATTTGATAAATTTCATCGCACATCCCTCATTCAAACAGAGTTTCTGCGATATTTCGGACTGCCGCCTTTTCACGGTCATCGTCAAGCTTTTCTACAATTCCCCGTTCGATGGCCCGTAGCGGCGGAATATAAGCGGCTAAATCACATGTATCAATTAAAGCTCTGATAGATGCCGCTTCTTCAGACACCTGCCCGTTATTGGCCTGAACGATCAGATCAGAAGACAGCGTGATAAACCGGTCAATCAATTTCTCATCATGAAGAGCAGACTGAGACATGAGTACTTGTTTCAGCAGCTCGCCTTTAATATATGGCACATCAATAATGACAAAACGGTTTTTAAGCGCTTCATTCAGCGGTACGGTTCCAACGTAGCCTTCATTGATGGCAGCAATGACTCCAAAGCCTTCTTTTGCCCGAACGACTTCTCCTGTAAACGGATTTGTCATCATTTTTCTATAGTCCAATACACCGTTTAAGATGGGCAGGGTTTCCGGCTTTGCCATATTGATTTCGTCTATATAAAGAAAGTGGCCTTCATTCATGGCTGTTGTCACAGGCCCCGAGACAAACTCGATCGTTGCCTGGCCAGATTGATTTTCAATGGTTTTATAGCCAACCAGTGCTTCAGCATCCAAATCAACTGAGCAGTTGACACTGTGCATTGGTTTATGAAAATAACTGGACAATGTTTCCGCCAGCTTAGTTTTACCTGAGCCTGTAGGTCCTTTTAACAGGATATTTTTTCCCATCGCCAATGCGATAATGGCATCGAATAAAATGGCTTCATCCTCCGCCTCATAGCCTGATGCCCCGATAAGTGATTGAAATTCTGGAGAAATTGGCTGGCTTTTATATGATAAAAGCTTATTTTGTATATCTTCCGGCAATGTTAAGTGCTGCAATTGAGATGTCATAGACAGGTTTCCTTTCCTATTCGTATTCCATTAACGAGTATACTAAAAAAGCCCCTGTATGCTCAATACAAAGGGCTCCCGCTATATTACTGTTTCTCGTTATTGCCAGAAAGCGCTCCGCACACAATTCGCGCTCCTGAATTTCCGCTCGGATTCGTCAGATAGTCGTCAGCCTGTTCGTGAATAACAAACGCGCTGCCATCCTGGTCGAGAATATTCAATTTGCTTCCTTTTTGTAAAGAGGTTTCAGGCGCATTCATAATAACATCTACTTTCCCGTCTGCGCCGACTTCAAGATTCGGAAGATCTCCGGCATGATGTCCCATCGGATTATTGAAGCCGTGTTCTTTGTTCAGCGGATTAAAGGGTCCGCCCGCAGATTCAAAATCCGGCCTGACACATGATCCTTTTTCATAAATATGAAAACCGAGTGAAGCCCCGGGTGTCAGGCTGTATGCTGAGATGTGAAAATCGAGCCCTTCGTCTTCTGATTCTTTTATTTCAATATACCCGACTTTTTTGCCTTCTCTATTGACCAGCTGGATCTGATGACTAAACGCTGACGTTTCTATCACCTTTTTATCCGGTACCCGCCGCGGATGGTCAGGAGGTGTTTCCTGACTGCATCCCGCAAGACCCAGTGCCGCCACCACGATAAGGAGCAAGAAACGATTCATGCTGTCTCCCCCTTGTTTTTTCTAACAGTGTGGTCAATCATATTCCGATATAAACTAAAAAAAGCCTTTTAAAAGGCTTTTACATTAGGGCAGCAGGACGTCCTGCCCAAACGCCCCGTCTGTCTAATGTCCATGCTCAAAGTTTAAAAATAGCTTCGTGCTCCCAAGTAGCGCTGTTTCCAATACGAATTGCTGAGATTGGAAATGCCCACACCGTCGGAGCTTGCATGAATAAAATTGCCGCCGCCCAAGTAAATCCCCATGTGAGACGGTCCGGATTTATACGTAGTAAAGAAAACAAAGTCACCGACTGACGGCTGGCTGACTTTTTGCATCACATTCCAGTACCCTGCCGTGCTCAGCCTTGAAATAGATGATACTTTATTAATGAGGTAATAAATATAGCCGCTGCAATCGAAACCGGAAGGCGTATTTCCTCCCCAGCGATACGGAACACCGACATATTTTTTTGCCTCCGTTATCATTCTGTCAATCTTTGTTCCTATTTGAACGTTTGATCCTGATTTGTCTTTCGGGATATTCTTATTGGAATTATTTGATTTAGTCGTTCCTGAAATTGTGAGAATCTGTCCGATTCGCAGAACATCGCTAGACAAATTGTTTCTATCACGAATACTTTGCACAGTGACGCCCAGCTGATTCGCAATCTTCCATAACGAATCACCTGATTTCACTTTGTATGTAGTTGTTTTTGAAGAATTTGAGTTTGACGGCTTTTTTGAACCGCTGCTACCGCTATTGGATGAGCTGCCTTTTTTTATTTTTAATACTTGCTTAGGATAAAGTGTATCTGATGTTAAGCCATTTAAGGTTTTCAATTCGGCAACCGTCATATTTAAACTGTTTGCGATTTTCCACAGAGAATCACCAAGCTTTACAGTATATGTACTTTTTGATGGACCTGTAGAATTTGAACCGTTGCTTTTTTTTGGTCCACTCGAACTGTTTGAACTGCTTGTCCCTTTAATTCTCAGTTTTTGGCCGGGACGAATCAAATCACTGTTCAGGCTGTTTAAGCTTTTAAGCTCTGAAACACTCATTTTATGATTTTTGGCAATCATCCATAAAGAATCACCATATGCCACGGTGTATGTTGACGTTTTGTTTGAGTTTGATGAGGGTGTTTTGCTTTTTTTGCTGCTTTCTGGAACTTTAAGACTTTGTCCGACATAAAGCATTGACGATTTCAATTTGTTTTCGGATTTCAATGCAGAAATACTCGTATGATACTGGCGCGAAAGTTTCCAAAGAGAGTCACCGCTTTTCACCTTTATCGTTTTTGCATCCGCGGGTGCTGCTGCCATCGATGACCCAACAACTGCGGAAACAGCCAAACTGGCTACGATCTTCTTTTTCATTCATGCAACCTCCTAAACTTTTTATGACACAAACAGAAAGAATTAGTATTCCGTTTCCAAAAATGGCACACATACGTTATATCGTCACTTTTTTAGCGTTATAAACAAATTTTTATAGATCCGGCAGCAAATGTAGCTTCGTTCGACCTTAAACCTCTAGATAAACACCTAGTATTTTACATAATTTGGATAGGTTTATCGAAAGTCTAAGGAACTATTTAAGCGGGGGTAAAATGATTGGTTTATGTTGATGAAAGAAGCAGATTTTCCTCCTTTTCTGTCTGTTTTTCTTTCAATTCTCTATCAAAGTGTCAAATCCCTTCTTCTGATTGCAACACTGCCCAGCTTTTCTAAACAGTTAAAAGCCTGTCCATTTCAAATGAACAGGCTGAATCCATTATGCATTAGCTGATTGAGTATTGTGTTTAACATATTCAAGAATGCTGACGGCAGCTTTTTCAGCACCGCCTGCCGCTTTCAGTGACTGGCCAATTGCTTTTGCTTTCTTGGCATAGATAGGATTGCTGATCACTTCTTGAATGGTTTCTTTCAGAAGGCTTTCAGACAACTGTTCTTTTTTCAGCACTTTCCCAGCACCTACTTGCTCCACCTGTTTTCCGACAGCGAATTGATCGGCTCCCATTGGAATGACAATGAGCGGTGTTTCAAAATACAAGCCTTCGCTTGTGCTGTTCATTCCGCCGTGGGTGACAAACAAACTGGCTCTTTTCAGGATTTCAAGCTGAGGCACATACGGGCGCACAATAAAATTATGCGGAATATCGTTTAACTCACTTTGTTTAACATGCTTCCCAATGGACAGCACAACTTTTCCGTCAAAGTCTTTGCATACCTCAAGACATTGATTGAAAAACTCTTTTTGATTATTAAAAATAGTTCCCATAGAAATAAACAGCACGTTTTCATTGTTCATTTGATCGAATGGAAAGTCATTGCTTTTGGCTCTTTTTGCAATTGAAGGACCAACAAAAACATAGTTTTCTCCGAATTGCTCTGCCATTGGCTGAAATTCTCTTGACGTAAAGACGATCGTCAAATCTCCATCGGACGAAAAAACGTCAAACGGCTTGGTAATTTCCGCTTGAAACTCGGAATTTAAGGTTTCTGCGAGCTGCTGATAGGATTCGAAATAAGGTGAGTCTTCAAATGGGCTGCTATTGAATGTATCCATCATTTCCTTTAAAAAATCCTCATTCATCGCAAAAGTCGTACATAATGAAAATCTCGGCAGCTTCAGCAGATTGGCAATGATTTTACCAGCCAAGAAGTGGTGATCATATATGACATAATCATATGATTCGTTTTTGACTTCTTTATAAATATGGGTGGCGATGTCCTTACACGCTTTTAAAAAGGCACATATCATTTCGGCAAAATCTCTTTCCTCATTACCAGTTGCGTTTTTTCCGAAATAATCTTCTCTAAAATCGTTATATTCACGAAATTCAATATCAAGCGCGGTGATTTTTTCTTCGTATTCCTTTACTGCATAGTAAGTAATGTTTTCTCCTCTTGATTTCAGTTCCTTCATTACACCGATAGACGGATTAATATGGCCCTCTCCCGGAAAACCGATCATTAATACATTAGCCATGCGGCCACGCCCTTTCATTAAAATTTATGTAATATTTTATACAGTACTATAAATACAAAATCAGGTAAAGTATTTAACTTAATTAATATTAATCTTATATAACTTTTATACCAGGTTACATTTCCCGACTTTCTATTTTCAAGAAAAAAAGCATTCAGTATGGCATGAATGCTTTTGAAAAAGGGTTCTATTTCAGTCTTTTTGTCTCATGAGACAAAAGCAGTTCGGGTCCTTTTGTTTATTTTTATGTTCTCGGTGAGATGAGCGGGTATAACACACCATCCTTCGCAAACGACATCTTGCCTGTTTCCTCAGAAACAACCAGTACAAGCGCATCTGTATATCCAGACATCCCCAAAGCTGCCCGGTGTCTGGTTCCCAGCTGAGTATCCACTTCTTGGGTCGTCAGCGGGAGAACGTTTCCTGCTGAGACGAGTGTATTTTCCCTCACTAATAAAGCGCCGTCATGAAGAGGATTTCCCGGAAAAAAGATGCTTTCAATTAATGAAGCACTGATTTCTGCATGAAGCGATGTTCCTTTTTGAATAAACTTGTCAACCGAGTCTGTCCTTTCAATGACAATTAACGCGCCATGCTTATTTTCCGATAAATTTTTAATCGCCTTGGCCAGTTCCACAAATGAAGGTGTAAATTGTTCAATGTATGATTGCAAATAAAAGGATGAGGCGATGCCATGCATATTCTGAAAAATACGTCCCAAGTCATCCAATTCACAAAGGAGGCATTGATCTTTTTCATGAAGCGTTTTCAAAATAAGAGAAGCATCCCCCAATATCTGTTCTAAATGCGATTGTATCTTTGCCGTGAATACACTTTCTGTCATCTGTTCGTAATGCATGGGCCTTCATCTCCTTTTCATATTTTCAACTTTGCACGCATGCTTATCTTATTGATGCACATTCTATTGGTAAAGGAGGTATGTAAAGAATGGAAATGGAAAGAATCATTCAGTATATCTGCACCTTTTTAGGCGTTATTTCGCTTTCTTTTATTTATGCCCAAATGTTTAGAAAAACGAAACCGACAAAAAAAGAATAGGCCAGGCGTTCATTGCTTTTTATACATAAAATGTTATAATTTCTCTCGTTATGATAAAGAAACGGGGATCAATGTATGAAAGAAACAAAAAACGCCGGACAAAAGGTAAAACAGCTTTTGCACATTTTAATTCCGATTTTAATCACTCAGGCGGGCCTTTCTCTCATAACCTTTTTAGATACGGTGATGTCAGGGAAAGTCAGCGCCGCCGATTTAGCCGGTGTGGCCATTGGATCAAGTCTTTGGACGCCTGTCTATACTGGACTGGCGGGGATATTAATGGCAGTCACTCCAATCGTCGCGCAGCTATTAGGCGCTGAGAATACCAAACAAATTCCCTTTACTGTCTTACAGGCAGTATATGTGGCCGCACTTCTAAGCATCGCCGTTTTAGCGGCTGGATATGGAATAGTTGACCCTGTTCTATCCCGATTGAACCTTGAGGCTCACGTACATGACATTGCGAAGCACTTTTTAGGTTTTTTATCTTTGGGGATTTTTCCTTTATTTGTTTACACCGTTTTGAGATCGTTCATTGATTCATTAGGAAAAACACGAGTCACCATGATGATTACACTATGTTCACTGCCGATAAATTTTGTGTTAAACTACGTATTTATTTTCGGGAAATTCGGCATGCCTGCCCTTGGCGGAGTCGGCGCCGGGCTTGCATCAGCGCTTACGTATTGGTGCATCTGTATCATCAGTTTTATCATCATTCGTAAAGCAGCGCCGTTTTCTGGATATGGCATTTTCCTTACCATGTATAAGTTCTCTTGGGAAGCATGCAAAAATATGCTGAAAATCGGATTGCCTATCGGGTTTGCCGTGTTTTTTGAAACGAGCATCTTCGCGGCTGTCACTTTGCTGATGAGCCATTTTAATACAGTGACCATCGCGTCCCATCAGGCCGCCATGAACTTTGCGTCACTTTTATATATGCTGCCGCTCAGCGTGTCCATGGCTTTAACGATAGTTGTCGGGTTTGAGGCCGGAGCAGCTCGTTTTAAAGACGCTCGCTCTTACAGCTTTATCGGGATCATGATGGCGGTAGGCTTTTCTTTGTTAACAGCTGCCTGTATCCTTTTATTCAGAGAGCAAATCGCAGGCATGTACACTTCTGATCCGGATGTCCTCCGGCTCACGCAGCACTTTTTAATTTACGCGCTGTTTTTTCAGCTTTCCGACGCAGTGGCAGCACCTATTCAGGGCGCCCTCAGAGGATATAAAGATGTCAATTATACACTTGCAGCGGCTTTTATTTCTTATTGGGTTATCGGTCTTCCTGTCGGATATGCGGTCGGCACGTTTACAGGACTTGGCGCGTACGGTTATTGGATCGGGTTAATTGCAGGGCTCGCGGCAGGAGCAGTCGGTCTGTTTTTCAGGCTGGTTAAACTGCAAAAACGTTATTTATTGAAACAGGAATTTTAAAAGAGGTGATATGCATGGCACAAAATCAGAAATTATATGAGTATCTGTCTCAGCATGCGGAAGAAATAAGTTCAGCATGGTATGAAACAATCGAGGAAACTGACCCAAATTCAATCTATGCATCAACAGACCCGGCCGTCATTAGAAATTTAAAGAGCCAGAACCTTGCTTTCAATTATAAGATCAGCCGTATCTTTATAGATGAAGAAGAGGTATACTTGCCCATTCTAAAAGCCTGGGCTTTTGAAGTCACTCAGGATCAAGAGCATTTAAAAACGCCTATCCACTATATTATTCGTGAGTTTGTCAGAGTAAGAGACTTGTTTGTTTCCTATGTGAAGGAATTTGTTCATATCAATCAGGATACCGTGAAAAGCGAAGAAGCCGAGGATTTATATCACACTCTTATTAAGGCGTTTGATCTTGTAATTCATATTTTTATAGAAGAAATGTACAAAAACACAAGCCTTCAGCTTCAGGCCCAAAAGGATATGATCACTGAATTGAGCGCACCGGTGATCGTGCTGTTCCACAGTGTGGGACTGCTTCCGTTAATCGGAGATATTGATACCGTCCGTGCTAAATTGATCATGGAAAATACCTTGAATCAATGTGCGAAAAAAAAGGTGACGCAGCTTTACATTGACTTGTCCGGGGTAGCGGTCATTGATACCATGGTTGCCCACCAGCTTTTCAGTCTGATTGAGGCGTTGCGTTTGATTGGCGTTTCATCCACATTGTCGGGGATCCGACCGGAAATTGCGCAAACAGCGGTTCAGCTCGGTTTGTCTTTTGAGGACATCTCACTGAGATCTACCCTTGCGTCAGCGATTGCATCCGACTTGAAATTAAAAAAGGTATAAGGTCCCTATAGACCTTATACCTTTTTTTTAATCATTCCATTGATATGTCCAATACACTTCTTCTTCAAACCACGTTGCCATAACAGGTTCATTGTTTTTCAGTTTTTCCTCAAGCTCTCGGAGCATACCTTCCGTCTGGGTGCGATGAGCTCTTAACGCGTTCATTTTAATATCTGCTACTTCTTTGATATCAAGTACGACGTCTGCTTCGCCAAGCACCTCTTCTCTATTGCGTGTAATAGCCATGCATAGTGTACGCGGACGGTCTTCTTTCTTTTTGCGGTACAATGCCCGGATGACCGCTTCCCCGCATGCATCATGATCTGGATGCACGCCATGTCCCGGATAAAATGTGACAATTAAGCTTGGTTTCACATCATCTATGATTTCTTCCATGATATCAGCTAAATATTCATCATCTTCAAACTCAAGCGTTTTGTCTCGAAGCCCAAGCATCCGCAGGTCATTGATATCCATTGCTTTGCAGGCGTTGATAAGCTCTTGTTTTCTTAATAATGGCAAGGTTTCCCGGTTAGCAAAAAATGGATCTCCCATATTTCTGCCCATTTCGCCTAACGTAGCGCAAGCATATGTAACGGGCACCTCTTTTTTTCTGTTTAAAGCAATCAGACCCGCCACACCGTATGATTCGTCATCAGGGTGAGGCAGGATTACAAGCACGTGTTCTTTCATCATTTTTTCACCCTTTTCTTTAAACTGTGAACGGTTTTTCACTGATTTGCAGTGAAATAGCCAGTTTCCCGCCCGGCAAGTGTCCTGCCATTAATAAGCGGTTTTCTTCATCAACTGTGTACTCAGTCAGGCCTTCAGCATAAATCCAGCCTTCTTCTGTTTTTAAGCCGACCCGGTAAGGCCCGCTCCCTTTGATTTTAGCTTGATGATAGGTTACTTTTGCATTGCGTATATAAGCAACAACCGTCATGTTTTTTTCATTTAAATGTGCCGAGTAAGAACCGGTTGTGGTTTCTAAATGGATATATACAGGGCGGTCCGCATATCGTTCTAAAGATGCTTGCACATCTTCTTTTATGATTGCTTTCATAATTGCTCCCCTCTTTCTTCTTTTAAATACTGTACGCGTTCTGTATGTAATTTGACCAGTTGATATTTGACAGCCGGTTCCAGCTGTGAATTCACAATGCGCTGTATAGCGGCATAATATTTTTCCAGCATAGATTTACGGAGTCTCGGATGTGTTCTCTTATCCAAAAGCTCAAGATCAATTGCCTCTAAAATCGCTTCTTCATCTTCATTTGAGAAAGAGCGGCTGTTCCATAGCGAGGCGTATGCTTTTCCTATTTCTATATCATTGTCCATCGTCCTGCTCCTTTATGTCTTACATACATGAAATGATTATACATAATATATAGTCAAACTGAAAAGCTAAAGGCTCAATGGCTTTTTGATGCCCGTTTCCATTTTACTTGTGAAAACGTAAACAAGACTAATGCAGCCCATATACAGGCAAAAGTAAATGCCTTCGAGCTTGAAAATGGCTCATGATAAACGAACAGCCCGATCAGCAAGGTGATGGTCGGTGCAATATATTGTAATATACCGACTTGATACAGCGGCAGCCGCTTCGCCCCTTCAGCAAACAATAAAAGCGGCAGCGCGGTAAACACACCGGCAAAAAAGAGAAGCACCCATGCCCCGCCGCTTTCTGCACCCGCAGGCTGAATATGGCCGCTAAACAGCAAATACCCCAATGCAATCGGCATAATCATGAATGTCTCCAGCGTTAAACCGATAGCGCTTGAAAGGCTTGTTCTTTTTTTGGTAAACCCGTATAAGCCGAAGCTGAATGCAAGCAGCAGCGCGATATACGGAATGGATCCGTATTGAAACGCAGAAATAATTACACCGGCTGCCGCAATCGAAACAGCAACCAATTGAAGGCGATTCAGCTTTTCCTTTAAAAACAAAATGCCGAGAAGAACTGACACAAGCGGATTTATGTAGTAGCCAAGGCTTGCTTCGAGCAGAAATCCATGATTGACAGCCCATATGTATACAAACCAGTTAATCGAAATGAGAATTGAAGCGAGAAATAAGGATAGTATGCCTCCGTTCTTTTTTAAAGACCGCAGCTCATGCCACCCCGTTTTCCATTGACGAAAGAAAAATAGCACGATACACATAAAAACAAAAGACCAAATGATACGGTGAGCTAAAATATCAAGTGCAGGCAGCTGTTCAAGAAGCTTCCAATAGAGCGGAAACAGCCCCCACATGGTAAAGGAAACGGCTGTGTAAAGAACGCCTTTTTTTGTTTCTGAATGATGCATATTTTGTCCCTGCCTTTCTTTAGAGCATCTTATATTATATCACGTGAAAGATCGAGCAGGCATATACTATTTTGTCCGTGAAGAAAGGGTGTGACGAAGATGTTTGAGTGGAACAAATACTTTCCTTTCCACAATCAATTTTCCAAGGAAGCATTAAAAAAGGCTGATCCAAAAGAGGTTGAGCATTATGTAAACAGTGTAATGGAAAGTGTGTTCGGAAGTGATTCCGCGGCTCAATTTCCATTTCGCGATCCCCTCCCGACTAAAGAAAAAACACAGCGCACCGAACCTGATATAGATATATTCGAAACAGCAGACCATGTGTTTGTAAAGGTTGCAGTAACCGAAAGCCAGCTGGAACAGCTCAAAATTAAACATACATCTCATAGATTACTGATTGAACATTTCCCAGGTTCGACCCATCCTAAAAAAGTAAATCTTCCCTGCCTTGTCAAGCGGAAAGGGACGAAAGCCGTTTATAAAGACGGCCAGTTGGAAGTCATGTTTTATAAACAGCAGGACTACAATATGTCCGAGGTAGAAATAATGCGATAAAAAACGGCCTGCTTCTGCGCAGGCCGTTTTTTCTAATAGAAACCGGGATAACCTCCGCCATACGGCACTGGACCGTACGGTGCACCTCCGTAACCGTAGGGAACAGGCGGATACGCATAGGGACGCGGATAATTAAAAAGAGCACTCCCAAGAAAACCGCCTAATAAACCGCCGACTAAAGGAGCGCCAAACAAAAAAGGGTTTCGTTCCGGGTATCCGGCCGGACCTGGGTTCCCGCGAAGATACGAGTGTTGAGGGTACATGACTTTTTCCTCCTTTATGTCTGCCTATATGTAAGGTATTCATCCAGGAAGAAAACGATTGGGCTAGAGGCTATTGTTACATTAATTTTTATTGATAAAGCATTGTTACAAAAATAATCCAGCCAATAAAACTCAGCCCCGCCCTGTTACCGAGAGGACCGTTGTGAGCAGTGTCCATGTTTGAAACGTTTCCTTCGTGCTCAAGCCGAAAAATTCCTTTATCATCCAAAACCCTGCGTCATTTACGTGACATGCGATCACGCTTCCCGCACCGGTCGCAAGCACCATCAATCCCGGATTTACACTGCTGTCCGCCATAAGCGGAGCAGCCATCGGGATTCCCAAATAGAGAAAAGGCACCTTTAATTCTTTCCCTATGGCATAAACAATAGGAATCAATAGAACAAGGCCGACTTCAAAAAACAGAGCAATGCCAACAATAAATGAAGCAATAACCACAGCTGTCTGTATTCTGTTCCTTCCGAATTTGTCAATCAGTGTAATGGCTATCCGATAACCGCCTCCCGCGTCTGAGACAAGTCTCCCAAGCATTGCACCAAACCCAAATACTAAAGCTAAATGTCCCAACTGACCGCCGATTCCCGCTTTTAAAGAAGGTACTATTTTGCTTAGATTCATTCCCAGGCCGATCACCACTAGAAATGAAACGACAATAAGAGATACAAACGTATGTAATTTCATTTTAATGATCAGAAATAACAAAATAAGAACCCCGGTTGCAACGATAAAAACCGGCATGACTAACCTCCATTGCATTTTTGTTTTCTGATATAGCACAGGATGCTTATCAGAAAGCGTTTTCACTTTTTGCCGAAATAAAATCCTTGGCGATATGATTGTCATCTTTTGATCAACTAGTATTTTCACACTAATCTTCTAATCAACTATTGTCAATAATATTTATGATTTTATAGGCTGACAGATAATATAATGGTTATATATTGATCAATTATTGGTTATATGTTATGTTTTTTATCAAGCCAGCAAATTTTCAGCTATCAATTGGCTCCGATAACAAAACAATGTGTTAACAGGCTGATAAAATCTGTGTCTCAAAAGGAGGTATTCAAATGCCATTATTACGTTTCGATCTAATAGAAGGCCGTGATCAAAAAGCATTACAAGCACTATTAGACACTGCTCATCAAGCAATGGTAGAAGCATTTGGCGTGCCGGAGAGTGACCGATATCAAATTGTCCACCAGCATCCCGAGAATGAGCTCGTGATTCACGATACCGGACTAGGGTTTCATAGGAGCAAGGATTTGATCGTCATCAGCATTACAAGTAAAACAAGAACAAAGAGCCAAAAAGAAAAATTATATGCCTTGCTGGCTGAAAAACTAGAAGCAGAATGCGGTATTTTCCCGGAAGACCTAATGGTTTCCATTACAGAAAACGGTGATGCTGATTGGAGTTTCGGGCTCGGTGAAGCACAGTTTTTGAATGGCAAGTTATAAAATGGTGAAATGTATTCATCTGCTTTACACTTAGAAAATGGCCAGTCATTGAAATAAAAAAGAGAGATCCTTATTCAAGACCTCTCTTTTATTATTTCTTTTTCAAAAAAGCTGAAATAACCAGAATGAAAACAGCCAGCAAAACAAAATATAACGGAGTGATCCAGATTTGGTGGATAGAATTAGGGTCTCCCTTTTTATATCCAGTTTCAATGCCTATGTAATTCCAATGAAAGCTGACAGGGTTTTGATCGTAAATGTAAAATTCAGGCAGATAGAGTTCCGGTTTGCTGATTTAACAACAGGATAGCTGTTAGTAACTTTTTCACGGAAGGACCCCTTCCTATTTATGTATGTTGAATTCCTCCTAACATCTCTTTTTATCCATGTAAAATAAAAGCTGATACACATCATGGCCTAAAATAAAAAGTCATGTAAACGGTATGACCCACTTACATGACTTTCTCACTGAAACAAACCCTTTTCTGTTCCCTTCCATTATTTCTCTTCTTCGCATACTGTGACACCAGGCTCACAAAATTGATCGGCCCACGCTTGCATTTCTTGAAATACAGCTTCCAGCGCTGTTCCTTTTTCAGTCAGCGTGTAGATCACTTTTACCGGTGTCTCGGGAAGAACCCGGCGTTCTACAATTTCGTTTTGCTCTAGCTCTTTAAGGCGCTCTGCCAGCATTTTTTGGCTGATCATCGGTATGGTTTCCGTTATCTCTTTAAATCGTTTCGGCCCATCCATTAGTACATGGATGATCAGACCGTTCCATCGTTTTCCCAGCAATGAGAAAGCTGACTCCATTTTAGGGCACATTGTATTTCCCACTAGTCTTCATCCCTTCATCTATTGTTTGACAAGTATTCACTGATCCATTAAAATGATCTTTCAAGTTACATTTAGTAAGCTTCTAACTTTTCTATTATCATACCACGTTTACCCGAAGGAGGAAACATTATGACTGATACTCTGGACATTTTGCAAGCACGGGCATCTGTTAAGGAATATGATACGAATGCCCCGATCTCTAAAGAGGAACTGACTGAACTTTTGGAGCTCGCGACTAAAGCGCCTTCTGCATGGAACCTGCAGCACTGGCATTTTACAGTATTCCACAGCGATGAATCAAAAGCGGCTCTTCTGCCTGTAGCATATAACCAAAAGCAAATTGTTGAATCATCTGCTGTTGTTGCCATTTTAGGCGATTTAAAAGCGAATGAAAACGGTGAAGACGTTTACGCTGAATTGGCAAACCAAGGTTTCATCACGGATGAAATCAAACAAACGCTGCTGGGCCAAATTAACGGTGCTTACCAAAGTGAACAGTTCGCACGCGATTCTGCTTTCTTAAATGCTTCATTGGCTGCTATGCAGCTTATGATTGCCGCAAAAGCGAAAGGCTATGACACCTGCGCAATCGGAGGATTTAATAAGGAGCAGTTCCAAAAGGAATTTGATATCAGCGAGCGCTATGTTCCGGTTATGCTTATTTCTATCGGTAAAGCAGTGAAACCTGCACATCAAAGCAACCGCTTGCCTCTAACAAAAGTGTCAACTTGGCTGTAAATCTAAGAAAAACCTTAGTCCGGATATACACGGACTAAGGTTTTTTTATTGAAACGTATCTTTGTACCATTGGCGAGCCTGTTCAGCTTCATACTGTGTGAGCTGATGGCCCCCATCCTGCCAAAAAACTGAAGCAGATGCCCCGCTGTCAAGCAAACAGCGATGGAGCTCTTCCGATTCTTCCTTTGTGCAGAGCGGATCATATTTCCCGGCCCCAATGAAAACAGGAAGCCCTGTCATATCGGGAAGCTTGAGCCCCCGTATCGGCACCATAGGATGATGCAGAATAGCCCCCTTTAAAACATTCGCATAATGAAAAAGCAGGCTTGCCGCGATATTTGCGCCGTTTGAGTAGCCGACTGCAATCACTCGGCTCCGGTCAAATTGATGCGTTTGTGCCGCCTCGTCGATAAAATCTTTCAATTCTTTTGTCCGCTCAACGAGATCCTTTTCATCAAATACACCTTCGCTGAGGCGTTTGAAAAAGCGCGGCATTCCATTTTCGAGCACTGATCCCCTGACACCGAGCAAATGAGCATCCGGATCTATAAAACGTCCCAATGAAAGGAGATCATGCTCATTTCCTCCGGTTCCATGTAACAGCAGTAAGACGTTGTCAGATGTTCCTTTTTCAAAAATATGCTTCATCATGTCCCCTCCTACAATTCAGGCAAAATATCTGTAATTTGTTTGCGGTGTTGCTCCAGCCATTCGGGCAGCTTTAATGATGTGCCCAGCTCATCAAACGTTTCATCTGTCATAAAGCCTGGTTCATCTGTGGCAATCTCAAATAAGATGCCGCCTTTTTCCCTGAAATAAATTGATGTGAAATACTCCCTGTCAAGAATTTCTGATGAAGGGAGATGTTTTTCAGCAATCACCGGCTGCCAATTGGCCTGCTCCTCACTCGTTGTCCGAAACGCTATATGATGAACTGTTCCATAACCGCCGACGCCTCTTTTTTCCGGCTGCAAATGAACGTCGATCACGTTTCCGACAGCCGCTGCGGATTTCAGTCTAACGATCTGATCTTCTTCCGCCACTTTGCTGTATCCGAAGCTTTCCACTAACAATTGAATCGTCGCCTGCGGATCATAGGAGTACAGCAGCACGCCTTTCATCCCGGTGATGGCTTCATGTTCTGAAATGCCGTCAGGTGTCCACTCGCTTTTTTCGCTATCGCCGTCTTCCATGATCGCTAACGGAAGGTCTTCCGTATCATCAAAGATAAGCGCCTGTTCCCCGCATAGCATTTTCTCCTCTGCATTCAACCCATTATTTTGAAGGCGTTCCTTCCAGAAAGCCAGAGAGCCTTTAGGAACTGAAAAGTAAATCCGGCCGGCTTGGCCTTTCCCCACCGTCCCCTGCCCGCTTCCTTGAAACGGGAAAAAGGTAATAATGGTCCCTGGATCTCCATTTTGATTCCCAAAGTAAAAATGATATGTTCCCGGGTCATCGAAATTCACTGTTTTTTTGACAAGCCGAAGCCCGAGCACTTCAGTATAAAATCGCAAATTTTCTTGCGGATCTCTGGCAAATGCTGTGACATGGTGCAATCCTTCTGTTATCATCTCTTCACTCCTCAATTATCTTGATTTCGAGATATTTATTATTTTAAACCTATATTGTGCAGGATGCAAACCATGTGATTTAATTAAATAATTGAAAAAATCATTTTTTTCTAATAATTATCTTGTGATCTTATCTTACAACTGCTATTATAGTGAGCATTATCATGTTTCAGGAGGAAAGTAAATGGTTAAAAAAGCACTTATTGTTATACTCATCATTTTACCATTCGTTCAGCTTGCGCTTTTGCCGCTTGTGAATCGAATTGAACCGATTATTTTCGGCCTTCCTTTTTTCCACTTTTGGCTGCTGCTGTGGATTATTATTACGCCGGTATGTTCATTTGGCATTTACCTGGTGCAAAGAAAAGATGGAGGAATTGAATGATGCAAGGAAATCTCACTGCACTTATGATTACGGCTATTATCGTATTAACTGTTGTCTGTATCGGATTTCTCGCCGGGAGAGACAAATCATCGCGAACCTCGGTGGAAGAATGGTCTGTCGGCGGCAGACGTTTTGGCGGCCTTCTCGTTTGGTTTTTAGTAGGCGCTGACCTTTACACGGCATATACTTTCTTAGGCCTGACCAGTACGGCTTACACAGGCGGAAGTGTTGCGTTTTTTGCCATTCCTTACTCCGTATTGGCTTATTTTATCGCCTATTTCTTCCTGCCGAAGCTTTGGAATGTTGCGAAAATTCACAAATTAACAACTCTCGCAGATTATGCGCGGGAACGTTTTGACAGTAAGCTGTTGGCAAGTCTCGTAGCAATTGTCGGGGTCCTGATGCTTATCCCGTATATCTGTCTTCAGCTTAGCGGAATTCAAGATACGCTTCAGGTTGCAGGCACCGGCTATATCAACGTAAAGTTCGTTGTCATTATCTCATTCATCCTTGTTGCTCTTTACACGTTTTTCAGCGGGATTAAAGGGCCAACTTATACAGCCATTATTAAAGATATATTAGTATGGGTGATTATGCTGTTTATGGTCGTTTCACTCCCGCTTATTCATTTCAACGGCTGGACGCCGATGATTGATACATTGGTGAAGGAAGCGCCGCAAATGCTGACGATACCGACAGAAGGCCCAAAAGGCATCCCTTGGTTTATTACAGCATCTATTGTATCCGCCTTGGCACTTTTTATGTGGGCGCATGCCGCTACAGGTGTATTTACGGCGAAAAGTGCCGATGCAGTTAGAAAAAACAGCATGTTTTTGCCGCTTTATAACATCGTTTTAATCTTAGTTATTTTCCTTGGTTTTATCGCTTTTCTTGTGCTGCCGGAAGATACAAATCCAAGACTGGCGCTGCTGCATCTGATTCAGACGTCTTACGGCGGCGTGGCACAAGGTTTTGCCTATGCCACTATCGCCCTTGCCTCATTGATCCCTTGTTCGATCATGGCTATCGGAGCGTCGAATTTATTTGCCAATAACTTATACCGTGACTTGATCCATCCAAATGTGTCACAAAGCAAACTGACCCTTATTACACGTTCCATGGTGTTTGTCGTGATCGGTCTTGCTCTTCTATTTGGAATGCTGTTCCCAACTGCCTTAGTGACACTTCAGCTTTTAGGCGTTTCCGGCATGGTGCAGATCTTCCCGGCGATTGCCGTCAGCTTATTCTGGAAGAACCAAACGAGAGAGGCGACAGTGATCGGATTATTAGCCGGCCTTGCGGTTACGTTTATTGTGTATATCACGCAATCCGCACACGGCATTTATGAAGGTTTCTGGGGATTGTCCGCCAATATCATCGCTGTAGTCATTCTCAATCCGCTGTTTGTAAAAAGAGCAGGTTCAAATCCAGTCAAAGAAGGTTTATTTGGTAAAAAAACTGAACCGAATTCGAACCAGAAGGGTGCTTAAAAAAAGCCATACGCGGTAGCCGCGTATGGCTTTTTACATTTCTTTTTTCAGCGTTTCAATTGCTTTTTTCATTTGCGTATCATTATTTGACAGCTTTTGTTGAAGTTCTGTCATTAGTTTTGTTGTAGTATTGCCAGTCAGCACGCCTGTTTCTTTCAGGTTCTCTTTTTTCTGGAACTGTTTGATGACTGATACAAAATCTTGATCATACGCACTGTTTACCTTTACCTGATAGCCAAGTGCTTTCAGCATTTGCTGAGCGACTTTGACTTCAGTACCTGTATTGCCCGATTTGTACGTTTTATCAGCGTCCAAATATGGAAGCTTCGCATAATCAGGAAGCTCTGCTTTCACTTGCGGTTTGATGCCTTTTTTATGGATCCATTCACCGTCAGCAGTCAGCCATTTGGCCATTGTCAGTTTGACTGTTGAACCATCCTCATACTCTTTTGCGGTTTGCACTGTGCCTTTTCCGAATGTGGTTTCTCCAATTAACGGAATGCCTGATGATTCATGAAGGGCAGCGGCCATGATTTCTGCAGCGCTCGCTGTTCCGTCATTTACTAAAACGACAGTCGGCTTGGTGACTTTTCGTTCTTTTTCTGCTTTCATGACTTCTTTTGAGCCGTTTTTGTACTCAACCTGCATAATATTTTTCCCTTTATCAATAAACAGATTGCTCATTGTAATCGCCTGGTCCATTAATCCGCCCGGGTTGCCCCTCAAGTCTAAAATATAGCCTTTGGCACCTTTTTTCTCTAAACTGTCAATCGCATTTGTCAGCTCTTTAGCAGTTGTTTCTGAGAAAGAAGTGATTTGGATCTCACCGATGCTGTTGTCTTTCATCTCAGAATAGACAGTCTCAACAGGAATCGTATCGCGCTGAATGGAAAGATCAATTTCTCCCACTCCCGCTCTGTTCAGGTCAAGTTTCACTTTTGTTCCCTTTTTGCCGCGGATTAAAGCGACAGCTTCATTTACATTCATGCCTTTTACGCTTTTACCGTTTACCTTCAGGATTTGATCCTTCGGTTTGACGCCGGCTTTTTCAGCAGGTGATCCTTTGATTGGCGCAACAATAAGGATTTCACCGTCTTTTTCCTCTACTTGCGCTCCTATTCCTTCAAAGGATGCAGAAATGCTTTCTTCGAATGATTTTCCTTCCTCTTGATCCATATATGTAGAGTAAGGATCGTCCAGAGACTCAATCATTCCTTTAATTGCTCCATCTACTAATTTGTCATCATTTGTTTCCTTGTAATAATCACTTTTGATTTGCTCATACGCTTTATTTAATTTATCGAACTTACTGTCTCCTGTGCTTGTTGATTTCTGGCCCAGAATGCTTGAATTGCCCGTAATAAATAAAGTCAGCGCCGAAGCGACAACCGCAGTGATCAGCACAACAAAAAACAGTTTCAATTGCCGTTTCAATTAAACACCACCTTTTTCTTCTTACATTATTATCATGGACGATTTCCTATTCGTCAACTCGGAGCAGAAAATATAGAGATAGTGCCCTTCTTTAGCGTTTCATAAACCTATACCTTTTCACGACATATAATAACGAAAAAGGAGGATACCATTTTGAGCCGATATTTAGAAATGCTGTCCTTATTCGGTGTCTCTGGTGCACATCCAGGCGGGCTTGCTTTTTCAAAAGCCGTATTGCAAAAAGCCGCGCCTCCGCCTGACCAGCCGATTCTTGATGCCGGATGCGGAACGGGGCAAACTGCGGCTTATTTAGGACATTTGCTTTATCCTGTCACAGTCATTGATAAAGACCCTGTCATGCTTGAGAAGGCCAAAAAAAGATTTGCAAATGAAGGGCTGGCAATCCCTGCATATCTTGGAGAGCTGGAACGTCTCCCGTTTTCTTCAGCGGTCTTTTCCTGCGTCCTGTCCGAATCCGTCCTCAGTTTTTCCCATGTGACATCCTCCCTTCAAGAAATTAATAGAGTATTGAAGCCGGGCGGAATGCTGATCGGTATTGAAGCGGCGCTCAAAAAACCGATGCCTCCGCGCGAAAAGAAGCAAATGATGGACTTTTACGGTTTTACAAAGCTTTATGACGAATTGGAGTGGATGGAATCGATTCGTTCCCATGGATTTCAGAAAACAGAAACGATCACCCTTTTGCCGGAAGATATGGAATTTGAACCGACTACAGAAATGGATGTATCGCATGCAATTGATCCTATCTACTACGATACGCTTCAGTCCCACTATGACCTCATGCAGGCATACAGCGAGTATATGGGTCATTGTATCTTTATCGCATACAAGTAAAACGGCGCATCCCCCCCTCTTTTCGTCCAACCTTTTTTATCTATCTTTCATAAGCTGATAGAAAGACGGATTAGGAGGGAATTGTATTGGAAAAATACTATCATCTTTGCCGCCAGCACCAAGGAAAAGTTGCTAGAATTACAGAAAGAAACGGCAGAGTCCACGTGGGCAGAATTACACGGGTCACCAACAGTAAAGTTTTTATTGCTCCAGTTACTTCAGGTGGCCCCAGAGGCGGATTTGGCTATGGATATTGGGGCGGCTACGGATATGGATATGGAGCCGCGTACGGTATTGGCCTTGGGCTGATTGCAGGTGTGGCGCTCGCCGGTTTATTCTTTTTTTAATGGAAAAACCCGCTTATCCAATGATAAGCGGGTTTTTTATTTTATATCTTCTTCACTTTTTCAAAGTATTCTTCTAATGTTAAGTCATGATCATGGATGACCTTTGCAGCCTTTTTGCCTACATAACGCAAGTGCCATGGTTCGTATTCGTACTTTGTGATGTTTTCTTTGTTTTTAGGGTAGCGAATGATAAAACCGTATTTATATGCATTGTTCTGCACCCATTTTCCGTCTTCGGTGCTGCCGAACGCTTCATTTAGCTCAAAACCATTGCTTCGGCTGGAAATATCCATTGCAAGCCCTGTTTGATGCTCGCTTTCACCAGGATATGCGACTGCTTCTCTTGCTTTCTTTTCCCCTTTTAGGCTAACTTCATTTTTAAAGATAGCCTGCTGTCTGTCATACGAGCGGTATCCTGACACGGCTGCCAGCTCATAGCCATCCTTTTTCGCGGCGTCAAACATCGTTTTTAATGCGTCTGCTGCTTCTTTTCTGATGTATCGCTTTTGAATTTTTTCTTCAAAAGAAAACTCGACATCAGGGATAACTAGATCGCTAGGTTCATAGTCTCCTGGCAGTGCGTATTGCTTATTGACAAGGGCGAGGATATTTTTTGGATTTTGAATGGTTTCCAAACCGTCCACTTTTTTAATGTTATTGAAAAACTTGCTTTCCAATAAGAACTCACTGTCCTGCGTATTTGTTTTTTTGCTGTCAGCTGTTTTTTCTTCTGTCTGTTTTGATTCTGCGGTGGTTTTCGTATCCTTTTGAGCATCTCCGTTTGACATGCTGCAGCCGGCTCCTACAATTGCCGTCACACTCAAAGCGGCAGCCAGTGAAAACCATTTACCGGGCTTTTTCATCATCACATTACCTTCCTTTTATCAATCGTTTCCGTATCCATAAAGAAGAGGCTGCCGGCACCCAGCACGCCTCTTGGTTTATTTTATTGTGATACAGAATGTAAAGCTACTTCTATCATATCATGAAAAGTGGTTTGACGCTCTTCCGCCGTTGTTTCTTCTCCTGTTAATACGTGATCGCTCACCGTCAGGATCGACAGCGCTTTTCTTCCATGCTTCGCTGCCAATGTATACAAAGCGGTTGTTTCCATCTCTACGCCGAGCACACCGTAGTTGGCAAGCTTTTCAATTTGAGAATCGTCATTGTAGAACTGGTCAGCAGTAAATACACTGCCTACCGTCACCGGTACGCCTTTATCCTTAGCGGCGTCATAGGCATTTTTCAAAAGCTCGAAATCTGCGTTAGGCGCGAAATCGATACTTCCAAAAGCGACTCTGTTCATTTGTGAATCAGTGGAAGAAGTCATAGCCAAAATGACGTCGCGCACTTTGACATCTTTACGGATGGCGCCGCAAGAGCCTACTCTTATTAAATTTTGCACATCATAGCTTTGGATTAATTCATTGACGTAAATTGAAATGGACGGAACACCCATGCCCGTGCCCTGCACAGAGATTTTTTTGCCTTTATATGTACCTGTAAATCCATACATGCCTCTGACTTCATTATAGCATTCCACATTTTCAAGATACGTTTCAGCGATAAATTTTGCTCTGAGAGGGTCTCCCGGCAAAAGCACCGTATCTGCAATTTGTCCTTTTTCCGCACCGATATGTACACTCATCTCATATCCTCCTATAAACCAAAATTAACAAGCAGTCCGTTCATTTTACAACGGATGTCATGATGAGACAAACTTCAGCATTGATTATAAAGGAATGTTCCGAAAAAAGAAAATGATCCGGGGTATTTTTAGGCGCCTTAGAGAAAATCGGGATAATTGCGCCGCTGATATGAGAACCTAACGGCAAAAGGAGGGATGAAACATGGGTAAAAAACAGCGCAACCGAATTACCGGACAAAAAAAGAACAACCACATACCTGCTAAAGACGTTATCGCGGCTGAAGAGGCGCACGAAAAAGAGTATTCCGCGGCCAAACGAAAACCTTAAAAAACAGAAAACTGCGGATGTCCGCAGTTTTCTTTCGTTATGTTGTTTGCACAATCAGACGATTGATTTTCCTCCATCCGGCGGGAAGCAGTTTATAATATGTTTTCCCTTTTCTGCCTTCATCAATCAAAATCACATCCCCTGTGGCCATAAATCTCGCATCATAATCACTTGGAACCGTATCGAATACATTAAACAGAGAGAATACTCTTTTTAGCACGTCTTGATGATTGCTCCCGTTCAGTTCAGTTCGATAGACGGCTCTGTAGCCTTTTTTTTCACCAAACCGGGGTGTTTGAAATATTGTCACATCGTAAGAACAAGACTTCTTTTTAAACACGGATAACATCATCAAGATCCCTCCCTTTTATTTCTATAACATATTGGCGTTTCGCCCTCTTTTTCCTCTCTCTACTTTTGTCGAAACGAATGAAACTTTTCGTCAAAACCTTTCATGAGGAAAAACAGCAGCAGGCCGAGACTGAAGCCTCCTAAAACGTCAGTTAAAAAATGCACGCCAAGGTAGACTCTGCTGGCACCAACCAAAATAACCACAGTACCGGCGATTATGTATACCGCTTTTTTATGCTTTGACAAAAACGGGAGGTGTTTCACTAAAAAGTAGGCGATTACAGGATAAACACAAGCAGCGTTCATGGAGTGGCCGCTCGGAAAGCTGAAGGACGACTCATGAACGAGCGGTTCAAAGTCGGGCCTTGCCCGTTCGATCCACTCTTTTAATATTTTGTTTAATAGACGATCAGCACCGAATATGAAAAGCATTAAAAGACCGGCCCAGGTTCTTTTGTAAAAAAACAGCCCTGCCCCAATGACTACGATAAGAGGCAGTAAAAAGGAAGTAGCCCCAAGATGAGTCATCCAAATCATCACATCATTCAGCCAAGGCTGACGGATAGCTGCGGCTGCCTTACTGATCATTTCATCTGCTGATTGAACAGCATTTGTATGAATAACCGCGGCTAAAAAAAGAAAGAGAAGAAACAGACTGACTGGCTTGTACAAGATTTTCCCTCCTTTAGTTCTTAACATTCCTATCAGCCGAATAAAAAACCGGAGCTGGCCGCTCCGGTTTCAAGCCTTAACAATCTTCATCCAGCTCTTCATCTATCATACATTTTTCTATCAGATAATCAAAGGTAATATCGGCGATTTCAAACAGCTCATCTTCACTCGGTATGTAGCCCCGTCTTGCAAGCTCTCTGTAAAAAAATTCAGCGATTTCTTCCGTGTCAATCACAAGATCTATTTCTTTCATAACCGTACCGCCTCCTTTTTTATGTTTTATGAAAAAACGGGATGAATTATACCCGGTGTTCTAAACAATTCTTTTATTCATATACATTGAATAAAAAAACAAGCCATAGGAGGCTGACTTATGATCGCTAAAATGATGGAAGCACTGGACGGAGAAAGATTCGATAAGGTGATGGAAAAAACGCTCAGAGGTATGACGCATGTCATGATGTGGGGCTGTCTGCCTTATTTTTTATATGTCATCATCCGCTTGTTCACAAACTAACTGAAATGTTCTTTTAAGCTTTCCAGCACAAACATCATCATATCTTTATATTCTTCATCTTTAAACATTTCGTACAGAATTTTGTAGTCGTTGTAAATATCCAAAAGCTCATCAACAATTGATACAGCCAGGATGCGCAGGGTATCTTGATCTTCATCTTCGCCTTCAAACTGAAGAAGAGCAGACGGTACAATATCTTCACCGATCTCATGGGCAGTTTCTCCGACATAGTGGACAAACAAAAGCTGATGCACAAACTGGTCCATTTCATACTTTCTGAGAACCAGCGTGAGATCCTCTTCCTCCGTTTCAAGCCACTCTCCATCCTTTAAACGAGTTAGCTCATAAATAATATCTTCCCAGCCATCTTCCAAATACCTCCAAATTTCGGTTCTGTGGCCGATAATGCGAAAGAGTTCTTTTCCATAATCTTTTACATAAACGACATCTCCAATGAGGAATTCATATTCAATATCAAGTTTTTCCATATCGACAATGACGCCTTCATAATCTTTATATAATTGAATGGATGATTCAAAATATAAGACTTCATTGTGGTTTACTTCATAAAGATAGTGCTTATCGATTTGGTGTACTTTTGTGATTGTGCCGACTGTCCCATACATAATGACGACTACGATATCCCCTACTTGGAATTTCGGTTTATTTTGCTTCATGGTGTCTCCCCCTCGCCGCAACATTTCTGATACGCTATCGTATGCTGGGTTTCACCAATTCGCATGGGCATGAAAACCATAGGAAATATCCAATTATGGTATATGTATGTGCAGAAAAAAATCCGCAGTGGCTCTGCGGATTCAAACATGCGGTTATTTGCCGTGCACCTCGGCCTCGTATTTTTCCCAAGCTTCATCAAACGTCGCCATCGTGTCCAGATAATCAACATTCAGCTCCAAATAGGAGCTGATTTCGTGATAATCGGTTGATGTTTTTGGGAAGCCGTGATCCTCATACGCCTGATTGGCAAACTCGCTGATGCTGTCCTGCGGCTTAGGATGTCTGTATTTCAATAAATAGTGATAAAAGGAT
Organism: Bacillus sp. LBG-1-113; assembly: GCF_020708615.1. NCBI lineage: Bacteria > Bacillati > Bacillota > Bacilli > Caryophanales > Bacillaceae > Bacillus > Bacillus sp. LBG-1-113. The sequence continues at coordinate 823,729 of NZ_JAJFDG010000001.1, read as the reverse complement.
TTCATGGGTTTCCCCTCCTGGTGTCTGTCTTTTGTTGTTCTATTATACAGTGCAAGTGTAAAATTACAACAAAAGAATAACGAAACATCATTCAGGAGAAATCAAAATAGTTGCGTTTTAATATCCTTTCTGTTTCCATGAGCTGTTGATACGTCAGACTCTCAGGGAGTTTTTTTGTGTTGATTAAAAACAGCTGATCCTCAATATCCTTTATCGTCGAATCCTCTTGGTAGGCCATTCCGCAGGAAGAACAAATTATCGCGGGGGTGTTTGTCAGCTCTATGGCTCTTGTACCGTCAGGAAGCTCCCAATAAACTGTATTCGTACCAGGCAGCGCCTCAGGCTCGCCGCACCATTCGCATGACTTCATGAAGAATCTCCTCCGCTTTCTACCTCTTTTTCTTTTTTCTGCTGGGCTAAAAATTTCTTTTTCTTTAACTGGTCTCTTTTCTCCCGCCGGTCCTTTAATGTTTCATGCCCCGGATTCGCTGTATATGCTTCTCTCCTTTTGATTCTGACCACGTTATCCGGTGTAAAAGAAATCTCTTTGTCAGCAAAAATGGCACTCAGTCCAATTGGTTCTTTTTTGTCAGCGGTTTCAGGAAAAACAGACTCAAAATAGGCGTCAGCCTGGTTAGGGATATAATTTTCGGGTTCCGGATAAGAGGTAATGACTCCTTCAAAATTTCTCAAGATGATTTTGTCAGGGCTTTGCGACAACACGTAGTTTGGCTGCAGGGCGATTTTCCCCCCGCCGCCTGGTGCGTCAACGACAAAGGTAGGAACCGCGTAACCTGAAGTATGACCTCGCAGCCCTTCAATAATCTCCAGCCCTTTTGAAACTGGAGCTCTGAAATGTCCGATGCCTTCTGACAGATCACATTGATATATATAATAGGGACGGACTCTGATTTTCACCAAGTCATGCATAAGCTTTTTCATAATGGTTACCGAATCATTAATGCCTGCTAACACGACGGCCTGATTTCCGACCGGTACCCCTGCGTTCACCAGCTTTTCGCAAGCCTCAACGGATTCCTCCGTCATTTCGATGCTTGTGTTGAAATGGGTGTTCAGCCAGACCGGATGATATTTCTTTAAGATATCGCACAGTTGATCGGTGATTCGCTGAGGAAAAACGACAGGCGCTCTTGTACCGATTCTGATAATTTCCAGATGCGGAATACTGCGCAGCTCTTTTAAAATGTATTCTAAAATTTGATCATTGATCAGCAACCCGTCCCCGCCTGAAATCAGGCAGTCCCGGATCTCGGGTGTCTCCCGAATGTAGGCGATCGCGGCATCAAGCTGCTTTTTAGGGACACCCATTCCGATTTGACCGGAAAAACGCCTCCTTGTGCAGTAGCGGCAATACATGGAGCATTGGTTCGTGACAAGGAACAGGACTCGGTCGGGATAACGGTGTGTCAGGCCGGGTACCGGAGAGTCTTCATCCTCATGAAGCGGGTCTTCCTGGTCGTATTTTGTTTTGTGCATCTCTTCAGAGAGCGGCACAGACTGCATTCGTATCGGGCATCTCGGGTTGTCGGGATCCATTAAGGAAGCATAGTAGGGTGTGATATTCAAGGGGATCGTTTTGGTAGAAATTCTGACGCCTTCTTCTTCTTCTTCGGTCAGGTTAATCACTTTTTTCAAGTCATCTAAGGTTCTTACAGTATGGGTCAGCTGCCACAGCCAATCATTCCATTTTTCTTCCGGAACATCCTTCCATAGCTCTATCTCCTTCCAATGCCGTTTCGGTTTATACCATTTGTTTGTCAAATGAAATTCCTCCTCGTACATTTCTTTTTGACTTACAGGCGTTTGCACCAGATATTCATATTTTCGAGCCCTTCTCCTATATAACAATTATTGATCAGCCTTCCGCTATACTGATACCCGGAATGATACAGGACAGCATTCATTCCGAAAGACGCAGCGCGGGCGAGTGAAAATACTTGAAAGATATCTTGCTTTATCATTTCTTTTTCTAATACATCTATTAAAATACTAGTCAGCGAACGGCCCCGATAATCCGGAAGCACGGCGCAGTCTGTCATTTCGGCATGACCCAGCTCAGGATTGATATCTGCGCTTGCCGCGCCGATCAGACGGTCATCTTCAAGCATGACATAATAAAGCGTATGCTCATTCATTGTCTTTTCAATATAGGCAGGATCAAACACAGGAGCCGGATACGTGCGGAATACTTTTTTATACAGCATAGATAACTGATACATATCGTTTGTTTCTGCTTTTCTCATTGTAAAAGGAGACTTGATTTCGATTTGTGGCTGAGGCTTTGTTTTATATAATAGCTCTATCATTTCCTGTTCGGCTAAATAGGTATCTGTTTGTCTTCGTTTTTCTGTGAGATAACGGACCATGACGGAAGCGCGATGGCCGAGATAGTAGCCTTCGAGAAAGCCCTCTGGCGTAAACAATTGTTTAGCCAGCTCCGCCTCGTCATGCTGCTTGGTGTACACAATAATTTTTTCGGCACCCTCCTCTTCGGCCGCTGTCATAATATCAGTCAAGGCTTCTTGAATAGCGCCTTCATAACGAATGACTCTAATTCGTTTATTAAAACGGTCATTGTCTATGACAGCCGTGACACCGCTATTCTTTACCGTTTTGATCATCAGCATCCTCCCCGTCTGTATGAAGCCCGCACCAATCCATCACAAAAAGAGCTATAATTTTAGCTGATTCTAACATGGCTTCAACCTCGATATACTCGTTTGCCTGATGTGCCGTTTTCGTCTCTCCCGGTCCAAAAACGATAACAGGAGTATCTCCCGCATGATACAAAAGGCCGCCGTCTGTTCCCCAAGGCGACGCTTCGATGATCGGCTCTGTTTGTTTCATTTTTTGATAGGCTGATTGCAAGACTGATAGTAAAGGATGGTCATCAGGCAAATCATTCGGCAGCCATTGAGCCCCGAACCATTCCACTTGAATTGGATGACGTTTAAACCATTCATCATGGTATTGTAAATCTTTCAGCCAGTTTTCCAATTCAATTTTTACGGCTTCAGGCTTTTCATGAGGAGCAATTCCGCATCTTCCTTCTATGACGACGCGGTCTGCTACCGAGGACGGCCATGTTCCGCCTGAGATGGTGCCAATATTGATTGGAACCGGGATTGGAATATGATCATACAGCGGGTCAGAGATTCTTGCGTTGCGGACTTTTTCAAGCTCTTGAATGGCTGTAATGACATGCATGCTTTTTTCAATGGCGCTGACACCATCATAACGTGTGCCTCCGTGTGCCGCTAATCCTTTAACCGTGATCCGAAACCACATCGAGCCCTGCTGTTTAATGAAAAGCTTCATATTGGTCGGTTCCGGAATTAACGCCCCATCCGCACGATAGCCTCTCATAATGGCAGAAAGTGTTCCGGCGCCGCCGCACTCTTCATCTATAACACTCTGAAACAATACATCGCCTTTCAGTTTGACATCGCAGGCGTGCAGAGCTTCTAATGCAAATAGAAGGGCTGTATTGCCTCCCTTCATATCAGTGGAGCCGCGGCCGTAAATTTTACCATTTACTTCAGCAGCTTGAAACGGTTCATACTTCCACTCCTTCAAATTTCCTTCTGGCACAACATCGATATGCCCGTTTAATATCAGAGATCGTCCCCCGCCCTCTCCCGCTTTTTTAGCAACAATGTTCGGGCTCTCATGAAAGTCCGTCCTGTCTGATATAAAATAGGGATGCTGTTTTAATTGCTTTAGGCTCGGCTCCCACACATCAATGTCCATATGAAATTGCCGGAGCTTTTCAAGGACTACTGCCTGCGCGTTAAATTCCTTGCCGAGTGTGCTTTTTTCTCCAACCAGCCTTTTCAAAAGACGAATGGCTTTGGCTGAATTCTGATCTAGCCATTCAATTACTTTTCTTTCAATGTCCTGCATCATCACTCCCCCTTATTAAGAAAAAGGCATATCCACTATTATTTCAGCGTCGGTCAACCCGATCACCTCGTCAATTGTTGAGCCATTCATCAGTTCTTTTAAATTAAAATGATTCTGGCCAACTGTAAGAACTGCTTTTTCAGTAATGATCATATCTACACAGCCTGCTGCTGTTAACGGAAGGGTGCAGGCTTCTGTTAATTTGGGCCTCCCTTTTTGATCAGTGTGGCTCATGACGACAACCACTTTTTTCGCTTTTTGGGCGAGCTCCATCGCACCGCCCATGCCTGGCACCTTTTTACCGGGTACAAGCCAATTCGCAAGGTCTCCCGACTGGCTTACCTGCAGGGCGCCTAAAATCGTAATGTCAATCATGCCTCTTCTGATCATGGCAAAGGACATTGTTGTATCAAAGTAAGATGCTCCCTTTACAGCACGGACAGGGAATCCCGCAGCGTTGCATAAATTTTCATCCTCATTCCCTTTTTCGGGACTTTCGCCAATTCCGAGTACACCGTTTTCCGCCTGCAGCATAACCTGCATATCAGTCGGCAAAAAGTTCGGCACCAAGGAAGGGATGCCGATACCAAGATTCACGATCATGCCTGGCTTGATTTCAGAAGCAGCCCGTCTGGCGATCTGCTCTCTTTCTGTTACTCCCAAGCCCATTTCCACCTCACCCCTTCACTTCTCACAACCCCCTCAACAAAAACCCCGGGCGTTACAATCATTTCTTCTGCCATATTTCCCATCGGCACAATCGTCTCAGCCTCGGCAAAGGTTCTTTTGGCGGCCATTGCCATAAGCGGATTCATGTTGCGCGCTGTTTTGTCATACGTTAAGTTGCCGAATTCATCTGCAATGCAGGCATTGATGAAGGCAAAATCAGCCGTCAGCGCTTCTTCAACCAAGTATTGCTTCCCCGCTACAGACACAATCTCTTTTTTCTCACAAACCATTTGATTATCAATGCCGATATCGGTCAAAATGCCGCCAAGACCGGATCCACCGGCGCGAATCCGTTCTGCGAGCGTGCCCTGAGGCGAAAATCGAACCTCTAATGTGCCGTCTGTCATCTGTTTTCCGGCTACAGGATTTGAACCGATATGCGATGCAATCAGCGTCTTGACTCTCTTATTGACAATAAGCGGTCCAATCCCAATTCCCGGGAATCCGGCATCATTGCAAATGACAGTTAATTCTTTTACACCGCTGTCCAATATCGCTTCAATCAAAGAAGGCGGAGAGCCGACTCCACCGAAGCCGCCAAACATAAGGACCGACCCATCACACACGTCTGCAATTGCCGATTCAATGCTGATTGTTTTTTGAAATGGTGACATATTGATTTCAATCCCTTTTCAGTTTTTTTCAACTTCTGCAACTGTTTCCGAAAAAGTTGATATAAGCTCTTCCATCTCTTCGTCTGATATTGTGAATGGAGGAGCGATGATTACGGCATCTCCTTCCCCGCTGTCGATTCCAGCCTTGGCAGGATAGACAATGAGCCCGAGTTTTTTTGCTTCGCTGATGATACGCTGGGTCATCGACCGATCTTGCGGAAACACTCGCTTTGTCTTTTTATCAGCCACAAATTCAACGCCTAAAAGCAGTCCTTTGCCGCGGACATCCCCAATGATGCCGCTCCGATGCATCATCTCTTCCAGTTTCTTTTTCAGCTTGAAGCCCTTTTCTTCAGACTGCTTGATCAAGCCGTGTCTGATAACATAACGCAAAACCTCAAGAGCGGCTTTGGCTGAATAGGGATGAGCACTGTAGGTGTGACCGCTCATAATAACACCCGATCCTTGTTTGATCGTTCGGAGGATTGTATCAGATATAACTGCAGCTGCAATAGGCGCGTACCCGGCACCGAGTCCCTTTCCAAGCACAGCGATATCAGGAACGGTATGCCAATGCTCTGTCGCAAGCATCCTTCCAGTTCTCCCGAGCCCTGTCATCACTTCATCCGCAATAAACAGCACACCGTGTGAGCGGCACACCTCTTTCAATCTCTCATAATATCCAGAAGGAGGAGTAATCGCTGCTCCCGCGGCTCCAATAATAGGTTCTGCCACAAAACCCGCAATAAACTGACTTCCGATTCTTTTTATTGCGGTTTCCAGCTCCTCCGCGGCCGTTTGAACAAAATCTTTTTTTGCCTCTTGATTCAGCCGATATATATGCGGGGCTGAGAGAGCGGGATAACGCTCAAGCAAATGTGTGAACCGGTACCTTCGTTCATAAAATCCCGATAATGAAAGCGCTCCCAAAGTTATTCCGTGGTAACTGCTCCATCTTGAGAGAAAGATGGATTTCTGTGTCTGCTTTTTTTCCTGCCAATATTGAATGGCGATTTTCATTGCCGTTTCGATGGCTTCTGATCCGCTATTGACAAAAAAAGACCAATTCAAGTCTCCCGGCAGCTGCTCGGACAGTAAAGCAGCTAATTGCTCAGCCGGCTCACTCGTAAACTGCGAGCGGTAAGCAAAAGACACCTTATCAAGCTGTTCTTTCAGCTGCTCAGTTACTTCATCTACCCCGTGGCCGATATTGCATGTCACCGCACCAGATGAGCCGTCAAGATATTTTTTTCCGTTCTGATCATACACATATGTGCCCTTTGCATGACTGACAATCGGATATTCCGCACTAAGCTCTGGCTTAATTAAATAACTGCTCATGCTTCCACCTCAAAAACACCTTTTCTATATTGTATGAGTGTTTAAATAGCGGCATGACGTTCCCTATAAAACTTTTTCGCACAAAAAAAAGAGCCCTTCCGAATTCCGAAAGGCCCTTATGATATGTCATCATCTAGCAAATAAAAGCGGCTCCGACTATAATTAATAAAATGAACAAGACAACAATCAATACAAATGTATTTGTCCCGCAGCCAAATCCTCCGTAACCGTACCCCTGATATCCATGCATATTGTTTTTCATCCTTTCTTATCACGATATACGGCATTGTATGCGGGCCAAGTCCCAAACGGTCTGTGCAAATGCCCATCTATGTAAGGAAATAATGAAAAACAGTGTGCACCCGCTCATATTTTTGAAACTTGAGCTTTTCATAAAAATGAGTGACGCCGTCAGAATTTGAGGCCACTAAATAAGCATCGTCCATTCCTAAAGATTTGGCAATGGACAGCATCTCACCCACAAGAATACTGCCGTAGCCCCTTCTTTGAAACTGATCCAAAATCGCCACCTCTTCAATTTTAGCCGTTTTCTCTTGCGAATCAATAAAAAGTTCCCCGCAGCCAATCGGAATGTTCTGTGATGAATCGCTGTAACAAACGACAAGCAATATCGTACCCTCTTTGTAAAAAGGATATTTTCTCTCTAATTTTTGTTCTGCAATTGCCTCTCCTATATAAAGCGAGTCATAAATTTTCATGATAGAAGAACCGTCACTAAGACTCTTTGCCGTCCCCCATGCCGTGAAAGGATGTCCCGTCTGTCCCTTCCAGTCTCCAAGCTTCATGCTGTATAACAGCTCATCTTCAACCACAAAACCGCTTTTCACAAGCGACTGCTTCAAAACGAGCGGAAAAACATGCTGAGGAGACGCTTTTAAATGGATATAATTCGCATCAAGCAGCTTCGGTATGAACGGCAAAAAGTCCGGTATACGCTCCAATGGAAACGTATCATGAAGCTGTACAAAATTATGAGAAAAAATTTGCGGCAGATTGGGATCTTTATATACACTGTAATGATCAAACAACTTCGATTCAGACGTTAACGATAGATATTGATGCTCCGTTTTTGAAAAATATCCTGTCATGAATATCTCCTTTTTATGACCTATACATTTACTCGATTGCAATATTTAAATTCTTTATAATCTCATCGTACACCGGATAAAACGGCTTTCCAATTGGAAATTGTTGAATATTCCGGAAAGAAGCGGGTATTGGTTTCTGCTGTAAAAAGAATTTCCTCACCACTTGCTCGCTGATTGGATGAAAAACACCATGTAGAAATAGAAACCGCTCTCGTTCTATAAAATACAGCCTTCGTCCAGGCGGATTGGCGATTACCCCAGATCTCTCCCGCGTGATAGGCGGTCCTTCCGGCAGGCCCTCGAGCACTTCTTTTTCAATCGTCAAAATATCTTTTCTTTTAAATTGATAAAATTGAAAAGCATGCTGACTTTCTATCCGTCTTTTTTTTCCGGCGTCAATGTAAAATACTGCAGGCCGGTCAGCTTCTTTTACCAAAACATAATTCGGAATGTTTAAACATTTTCCCATATGATATTGAAATAAATACGGATCGGGGATAATAACAGTCCGATCTAGATACACTGAACTCCATCTCTCTCCCACAGGATGCCGTACACCTTGATCTAGAAAATACACATGTTGATCAGATCCTTTTACAAACGTGCCGTCAATCAAATCGGCGGGCAGAAACTGATAAGCGTTTTGAAAGGAATTCGGGGTCTTATACGTTGTATCTAATACTTCATTTATCGGCAGGAACGGGGCAAATGTGTTTACTCTTAGCCAAAAAATTGAGTCGCCGTGATTCCAATGCTTCATATCATCGTCCCAATAGCTTCCATATTTATTTTTGATTCGATCAAGCAGCAATCGGCGATGCATAACGGAGCAATGGTCGACTTGAAAAGCGGCCTGATCAAGCACCGTATTGGCATTTCTGTGAAAATAGGACATTTCCTCTCCTCTTTCGTTTACATGAACAACTTTTTGTTTGGAATAGACTGCCTGTGCTTCAGGATGACACAAAAATGTCTGCACCATACGGCTCAGCCGATTTGGATGATAAACGGTATCATCGGTGAGATAAGAAATATAGTCGCCGGTTGCATGCGGTAGTGCGTCATTAATTAGTGTGGCATAACGGGTTGTTTTTAATCGATTTTGAGGATGGACGAAGCTGTTTTTATAGTGAATGCGGTGGTCATAAAGGTACTTGTAAATCACCGCAGTCGTTTCCTCATTTGAATGGTCATCCATGACAAAAAGCTCCCAATTGCTATGAGTTTGATTGATGACACTCTCAATCGCCATTTGCAGATAATCAGGTTTGTTATAACTCGTTAAAATAATGGAAACTTTGTCCCCCATCTCTCCAAGCCTCCTATTGTCACACATGAAAACGGCTCCGCAGCAAGCAGAGCCTCTGTCATCATTTAAAAAGAACCCCAGCTTACAATACTTGAGAGGGCAACATTTGATCTCGTTTGATTTAACGGGTTCTGAAAAATAACCAAATCACTCAGGACTTCTTTAACGATAACATTTTGAAGCGTATCTCCATTGATCAGATTAACTGTTGAAACTGGCACACCAAGCTCTTTAGCAAATACAAGCTGGCGTCTGAGATCAGATGGATTTCCGTCTGAAGCTGTTTGACGTATAAGCAGAATCAGTAAAAGCAGAATCAAATGCAAATCGTCTTCATTTTCTTCTCGGTTCACTTTGTTTTCTAACTCCAAACAATCCCTCTCCTTTATCCTTATGCTCTGTTTCACAATATGAACATGCTGTCAATTGCGGTATAGGCATTGTCCATCCATAGAAAAAAATCAGCATTTTGCTTAAATATATGAAAAATAGATCCGGTACGGCATTCGACTCATACCAATTGCCAATCAAAAGAATATGATTAAACGTGAGTTCAATAATTTATAGGAGGTGTGTGTGTTGAGCAGTGAAAATGCGCAGTTAAAAAAGGATATTATTAAAAGCCTTTTAAGCCCTTTATTTACAAATGCAACAGAAGGAGGAGAAAACATGGATAATAACCTTAAAGAATTACTTGAAGCCGCTATTGATAATAAAGTGGACGAAAGCGAAACGGTTACTGCCGAATCTGTTTTAGATCCTTCCCTGCCTGCAAGATGGATTTTTGCAAGAATTACACCTGGCACTACCATCAGCATTGTGACAGATTCCGGTGACATGATCGGACCGGTTGTCTTTGTTGCTTTTGATCAAGTTCACGGCATCGTATTTGTCACACAGGAAAGCTCTGTAACTCCGCCAGGTCAAGCGACAACATTGATTGATGTAGATAAAGTAGAAAGCGTTACATTCTTCTCATAGCCTCTGATGAACGTTTTATATATCCAGTCGGGATATGGAGGAATATACAGTTATTTTGACCGCTGGGCTGAAGATTGCTTTCGGCGCGCTCAGACAGAATTCATGTCTGCAGATACACCAGACACAGAAGCGCTGTCAAGCATTGAAACGTTTCAGCCGGACTTCGCACTCATGATGGTTGGAGATCACGTTCCTCACGACTGGCTGACCTGGTTAAAGGGTAAGGGTATCCCCGTATATGTTTGGCTGACAGAAGACCCATTTTATATTGATATCAGTCTTCAGGTGATAAAGTACGCTGACGCGGTTTTAACAATTGATCAAAATGCTGCTCTCTGCTATCAGGAGCTTGGTTATCAGCATATCTACTATGTTCCGATTCCTGTTAATCATCGGCTGTTTAAAAAAATGGACACCGAACATTCCTTTCATTCGCAATTGCTTATCATCGGCTATCCTTACCCTAATCGGGTTCAGCTTGTGAAAGAAGCGGCATATCTCCCGTACACCGTTCGGGTCATCGGAAAGGAATGGAGAAAATACCTGCCTAAAAAGGTACTCAAACAGCCGCATATAGATGTAGTCAGCACATGGGTTCCGCCTGAACAGGCGGTTCATTATTATAACGGGGCAGACATCGTGATCAATCCACATCGGCCGTATCATTTTACGTTCAACAAAAATAAAAGCCGCATTAAAAATGCAAGCTTTAATAACCGCACCTTTGATATCGCTGCATGCGAAGCATTTCAACTAGTGGATCTCCCCGCGGCACATCCTTTTTCATCCTTTATTTCTTATCACAGCATCACCGACTTTAAGGAAAAAGCCGCTTTCTATATCAATCATCCTGAGGAACGAGACAAAGCTGCGGCGTTAAATTATAAAGAGACGGTTCCTGCTCATACATTTGATGAGCTTCCCGAAAAACTGAAAGCCATTCATCTGGCGCTTTCTTGAAAAATCGTTCATTTCATATGAACGATTTTTTCGTGAACATAAAAAAGCAGCATAATAGGCTGCTTCTTTAATCATCAGATCTGTCCTTCAGCTGTCTTGGATTCACCTGTTTATTCAGGTCAGGTTTTCCGCCAAGATGCTGAGAAATCTGTTCCCATGATACAATTTTGAAATTTTGATTGACAGCTTGTCCATTTTCTATATTTTCTCCGTCCTGCGCTACAAAAAGGCCATACGGATAATTTGGCCCCAGCCCGAAACCAAGAACATCAATACCGTCAGTATCACTCGTCCCGTCTATTTTCTCGCCATCCTTAATTTCAAAGTTGGCAATATACCGATTGCCTCCCTGCCTTTCATACATCGCATAGCTGTTATTGCCTTGACTTGAGGCGATGAGATAACCTTTTCCGTCCGGCGCATAATAGATGGTCAGTCCCTCAATATCAGCTGTTAAATGCTTTCCATCAGCACGATCAATGACTTTGCCCTGCGATCCCCCAGATGGTTCAGCGTTAAATTTCCAAATTGCTGTGTCTTCCTCCGCTATATAGAGATTTCCGTACTCATCATCTGCGACGAGACCTTCAGTTTGAGAATTTAATTTGAATTGCCGCACTTTTTTCCCTGTTACATATCCCTTTCCATTGTCGGCCATTTCATATTGCTCGAACTCTCCTTGTTTTCCCGACACCAACGCATAAAATGCCCCTGTTTTTTGGCTGTGATACAGGCTGAAACCGTAAACCTCAGACATATCAGTGGAAATGGGATGTTTCGGATCTGTGATGCTTTTCAATTCACCTTTTTCCCCATCAATGGCGTAAACTTCAATCGAATTTTTTCCTTCTGTCCGGTTTGAAGCAGCGACAATGTCAATCTGTTTGCCGTTGAGGGGAAAATCATAGCGGAGATCGACATTATTCAGCTTGCCAAACTCGTAAGAATTGATCTGTTTGCCATCCAAATCATACACGACTAACCCGGACTTCTTGTTTGTCGTTATCAATTTGCTTTTTTCCGGATGCTTTGCATCAACCCAAATGGACGGATCATCTGCAGCGTCATCTCCGGAAGCAACCGGCTCAGTCTCTCCCTTTGCCGTCACTTTGAAATGATTCACTTCATCAGCATGAAGAGCCGATACCGAATTTGCAGATAGGCTAAGCAATAAACATGCAGCAGCACTAAACAGAATGGTTTTTGGATACTTCATTTTTCATCCCCCTTATTTAAACCTTCTTTCTTATTGTAAAATATATGAAGTTGGTGAATAGTGAGACAATTGAACCTTTTTTATGTAGTGTTTCTGACTCAAAAGAACGCTTTTTTATATCGGCGTGAGAAGATGAAATGGGACCTGTTTATAAGGCGCGAAAATAGAGAATAAGAATATTTAGTACACTGTTTATTTAGTTTAGATTAAGCCCATCTCTTCATTTTTCTTAAAAATTCCCTGCATTTTGTCTTATTGGTTGCTTTCGATTAAAAAGTTGAACCTATGATGCAGGTAGAGATAAGAAAGTATGAGGAAAAACCAGAACTTTTAGTCACTGGCGGAGCGGGATCAATCGGAAGTCAAATTGTCAAACATCTTTTACTGCTCATACCTTGTATTCAGCAAAGACGACTGTAAACAGTATGGTAAGGAGTCAAAAGTATGCGGAGGATCGGCGGCTTTCAATTGTACTTGGAGATGTTATTACAAAAGACAGAGCTGCCCAAATTATTAAAGATCTGCATATAGAAGAAAAGCATAAAACAAGCCTGTCTATCGATTAGACAGGCTTGTTTTTGCTTGCATTTTATTTGTCAAATAGGTGCTGATAGTTTTCATATCCCTCTTCTTTGAGCTTATCCTTAGGAATAAACCGCAGCGCCGCAGAATTGATGCAGTAACGAAGTCCGCTTGGCCCAGGTCCGTCATTAAATACATGTCCCAGATGGGAATCGGCTGTTCGGCTTCTGACTTCTGTTCGAATCATTCCGTGGCTCGAATCCTGTTTTTCTTCCACTTCTTCTTCCTCAATCGGCTTTGTAAAGCTTGGCCAGCCGCAATGGGAATCAAATTTATCCTTGGAAGTAAACAAAGGCTTTCCTGACACAATGTCAACATAAAGCCCTTCTTCCTTATGATCCCAATACTCATTTTGAAACGGCGGCTCCGTTCCATTATTTTGTGTGACCTCGTATTGCATACGGTTTAATGATTTTATTCTTTCTTCTTTATTTAGCGTCATTTATTTCGCCCCCCAATGCTCACTGATAAATCCAGCTCTTCCGGAGCCTGTCCGGTAACGCTGATAATGCCCTGGATTCTTTTTATAAAAATGCTGATGGTAATCTTCCGCTTCATAGAATGGTTCAGCCTTTAAAATGTCTGTCACGATAGGATCTTTAAAAATGCCGCTTTCCGACAGCCGCTGTTTTGATGCTTCAGCAAGCTCCTTTTGTTTTTCAGTATGATAAAAAATCGCTGCACGGTAAGAGCTGCCGCGATCAGCGAACTGGCCGCCTGCATCTGTCGGATCAATTTGCTGCCAGAACAGCTCTAATAGCTTTTCATAAGGGAATACATCAGGCTCAAACGTGATTTGTACGGCTTCACGATGCCCTGTTGTTTCGCTGCATACTTCTTCATAGGTAGGGTTTTCAGTATGGCCGCCTGTATACCCGGACACCACTTTTTCGATTCCCGGCTGTTCGTCAAAAGGTTTGACCATACACCAAAAACAGCCGCCTGCAAATGTGGCGAGTTCTTTTTTTTCAGACATACTGGTGCCTCCTTTGTTAATACGTGGTATTATTATATTATAGCATGTAAAAATAGAATGAAAATGATTCTGCTTTTCAATAAAATTCTATAGGTTTTGAGTATTAGCAATTATGTAATGGGGGTTCACAAATTTGAAAGTAAGAACACAAATGATGTATGATATGGAAACTTTACTCCGTAAAGTTTTTAAACAAATACGCAATGAAATCAATGACATTCTAGATAAAGAGCTGTCGCGGAATGAATTTACCATTTTGCGCATTTTAAGTGAACAGGGACCTAAGAAAGTGACTGAATTTGCGCCCATTTTGGAAGTATCAGCAAGCCACATTACAGCAGTGACTGACGCGCTGGTAGAAAAGGAATGGATCACGAGAATCAGATCGAAGGAAGATCGGCGGATCATCCGCATCCACATCACTGAAGCAGGTGAAAAAATCGTTCAGCATTTCAATGAGAAAAAAACTGAATATTTCTTTAAACGCTTTGATTGTTATACTGATACTGAACTTGCCACATTAATCGAGCTTTTCAGCAAACTTGATAAAAAACGGTAAAAAAAGCACATACCCTCTATCAGGGTATGTGCTTTTCGAAGCGCCTTTCTTATCTATCAGTAAACAATTTCATCGTTTTCCAGCGGCCGTATCTGTAGTACAAAAACGCCACACAGCTGCTGAATAAGAAACTCATACCGATTCCGAGACCGATCCCTTTCTGTCCAAGCCAAGCTGAAAACAGAGCCGTGAAAGGATATCTCAAAACCCAGAAAGAAATTAAATTTAAAATCAAGACCTGCAACATGGCCCCAGCGGCTCTGACAATTCCGTTCAGCACAAAATTAATACCGATAAAGGGATAGAAAAACGCAATCCACCGCAAATATTGTTCACCAAACGCTACCGCGTCAGGCTCACTAATAAATAACCTCATTAAACATTTTCCAAATATCCAAATGATAATAGCAATGACAAGCATGCAAGAAAAGACAGCTATCACACCAAGCTTCGCAATCGATTCCACTCTTTTATAGTTTCCGAGTCCGATATTCTGCCCAGCCATGCTGTTGACCGCAGTACCGGCCGCCATAGCCGGAAGTGTGATGATGCTGTCCAGCCGCTGCACCGCGCCAAATCCAGAGACCACATGTTCTCCATATGAGTTGACGACACTCATGATCGCCATCATTCCGCCTGTAATTACCATCATCTGCAGACCGGCGGGAATACCGAGTTTCAGAATCAATGCAGTCTCTTCCCACTTAGGAGCTCTTGGCATAGAAAACGGAACTAGCTGATGTTTGATGACATAAAACAAACCATATAGAAACGCAATCCCCTGTGACAAAACAGTTGAATAAGCTGCTCCCGCAATCCCCATGCGGAAAACAGAAATAAAGAGCGGTGCCAGCACAGCATTCAGCACAACGGCAAAAGCGATGAACCTTAGCGGTGTTTTGCTGTCACCAAGCGCCCGAAGAACCGTACTGATAAAGTTATAACCAAACAAAAACAGTATGCCGATAAATTGAATCTGCAAATAGATCTCGGCAAGCGGAATCATGGATTCCGGCGTTTGCAGAAGACGCAGCAATGGTTCCGACAAGAAAAAACCGGCTGCGCCGAACCCGATGCTTAAGCCTGTCAATAAAACGACAAAGGCATTGATGTACGACGCCATTCCTTTCTCATCATCTTTTCCTTTTTGCTGAGACAAAATGGTTAAGGTCGCATTATTAAGTCCCAAAATAAAAGACAGCACGGTTAATACAATCGTGCTTGATACCGCGGCCGCGCCAAGCGCTTTTGCCCCCAGCAAATTGCCGACCCATAAACTGTCTATGAATTGAAAAGAAACCTGCAGAGCATTTCCCAGCATAATAGGCACCGAAAATAGGATGAGCTGCCTCAGTACGTTTCCCTTCGTAAAATCGTATGCTTTCATTTCTTCTCCTTGTTCTCTTATATTTTCGTCCAGCCGCATGAAAAAAGAGACGATGCAGCATGTCTCTTTTTTTCACGATTTATCGGCTTTTTTTCGGTCTTTCATGCCAAATGTAAAAACCATCACACTCAGAAACAATGCGCAGTACGAAATGTTCAAGTACATTTGATCCATATCTTCAGCGGCCAGATGATGATAAGCAAGCCAGCCGAAGTAAAGGGAAAACGTAAATGATAACAAACTGAAATACTGGTAAATCCGCTTCATTTCAGTCACCTCTATTGTTTAGGATGGTAATAGGAAAACTCAATTTCATCTTGTTCTAAATTAATTTTATTTGCTTTAACATACATCCCGTTCGTTAATGGCATTTCAGACAGACGGACCTCAATGCTTTTATCGCCGGGATGAACATGCACAAAGGATGGAAGTTCATAGAAGCTGTCCATATAATTTAACACAAAGCTAATAGGAATACTCAATTTCCCTAAGGAAAATTTCGTTACATTCAGCTCGACATCGCCATTCTTTTTCACGGTCGGCTCAAATGCGATAAACGCGTCAATTGACGTGGAAAATGCTTTGATTTTCCCCGCTACATGGACATCGTCACCAATATCCACTTTGTAATCAAGCTTGTTTGACGCTTTCTCGTTTAAATATGAGTTGACAAAAGCAGCTAAAGATTCTTTTGTGCTGGTCACTTGAAATCCGTACTCGCTTTTAGAGGTATCCTCTACCTGAGCTTGCTTGCCCGGCAGCATGAGCAGCGTCACAAACCCTACTGCTAATACAATATTGATTGCAAGCAATATAAAAAACAGTCGTTTCCAGTTATTCATGATTTCACCCTACTCTTTCGGTAATCCTTCTTTTTCAATTGCTTGATAGACCCGTTTTGCTATTAAGGAATAACCCGTTCCATTAGGATGAAAATCATCTTCCTCAGAAATTCGTTTACTGTCACTTTTTTGATTGAACAAGTCTTCTATATTAATGATTTTTGCATGTTTATCTTTTTTCAGCTCTTTTTTAGCAATGTTGTTCCAATCTGTGACTACCCCGTTAATTTCCTGTAATTCAGATAGAGTAAACGTAAACGGATTATACATGCTGACATAAATCAGTTCTGCGTGATTATTCAGCGCCCGGATCTCTGAAATGATTTTTTTAAAACGCTTTTCGTACGGCTTTTCCTCTTCCTGGAACGGTTCGACGGTTAATTGCAGGAAGTTTTGGCGAAGGACCTTCATCAGATCATTACCGCCAATTGTTAAAAAGACATAATCTGCATCTTTTATGCCTTTTTGAACGTTTTTATCTTTTAGTTTCTCTAACAAATCTTCTGTACGATTCCCTTTGACGGCATAATTTTTGACGTCTACCTTTTTGACTTGCTCATTTGACCGGATAGAATCCGCCACCTTGCCAACATATCCCTTGCCCTCGGGATCTCCGACACCTTCTGTAAGCGAATCTCCGACAGCGGCAATGACAATGTGCTCTTTCGTTTTCAGTTCATGGGCTTTTTGTTTTCCCTCAGATGCTGTACGTAAGCTAGTACACGCAGTAAGAAGCAAAATCAAACTGGCCATGAGTGCAAAAATGCGCAGTTTCAATCTTGTTGCTCCTCCCCATTCTACTAGTGGAAAGTGTATCATGTTTTAGGAGATTTGAAAATGCCTTGTCTTCGAGATTACTTGAGTTTGCTGGCTGTTTTCACATCAGCGATGATGTCATCGTATGGTGTATTTTCTACTCCATTGTAATCTTTCAGCACTTTACCGTCAGGGCCTACTAAATAAAAAGAAGATTGATGAATGACCTGATCCTGGCCTTCAGGTTTCTTCACGATCGCTTTAAAGCTCTCAAACGCAAACGTCTCGATGTCACTTTGACTGTATCCCGTTAGAAAATCCCAGTTATCAAAAGATAAAGGATAATTTGCCGCAAATTTTTTCAGCTGCTCCGGGTTATCATTCTCAGGATCAACACTGAAGGATACAATGCGCACATCTATATTCTCAGCCTTTAATTTCTTTTGAAGATCTGTCATATGAGCTGTCATCGGGGGACATACGGTCTCACAATTGGTAAAAATAAAGTCTGCGAGCCAAACCTCTCCTTTTAAACTGTCTAAAGAAACATTTTTGCCATCTTGGTTTTTAAAAGTAAAAGGCTCCACCTGGTAATTAAGCGGATCCTTAATCTGATGTCCTCCGCAGGCACACAAAAGCAAAAAAATCAGTCCTGCCGCAAACCCTTTGATCATCTTCATGCCGTTCACCCTTTCCAGTTTAAAGCGCTTACTAAATGGCGTGCTCACCTTCCTACCCTTGTTTCATTCTATACCCGCAAAAAAATTCCTGCATGCCCCTTCGTACGCCTGCGCGCGGCATAGCAAAGGGGACACACAGGAATAAACGGCGTATCACGCGTTGTGTTTTAACACCTCTTGATGAAAAACAGCCTGATAATCAGTCCATTTCATCCGGCGCTTCATATATTGTCGGAAAGAATATACTTTTGCCCTGCTATTTGATGAAAACACCTCTTTTAAGTAAATCTGCAAATGCTGATTCAACATAAAAAAATAATGTTCATCTTCCTTTAACACAGGTATTTCTGTCACTTTCACCTGAATCCCGTCGCTTCGTTTGAACTCTAGGCTTTTGAGTAACAAGCTATCAATCCTCATTTTTTGATTGTTTTCTTCTATTATATACAATGCCGGCCGGGCTGTCTGTCATTTTGCGCGGTTGTGCCGAAAAAATCAAATCAGCAGATGGAATAAATCTTGATCCTTATTTACCTCTAAATAATGAAACGCTTTTTTATTCATCCGTTCAATCAGCGGTCCATAGTCAGCTTTGTTTTGAAGCTCAATGCCGACAAGAGCCGGTCCGTTGCTCTTATTGTTTTTCTTCGTATACTCAAATCGTGTAATGTCATCATTCGGCCCAAGAACTTCGTCAAGAAATTCACGGAGTGCACCAGCTCTTTGCGGAAAATTGACGATAAAATAATGCTGAAGTCCTTCAAAAATCATAGACCGCTCCTTCATTTCCTGCATTCTTCCAATATCGTTATTGCCGCCGCTGACAACACATACTACGTTTTTCCCTTTAATTTCTTCCTTATATAAATCCAGTGCCGCAACAGAAAGAGCACCCGCCGGTTCAGCGACAATCGCACATTGATTATATAATTCAAGAATGGCTGTGCATACCTTCCCTTCAGGCACGAGAAGGATGTCATCAACTACGGTTTCTAGCGCTTGAAAGGTTTCATCGCCGATTTTTTTTACTGCCGCTCCGTCCACAAATTTATCAATTTTATCTAACGTGACGACATGTCCAGCTTTGTTAGATTCAAAATAAGACGCAGCGCCCGCCGGTTCAACCGCGATCACTTTTGTCTCAGGAGACACGTTTTTCATATACGTGCCGACCCCTGCAAGAAGCCCGCCTCCCCCGACACTTGCAAATAGAAAATGCGGTTCTGTATCAATGTCATTTAAAATTTCGACTGCCAGAGTTCCCTGGCCGGCCATTACATCCGGATCATCAAACGGATGAATAAAGGTTCGGTGTTCCTGCTCACAGCATTCAACTGCATTTTTATACGCATCATCAAAAGTATCACCTGTCAAAATAATATCGATAAATCCTTTTCCGAACAGTTCCACTTGTGACACTTTTTGTCTTGGTGTTGTGGAAGGCATGAAAATTTTCCCATGAATGCCCAGGTGTTTACACGAAAACGCTACACCTTGTGCGTGGTTTCCGGCACTTGCGCACACGACCCCGTTTTTAGTCTGCTCGTCAGAGAGCTGCTTCATTTTGTTATAAGCCCCTCTGAGTTTAAAAGATCTGACTACCTGCAAGTCTTCTCGCTTCAAATAAATATTGCATTCGTATCTCTCAGAAAGTCTGTCATTCCTTTGCAGCGGTGTGTGAGTCACAACGTCCTTCACGTTTTGATGAGCCTTTAAAATGTCTTTCACTTGGATGAGAGAGTTTTCTTTAAGCAACGGTTTCATGTACAGATTCCTTTCTTGTTTTAAATCCCTATTTAATATGCCATTATAACACGAATATTCAAATAATAAGACAATTATTTTTATTTAGTAAATAAAAAAATCAATCTCATTCTAAATTCGCCGCATCCAGCAGGCATAAGAACAAAGTTCTAAAGGATAAAAGATGTTTTTAGCTGAAAGGCATGTTATAATAGGAACCAATTAGAACCAAAAGGAGCCAATAAATGATTACCGCACCTCAACCTTGCACTTTTCATAATCTAATTGGAGAGCATCAACTCTTTCTCGAAACAAAACGAGTCGCCATGCAGTTTGCCTTATCAGAGCTTCCTGTCCTGATCACAGGAAAAGTCGGAACAGGCAAGGATCATTTTGCACAAGCCATCCACCAAGGCTCTTCAAGAAATGGCGAACCATTGATCAGTATCAATTGCAGCACCCATTCAGAAGAAAGCCTTGCATACGAGCTTTTTGGCTCTGACGGAATCTCCGGTGCGTTTCAAAAAGCCGCCCGAGGCACACTTCTTCTTAATGACATATGGAATATGCCGGTTTCTGTACAAGCTAAGCTTCTAGAAGCACTTGACTCTGATGGGGAAAAACCGAGAATCATCTGTGCTTCTGTCATCCCGATAACAGAGGTTGCCGAAAATACATTCAGGCAAGACTTATTTTACAGGCTGAATATTTTAACGCTCACATTGCCGGTGCTGACCGAGCGAAAAAGCGATATCCCCCTTTTGACCCAATATTTCCTTTCAGAATCCGGGCAGCCTTTATTAATTGAGCCTTCAGTCTTTCCGCTGCTTAAACAGCATCCATTTGAAGGGAATGTAAGAGAATTAAAAAACACAACAGATTATATGGCGGCAGTATCCAGCGGAGGAATCATTCATCCGTATGACGTTCCGCCCTATATACGGGACGGACTAAATGAAAAAACGACGAAGAAAAAAGCGAAGCTTCTGACTTTAATGGAAAAAGCAGAATTTCTGTTTATTTTGGAAACCATAAAAGTGTTAAATGAAAAAGGCGAACCGGCAAGCAGACGGATCATTTCTGAACGCAGCAAAAACAGCCAAACCTCACTAACGCCGCAGCAGGTCAGAAGCCGTCTGGATTATTTGGAGAAAAAAGAGTATGTGACAAAAAGCCGCGGACGTGCGGGCACAAAAATTACGTTAGAAGGGCTGAATTTTTTAGAAACGCTGCAAAAACAAATGATGTAGCAGCGAAAGCGAGGAGAATGTACGTGTATACAATAAAAGAAGAGATTGCCAACGCCATCACCCACGGCATCGGTGTGTTCTTATCCATACCAGCATTAGTGTTCCTGATCATATTTGCGGCTAATTACGGATCCACATGGGATATCGTCAGCTTTACCATATTTGGTGTATCCATGCTGCTGCTTTATTTGAGCTCCACCCTGCTTCACAGCATTCAGCACAAAAAGACGAAAGATATTTTGGAGATTATTGACCATAGCGCTATTTACGTGTTGATTGCCGGAACCTACACCCCTTTTCTGCTTGGACCGTTAAAGGGCACACTCGGCTTCACCCTGCTGATCATCGTTTGGTCGCTTGCCCTTTGCGGAATCGTGTTTAAAATTTTCTTTGTAAAACGGTTTATCATTTTATCTACCTTGATGTATTTATTAATGGGATGGCTGATGATCATCGCGGTTAAACCTTTATATGCCTCACTGACAGGAGCTGGATTCAGCCTTCTTTTACTTGGCGGTCTGCTGTATTCTGCCGGGACGATCTTTTATATTTGGAGAAAGATTCCCTTCCATCACGCCATTTGGCACAGCTTTGTTTTAGGCGGAAGCGCAGCGATGTTTTTCTGCGTGCTGTTCTATTGTGTGAAAGTGCCGTTTTTATCCTAATGAAAAAGCGCAGTCTCAGTGACTGCGCTTTTTTAGGCCCGTAATTGCTTCTCACTTGCCGGAATATAAGCTTTAGAAAATGACAATTCTATATCTGCTGGTTTTAAGCGTTTAAAAAGCGACCCCTTCAGCACTTCATCTGTTCCTGTCGTTTCCACTATTACAACCGGAAGGCTGCAGCGGGCGGCAAGTTCCAATGGATCGATGCACCCATCTAAAGAAAGAATCATGCTTTGGCCTTTTTCTAATTGGGTCAAAGTATCTTCATATACCTTTTCTGAACTGCTCTCTTGTATGACATTCATCCGTTCAAGCCATTGTCCGATAATCGGTAAGCGAAACACTTTGGGGTTTGCGATAAAACCGGCAGGCTTCTCAATATACCCAGCAATTAAAGCAAGTTCAGCTAATCGCAAACGAGAATGCACATACAAAACAGGACCGCTCGGTATCGGCTCTGGCTGATGGATGGTGATGACAGATCCTGAAATACCGATACAGCCTTCCAAAAACGCCTTTGGCTGCTCGTAAACGAGTGTCATCTGTTTTTTGTATGACAGACGCGGATCCAGCATTCTTTGATTAAACAATTGTTTTATATTTTTTAACAGCATATACACAATGTAAATCACTAGGCAGCTGTAGCGAATCAATTAAAATCCTCCCGCTTCAGATGATGCATTCATTTTTTCATACACTAAAAATTCATAGTCATACGGATTTTTTTCGTCCTTCGTCCCTTGCTCAGAAGAAACAAGCTTCCATTTGCTCTCATCAAATTCAGGAAAGTAGCGGTCTCCATCAAACTGGTGATGAATTTTTGTCATATACAGCCTGTCCGCATAAGGAAACAGCGCCGTATAAAGCTGTGCGCCTCCGATCACGAAGCATTCCTCAGTATCTGAAGCAATCTGAAGTACGTCCTCTATTGAACTGACAATGGTACACCCTGGAAATTCTGCATCGTGTGCAGATGTCACAACAATATTTTTCCGATTTGGAAGCGGTCGTCCAATTGATTCATATGTTTTTCGCCCCATGATGATTGAATGTCCTGAGGTTACTTTTTTAAAGTATGCAAGGTCATTCGGCAAATGCCACGGCAAATCATTGTCCTTCCCGATAAGCCGATTGGCATCCATCGCGAAGATGAATGAAATCATACGCTGACCGCTCCTTTAATATGCGGATGCGGATTGTAATCTTCAATGATAAAGTCATCAAACGTAAAGCCGAAAATCGAATCAACCTCTCTGGCAAAACGAAGCTTCGGCAGCGGGCGGACATCTCTGGTCAGCTGCAAGTTAACCTGTTCAATGTGATTTTGATAAATATGAACATCTCCGAATGTATGAATAAATTCGCCCGGCTCAAGCCCTGTTACATGAGCGATCATCATTGTAAGCAGCGCATAAGAAGCTATATTAAACGGCACACCGAGGAAAACATCGGCTGAGCGCTGATAAAGCTGGCAGGACAGCTTGCCGTCAGACACATAAAATTGGAACAGGCAGTGGCACGGAGGCAAGGCCATTTTATCGATTTCACCAACATTCCAGGCACTGACGATTAAACGTCTGGAGTTCGGATTTGTTTTAATATCTTCAACAAGACGTGAAATTTGATCAATGGTTTCTCCGTCAGCTCCCCGCCATGAGCGCCATTGTGAACCATATACAGGTCCGAGTTCGCCGTTTTCATCGGCCCACTCATTCCAAATACGCACTCCGTTTTCCTGCAGATAGCGTACATTGGTATCCCCCTTTAAAAACCAAAGCAGCTCATGCGCAATTGATTTAAAGTGAAGTTTTTTTGTGGTCAGCATCGGGAAGCCTTCCTGCAAATTAAATCTCATTTGATAGCCGAAGGTGCTGATTGTTCCGGTTCCTGTACGGTCTCCCTTTTTTTCACCATGATCTAAAACATGCCGGCATAATTCTTTATACTGTTTCATTTAATTCATCCTTTAAAAGTAGTCTTATAGTAGTGTAACACAATAAAAAATCATTTCTGAACCCAGAAATGATTTTTTTTATAGATTAGCTGACAACAGGCTTTTCGTCCTGTTCTTTTTCTTCATCTTGCAGATCCTGATGTGTATGGGCAATTCTGCTCGCTGCTGCAGCTGCAAGTGCTGCGACAATATCATCCAAAAACGTATGGATGCCGTCAGGGCTTTCATCGAGCTCCTTAATAATTCCGATCTTCTCTTTATCCAAATAACCAAAGTTGGTCAAGCCGATCGAGCCGTACACATTAACGATTGAAAGAGGGATAATTTCATCTATGCCGTAGAGCGGTTCATCTGTTTCAACAAGATGCTGCAGCGGTTCAGGAAGAAGTTTCTGCTCTGCAAGCTGATCAAGCGCCAGCCCTGTTAATACAGCATGGATAATTTCACGCTTGTTCAGTACTTTTTCTACATTCTCCATACACACACTAAGCGGGAGATTTGGATTGTATTTTTCCTGAAGTTTTTGAACGATACGCGCAATATCTTCTATCATAACGCCCCGTTTGTTCAGCATATCCTTTGTTATATCGACCATTTCATTCATTGTGTACTTTTTCATATCTAATGGCATCTCCTTTAGGCACTCATCCAGTTGGGAGGTGTGTTGCGGTCCCAATAAATGCTCCCAAGCTCATGGTGTGATTGAAATCCATCTTCTGTTGTATGATAATGAAAATTAAACCAGTAGCCGTCATGTGGGGGGTGGTCTCTGCGCACATGGAACCTGAGGAGGTCTTCTCCGGTTGTCCGATTGTAAACGTGAAAGATTTTCTCCGTTTTCCCCGCTGAAGGCTTGCTTGAAATCACAACATCTTGATACGCTTCATCATCTTGCAATGTCGCTAAGACATCACATATGACATTTTCGATTTTCGGCAGAATCTCTTTGCGATAGTCATCTTCAATGACCGGAGCAATTTTGCTGCCAAATTTCAAAAAAGACTGATTTTCAGCGCTGTCAAGGAGCTGTTCCTTGTACGATTGAAAAAGTAATTCGGGGTCTCCCCTGTCTTCCGATTCATAATCATCGTACAAATCATGCTCATCATAAAAAGCGGTGTAATCATTCTGCTCAAGACTGCTCGGCTGTCCTGAAGGCTTGTCTGCCATGAGAGCAGCCGGAGGAGATACGAGCCCAAACGTTACGATGGTAAATAAAACCACAAGGGTCTTTCTCATCCACAAGTTCATGACTGCTTATTCCTCTCTATTTTATTGTCATGTTTCTCTTATTTTATCATAGGTCGAACATCCAAGTCATGCACTATATGAAGCTCTAACACAATTTAGGAGATTTGTTGCTTTGCTGCATGTGTAAAAACGCTTACAATATAATGTGAAAGGAGGCCTTCCGCATGATTGACGCTTTGTTTGCAACGGTTTCACTTTTAACATTATTATATTTTGTCGTCATGGAAGTCACCGATTAGAAACAAGCCCGTGAGGTTCTTCACGGGCTTGTTTCTCTCTCGATTTGAATAACACCGTAGTGAAAAAGCGCTGTTTTTCTTTTCAACACGTTAAAACCAAATTGTTCAAAGCGCGGGCTTTTCCAATGGTCTTTGAGTACGACGCTTTTTCTGGCTGCCCGCACCGCTTCTTTGATACAGCCATCCGCCAATGCAGAATCCTCAGCCAGCTCTCGTAATGGCGCGATGCCATCAGATGACTTTACAGGCTCATGAAACATCGGATCAAAATAAATGACATCTACTGATTTGTCAGGCAGCTGCTTTAGATAGTCAAAGCAATCCGCATGATTCACTTGTATTCTTCTCATGGCAGATTGAAGCTGTTCTATACCGGTTTCCCACGAATTGAGCCCCGCATTCACCAGAACGGACACAAGCTTGTTTTTTTCCAGCCCGATCACCGAACCGGTTTCGCCAACCGCCATACTTGCGATAATGGCATCGGAAGCCAACCCGAGCGTGCAATCCAAAAAAGAATCTCCGGCCGTTAAGCCAGCTGCCCGAAGCATTGGCTCTTGCTCGCCGCGAATCAACCGTTTAGCTCTGAACATCGCTGTATTCGGATGGAAAAAGAATTTACCGCCTTGTTTTGTATAAAGTTCGAACCGCTCTTTTCCAATTACGAGCAAATCACGCTCAGCTGCCTTCAGCATATTTTCAACCGTTTGTTTATTTCGGCTGCAATATTGTATATCCAGCTCTTCCGAAAGCATTTTTGCGATCTTTATCGTGTGGTCTGACGGTCTATAGCTTGTTGTAATCATGATCTATACTCCAAAAGAAAATGCCCGGTAAACGGGCATTTAGCAGTGTGCATCAAAGGCATCAGTTAAGTTTTTCATGATTTCTTCCATTTCGTGCCCTTCAATCTCATGGCGCGGAATAAAATGCACGACTTTTTTGCCTTTCAAAAGAGCCATTGACGGTGAAGAAGGCTCCTGGCCTGTTAAATACTCACGCATTTTTGCAGTGGCTTCTTTATCCTGGCCCGCAAATACTGTCACCGTATTGTCAGGTGTTTTGTCGTTCTGCAGGACTGCCTGAGTTGCAGCAGGACGCGCAAGACCTGCCGCACAGCCGCAAACAGAGTTAACGACTACGAGAGTTGTGCCCTCTGCTTTCCCCATGAAATTTTCTACTTCTTCTGCTGTTGTTAATTCTTCAAAACCGGCCCCAGTCAGCTCGCGGCGCATCGGAACGACAAGCTGGCGCATATATTCTTCATAAGCCATTGACATAAAAAAGCCCCCTCTAAATATCCTTCATCTGAAGTAAAGGATACTATAGAGAGAGCCGGATTTCAAATGTTCACATCTTAAAACAAGAGAATGTGATCCCGATGTCTAGATTTTCATGATACCGCCCGTATTGGCACTTGTCACAAGTTTAGAATAACGGGCCAAATAGCCGGTTTTCACTTTTGGCTCAAAGCCTTTCCAATTCGCTTTCCGTTTTTCCCATTCTTCTTCCGGTACTTGAACGTCCAGAATGCGTTTTTCGATATCAACGATGATATGATCGCCGTTCTCAACAAAGGCAAGCGGTCCGCCTTCTGCTGCCTCTGGTGATACGTGTCCGATTGAAAGGCCTCGGGATGCCCCGGAAAAACGTCCGTCTGTAATCAACGCTACTTTCGGACCAAGCCCCATTCCGACAATCTGTGATGTAGGTGCAAGCATTTCAGGCATACCCGGCCCGCCCTTTGGCCCTTCGTAACGAATGATGACGACATCGCCTTCTTTTACTTTCCGGTTGATAATGCCGTCTAGCGCCTCATCCTGAGAGTCGAATACGACAGCTGGCCCTTCATGTCTCGTAATACCGTTCTGTACGCCGCCAGTTTTGATGATAGCGCCGTCCGGAGCCAGATTTCCGAATAATACAGCAAGGCCTCCCTTTTCAGTGAATGGCTGATCTAATGGATGAATGACGTTATAATCCTTCACTTCATGACCGGCAACGGTTTCTCCGAGTGTTTGACCTGTAACTGTCAGCGCGTCTAAATGAAGTGCTCCTTCTTTTTTGGAAAGCTCATTCAATGCTGCAGACACACCGCCCGCTTCATGAAGATCTTCAATAAATACATCAGATGCAGGTGCCAGCTTGGACAAATGCGGCACGCGCTCTGCAACTTCATTGATGCGTTCCAAAGAGTATTCAACGCCAGCTTCATTTGCCAGGGCAAGCGTATGAAGTACAGTATTTGTTGAACCGCCGAGCGCCATGTCAAGCGCAAACGCATTGTCAATCGCTTTTACTGTGACGATATCTCTCGGTTTGATGTCTTTGCGAATGGTTTCCATTAATTGCTTAGCTGATTTTCTGACAAACTCTTTTCGTTCCGGCGATGTCGCGAGAATGGTTCCATTACCAGGCAAAGCCAATCCAAGTGCTTCTGACAGACAGTTCATTGAGTTTGCTGTAAACATTCCGGAGCAAGATCCGCATGTCGGGCAGCCGAACTGTTCTAATTCCTGAAGTTCGCTTTCCCCGATTTTTCCGGCTTGATAAGCACCGACTCCCTCAAATACTGAAGATAGAGAAATTTTGCGCCCGTCGCTTGTTCTTCCTGCAGCCATTGGTCCCCCGCTGACAAAAATGGTCGGAATGTTGATGCGCACAGCCGCCATAAGCATTCCCGGCGTGATTTTATCACAGTTCGGAATACAGACCATTCCGTCAAACCAGTGCGCTGATACGACAGTTTCCACTGAGTCAGCGATGATCTCGCGGCTTGGGAGCGAATATCGCATTCCGATATGCCCCATCGCAATTCCGTCATCTACACCAATTGTATTAAATTCAAACGGTACGCCTCCGGCTTCTCTGATTGCTTCTTTTACGATTTTCCCAAACTCCTGCAAGTGAACATGACCGGGAACGATATCAATATATGAGTTACAAACCGCAATAAACGGTTTGCCAAAATCCTCTTCTTTTACACCTGCTGCGCGAAGCAAACTGCGGTGCGGTGCTCTATCGATTCCTTGTGTGATCATGTTACTGCGTAATTCTGCCATGGTGATCCTCCTAAATAGTCTCAATTGTTAGATTGAATATTATTTTAACAATTTTCAGTTTATTTGTGGGCTGTTTTTGCTAAATTGCATGATGTCAGGCCGCCCTATCCTCGGTTGTTGATTCATGTTTTTATATTTATATAGCTTTCTGTCGATGTGAACCCTCCAACTATTTAATATTGTTACTTACTATATATAGTTTTCGACTATTTTTCAACAATATTCGAAATAATTTTTATAAAAAGTGAATTCAAACTAAAAAGGTGCATGATCTGCACCTTTCCTTCTTTTTTATTCGCCTTTTCTTCTGCTTTCTGTCATTTGCTTCCAGACTGACCCTTTTGCCTCTTCACCGTGTTCAATTCGTTCCAGCGCCATTTTCACTTGAAGGCTCACTTCAAATTCTGGATCATCTTCAGCAGTCCGCAAAGCTTCAATTGCGCTTTCATCACCGACTTCGTAAAGGAACATAGCGGCGCGCCACCGGACTAGCTTGCTTGAGTCGCTTAACGATTTTATCATCGCAGGGATGGCTTGAGGGTCGCCGATATCAGACAGGCAGTCTCCAGCCGTCCTTCTCACCGATACAGACTTATCCTCAAGCGCCTTATACAATAGAGGAAGAACATCAGGTGATTCAATCATTCCTAAATACACAACAGCCTGCCTTCTAATGGATACCTTTGGATCATCCAATGCTTTTTGCAAAACGGGGATGTCCTCTTCTTTTGGATCCATCTGCTCCAAGTGTGCGTAACGCTGTTTCCAATCCTCATCATCCAGCATGTCGAGCGTGACTTTATAGGCTTTGCGCTGTACCGTTTGTTTCGTTTCGCCTTTCCCTTGAGCCGCTGCATCCGTCAGCCGTTTCAGCCTTTCATCACTGTAAGCGGCCTGAAGCTCTTCTGTCACGTCATGGCCGATTTCAGTAAAATCGCCGAATCTGACGCCTTGTTCTTTCCAGGCTCGTTCAAATACAACATTTGACGCTTCCGCTCTGAGTTTTAAGATCGCCTGCTGAAAACGGTCAGGAAGCCCGAAGCGTTCTTCACGCTCGCCATCTGTCAATTTGACTTGCATAGGAATTCCGCTGAACATCTGTACAAAAACTTTCACTTCTCCAAATGACTCTTGTTCCGATCGGTTTTCTGCACTCTCAGCGCTTTCCATTCCAAATGCCGTCCGGACTTGCGGTAAAATGTCTTTCCAGTCATATCTGGCGTTCCGTTCAACCGCAAGAAAGTCGGCAACATGATATACCCCTTTAACTCCTTCAATATTTAGGATTTCCACGACAACAGGCGGGGCGCCTTCTGCCTGATCCGGTTTATAATTATTGCTTTTGCCCGCCGGAAGCTCTTCCGTTAAGATGACCTTCATTGTGTTCGGGCTTGGCGTCGGTTCAATTGATTTTATCTTCATGATTGTCCTCCTATAGCCTATCTGTGACTTATTCTAACATAGTCGCCCCGCGCCTTCTATTACGATGTTTCAATATCAATTCCGGGAATTTCTTTTTCTAATTGACTGACGAAATGAAGCATAAATTTATGCCTCTCGTCAGCGATTACTCTTGCGGTATCTGTATTCATCATATCTTTGAGGAGCAGCAGCTTACCGAAAAAGTGGGCATAGGCACTCTTATCATTTCCATAAAGGCGATGTCCCTTTGCGCCAGCAAACATAAACGCTCTTGCTATTCCTACTGCCCCGATCGCATCCAGCCTGTCAGCATCCTGTACAATTTTCCCCTCAAGTGAAAGCGGTTCTTTTCCGAACTTTTCCCTGTCCCGAAAGGACATTCTTGTAATAATGTGAATAATTCTTTCAGCCTCTTCTTTTCCGGCTCCTAAAGAAACAAGCCGTTCATACACCTCGCTGACTGAAAGCCTGGCTGCGTCAGGCAGCTTCACATCTATCAAATCATGAACCAAGGCTGCCGCTTCAACGATGAACAAATCCGCATTTTCCTTTTTCCCAATATATAAAGCAAGCTGTGCAACTCTTGATACATGAAGCCAGTCATGACCCGAGCTTTCCCCGTTCAGAACAGATTTGACCCATGTCCTGATTTGCTCTGTCTGCATCCGTTTTCGATCCTGCACCAAAACACCCTCTTTAATGTCCTAATAACTTCGCAATAACGTCTTCCAGCTCTTTCGGATTTGTGTTTGGCGAATAGCGGCCGGCTATTTCTCCGTTTCTGTCCACTACAAATTTAGTGAAATTCCATTTGATTGCCTTTGTTCCGAGCATGCCTTTCGCATGTTCTGTCAAATACACAAAAAGCGGGTGGGCGTTTTTTCCGTTCACCTCCACTTTTGAAAACATGGGAAACGTAACACCGTAATTTGTTTTGCAAAATTCCTGTATGCCTTCCTCATCGTCAGGCTCCTGATTCATAAATTGATTGCAGGGGAACCCTAAAATCTCCAGGCCCTCCGGCTGGTATGTATCATACAGCTCCTGAAGCTGCTTAAATTGAGGAGTAAAGCCGCATTTACTGGCTGTATTTACAATGATCAACACCTTTCCGGCAAATGGCTGAAGTGTCATGTCTTTACCTGTAATGGTCCGTACCCTCATATTATATATAGACATTGAAATTCCCTCCTACTTAACCTGAGTGCTGTGATTATTTTACCTTTTTTCCTGTTTCAAAACAAAACGGAAGCTTATATACATATAGTTTTATGAATTGGCCAGCTGTTCATTTGTATAGACATCGTGCTCAACGGATGTCCTTCCCTCTTAGGATCATTTGTTTATGAATAGAAACATCTCTTAATAAGAGGGAGCTATTATTGTATGGATCACATGACACCTGAAAAAACTCATTACAGTGAAACCAAAAGTCATATGTTTGCGTTTATTATATAGTGTTTTCTGCTGTTCCCCTCCAAACCCTTTTAGATAGATTGAAAATTGGCGAGAAAATTCCTATAATGAAGAAAATTAACGGGGAAATGATGGAGGTGGCACGTTGCCTATTAATATACCTACACACCTGCCGGCAAAACAGGTGCTTGAGAGTGAACATATCTTTGTAATGGATGAAAGCAGAGCATTCCATCAGGATATCCGGCCGCAGAAAATCATTATTTTAAATTTAATGCCGAAAAAAATTCAAACGGAAACTCAGCTGCTCAGACTGCTTGGGAATTCGCCTTTACAGGTCCATTTTACATTTTTAATTCCAAGCACACATACACCGAAAAATACAGCAAGGGAACACCTTGATGAGTTTTACACGACATTCTCCAATATCCGTCATAAGAAATTTGACGGCATGATCATCACCGGTGCGCCGATTGAGCATTTGGCGTTTGAAGATGTTTCTTATTGGGAAGAGCTCAAGGAGATTATGGAATGGAGCAAAACGAATGTCACGTCAACCTTGCATATTTGCTGGGGTGCTCAGGCAGGTTTGTACTATCATTACGGCGTGGAAAAAATTGAAATGCCGAAAAAAATCTTTGGTGTGTTTGAACATACTGTTCTTTCCAAGCACGAAAGATTGGTAAGAGGTTTTGACGAGCTATACTACGTGCCGCATTCCCGGCATACAGATATAAATATGGAACAACTGCAAGCAGTGCCCGAGTTAAACATTCTTACTGCATCAAAGGAAGCAGGGGTTTGCTTAATTGTGTCAAAAGACGAAAAACAAGTCTTTTTAACAGGACACCCTGAATATGATACAAATACGCTTCTTCAAGAGTATGAAAGAGATCTGGAACGAAACCTTTCGACTGTCGAGGCGCCGAAACATTATTTCGCAGAAGACAGCAAAGAGCCTGTCAATCGCTGGAAAGCACATGCGACATTATTGTTTATGAACTGGCTTAATTATTATGTTTACCAAGAAACTCCTTATGAATGGGACTAATTTTTCTTTTTTAAGTGATACGCTGAGCAAAAAATATGATAAAATACATCTGATTCAGTATGCGTATAACAAAAATTTAAAATACTGGAATCCGAATCTTTTAAAATTAGCTTAATTTTTTCACTGCATTAATAATTCAATTATGTATTTGTGTTATGTTTATGTATAGACAATAACTCCTTACGATGCATGAAGCTTGCTTGTTGTTGATTACATTGAGGTGAATTTACTTGAATACCAATAAAAGAGTATTAATTTTGACTGCAAATTACGGAAATGGACATGTACAGGTAGCCAAAACGCTTTATGAACAATGTGTACGTCTCGGCTTTCAGCATGTAACAGTTTCTAATTTGTACCAAGAGTCAAATCCGATTGTTTCAGAGGTAACTCAGTACCTTTATTTAAAAAGCTTCTCAATCGGAAAACAGTTTTATCGTTTGTTTTATTACGGAGTTGACAAAATCTATAATAAACGCAAATTCAATATTTACTTCAAAATGGGAAATAAACGATTGGGCGAACTTGTGGAAGAACATCAGCCCGATATCATTATTAATACATTTCCGATGATCGTCGTACCCGAATACAGACGGAGAACTGGAAGGGTTATACCTACCTTCAACGTCATGACTGATTTTTGCCTTCATAAAATTTGGGTTCACGAAAATGTGGATAAATATTATGTAGCGACAGATTATGTGAAGGAAAAATTGATTGAGATCGGCACACATCCCAGCAACGTAAAGATTACGGGTATCCCGATCAGGCCTCAATTTGAAGAATCTCTGCCGGTTGAGCCGATTTATAAAAAATACGATCTTTCGCCTGACAAAAAAGTGCTGCTCATCATGGCTGGCGCACACGGTGTATTAAAGAACGTAAAAGAGCTATGCGAAAACCTTGTCATGGATGATCAGGTGCAAGTGGTTGTCGTATGCGGAAAAAATACGGATTTAAAAGAATCCCTGAGCGTACTTGAAGCAGAAAACGGCGATAAATTAAAGGTTCTCGGCTATGTTGAGCGAATTGACGAGCTCTTTCGGGTCACAGATTGCATGATTACAAAACCAGGCGGCATTACGTTGACAGAAGCAACTGCTATCGGCGTGCCTGTTATTCTGTACAAACCAGTACCTGGACAAGAAAAAGAAAATGCAATTTTCTTTGAGGACCGCGGGGCTGCCATTGTCGTGAACCGACATGAAGAAATTCTCGAGGCTGTCACCTCCCTTCTTTCAGATGAGGATACCTTACAGCGAATGAAGAAGAACATTAAGAGTCTTCATTTGGCACACTCCTCTGAAGTGATTTTGGAGGATATTTTGAAGGAATCAGAAATGATGACGACCAAACAAAAAGCCAAGGCGCTTTCTTAACTGATGTTCTTTCAGGAGCACACGAAAAATCGTGTGCTCTTTTTATTCACATCCACATTTTCGTAAAAGCGGTTACATTTTTTTGAGAAATGTGCCCTTTTTTTGAAAAATAAGCAGTTTCGCAACTTGACGCGTGCTGCCAGATGGTGTATAGTTGAACCATCATTTAACAACGCAACGAAGTTAAATGATGACAAAATTTTTTTTAGCACATGGGTGCTACAGTACTAGGAGGAATTAAGCAATATGCAAAACGGTAAAGTAAAATGGTTCAACAACGAAAAAGGATTCGGCTTCATTGAAGTAGAAGGCGGAGACGATGTATTTGTTCACTTCACAGCAATCGAAGGAGAAGGATACAAATCATTAGAAGAAGGACAAGAAGTTTCATTTGAAATTGTCGAAGGTAATCGTGGACCTCAAGCTTCTAATGTTGTAAAACTCTAAACTCAATACAAGTTGACAAATAGAGGAGAGGCAAATGCCTCTCCTATTTGATTTTCATTTGAATTTCGATCGCTAAAATATTTTGTTTGCACCTCTGCTCAATCTCTTCAATATGCTTTTCCATTGATGGCTTTCCTTTTTTCGCAATATCCGCAAGTTCTTCTAAATCATTGTATATTTCTATAAATGTTTTGTGAAGGATTGATTTTAAGTCTTTATCATCCATAGCTGTGTTCCCCTTCTCTACCAAGATACCTCAAATAGTAAAACAGACCTACTCATTCAGGTTCAATAGTTATATCGGCTTATTTTTTATTTTATTTTCTATTTTGGCACATAAATTATAAAAAAACTCTGCAAAATAGTTGCGGAGGTGTTTTTTTGTGAACTCAGAATTTCATGATGAGGATCAGACTGGATTTACCGATAAACGGCAGCTGGAGCTAGCGGTGGAAACAGCGCAGAAAACGACCGGCGCCGCTACAAGAGGCCGAAGCTCCACAGTACTCAATTCCGCATACCAAGCCATCGAGGACGCCAGAGAGCTTTCACTGTCTCAAGAACTGGCAGCTCTTGATGATCCTGAATTTGTACAGCAGCAACAGCAGCTGTTAGATGCCTGTCAGCATCAGCTGGATGAATTCCAAAAATAAAACCGCAGCTTCTGCGGTTTTATTTTTTAGTGCTTAGTTAAGACATCTCCATATGACTTAAGCTTTTCACCCACTGTACATTTATTGATACAAAATGAATGTGCATATGTTTTGCCAAATTCCTTGCGAAACTGCTTCTTAATAAAACAGTCCTTGCAATATTCATCATGCAGTTCTGTCAGTTCCTTATATATTGCTTTCTTATCCAATATTGTCATCTCCGTTACAGTCTAATTTCATGTGGCTTTCTACGAATTGATGAGATAGGATTTTTTTTGCGAGGCCGTCAGCTTCCTGATTTTCTTTGCGCTGTATCGTTTCGTATGTCGGACTCATCTTTAGTGACTCTAGAAGCGCTTCAATTTTATCAAGCCATTCATTATGGGAGGGATCATAGCAAGGCCAGCTGCCGTCAAGCTGATTCAGCACAACAAGAGAGTCCCCTCTGATCGTGATTGAATTTCTGCTAGCTCCGAGCTCTCTTACTTCTCTTATTGCTTCATAAAGAGCGGCATATTCAGCTTCGTTATTGGTTTTCAGACGGAAGCTTTTATTTTTTCTTAAACGGTGGCGCGTCCCTCCCAATGTATAATAAATGACGATTCCGAGCCCGGCCAGCTGGCTTTCCTTATCGAAACTGCCGTCAAAATAAACGGTAATGTCATCGGGTTCATGCGCAAGCTCCTCAGTCAGCTTTTCTAATTCCTTCAGCGTCCAGATGCCGCCCTTCTCATCTTCGAATTCAAGTTCCTTCATATAAGGAAAACGGCCGAGTTCCCTCGCAAGCATACGCGCTTCCTGAACAGTCAGCCAGTTTTCGCCCAAAAACGAGACAGGCCCTGTCCCTTTTGCTTCTATTTTCATGTGCGGTCTGAGATTCAATATAATCACCTTACCATTCATTAGTTGCCGGGCTTGTGCTATAATCAAACCATTATTAACCCGGAAAGGAAGCTTCTTCATTTTGTTTAATAACTCTTTTTGGATCTTTTTTGCGATCATTCATTTTATCATTGTTCTTTTATTTTATAAAGGATTTGGCAAAATGGGTTTATTTGTGTGGATCGGCTTTGCAACAGTCTGTGCCAACCTTCAAGTCGTCAAAACGGTTGAACTGTTTGGCTTAACAGCAACGCTCGGGAATGTGATGTACGGCACAATCTTTTTTGCTACAGATGTGCTGAATGAAAAATACGGGCCAGCTGAAGCGAGAAAAGCTGTATGGCTCGGGTTTTCGACTCTCCTGACACTGACATTTGTTATGCAGGGCGTTTTGCTTTTCGAACCCGCTTCGAGCGATATTTCACAAACAGCGCTGGAAACGATTTTCGGTTTTCTCCCGAGAGTTGCTTTGGGAAGTCTGCTTGCCTTTATCTTCAGCCAAACACTGGATGTTTATGTATATTCGGCAATTAGAAGGATATTTCCTTCCGATCGGCTTCTATGGCTGAGAAACGGCGGCAGTACAGCAGTCAGCCAGCTGTTTGATACATTCATTTTTACCGGAGTCGCTTTTTTTGGCACATATCCGGCGGATGTTTGGCTTCATATTTTTATTTCTACATATTTGATTAAGTTTGCGGTTTCTCTGATTTCGCTGCCATATGCTTATGCGGCGAAAAAAATGATTCCGAGTGACGAAAGGAGTACATGATGCCTACAGAAATATATGTTGACGGAGCGAGCGCCGGTAATCCAGGGCCTTCCGGCATCGGCATTTTTATCAAACATGAAGGAAAAGCAGAATCTTTCTCGATTCCAATCGGAATGCATACCAATCAGGAAGCAGAATTTCTGGCGTTAATTGAAGGCATGAAACTGTGTGCAACGCGCGGGTATCAATCGGTCTCCTTTCGAACTGATTCAGATATCGTGGAACGCGCAGCCGATCTAGAAATCGTGAAAAACAAAGCGTTTCAGCCGTTTTTGGAAGAAATCATCCGATTAAAACCAGCCTTCCCTCTTTTTTTCATCAAATGGATTCCGGGAAAGCAAAACCAAAAAGCCGATCAGCTGGCAAAAGAAGCGATTCGGATGAATGACAGGAATTAAATTAAGCAGTATGGTTCATCCTATTGATGAGGTGAACAAATATGAAAAAGAAAGATAAGGGCCGGCTGACCGGCGGTGTTTCCCCGCAAGGCGATTTAGAAGGAAATACACATAATGACCCCAAAACAGAGCTTGAGGAAAGAGCTAAAAAAAGCAATACAAAACGCTAGAGGTGATCTTACACGATCTCTCTAGCGTTCAGTTTTTCAAGCATACGCTCAATTCCTTTGATTTGATGGCGGCGAAGCATGACAGCCGCCTGCTCCATTTGCAATGTAAAAACAGCTTCTGTCAGCGTACAGACTAACGGAACCGAGCAGTTAATTTCAGCAAGCTTTCTCGATATTTCCAGGTCGCTTATACCTTGCTGAATTTTCCCCTGCTGTCCCTTTGGAAGAAGCGACAGATTCTCCAGCAAGCGGTCAATTGTTTCGTATTCACGAATCAGTTTATACGCAGTTTTTTCTCCAATGCCTTTTACTCCGGGATAATTATCACTGGAATCGCCCATCAGCCCTTTGATGTCAATTAAAGCCTTGGGAAGGACACCTGTTTCTTCG
Source organism: Bacillus sp. LBG-1-113 (assembly GCF_020708615.1). NCBI lineage: Bacteria > Bacillati > Bacillota > Bacilli > Caryophanales > Bacillaceae > Bacillus > Bacillus sp. LBG-1-113. Next base: position 786,620 of record NZ_JAJFDG010000001.1, on the reverse strand, counting down.
TAAAATACATCTTTTGTATACACTTTATAATTGCCGATTCCTTTTTGAAGCAGCGCAACGCTTACTTTGTCCGTTAACAGCTGAAGTAAATCCCTGTCGCCTGTTACGATCGTAATATCGGCTTCTTCAGAAAACATAGCTGCAAGTGTTCCAATGCAATCATCCGCTTCGTATCCGGCAAGGCCAATATTCATGATGCCAAGTTCAGCGGCCGCTTCCTTTGCCAGATCAAATTGAGGGATCAGTTCAACCGGCGGCTGGCTTCGGTTTGCCTTATAATTCTGGAACAGATCATTCCGGTACGTTTTGCTGCCCATATCCCAGCAGCATACAACATGTGTAGGCTGAAATGTTTCCACGGCTGTGATTAAATGCTTCAAAAATCCGTTGACGCCGTTTGTCGGAACCCCGCTGTCATTTATCATAAAGTTGCGATGAACGGCTGTGGCGAAAAATGCCCTGAATAAAAGAGCCATGCCGTCAACAAGCAATAATTTATTTTTCATATGATAACTCCTTTTTCTATCAGTCGATCTATTTTACCATAAGTGACGCGAAAATAAAAAAACAGCATCTCTTGTATAGAGATACTGTTTTGGATGGTTCAATCAATCGTTGTGTCTTTTATTGCTGGCAATCAGCTTTTCAGCTTCACGTCCTGCGTAAGAGTCGAAATGGGTTTGAAACCCGTTTTTCTTTTTGGCATTGTTATTGGCCTGTGCATTTCTGTTACCCAGCTTTGTTCTGCCCAACATAAATCCCCCCTTACGTCGGATACATATAGTATGCGCGTAACGGAGGAGCTGCACTCGAGGCAGGATCATCCAGCTTATGTGCGGCTGACGTATTCTTTGACCATTTCTTTTGATACCAGACGTCTAGTCGGTACGATGCCTTTCTTGGCCAGCTGATTCATCTTTTCTGTCACTTCATTAATGGCATCTGTTGAAAATGGCTCATCGTTTTTGCATTTCTCAACAGCTTCTTCAATCGCCATTTCACGAAGGTGTTCAAGCTGCATAAATGTTTTAATATGCTCGTGCTGTTTTGCAGAATGTGCAGAAATTGCTTTATGTACCTCAGACATCAATCGTTCATCTCGCTTTTTCTATTTAGTCTATCATGACTTGAAATGCAAGCCAACTGAATTTTTACATTTTGATTGTATCACCTGATCTCTGCCAAGTTATACATGCTTGATATGCTTCTTCTATCTCTTTCATACGTTCCCCTTCTGCGTATCCTTCTACATACGTATCTCTTTGGCCCTCTATTTGTGCCAATGCTTTTTCCGCCATTCCATACTGCAGGCGTCTGACATATTCAGCATAATGAGATATAAGGCTTTCTTCTTCATTTTTGATCCAGAGCTCCGTTATTTTCATAAGCTTCGTCCGCACCGCTTCAATGAAGCCTGCTTTTCCTTTCTGTTCAAAAAACTGCTTCGGAGATTTGATTTGTTTTTGTTCCTGTTCAAATGCACGTTCATCAATTTTAGGTTCAACTTCTTTCAGCTGTATGCTGTTAGAAAGCTGATCATCCGCATAAATGGAGAAATAACCGTCTTCCTTCAATGTGTTTTGACAGCTTTCCAGCCACTCTTCAGTGATATGCCGTTCGATGAAACCGCTCATTCGAATATCGAGCGTTTTGATCTCCTGAATATACTCAAATTGATATTCATGTAATACGGTTTTCATCGTCGCACCGATATTCTTTTTCCAGTCTCCATTTTGAAGACCTGGATGAAATGATGATTTTAACAAATCATTCGCAAAAAAGGACAAACGCTGTGTAATGTGATATAGCTGCTCCCTTGTATCCTTTTTTACTTTCTCAATAATGGTTTCTGAATTGCGGCGTTCCTTGATAGCAGCAGCTGCCCGCTCAAACGATAATAGAAGACGCTTTTTTTGCGCTTCCTTTTCTTCTTTGGACTGATGCTGAGATTGATGAAGCTGTACGACCGTTTCACATAGTTTGTCTGCTTCTGAGCTAAGCTGTGCCGCAGCTGCTTTCTTTACATCGACCTCAATAAACTGGTCTAACTGTTCTCTTACTTTTGAGAACTGATTATGATTCGTTTTCGATTTTCCTAAGAGCTCTTCTTTACTTGACACATAAAAGAGCTGCGGATCATGAATTCCTTCTTTTAAAAGCTCTGATCTGACATAATCCGTGACTGTTTCGAGTTCTGCTTTATCTTTCGCTAGATCAGCGGCATTAATGACAAAAAACATTTTATCCATGCTGAGCGATTCTTTCACGAGTCCCAGCTTACGTAAAAATGAGCGGTCTCCTTTCGAGAACGAATGCTGGTAATAGGTCATGTAAAAAAACGCATCGGCATCCTTGATATATTGAAATGCAAGTTCTGTATGCCGTTTATTCAGACTGCTAGCCCCAGGTGTATCAACGATCGTAATTCCTTTTTCAGTCAGCGGGCATTTAAAATAAACGGTCACTTCCTTAACAGCACAAGCCGTTGTCTCCTCGGCTACATACGGTTTTAACTCGGAGAGCGGAATCGTTAATATCTTTTGGGCTTGAATGTATTGCTGATATTTTTCATAGGCAAGCAGGAAATGACTAATCATATTGATTTGTTCTTCTTGCAGACGCTCTTTTTTGATTGCCTTTTTCCATTTTTCCGCAAATGACCGTCCTTGTGGTTCCTCTTGCATTCCTGTGAGCTGCATGATTTCAGCCGTAATGTCATCCTCCGTCTTAAAAATGACATCCGCTGTTTTGTGGGATTTGCCGTTTACCGGTTTCGTTATTTTGTTAATCGTTGCTGTTGTCGGTGTCGGTGATGACGGCAGCACCCTTTCACCAACCAGCGCATTGGCAAATGAGGATTTTCCCGAACTGAATCCTCCAAATAGAGCAAGTGTGAATTTTCGGCCTTCCAGCCTTTTAATCCTTTCACGAAAAGCTGAGATTTGTTTTGACAGCATACGATATTCGCCCAATAGATCCGACAGTGTGTAGAAGCGTTTTATCTGATCTTGAAGCGGGAGCTCTTTCCCGCTTTTTATTTCTATTTTTTGGGTCAGCTGCTGCATATACTGTGCTTGGCTTTGTTTCTGTTCTGGAGCTTTAACCTTTTTTTTCTTCTTTCTAAACCAGTCCGGATCTATGTTTATTGGGCTTGCAGACGCCTCTTCCCAGATCGCCCACATGCGGCCGGCTTTCTCACGGGCATATTGTTCGTGACTGGCCTGTTTTTGAAGACAAGCCAGCTTTTCCGATTCCTGTGTGAGACGGCTATTGATCGTTTCCTGTTCTATGGATGCGCTCTGTTTTACCGTATCGGTAAGTGTCTTGATGATGTCTGATGCTTCAACTTTCGCCTCTTTACGGATCAGCTCTGCCAAATCTTTTGTATATTGCAAGACATATTCAGAAGAATAGGCTGCGCCTTGTTTGACTGCGCGTTCAATGATATCAACATGAAGCGGCGTGCGATAAGCCTGGATCAGCTTTTCACTTTCAGCTGATTGAATACCAAATCCCTTGGCGAGCTTATGTAAGATATCTATGATATGCCAATCCGCTTCCGCTTCCGTTCTTTTTTTTATATCAGAGAAAAACTCATTTCTCCTTTTTTCTCTTTCCTGTGCAGTCTTTGCTTTTGAAAAGAAAAACCCAGTCTTAAAAGAGGGTTCACGTGATTCTAAGTAAGCTGCTGCCAATTCACGCATTTCAAAAGGCGTCAAATTAGCGTTTTTTAAAATTCGATTGACTTCCTTCTGCATCTTGCTTTCTGCCTCAATCGGTTTATTTGCTGCTTCGGCTGATTGAAACTGCAGGGAATCGACCAGTCGTGCTTGCTTTTCAAGCTGTTCTCCAGAACTTGGATTTTCCGTATCCTCTTTCGTGAGCATCTCTGTGTGCTCTCTCAATAAATTCTGTACTTTTTGTTCGGTAATGGAATGCAAATTTCTTTTTGACTGCTGTTCGATTCTTTTTAACTTTTTTCGCAGGATATCGATTTGATTAAATGGGTGATTCGGTTCCGTCACCGACGTGAAAAAGAGTGCATCCTCTGGAATTCCTTCTTGACAAAGCATCGCCTCCACTTGCGCCTTGTAATCTTCAAAGCGTGTCTCGGTCTCATCATGTCTGTCAATTTGATTAACGATAAAATATATATTCGGAATGCTGTCTTTGATTGACCTCAGAAACAGTACATTTTCCTCTGAATGGACATGGTTATAGTGAACCACGTAGAACAGCGCATCTGCTTGGTGAAGAATAGATGCCGCCGATAAAAAATGAGCCTCATCTGTTGAGTCAATCCCGGGGGTATCAATATATGCAACTCCTGGTTCGACTTCATTATACCGGTCAAAAATTTCTACAGTTTCAATCTGCTCCCCATCCTTGCAATATTGCTGCACCTTGTCTTTATGATAGGCACCCTCCAGCTCCGCACACGCTCCGTCTGTTGTATGAAGACGAACACGCTTTTCTCCATTTCTGATCACAACAAGATTAGCGCTGGTCGGAATAGGACTTGTCGGCAGAATATTTTCCATTAAAAGGAAATTTAACAGTGATGATTTCCCTGCTGAATAATGCCCTGTAAACGCGATATAAATTTCATCATCTGCGGCCTTCTCAACAACTGAAGCCAGTTTTGCCGCCCTTTTTTCATCCTGGTTCTCAACCATTTGTTCATAAAGTACCCCAGTTTTGTACAAAAGTTCTTGTCTGCTGCGTTCTGTCATAAGTCTGAACCCCTTTGTGCCGTTTCAATTATGAATCTTTTTTGAAAGATCTGAATACATCTCACTTCCATTTTACACAAGAATGACCCAAATTTCTTTAAGAGAACAGAAAAAAGCTGCCGAAGACGGCAGCTTCTATAAAAGAAAATCTGCAACTTTTTACAAGTTCCAGATTGTTCAAACAGATTTATTAGAGATTCCTTTCAATACAAAACCAATTAATACACTATATGTACAAACCGCCCCAAGCAAAAACAGCATTGTCATTTGCTTCACCATCCTGATTGAGAATCTTTTTCATCTTCATTCTAACATGGATGAGAATGATATTCAATCTCTATTTTGCTGTATATTCGCGTAATGCTTGCTCCTCTGCACGTATTCTGACAGACAGCATAACGGCATTTAAAAGTGAAAACAGACACATGGTAAAGTACGCTTGATACAAGAGCGGAATCAGGATGATTTCTAATACGACAACCGTATAGTTTGGGTGCTTCAGCCATTTGTAAGGCCCTTTTTTGACAAGTTCAGCACCCGGAATAACAAGAATTTTTGTATTCCAGGATGCTCCCAATGAACAAAGCGCCCAATATCGAATCGCTTGTACTGCCAATATAGCCGCTGCTATGCCTGACCACCAGCTTGAAGGCTGTTTGTGCAGCAGCAATACTTCCGTAATTAAAGACAGAAAAAAAAGAATGTGCATGGTGATGATATACGGATAATGCCTCTCTCCGCATTCTATCGCTCCTTGTTTTTTCACCTTTTGTTCGTTTCGTCTCGCCACAGCCATTTCCGCTGCCCTTTGAGCAGTGAGCACAGTAATCAACATCCAAAACATGAGTTATGCCCCCTTTTCCCAGCTGAACAGCAGCAATTCTGACGAAAATCCCGGCCCCAATGCACCGATCAGCCCCCGTTCTAGTTCGTTTTTACTTCCGTTCTGCAGATGGTGGTCTATCACATACAGAATGGTGGCCGATGACATATTTCCGTGTTTTTTCAAGATGGTTTGCGAAGACGCAAGCTGCTCAGGTGACAGTTCAAGACAGTTAATGTATGCATCAATGACTTTTTTTCCGCCAGGATGAGCCAGAAAGACCGTAATATCGCTGAATGAAAGCTGATGTCCATTCAAAAAATCCTGAACATTTGTTTTCAGCCATTTTTCAACCAAAGTCGGAATATCTCTTGAAAAAATGACTTTGAAACCATGGTCGGTAAAGTCCCAGCCCATAACATCTTCAGATTGTTTCATCAATACAGATTGCGAATCCGATATATTCGGCAAAAGCTGCAGGTTTGTCAGCCGGCGGTCTGCCTTCTCCCCGCATAATAATGCCGCTGCAATTCCGTCGCTAAAAAGTGATGTGCCGATCAAATTGCTTTTCGTTTTATCTTCTGGCTGAAATGTCAGACTGCACAGCTCAGCGGCAATGACAAGAACAAAAGCCTCCGGATATGCTTTACAGTACTCAGCAGCGCGCGCAAGTCCGCTCGCCCCTCCTGCACAGCCGAGTCCCCAAAGCGGAATTCGCTTCGTACAAGGAGAAAACGGGAGTTCATTCATCAGCCGCGCCTCGATGCTTGGTGTGGAGAGGCCCGTGCTGGAGACGAAAAAAACAGCATCCACTTTTTCATAAGGAATGGGTTCTTGAAGATAGGCTGCATTTGCGAGACACGTTTGAACAGCCCTGACGCTATGCTTGAGTGTTTCCTCTATATAAATTTGATTTTTTTCTTCGAAGCTGTGCCCTTCTTTATACCATTCAATCGGTCTCACAAATTGTCTCAATTCAATTTGCCCGTTTTTAAAGGAGGTTAACAGACGTTCTATATCTTTAAAGGAATGCTGAAACATATATCTGGCAAACTCCGCCGCCTTTTCTTGATCCACATCATTCTCAGGAAGACTTGTTCCGATCGACAAAACAAATGCCATATGATCACCTCTTAGCATACATTGTGCCGCAACTTTCTTTTTTATATGCAAAAAACTCCGCCGTAGCGGAGTTTACACTGCTGTTTTTTGTTTATTGACATCAGCTTTCTGTTCTGTTTTTTCAGCTTTCGAAAACTTATTATATATCATATTCAAGACAACAGCTGTAAAGCTGCCGGCAACAATGCCATTTGTTGTAAGAAGCGTTAAGGCACTTGGAAGCTGTTTAAAAATGTCCGGCACAACTGTCACACCGAGACCTAGCCCAACTGAGCAGGCAACGATCAGCAGGTTTTCCTGCTTTGCAAAATCAATTCGGCTGAGCATTTTGATGCCATAAGCAATGACCATTCCAAACATGGCCACCATCGCTCCGCCTAACACGGCAGATGGAATGATTGTCGTAAAAGCAGCGATTTTGGGAAACAGGCCAAAAGCCATTAGAAGCACGCCTGTCACCACAATCACTGCATTTTTCTTGATTCCTGTCAGCTGGACAAGTCCGACATTTTGAGAAAATGCAGTGTAAGGAAATGCGTTAAATATACCGCCCAGCAAAACAGCCAGTCCTTCTGCACGATATCCTCTGGATAAGTCCTTTTCTGACAGACGGCGGTTGGTCAGATCGCCTAAAGCAAAGTAAACGCCCGTTGACTCTACAAGGCTGACGATGGCGACGATGGACATTGTAATGATAGGGGCCGCATGAAAAGACGGTGCGCCGAAATAAAACGGCTGAATCATTTGAACAAAGGCTGCGTCTGAGACATTATCAAATTGAACTTTCCCCATAAAATACGCGATAAATGTCCCAATCAAAATACCGATCAAAATGGAGATGGACTTAATAAATCCTGTTGTAAAACGGTATAGAAGCACGATGATGCTTAAAACGATCAAAGCGAGAGCAAGATTAGAAAGATCACCGAAGTCCGGACTGCCTTCCCCGCCGGCTATATTATTCATGGCCACCGGCATAAGTGTAATACCAATGATGGTAACGACAGAACCTGTAACAACAGGCGGGAAAAACGAGACGAGCTTTCCAAAGAAAAACGAAATGAGAATCACAAGAATACCTGAGGCGATAATACTTCCATAAACAGCGGAAACCCCGTATTCGGAGCCTATCGCAATCATTGGTGACACAGCGGTAAATGTGCAGCCAAGCACAACTGGAAGCCCGATGCCGAAAAACCGATTGCTCCAAACTTGAAGAAGTGTAGCCACACCGCACATAAAAATATCAATCGACACCAAGTAGGTCAACTGCTCCGCCGTCAGCCCCATCGCCTTCCCCACAATCAGGGGAACGACAATGGCGCCTGCGTACATGGCGAGCACATGCTGGATCCCTAGTGACAGCGTTTTGCCGAATCCGTTTTTCATGAACGAACCTCCTGTACAAAAGACACTTTTCCTTCTGCTAAAGATTCAATTCTCGCCAAAGATTCCACCCGATAGCCAAGCTTCACAAGCTCTTCTCTTCCCGGCTGAAAAGATTTTTCAATGACAATGCCAAGTCCCGCGACAGAAGCTCCAGCTTGCTTTACGATCGATGCCAGTCCAAGTGCTGCTTGTCCATTTGCCAAAAAGTCATCGATAATCAAAACGTGATCCTGATCTGACAGATGATTTCCTGATACTGCGATATGGCTTTCTGTTTGCTTCGTAAAGGAATATACAGACGATGTCAGCAAATTGTCAGTGAGCGTTAAAGACTTATGTTTTCTCGCGAATACGACTGGCACACCCATTTGTAAACCAGCCATTACGGCCGGAGCAATTCCGGATGATTCAATTGTAACAATTTTTGTTACTTCGTCTTTCTCAAATCTGGCGGCAAACTCGTCACCGATTTTCTTCATGAGCAGCGGATCAATTTGATGATTTAAAAAAGCATCCACTTTCAATACCTGATCTGATAAAACGACGCCCTCTTTTTCTATTTTTCGTTTCAGTGCTTCCATCCTGTCATACCTCCGTTCAGATAATAAAAAAAAGCATTACCCGCTCAAAACAAAGAGCAAGCAATGCTGAAATAACAAAAAACCGTATACGTCCGGTCTCATTGCTCACTCATAGTCGGACATTTACGGTGCCCGGTAGAAACTTGCGTGCCATATCCACGCGATTATATGAGTGTTCCTATCATATTGTTACAAATTATATCAAGATTCCAACCTCTTGCATAGATGAAAAATAAAAATTCCCGAACTTTAATTCTTTTTTCGAAAAGATCATTCGTTTTTCATGAATATTTCGATAATAAATTAGCCTGACGTTTGAGACGCCAGGCTTTTTCATTAAGATAAATACAGATTTGAGTATTTATTTTGCAAATAATCAATCAGGTAACATACATTCAGCTCTTCACCTGTCGCTTCTTTAATAATGTCTAATGGCTTTTTCCGTTTTCCGTGAATGTGCACTTTTTCCGTCAGCCATTGTTTAATCGGATGAAACTCCCCTCTTTCCAAGAGAGTATCAAATTCAGGCAGATCATCGAGCATTTTATGTTTCAGCTGCGCTGCATACATATAACCAAGTGCATACGATGGGAAGTAGCCAAAATCTCCACCCGCCCAGTGAACATCCTGCAGGATTCCCTCTGCATCCTCAGAAGGAGTAATACCTAAATAATCCTGATATTTTTGATTCCAAAGGGTAGGCAGTTCTTCCACAGATACTTCATTGCTGAAAATCGCTTTTTCTATTTCATAACGAATAATAATATGCAAAGGATACGTCAATTCATCCGCTTCAACTCTGATAAATGAAGGTTTTGATTCGTTGACAGCCCTAACAAAATCATCAAGCGATATGTTGCGGAACTGTTCAGGAGACGCTTCTTGTATTTTCTGATAGTATGGTGTCCAGAAATGCTTGTTGCGTCCAATAAAATTCTCGTAAAATAGTGATTGAGATTCATGGATTCCCATTGAAGCACCATCTGATAAATTCGTCCCGCTCAGCGCTTCGTCAATATTTTGCTCGTAGATCGCGTGACCGCATTCATGAATTGTTCCAAAAATAGCCGTCCGGAAATCTTTTTCATCGTATCTCGTCGTCACCCGAACATCCCCGCGGTTCATTGTCGTCGCAAATGGATGAACGGTTTCATCGAGCCTTCCGCCGTCAAAATCGTAGCCGAGCTCTTGCAGGAAATAAAGACTGAGTTCTTTTTGTTTTTCCTTAGGGAACACTTCATTGATAAAGCTTGTATCAGGCTTATTCCCTGAGGCTGACACTTGTTTAATAAGAGGAATAATTGCTTCTTTCAGTTCAGAAAACAGCTGATCAAGCACCTTGACCGTCACACCCGGTTCAAACAAATCAAGCAGTGCATTATAAGGATGCTCTTCATAACCCCAATATTCAATAAATCGTTTATTGTATTCGATCAGTTCCTCCAAATAAGGGGCAAACAAGCTGAAATCAGATTTTTCTTTCGCTTCCTCCCACGCCGTCTCAGCCTTAGAACAAAGAATAACATATTCCCTATATTCTGCTTCAGGAATTTTTTTGTTTTCTTCATACTCTTTTTTCGCCAGCTCTACAGCCTTTTTCGTATCTTCAGACAAATCATCAAACCGTTCATAAAGCACATCAATAAGCTCCTTCATCCGATCTGATGTCTGAATATTGAATATATCTGTTGAAAGCTGACCGATGCTTTCAGCACGGTCCTCTGAGCCATTTTTCGGGGCGCCTGTTCTGGAGTCCCAATGCATTAAGGCAACCGCTTCACTATAATGTGAGATTCTCTTTAAAAGATCAAAAAATTCCTTTTCGTATGTATGTATCTCCATATCCATTCCCTCCCTATTCTAGCCGTTCCATTACAGGCTACTGGAAGGGTGTTTGAAAGTCAAATTGTTTGTATAAAAGGCTGCCGGTCTAGTTGACGGCAGCCTTCATCACTCAATTTATTGTCATTTGATTTTTGGGCGGCGGTGTTTTTCGTTTTTTCGCATTGATTTTTTTATCCACCCAAACTGTAGCCAGAGGTGTTAACAAAGAGGTGACAATGACGCTTGTCGCAATGATTGCAGTTGCAGATTCAGCTACAGGGGCAAACGCAGAATTCGCTTCCGCTAATGCGTATGGCACAGCGACGGCCGCTCCCGCTGTTGATGAAGCCGCCACTCCCGCGACACCGTCTCCCCGGGCAATGAAACGATCAAGCAAAAACAAGGAACCGCTGGATAAGATGACAACAGATACACCGATCAAAATGCCTAATAGCCCTGACTGAATCAGCATTCCAAAATTTAAAGTGTTGCCAAGTGAAAATGCAAAAAACGGAATGATTGCCGGCACAACCTTGCTGAATAAATCTCTGAGATCATGATCAAGATTTCCAAGAATGCAGCCGAGCAAAAACGGAATGACTGTTGCTGCCAGCGTTTCCCAAGGAAAAGCAGCCAGTCCGGTGACACCGAACGTAACCATGGTCATAAAAGGCCCAGATTCTGTACTGATAAACGCGAATGCGCCGGCATCTTCTTTTCTGCCCATATGATTCATGAGCGCCAAATAGAGGCCGCCGTTGGTTTCATTCATCACTGCAACAATGGCTAGAACAGAAAGACCTGCAAAAAACCCGGATTGTATGCCTTCATCGGGTATAAATTGAGCCGCAATCACACCAAGCAGTGCCGCAAACCCAATCTTTCCCAATAATAAGGTAATCCCTTTTCTTGCAATATAGCCTGAGGAACGGAAATCAATCGTCGCTCCAACGCAAAAGATAAAAACGCCTAGTATAGGAAGGGTTCCTGTAATAAGCGCGCCGGTAAACCCTCCAAAGAACTCTGCTGTTCCAGGCGCAAACGTATTGAGCGCTGCTCCCAGAAACAGCGGAATAATCATCATTCCGCCAGGTACCCGTTCAATTGTCGCTTTGATTTTCATATATATTCTCCCATCCTCCGGTTATGGAAAAACAATACCCCTTATGTGGCTACACTTGGAAAACAGCCTGTAAATCCTCTTTTGAACAGCTTTCCAGCTGGCTTCCGACTCCGACGGCACCAGCTCCTGCCTTGAGCCATTCCGGAACCTCAGACGGATGGATTCCGCCAGTCGGTATAAAAGTAACCTGAGGAAAAGGGCCCGCTAAATTTTTCATAAAAGGGATGCCGAATACACCGCTTGGAAACAGCTTTAATGTAGTAAATCCGCATGTCAGCGCTTCCATAATTTCGCTCGGTGTCAATACGCCAGGGATATAATGCGTCTTCACAAACGATAGGTGTTCAGCAAGATCTGTTGAAAAACCCGGACTGACAATAAATTGTGCTCCTGCTTCCGCAGCTTCTCCCGCCTGCTGCGCAGTGATGACCGTGCCCGCTCCGATTAAGACATCCTCCCGATTTCTGTAGGACTCAATAATAGCAGAAGCTCCAGGTGTCGTATAAGTGACTTCAATTGCTCGAATCCCTTTATTTATTAAACTCTCAATCTGCTGACAGGCCTGCTGTTTATCTTTTGAACGAATGACTGCAATCAGCCTGGCTTCTTTCAGACGGTTTTCTACTCCATTGGACTCCATATTTAACAATCCCCTTTCTTATGGTGAACCGTTCTTTGAGCAGATAAAAATGCGGCTAGTTTTTCCCTTGTCGGCAAACCGTCCATGTCCCCCGGTGCCTGAACTTGCAATGCGCCGATCGCATTCCCCCTTTGTACTGCATCCTTGTACGGCAAGCCATCAAGAATCCCACTGATGACGCCGACAGCAAATCCGTCTCCGGCACCGACTGTGTCAACGACCTGATCAACCCGGCAGCCCTCTGTATATCCTTCACTTTCCTTTGATCTAAAGTAAGCGCCTTCTTTTCCAAGTTTAACAGCGACAAAGCTTACACCTTTTTCAAGATAAAAATCCGCAATGCCTTCAGGCGTTTTTTCGCCAGTCAATAGCTCTCCCTCTGCGATTCCAGGGAGGAACCAATCCGAAAGCCCCGCCAAATCATTAATCGTATGTGCCATTGTTGCTTGATCAGGCCAAAGAGCGGGTCTTAGGTTAGGATCTAATGAGATGGTTTTTCCAGCCTGTTTCATGTCTTTCATTACATAATAGGTGAAGTCTTTCATATCGGCAGACAAAGCCGGGGGTATACCCGTAACATGCAGATGGCCAGCGCTTTGAAAATAGTCTCTTGGGTATTCACCAGCTGTTAAAGTGCTTGCAGCTGAGTTTTTCCTGTAATACGTTACCTCAGGATCGCCTTCTTTCACTTTGGACTTCAGCAGCAGCCCCGTTGGATTTCCATCCTGAGACCGGATCACGCGAGACACATCCACTCCCTCTTTTTTCAGCTCCTGAAGAATAAATGTTCCGAGCTGATCATTGCCGACTTTGCTCATCCAGCCCATTTGGAAGCCAAGTCTGGCCAGACCGCAAGCCACATTGCTTTCTGCCCCGGCCAGCCCTTTTGAGAATGTGGAAGCTTCATGAAGGCCTCCATACTCATTTGCATAAAACATGGCCATCGACTCGCCGAAAGTAACTGCATCAAGCTTCATTTCCCAACCTCCCCTTCGTTGAGGGCACCTTGGATTAAAGTGACTTTCTCATGATGACTTTTGCCTCTAATTCGATGGTTTGAGGCGCTCCCTCGTCACCTTCAATCCTTTTTAATACGCGTTCCATCGCCGTCTTGCCCATATCATGTGACGGCTGGGCGATCGTTGTAATGCCCGGGCCGATGAGTTTATACCATTCCGTATCATCGAATCCGGCAATCCCTGTATCTTGGGGAATGCGCAGCCCTATTTCTTCCATACAGCTGATAATCTTTAGCATAATCAAGCCATTTAAAGCAAGAATCGCTTTTCTTTGCTCAGGCATCTCGTTGATAAAAGAGCGTAGCGCCTTCTCAAGCTGCTTCTTGTCTTTGACATCAATTTCATACATTCGCTTGATTCCATCCACATTTCGCACCGCGGCAATCTCCTGATAAACAGCTGCTCTCTCCGCCCGGGGGCTGATGGATGCAATCGGTTCGGTAAACAGCGCGACATCTGTGTACCCTTTGCTGTAAATCTGCTGGAGGATCTCTTCCGTTATCCTTCTGTTGTCAGTCGTTACGGTATCCAATTTTAGATCCGGCAATTTGCGGTCAATTAATACTGTCGGAACCTGATGTTCGGCAAAGGAATATAAAATATCCTTGTTTTCCCCCGTTGCATTTAAAATCAGCCCTTCTACAGAATGCGCTTCGAGCTTTAGCAGCATTTCCCGTTCTTTTTCAGGACTGTTATCAGTGTTGCACACCATGATGCTGTAGCCATATTGATCACAAACCTCTTCAACTCCCCTAAATGCTGCGACTGAAAAGGGATTTGTAATGTCGGCTACAACAAATCCGATTAATTTGCTTTTTTTTATTTTCAAACCTTGTGCCATCTTACTCGGCCGATAATTCAATTCAGCGATTGCTTTTTTTATGTTTTTTACCTTTTCAGGAGAAATCGCGTCGATTTTCCCGTTGATATAACGAGAAACGGTTGATTTTGATACTCCTGCAAATTCAGCTACGTCTTTGATGGTGATATGGCCTGTTGTTTTCTTTTTCATTCAAGTGCTCCTGTATCGTCTTATAATTTGAAACCGATTTCAAAACCGTTACAACACAAGAATACCATATTTTAAAAAATTGAAAAGTATTTTTTTAATAATGTGCTTATTCACAAAATTTACGTTGACTCTTTTCTCTATTTATCCTAAAATTTTCTTTGAAACCGTTACCAAAAAATTTTTCATTCAAGTGATGCTGAAATCCTAACCAAGGGGGAAATCCAATGGAAAATCGTTATTCTGTACACCCTGAACAAGTAAAACGCTTTACAACCGAGGAGCTTCGCAGTCATTTTTTAATGGACACGTTATTTACGGAAAATAAGCTGACCATGTATTACTCCCATGAAGACCGCGTTGTGATTGGCGGTGCAGCACCCGGACAGAGCGAACTGAAGCTTGATGCCGGAGACTTTCTTAAAACTGACTTTTTTCTGGAACGGCGAGAAATCGGTATTATTAACGTCGGCCAGCCTGGTGCGGTGAAAGTCGGCGATGATGAATATGTGCTTCAAACAAAGGATTTTCTATATATCGGGATGGGCAATCGGGATGTATCATTTAAAAGCCTGAACGGAGAAACAGCAAAGTTTTACTTCGTCTCCTCGGGCGCGCATCAAAGCTATCCGACGCAAAAAGCCGCTCTTTCTGAACTGAAACCGGACCGGCTCGGCGACGCAGCAGCATCAAATGTAAGAAGCCTGTACAAAGTCATTCATCAAGATGGCATTCAAAGCTGTCAGCTGATGATGGGAATCACAATGCTAGACGAAAACAATAACTGGAACACCATGCCGGCACACGTTCATGATCGCCGGATGGAGGCTTATCTCTATCTTGATCTTGAGAAGGATTCAAAGGTTTTTCACTTCATGGGTCAGCCGGATGAAACACGCCACCTTGTTGTCGGAAATGAACAGGCTGTCCTTTCTCCTGCCTGGTCCATTCATTCTGGCGCAGGAACATCTAACTACAGTTTTGTGTGGGCAATGGCCGGTGAAAACTACACATTTACGGACATGGATCTTGTGCCGATGGATGGGCTGAAATAAGATGAGTTATCTGCAAGAGGCATTTTCATTAGAAGGAAAAACGGCACTGGTAACAGGACCGGGTACGGGAATCGGCCAAGGAATCGCCAAAGCGCTGGCAGGCGCCGGTGCTGATATTATCGGCACATCACATAAAAGCAGCCTCTCAGAAACACAGCAGCTTGTAGAACAAGAAGGCCGCACATTCACTTCCTTTACATTGGATATGAGCAAGCCTGATGCAATAAAGGATACAGCGGCTGACCTGTTTGAAACACAGCAAATCGACATCCTTGTCAATAACGCCGGCATTATTCACCGGGAAAAAGCGGACACTTTCGCTGAAGAGAATTGGCATAACGTGCTGAATGTGAACCTAAACAGCTTGTTTATCCTGACACAGCTTGCCGGTAAACACATGCTGAAAAGAGGCCATGGGAAGGTTATCAATATTGCCTCTCTCCTCTCTTTTCAAGGCGGTATTCTTGTTCCGGCCTATACAGCAAGCAAGCATGCCGTTGCTGGTTTAACAAAATCGTTTGCAAATGAATGGGCCGCATCCGGCGTACAAGTTAACGCGATAGCGCCTGGCTATATATCCACTGCCAATACACAGCCTATCCGGGATGATGAAAAGCGAAATGAAGACATTTTAAAAAGGATTCCAGCCGGCCGCTGGGGCAAAGCTGATGATATCGGCGGGACGGCTGTTTTTCTGGCGTCTCGCGCATCTGATTATATCAATGGACATATTTTAGCAGTAGACGGCGGCTGGCTTGCCCGCTGACCAAAAGAAAAAGCTGATGATCATAGATCATCAGCTTTTTCGCGATTACATCGTAAGCGGTTCAACAGGTAAAACCTTTTTCACCTCATCAATGATGCGTTCATTTTCTCCGCCCGCATAAATATGAATCGAGCCGTTATCTTGATTTGAGCGAATCAGGCGGCCAATCCCCTGTCGCACGCGCAACAGCATATACGGAAGGTCAACCTCTTCAAATGGGTCTTTTCTCGCGCTATTGCGTTTTGCCGTAAATACAGGGTCATGAGGCGGAAACGGCAATGACCAGATCGTGACATTCTTCAGTGCGTCACCAGGAATATCAAGCCCTTCCCATAGGTGAACTGAACATAAAACCGTTTCCTCTTCTCCTTGGAATTTTTCTACTAAGCTGCTGATTTCCTCGTCGCCTTCAAAGTAAATCGGATACGGCAATTCCCAAGCAGCTGCGAGCTCTTTAAACTCGTTTAATTCCTCAAAAGACGGGAAGAGCACCAGTGTTCTGCCTTTATAGTGCTTAATTGTCTCTATTGTTTGAGCTGTTTTTTGTTCAGCGCTCATTTCTGTTTTCCCATAAAGGGTAACAGTCATTTGTTCGTCATAGTCATAAGGAGAATCAACCGTTAACGATAAGTAATCGTGAATTCCCAGACTGTCCGCAATGTAGTCAAACGAACCGCCTTCTGATAGCGTTGCAGAAGAAAAGATATACGGAATTTTCTTTGAAAACACTTTCTCGCCAAGCACTTCTGCTACTGTTCTCGGCATCACGACAAAAGTGGATTCCGCTTCCTTTTGCTCCAGCCAGCTGATCGCATCCTTTTGATATAAAGATAGTGAATACGCCATTTGCTCAACATATTCCTCAACGACTGACAGCTCGTATTGATCAATGGTGTACATTTCTGACTCAAATACAAGCGCTTCACCAATTTTATCAAGCAAACGGCACAGCTCGTCCGCCGCCTTTTTGACACGCTGATCATTCTTTATTTCCAAACGGTGCGACCCGGCAACTTCTCTTGATTCTTCAGAAAGAACATAGAAAAACTCGTCGTTTGCAGCAAGTGCATCTTCTATCAATTCAGCAAATTCTTCTCTAATATCATTTTGTAGCAAACGTTCTAAAAATAATTCGAGAGTTGATTGCTTGACTCTGTAGGTTAACGCTTTTTGCGCGGCAAACTCTAACAGATGCCCTTCATCAAATACAACCGCACTATGATCAGGCAGCAGCGGCAGCTGTCCCTCCCGCTTGCGCGATTCTTCCGTCCATACGTGTTCCATATAGAAATCATGTGAACAAATGATCAAGTCTGTTGATTTGCGATAATAATCTCTTGATAGCGTCAAGCCGCATCTATGTCTCATATCACATGTCAGGCAATCTTGAAACGAGTCGTAGCTTACTTGCGACCATTCTTCATTTGAAAGGTTCGCGTATTGCTTTCGGTCGCCATACGGGTAGAACCGCTGCATGGCCTGTGACTCATGGACAAATGACGGTAAAGCTTCATAAAGATCAAGCCACTTTTCATCATCAGATCGCTGCATTGTTTTTTCTAGCTTTTTCAAGCATAGATACTGCTCATGTGATTTCGATAGCCTTGTGTCAATCTTAAGATCCAAATGTTCAGCCAGTTTCGAAATGTCTCCCTCTTTTTTCACGAGCTGTTCGATTAACGTTTCATCAGCACAAGCAATAATGGCCGGTTTTCCGACATATCTTGCATAGCTGATCGCAAAAAGAAGGTAAACAAGTGTTTTCCCCGTTCCAACTCCGGCTTCGGCAAACATGACTTTTTTCTCTTTAAACGCCCGTTCCAGCTGAAAAGCCATGAACACCTGCTCATCTCGAAGATCAAACCCTTTTTCGGGAAGAATATCGTAAAACACGTCACCAATCCAATTGTTCAATTCTTCATAAAAATTCTTTGTTTTCGTTAAAGAAAAAGGCAAACGTGATGTTGTCACCCAGTTCCAACCCCCAACTATTCGGCATTCAGACCATCAATATTATCATTTCCCGCTGCTGAATACAATAAAAAAACTTGGCAGTGCCAAGCTTTTTGTGAATTACTTTCGGTTGATCACATGCGAGGATAAAAAAGGATGGTCTGTTGAATGAATATGTTCTACCGCTTTTTCTAAATTATTTTGCGCATGTGAAATCACAGACGGAGACGCATCATCAGCTCTGCTGAGCTCCTTCAGCTCGTTTGCGGTTGCGTCAAGCGCCCTTTGAATGAGATTAAAATGTTCGCTGTTCAGCATGAGATCACCTCTAATTGAAATAATCATCATTGTATGCGAACTTTTCGTTTTATATACATGCTTTCCGCATGTTATCACTGAAATGTGCACAAACTACAACTGATACTCCGTCATGGACTATCCGTCTTATCAACAATATTCTATCAGGGAGTGATGTTGACATGAGTTATAAAGACCGATTAGATCAGCATTCTGAACTGTTTCATCACAATTGGACGCGGCCTAAACGTTCTAAGTCTCAAGTAAACGGTCACACCGAAATGTCCCAAACCAACATTATATTAAGAAGTAACGCGAAAGCGCACCGTTGGTAACGATAGAATATGGCTGAAAGATGAAAGAAGACGCATTCAGAGCGTCTTCTTTTTATGCGTGTTCCGTTTTTTTACGCTGAGGTCTCACTTTAGACCAATACTGATAGTAATCCGTTTTAATAAATCCATTAAAGAGCTTTCGTTTCTTCGTTGCTTTTCTTCCATATGCTTCCTCAAAATTTTCATTTGAAGTCAGCATATACACAGACCACGTATCAAGCGGTTCGAACGCCTGTCCCATTTCTTTGTACATCTGCTCAACGGCTTTTTTCTCGCCGAGACGCTCTCCGTAAGGCGGATTGCCGACAATTACGCCAAACTCCAGACTTGTCGTGAAGTCTTTGACCTGCATCTGCTTAAATTCAATTAAATCTCCCAAACCCGCTTCCTCTGCATTTTCTTTTGCGATTTGCACCATGCGGTGATCTACGTCACTGGCGAAAATCGTAAGCGGCTGATCATAGTTTGCCTTTTCTTCGACTTCAAGCCGTGCTTTGTCCCACAGATCTTTACCGATCCACTCCCAATCCTCTGAGACAAAATCGCGGTTAAATCCTGGGGCAATATTTTGGCCGATTAATGCCGCTTCAATCGCGATCGTTCCGGAACCGCAAAAAGGATCGACAAATGGACGGTCCGGAGTCCAATTTGTTAATTGCACCAAAGCGGCAGCAAGCGTTTCTTTAATGGGCGCGCCTCCCTGATCCACGCGGTATCCTCGTTTGTGGAGGCCTGTCCCTGACGTATCAAGTGTAATAACCGCCTGATCTTTCAATAAAGAAATTTCCACCTTATATTCGGCGCCTGTTTCTTCGATCCAGTCATTGGCTTTGCCGGACTGCAGCTTGAGCTTTTCAACAATCGCTTTTTTGACGATCCGCTGACAGTCGGGAACGCTTGCAAGTGTTGATTTAACGGATTTACCGATGACAGGGAATTTCCCGTTCTCCGGTATAAATGAGCGCCAATTAACCGCTTTCGTTTTTTCAAACAGCTCATCAAATGTTTTCGCTTTAAATGTAGCAACTTGAACCTTTACGCGGTCCGCCGTTCTCAGCCAAAGATTCGCACGGCAAATCGCAAGCGCATCACCTTCAAAGATAATTTTTCCGTTATCAACCTTGCATTCATATCCTAAGTCACGAACTTCTTTTGCAACTACAGCTTCAATTCCCATCGGTGCTGTTGCAATTAGTGTATACTTCTTCATCGTATCACCCTGTCTTTTAAAACTTTTCTCATCAAGATAAAAGCTCTCCTTAGACGGGAGAGCTTGATTTCATCATTTAATTTAAGTGATCTAACGTTCTGTAAGCCATGTTTTGTTCCGTCGTACTGCAATCGGCTCATCACCTCGTACTCAGGCGGCAATCATCTATCTACAGAAAGCATTCTGTCCTTCTCTCCGTTGAATTCCGTCAAGAAGGTTCCCCTACCAAAATTTGGGTTTCTCGCTCGAGGGGTTTACCGCGTTCCACTCTCACCATTTCTAGTGAGACTTCGTCACTGTGGCACTTTCAAGGATACTCAGCCATATCCAAAGGACGTAGGCTTTTTTCCTGCCGTCAGCCTATCAAGGCTGCCCTAGCTTATGACTTCGCTAGGCACGAACACTACGGGCATCTCAGCACCGTGCGAGCATGGACTTTCCTCTACAGATTCAAGATCTGCAGCGATTACCCGAACGTTAAGAACATGAATTATTATATAACAACTGATTGGAATTTACAAGCGCCATTTATTACTAGCGCAGATCAATCATAAAGCTTGCTGCCAAAAACATGCTTTTCTAAGTTAGACAGCCGTTTTAAGATATCAAAGTTCGTTGTGTTTGATTGCACTGGCTGTTTTTTGCTGGCTTCTTCAAGCTGTTTTTTCAGCTGCAGATTTTCCTGTTGCAGTTCTTCAATTTCTTGATGGAAGGTTTCATAATCCTTAATGATCATATCTAAAAATTTGTCAACGTCTTCTTGTTTGTAACCTCTAACGCCTGTTTTAAATTCTTTTTCTAAAATGTCTTTCGCAGAAAGCTTTACTTTATCAGCAAGCATCTTTTTCACCTCGTATCGTGAATCATCATCTTATATTTTTTCAGAAATCTGTACGATTGTCAAATTTCTCTTTCTTTGTTATGAATAGCTGTCTTCCTCTACTGTCACTCTAAGATCATCCATGGTGATAAAGTAGATCGGATAGCCATCCTGTTCGTGTCTTTTTTCAGCTGTCTCAAGCATATACTTTGGGGAACCATCCATTTCCGGGTCATATAAAAGCATAAGCGCGTCAGACTTATCAATGAAGAACTGATTTTTTTGTTTAAATTGCAGCGGGCTTTCATAAGGACGGTGAGTCAGGCTTGCCTCGTAGTCCGCCTGAGCCAGAACAGCTTCATACAGTTCCTTATTCGGCTCTTTCCAGTTCTTTTCCTGCTCGTAAAATGGTGTGATAACAGCCACCTTTAAGTCAGGGTATTCTTCCTGCAAATCATATGCAGCTTCGGCCGACCAGAGTTCCGCTCCGAGCTGCCCTGAAATTAAAATCCATTCTAATCCTTCATCCAAAAAAGCAATCAGCCGGTTCTTAATGGCTTTTTTTATGTAATACAGCGCCTTGTCATCCTGTTTAAATATCCCCAGTTCAAACGGTTTATATCCTGTTATTGCTAATACCTTCATCATTTCACCTGCTTTAAAAAATGGGGCTCCCATTGGGCCCCATTTGATGTGCTGCGTTGTTACACCATCAAGCTGCACGTTTTCATACTAGTAGTCGCAGCAAGGTTTTCCTGCTTGAAAATGCTGATGCGTAGCCGGATCAACATTTGAGAAAGTGTGTGGAAAGTAGTGAACGTGCTGGAAATGCTGGTGATTTACGTTTGTTGTGTGCTGTGGGTGAATGTGCGGCACGATTGTATTTGAAAACGTATGGTGTTCACAGCAATGAGTAGGATGGACAATCGGCGCCATCATGTGCGGTCTGCAGTGATGCATAATTTTAATCCCCTTTCCATAAACTTTATTACAATACTAAGCTATGAAAAATAGGGGGTACATGTTCTGATGCAAAGACCTATTTTAAAAGTGTGCGATTAAGCTGTCTTTAAAGTTTGAAAATACGAAAGCAATCAAAAAAACAACGACGAAGAACAAATAAAAAACTCCCTTATACATACCAACTCTCCCTTTAAAAATAACTAACGTCATTTTACAGGATTCGCCGGTATTCTACAACAAAATCGTTGTGAATCCAGCAAAAAAATTTCATGGCGAAAGAAGTCGTCTTATGCGCTTTCCCGGGGAATATTTAAGAGGAATATTTCCTCTTCAGACGGGCAATTCTCACACGCAGATTTTCCGTTTCTTTTTCTGATAAGAACGCCTCATCGGCAAGTAATTGTTCAGCTGTATGTAAAGCTTTCCCGAATTCCTTTTTCTTATGCTCAAAATATTTCGCAAGCTCTATCGCTGAAGTGTACCTGCATTTTTGGTGCTGAGAATGGGATAGTTTCTCCCAAAGCAGGACTGCGTCTTCTAGGCGGTTTTGTTTTTTGTACAGCAATGATAAATCCAAAAGGGCTCTGTCTTTATTTTCAAATGACTTTTCTTTAAGTCTTTCAAGCTGATTGATTGCTTGGTCTGTTTCCTTATGGGCCATAAACCATTTGGCCATTGCGTAAGCTTCACCATGCTCTTTTGGCGCATCAGAAGCGGAAAGAATTTTCTTTGACATATGAATGTACAGTGAAATTAACGACAGCACATCCATTTCATTATGGTGCAGCACACCCTTTAAAAGATCCGGTTCCTGTGCCTTAATAAAATGAAAGTACAACATCGGCGCCAAATAGCCCGGGGTGTCTTCTTTTCTGCGTACACCGAGTTCTTCTTTTTCAACTGAGCCAAGCGACACGCGTTCCATTTTGTGCTTCCACAAACGCCTTGCCCCATGCAAGAGGTCAAAATGCCCGAATTCCGGAAGCTTCGGGAGCCTGTCACGAATCAACGTATGCCTTGTTTTTACCTGCGGCCAATCAAAAGCTTTTCCGTTGTAGGTTACAAGTGACGTAATATCAACCTCGCTTAAAAAGCTCTGATACAAGGCGACTTCATTCCCCGGTTTCGGCAGAAGATGCTGTTTGACCGCCACTCGATCTTTATATACCCTTGCATGGCCGAGCAAAAAAATCGTATTGCCGGCTCCCCCGCCAAGACCTGTTGTTTCTGTATCAAAGAAAAAGAGGCTATTGTTTTCATATCCTTTTGCAGATAATGTATGCGAGAGGCTGCTTTTGTTCCATAGCGCGATGACTTCATCCAGCTCGGAAAAACAGTAATGTCCGTGCCGATGGGAGAGCGGATATTCCACTTCCCTGATTAGACAGTATTCATCCTCAAAGAAGAAAGGCTTCACACCATAAGCCTCCCACTCTTTAAGAAACGGTATATCAGAGCGAATGTCTGAAGTCCCATTCTCTTCTATCTTGTGTTCTGCTTCCTCCAGCACCATATGCTTTTTCATACGCTGGAGTTTTCCTTTTAACGACATGCCTAACCTCCTTTCCTTATGACATTTGATCCAACAGCTGCAAAATTCGTTCCTTGGCTTTTATTCCTTCTATTTCAGTACCTATACAAGACGGACAGCCATCATGACAAGGACATTGTTTTACCAGCCGCTTAGCCGCTTCATTAATGTCAGCAAACCGTTTAAAGACTTCCTCTGCCAAGCCGATTCCGCCCGGATAATGGTCATACAAAAATACCGTTGGCAAACCGGTATGGGCAGCTTTGATTTGCGAAACGACATGGACATCATTTCGGTCACACATAATATACACAGGGACAATATGCTGCAAAACATTTGATATGCCGAGAAGCAGCTGTTCGAGTGTCTTTTCTCCAATGTCTTCATCAATGGTTTTGATTTCAAGCCAAGCCGCACTCGTGTGCAGTTCTTCTTCCGGTAAATGAATAGGGCCTGAACCGATATTTTCAAAAGTAGTCATCTTAATCTTTTTAAAAATAGTCGGCAAAGCATTTACCGTAACATCGCCGTAATGTAAAGATGTACGGCCCCTCTCTTTTGTTTTGTCAATTTCCAGCACCTTCAGCTGGACTGCCAGATTGGCATCTGTGTAATACTCCACGTCAACTCTTCTGACATAAGCTTTTTTATGATCCCAATCAAGCTTTTCCACTTGGAATTGCACGCCTTCATGCAAATAGATCGCTTCATCATGAAGAAGTGTCATCGCACTAAACCGATCCATTTCACCGATGATTCTCACATTCGCAATATCCGTCTGATCGACAATGACCACATTTTCTTGTGAAGCCGAACGCAGACTGATATTTGAAGCAGGAAACGATTCGTTTGCCCAGTGATAGCGTTCCCCATTGCGGTGCAGAACACCTTCTTCCTGAAGGTACTCGAGAATATCACTGACGTCCAGCGGCCCGAACTCTTCATCAGCTTTGAAAGGAAGCTCATAAGAAGCGCATTTTAAGTGATCAACTAAAATAATTAGATTCTCCGGGTTGATTCTTGCCGATTCCGGCGAACGGTCAAAAAAGTATTCAGGATGGCGCACAATATACTGGTCAAGCGGCGTTGAATTAGCCACCATGAGAATCAAGGACTCACCGTGTCTTCTGCCGGCTCTCCCCGCCTGCTGCCACGCACTTGCCACACTTCCGGGATATCCGGTCATGATACAGACCTGCAGCTGACCGATATCAACCCCGAGCTCCAGCGCATTTGTGCTGACAACCCCAAGAATTTCGCCTTCTCGCAGCCCTCTTTCGATTTCTCTTCGTTCTTTTGGAAGATATCCTCCCCGATAGCCTCTGATAGACTTTGCCCCAATCTTTTTTTTCACCAGTTCCTGAATATGGCTTAAAATAATTTCCACCCGCACTCTGCTTCTGGCAAATACAATGGTCTGCACTTTGTTCTTCAGGAACTCTTTCGCCAGCTCGTTTACTTCTACAGTTGCGCTTTTTCTGATGTTAAGCGGCTGATTAACAATTGGCGGATTATAAAATACAAAGTGCTTCCGTCCGCTTGGCGCTCCGTTGTCATCGACCAGCCTCATTGAGTGTCCGGTCAGCTGCTCTCCCAATTCCTTCGGATTCGCGATCGTCGCCGAGGTACAAATAAAGATCGGATCACTACCATAAAACCGGCAGATCCGTTTCAGCCGGCGGATTACATTTGCGACATGGCTTCCGAATACACCGCGATACGTGTGCAGCTCGTCTATCACAATATATTTAAGGTTTTCAAACAAACTCACCCATTTTGTATGATGCGGAAGAATGGCCGAGTGGAGCATATCAGGGTTTGTAATCACAATGTGCCCTGCTTTTCTGACCTTTTGTCTGATCGCTGGAGATGTGTCTCCGTCATATGTAAAACTTTTAATATCAATGCCCATCTCATCAATGATTTCATTGAGCTCACTTTTTTGATCCTGGGCCAGCGCTTTAGTAGGAAATAAATATAACGCCCGGTTTGTATCGTCTTCGGCGATAGATTGCAGGACAGGCAGGTTGTAGCATAATGTTTTTCCGGATGCCGTAGGCGTTACAGTTACAATACTTTCACCTTTTTGCACATATTGAAAAGCGGAATATTGGTGGGTATATAGGGCATCAATTCCCCTTTTAGAAAGGGCTGTCTTGATTCTCTCATCTATACGTTCAGGCATCGGTCTTGTCCTTGCTTCACGAGGCTCAATTTCATGCCAGTTCACAACGTTTTCATTTCCTTTTAATTCAGAAATGAGTTCAGTCAGTGATTTCTTTTTCATTCTTTACACCTCTTTGTCAAGTACAGTTTACCGAATATTTGTTTGCATGGCTAGGTGCAAATTTTATACAATCGGACAACAAAAAAGCAAGGCATCCGCCCTGCTTATTTCGCTTTTATTGTGAGCAGCTTTGTTTCGCCTTTATGTGCAGCCTTTTCACCTGCAGGCTCTATTGTTTCCACAGCTTCCCCATTCATAATAACGATAGGGATGACTGCGCTGCTCGCTTTCTCTTTTATTAACTCCAAATCACACGTGATGAGCGGGTCGCCGACCTTTACTTTGTCACCTTCTTTAATATGAGCGGTAAATCCTTCTCCGTTCATATTTACGGTTTCTAAACCGACGTGAATTAACAGCTCGATTCCCGAACGTGCCCGGATGCCCACAGCGTGTTTTGTATGAAACAGCTGAATCACTTCACCTTCAACAGGTGAAACAATTTCACCATTAGAGGGTTCAACTGCAATTCCTTCGCCCATCATTTTTTGTGAAAAAACAGGGTCCGGCACATCTGTGAGATCCATTACCGTCCCGTCTGCCGGAGAATAGATGACCTCTTCCGTACTTTTGTCCTCTGATTTTCCCATTCCGAATAATTTTTTCAGCAATGTGTTATCTCCCTTCCAATTCATCAACCGTTATCCCTTCATTCACCACCTATTTAACCACACTTTCAATTTCGCTTCAATTTATAACAACATCTGGCACAAACGCATAGTCTGATTAAAAAAGGCGGTGGCTTATTTGGATTTTAAAGATGACGAAAAGAATGAATTGTCTAAGAAAGAAGAGATCATCAATCAAGCAATGGACCATCTGTTTCAATCTTCTGCATTAGGAAATCTTTTACATGGTTTTCAAAACCTGATCGACTCTAGTTTCAAAGATGTACAGACAACGATAGACGTCAGAGAAAGTGATGAGGGTCTGTATGTCGATATCACAATTCCAGCAACGTTTCGAGACGGCGAGATTCTCATCGACATTAAGTCCCGGTACCTCCATGTAACGCTTCAGGAAAAACAGAAGGAGCAAAACGCCTCCACATTAACAAGCATGACAAGGACCGTACAGCTGCCTTATGAAGTGCATCAGGAAGAAATGGAAACGTCATGGAGTGAGCAGACAATGACGCTTTTCTTCCCAAAAAATAAGCATGAATGATTTGATTCATTCATGCTTCTCTTATTTAAAAAAGCTGGTAAACCCCTTTATTAATGAGCCAACTTGATTCATGGCACTCATAACTTGGCCTGTTGTATCCATCATTTTATTAAAGTCAAACTGCCCGTTCGCTTTTTTGAATTGTGACATAATACTTTGAACCTGTGAAGGCTGCTGCTGATTCGGTCTTGCGATAGGATAAGGATTAGGAAATACAGGCGGCTGCATAGGCATAGACTGAGGCGGAATATACGGCTGATAAAACTCCTGTTGTCCGTAATGCTGCGGAACGTATGGTTCAGAATGAACAGGCGCATTCTGGTGATAATATACCTGCATTTGCTGAGGATAATAATAACCCAATTGCCGAGGATTGTTTTGAGGTCTTCTTTCCATTGCGAATTCCCCCTAGACTCAACATATTTCTCTCCTCTATATGTATGAATCATTTCTATTGTTTGTGTCTGATGCCATTAAGCGTGTTTGTCAAATTGTGTCGAAAGTTTAAATTTTTTAAAAACAGAAAAAAGTCGAATCATTATGATACCATATTTTCCATACAGATGAGAGGGGATGCACCATAATGAACGTATCATACTTAAGCAAACGTTTTGCAGAAATGAAGAAATATGAAACAGACTGTGTGAATAAACTGATGGACTTTGCCAAGTTCCTCTATATTCAAGGACACCTCAATGCAACTGAATTTCGTAACAGTATGAAGGTTCTGGAAGCAAATGGAGCAGAAAGCCCGGCATATGAGCTGAATTAACGTCCGGCCCCCTATAATAAAAATGAAGACAGCCTTTATTGGCTGTCTTCACTTGCAATTTCATCCCTCACTGTCTGCAATGTGTAAACGACTGATTCAGTGATGTCTTTGAATCGCTTTTTATGAATATGATGAACATATGACTGAAGAATCAATTCCAGGAAATTATCCTTTGCAGTCTCTATTTGCTCAGCATGCACGTATTTCGGGCGGCGTGCTTTTATAAATTCAAGCGCCCCTTCCGCCCAGTGAGCTGCCAGAGAATCATTTTCCTCGACAGCAGGCTTAATCGTTTCATAAAAATCGTACGAATGGTTATTTTCTTTCCCTTCCTGATAACGTGCAGCACCTTTCTCAGCGGCTTCAATCATCTGTTCGGTAAGTTTCAGCAGTGTTTGTGGTTGCAACATCCTTCACCTCAAAGCTTATCGTACCAAATTTTTCTCATAAATTCAGCCGATGCGATATACCTTGTCCACAGCATACCTCTCTTGAGGAGATCGGTACAGCTCGTTTATGCATATATGAAGATCCATGATTTCTTCTTCCAGAACACTCAAACGTTCGTGCTCTGTTTCATGCATTTCAGCCTCGAATACATCTATAGAACGGCTAAGGCTCTGTTCAGCACAGTTTAATTCAGTTTCTATATCAGAAAGCATTCGGAGAATATCTGTCTTGCTTACGTAACCGGACATTTGTGTTCCTCCCTTTACTCTTCTCTCCCGGTTAAATTCTTTGCTCGTACGGCGCAATCCTTCCGCATGACAAAACTAGAAGCAAATCGCCAAACAAACAGGTATTCCACGAAAAGCTGAAGTTTTCGACAAAAAGACACGCAAAAATTGTATGATCCTCATGCTTAATGCACACGATACTTGTGAGGAGGTGCCGTATGAAATCCAGACCGAAAAAAGCCGGCCAGCAAAAAAAGACTGAATCAAAAGCAGTTGATTCTTTAGATAAAAAACTAGGCGGCCCGAACCGTCCTTCTACGTAAGAAGCAAGGAAATTCCTTGCTTCTTTTATTTCTTCAGCCAATGCTCCACTGCAAAAAGCGCATGCAGCTGACGTTTTTTGTTTACATACCAGTCAGTCAATTCTATCTGCTGCGGTAATGCCTCACGCGCAAAGAAGCCTTTCTTTATCTTTCCATGAAACCAATCTGTTTTCTTTCCGTCTAATGAGTGAGTTAATTCAGGGTAGCATGTCCTTAGCATAGGAGATGTTCTTTTTGTGATTCCGATCATTTTTTCCATATCAAAACGGGAGCCCGTATGCGGCACTGTGTGCAAAAAGTCATAAAAAGAAGAAAACAGTTCCGGGCTGAACAGCAATTGTGACAGCTGTTTACCGAGCTTAATCCTCTCTTCGGTTTTAGAAAAACGCTTGGCCGAAACACCGTAAAGAATGCCGTCTGAAGATGGAAAAATAACGGTGTTAAAATGAAACCAGTCACTTAAATAAAAAGGAATCGTGCCAAAAACGTTCTTTTTGAACGAAGGATTTTGTATAATAGGTGTTTGGATAGTGTTTTGTTCATTTATAATGAGAGCATACATGAGCCGCTCCGTGTTTCGTTCATGCCAAAAACGGGTCCACTCTTCTGTCATAAATTGTGATACGCCAAACAATTGCAGATAGCTGAACAGGGGCTTCCCGATTTTTACAGACCAGTGGTACAAAAGAAGCTGCGGATAGGCATCTGAAAAGATGAGCCAATTCGCTCTCTCATAGGCCAAAAAGAACCACCTTTGCTGTGACTCACGCAGACCAAGCTGAAACAGACTGCCCTTTAAATCAGTCATTGACCAGCCGGCATTGCGTGAAACGAAGGAAGCTAGGAGCGACCATTTAATTTCCGGATGACGGTCATAGAATGCTTTATAAGCATTCGTTCTTGAAATATTATCGGCGTTTTTGACTGCCGTCTGCCGCTCAATCCGGCGAAGAAGTTTTCTGATGGCCTGTTGTTCTTGCACGTTCATTCACTTCCGTCACTAATAGTTTAATAAGGAGGATGAGAAAGTGATTCGGTATCCTAACGGAAAAACGTTTCAGCCGAAACATCCGGTTTCATCCCAAAGCAGTCATAAAAGAGCGCCATCTTACAGTAATCGCGGAATGACCCTCGAAGATGACTTAAACGAAACGAATAAGTATTATCTGACAAACCAAATTGCCGTGATACACAAAAAGCCGACACCTGTTCAAATTGTAAATGTCCATTATCCAAAAAGAAGCGCTGCAGTCATAAAAGAAGCCTATTTTAAGCAATCATCGACAACAGATTATAACGGAATTTATAAAGGGCGGTACATTGACTTTGAGGCGAAAGAGACAAAAAACACAACCTCTTTCCCCCTGCAGAATTTTCATGACCATCAAATTGAGCATATGAAGCAGGTAACGGCTCAAGACGGTATTTGTTTTGTTATTATATCCGCTTTCGGTCAGGTTTATTTTTTAGAAGCTGATAGGCTGTTTTATTTCTGGGAAAGAAAAGAAAAAAATGGCAGAAAATCCATTCGAAAAGATGAGTTAGAGGAAGCAGCTTATCCGATTTCTCTTGGATACGCGCCAAGAATTGATTATATTAGTATTATTGAGCAGCTTTATTTTTCGCCATCATCAAGTGCGAAAGGTTGATTAACGAAAGGTTGAGATGTTATGTCAGATCAATTTACGAGCCGTGAAGCTCGGCGTAAAGCGAACAGCAAGTCGAGCCCTTCACCGAAAAAAGGCAAGAAACGAAAAAAAGGCGGATTATTTAAAAAGACGCTATTCACTTTACTCATTCTGTTTGTTTTAGGCGTAGTCGGCGGTGCTGTAACATTTGCCGTCATGGTTTCTGATGCGCCATCACTGGACGAAAACAAATTGAAGACGCCTTATTCATCGACAATTTATGATAAAAACGGAAAAGAAGTCGCAGAAGTCGGTGCCGAAAAGCGTACCTACGTCTCGATAGATGAAATACCTGATGTCGTAAAAGAAGCCTTTATCGCGACAGAGGACGCACGTTTTTACGAACACCACGGGATTGACCCTGTCCGTATCGGAGGCGCCTTAGTCGCCAACTTTAAAGACGGCTTCGGAGCTGAAGGCGGAAGTACCATCACCCAGCAGGTCGTCAAGAACTCCCTTCTGTCACATCAGAAAACGCTAAAACGGAAGGTGCAGGAAGTCTGGCTTTCTATACAGCTGGAACGTAATTATTCTAAAGATGAAATTTTAGAAATGTATTTAAACCGAATTTATTTTTCTCCTAGAGCCTACGGAATCGGAAAAGCGGCGGAAGAATTTTTCGGCGTCACTGATTTAAGCAAATTGACAGTGGAACAGGCTGCGACACTTGCGGGTATGCCGCAGAGTCCGACAGCTTACAATCCGGTTAAAAACCCTGATAAAGCGGAAAAAAGACGGAACATTGTACTCAGCCTGATGAAAAAGCAAGGATTTATTTCTGATTCTGAATATACTAAAGCCAAAAAAGTGGCGATGAAAGACGAAGGCGTTGTTTCACAGAAGGAATATGAAAAAACAAATTCAAACAAATACAGTGCGTTTGTCGATGAAGTCATGAAAGAAATAGATGAAAAATCTGATGTCGATCCATCTGCTGACGGATTAAAGATCTATACAACACTAGATACAAAAGCACAAGACACTTTAGATGAATTAATGGATGGGGACACTGTCGGATTTACTGAAGGCATGCAAGGCGGCGTGTCGCTTCTTGACACAAAAACCGGTGAAGTCCGGGCAATCGGTTCCGGAAGAAATTCAACGGTTGGGGGCTTCAACTATGCCACACAAGGAAAAACTCAGCCTGGTTCTACGATAAAACCAATTCTCGACTACGGACCAGTTATTGAAAATAAAAAATGGTCAACTTACGAGCAAATTGATGACTCAGCTTACACGTATTCAGATGGAACACCTATCCGTGACTTTGACCGACGATATAAAGGGCCTATGTCCATGCGGGAAGCACTGGCACAATCCCGTAATATCCCAGCTTTAAAAGCATTCCAAGCAGTCGGAAAAGACACTGCAGTGGATTTTGCTAACGGATTGGGACTCGGTTTAAATAAGGAAAAAGTGTATGAATCCTATTCTATTGGAGGATTCGGAGATGACAACCCGGGTGTCTCTTCACTGACGATGGCAGGAGCATACAGCGCATTTGGAAATAACGGAACATATAATGAACCGCATTTTGTGAAGTCTATTGAATTTAACGATGGAACAAAGCTTGACTTAACACCGAAATCAAAGTCAGCAATGAGCGATTATACAGCCTTTATGATTACAGATATGCTGAAAACAGCTGTTAAGACAGGTACTGGACAGCTTGCACAAGTACCTGGAGTCGAGGTAGCCGGTAAAACTGGAACAACAAACTTTGATGAAGATACTATACAAAAGTACAATATCGCCTCTGGCGGTGTGCCTGATTCCTGGTTTGTCGGGTATACACCTCAGTACACTGCTGCTGTATGGACAGGTGTAGATTCAAAAAACAAGTTAGGGAAAAAATCTTTAAATCATACAGAACAACAAGTTGCAAAACGTCTATTTGCACAGCTCATCGCCCAAGTCGATGACGGAAGCGGATCATTTGAGAAGCCTGACAGCGTAGTGGAAGCCACTGTAGAAAAAGGCTCTAACCCGGCAAAACTGGCAGGGCCGAATACGCCAAGCGCTAAAAAGCTCACAGAGTATTTTGTAAAAGGTACGACTCCTACTACTGTTTCTAAAACATATGAGAAAGAAGAAAAAGAAGAAACAGCAAAACTGTCTGGTTTAAGTGTGAAATATGATAAAGACAATCAATCATTGACATTAAGCTGGAATTACGACGGAGATGCGACCTTTGCTGTTAAGCAATCTGTTGATGGCGGCAGCTACTCTGAAATTCAAAACAGCTCTGCAAAAGAGGCAGTCATTTCGGGCGTGCAGCCAGGCTCTGTATACAAATTCGAAGTGACAGCCGTCAGTGATGATGGCAAAAGTTCAGCGTCGACATCCTATGAAGTGCCAAAAGCCGAAGAGGATGAAGATAAAAAAGACCAGCAGCAAACGGATGATGAAAATCAAGATGATGAGAAGACTCAGGATGACACACAAACTGATGATTCTCAAACAGATGACAGTCAGAAAGATCAAGATCAGATAGATGATTCAACAAACGATCAAGACAAAAAACAAGACAACACGAACACCAACCCGTCTGACAACAGCAACCAAGACCCATCTAAAGATAACAGCAGCAATAACAATGGCCGCAAAGAAGAAGATGCGTCAGATGGTGACTCAACAGACGATTCAACAGGAACGGATACAGATAAAAACAAAACGAATACATCTGGCAATACACAAACGAATTCATCATCAACTGAAAAAACGAATTAAAGACAAAGCCATCACCCTTTTAAAGGTGATGGCTTTTTTCTGCACAATAAAACCTCCCTTTTTAGGGGAGGCTTTATCGTTTCATCGCGTGATGCTTATAAAAATGCTTTTTCATTTCTGTAAAAAGTTCATCTAGCTGGATAAAGCAATGATATTGGGTCGGCTTCAGCAGAATAAACTCCACTCGTTCAGCCCAATTAATCGGCTTAGCCGGAAATGATTTTTTTGTCAGTTCTGACCAATTCAGCGACATCACCCGCTCACCCGCTGTCCAGTGAAATGAAACAAGTAAACATACAATCCCTTTAAGCATGTCGTTTTGGTCGCATCTGGACTTTCTTGTTTGAAATACAGGGAGAAGTGATTCTTTTGTTTCTTCCCACACTTGAAATAGATACGGAACGTACTTGGCGCTGTTTTCCCACGGCAATATGTCTTGCGTGGTCTCAGAGAAGTCAAAATACAAAGGATTGACCCTTAATGCTTCCTTGATATCGGTGAAGTCAATGTGGCCTAGACTGCGCAAATATTGCTCATAAGAAGCTAACAATTCATTCGCTGCCGTCATCGTTTCACCAGCCCTTTTTTATCTCTCTTCTGCCCTTCTCTGCACAGAGAAATCAATGGACATTCCGCACAGCGCGGCGATTGTGCCTTACAATGATATCTACCGAAGAATATGAGGCGATGATGAGTAACGGACCAATCTTCTTTAGGAACCTTGCGCATCAGCGTCTTTTCGACTTCCAGCACAGAATCCTTCCATCGGCAGATGCCCAGACGCTTGCTGACCCTCTCGACGTGTGTATCCACTGCAATGGCTGGTACGCCAAAGGCAACAGATACGACAACATTGGCAGTCTTCCGGCCAACTCCTGGGAGTTTCACTAGCTCATCACGGTCCTTCGGTACTTCTCCGCCATAATCTTCAATAATCATTTTGCTCAGCTTTTGAATATTTTTTGCTTTATTACGGTACAAACCGATTGATTTGATATCCTGCTGGAGCTCTTCCAGAGAAACAGATAAATAGTCTTCCGGCCGTTTATATTTTTGAAATAATGTTTTGGTCACCCTGTTTACAAGTGCGTCTGTACATTGCGCAGATAATGCGACTGCCACCACTAATTCAAAAGGATTGGAATGAACAAGTTCACACTCCGCGTGGGGAAACATGTCGCCTATCTTCTCTAAACAGAATTCAATTTGTTTTAGATTTAACACGATTGTCACCTTTTCACTTTATTGTTCAAGCCAATTGTAAAAAGGAACCTGCCTCTTATACTCTTTTTGCGGCTCATTCTGTTTTGTTTGAACACGCCGGAATTTTTGGCTGTGGATTTTGGCCTGCTCCACTGTTTTCAGCCCGTTTTTCTTCCATTCAAATAAAATCCGGTCAATGTAGCGAAAGCTGAGTTTTCCTGATAATACAGCCTCTTTTAAAGCGTGCTTAATCAGCTGTGCATCATGCTGATCCTGATCCTGCCAAATGGCCAGTGTTTCACACTCTAAAGGAGATAATGGTCTAGCAAACTCTTCTTCAAAAATCGTATAAAGGCTTTTTTGTTCCCCTTCTGCTCTTCTTTCTTGTGTTTGATTCTGGGCAAGCTCTATATACTCATAGAGCTTGCCCCATAAAGGCTGGAGTGAATATTTCTCAAACTTGATTCCGTTTTGGTCTTCGCCTTCCTCAATAAACAGAAATCCCTTTTGAATAAACATACGCAATCTGTTTGTGCATTCTTCAACAGAAATCGTCATGCCTTCCTGCAGTTCATGCGGTGTAGGAAAATAAGATCCCTTTTCTAAATGCATTTTGATTTTCAACAGCAGAATCAGTTCTGTTTCATTAAGTCCAAGCTGTTTATAATGGGTCAGCAGAAGATTGGGGATCGTCGACATCCCCATCTCCTGCATATCAATAAATTGCTGTTTTTTCATCGTTACACCTCTTACTGTAAAGGTTAGTGTTTTTCCCCTTTACTGTAAAAAGTCTCCCTTGCAGGAGACTCTTTTTTCTTGTTTCATTTACATGTATTACGGATACAGACGGTTCAACAGTCTTGGGAACGGAATTGTTTCACGCACGTGAGGCGCTCCGCTGATCCAAGCGACTGTCCGCTCTAATCCAAGGCCGAATCCGGAATGTGGAACTGATCCATATTTTCTAAGTTCAGCATACCATTTATATGCGTCAGAATCCAGTCCATGTTCTTTAAGACGCGCTTCCAAAAGTTCCATATCGTGAATCCGTTCAGAACCGCCGATGATTTCTCCGTAGCCTTCAGGCGCGATCAGATCTGCGCAAAGCACTACATCTTCACGGTCAGACGCCGGCTGCATATAGAACGGTTTTAAGGACGTCGGATAGCGAGTAATGAAAACAGGCTTGTCATAGTGCTCTGCAATCGCTGTTTCATGAGGCGCTCCAAAATCGTCTCCCCACTCGATATCGTCAAAGCCTTTTTCTTTCAGAAAGTCAATCGCTTCGTCATACGTGATTCTTGGGAACGGCGCTTTGATTTGCTCAAGTTTTGACGTGTCTCTTCCTAGCGTGTTTAATTCAATTTTGCAATTCTTAAGAACTGATTGCACGATGAATGACACGTAATTTTCCTGTACTTGAAGGTTTTCTTCAAATTCTACAAACGCCATTTCCGGTTCGATCATCCAGAATTCGATTAAGTGACGTTTTGTTTTCGATTTTTCTGCTCTGAACGTCGGTCCGAAGGAGAATACTTTTCCTAATGCCATCGCCGCAGCTTCCATGTACAGCTGTCCGCTTTGAGACAGGTAAGCATCTTCATCGAAGTATTTTGTCGCAAAGAGCTCAGTTGTTCCTTCAGGCGCGCTTCCAGTCAAAATCGGCGGATCTACTTTTACGAAGCCTTCGTTATTAAAGAATTCGTAAGTCGCACGAATGATTTCATTGCGGATTTTCATGATCGCATGCTGGCGCTTTGAACGAAGCCATAAATGTCTGTGATCCATCAAAAATTCCGTACCGTGTTCCTTAGGCGTAATTGGATAATCAGTCGCTTCGTGAATGACTTCAATATCTGTCACAGCTAATTCATACCCAAGCGGAGAACGCTCGTCCTCTTTGACAATTCCTTTTATATAGAGTGACGTTTCCTGCGTCACAGATTTAGCCGTTTGGAAAATGCTTTCTTCAACCTCCGCTTTTACAACGACACCTTGAATAAAACCAGTACCGTCTCTCAGCTGTAAAAACGCGATTTTCCCGCTTGAACGCTTATTAGCGACCCAAGCTCCGATCGTTACTTCCTCACCTACGTGCTTGTACACTTGGTTGATTGTTGTTTTCAAAATATTTCCCTCCAAAACAAGAAGACATTCGGAAGCTTTTGCCCCGCGAACTCTTTTATCATCACTTTATTATACCCGGTCTTAACTGACCGGGTCAATGCAGATAAAAAGCGGCTTTTTGTCAGCCGCTTTCTGATCTGTTAGCTATGTTTTTCTACAAAACGTTTGATTCGTTCCACCGCTTTTTCAAGAAGGTCTAAGGATGTTGCGTAGGACAACCGGACATTATCAGGAGAGCCGAATCCGGAGCCTGGAACAATCGCGACTTTTTCTTCTTCAAGAAGCGCTTTGACAAATTCATCTACATCTTTGAAACCGCATGTTTGAGCTGCTTTTTTTGCATTCGGAAATAAGTAAAAAGCACCTTCCGGCTTCACGCAGCTGAAGCCCGGGATTTCAACGAGCTGATCATAAATCGTGTTTAATCTATGCTCAAATGCTTTTCTCATCTCTTCCATTGGCTCAGAAGGTCCGTTGTATGCGGCAATCGCTCCGTATTGTGCGACAGATGTCGGATTTGACGTGCTGTGGCTTGCAAGGTTTGTCATCGCTTTGATGATCTCTTCTGCTCCAGCCGCATAACCGATTCTCCAGCCTGTCATGCTGTGTGATTTTGATACGCCGTTGATGACGATCGTTTGCTCTTTCAATCTGTCAGACAGCTGGGCGATGGAAACGTGTTTCTTGCCGCCGTATGTAAGTTTTTCATAAATTTCGTCAGATACGATCAGGATGTCATGATCAAGGCACACTTCGCCAAGCGCAGCCAGCTCTTCTTCCGTATACATAACGCCAGTCGGATTGCTTGGTGAATTAATAACGATTGCTTTTGTTTTTTCTGTGATCGCTTTTTTCAGCTGCTCAGGAGAAATCTTAAAGTGATTTTCCTCAAGTCCTTCTACATAAACAGGCTGACCGCCAGCAAGTTTCACCTGTTCCGGATAGCTTACCCAGTACGGCGTTGGAATAATCACTTCGTCTCCTTCATCCAAAATCACTTGGAAAAGGGTATACAGTGCATGTTTGGCACCAGTACAGACAATCAGTTCAGACGGTTTGTATTCAATATTCTGGTCACGTTTAAATTTCTCTGCAATGCTGTTCTTTAATTCAGCCAAGCCGCCTGAAGGCGTATATTTCGTATGTCCTTCGTTCATTGAGCGTACAGCTGCATCAATAATGTGCTGCGGTGTATTGAAGTCGGGTTCACCCGCTCCGAGGCCGATGACATCATGGCCTGCCGCTTTCAATTCTTTCGCTTTCGCTGTAATTGCCAGTGTTGTAGACGGTGTTAATGCGGATACTCTTTTTGCCAGTTTCAACTTGAACTCCCCCTAATTCGTCTTAAGGCGTGATATTTTTGAGAATCTTTCCAGTTGTAAAGTCCACATAACTTAAACTGTATTGTCCTTCTTTGTCTAAGTACGTTACTTCCCAAAGCAGGACGTTCCCTTCTCTTGCCAGGTGAACCTCTTTTTGCTTTGAAACCAGGCCTTCATCTTGTATGATTTTCGCCGCTTTGTCCTCGGTGATCCCCTCTTTTGCTTCTTTTGAGAGAATTTTTGCTTTTTTATCAGCAGGAACCCACACATATAATTTGATGCCTTTTTTGTCGGTTCCCTTTACGATATAATATTTTTCTTTTCCGACAAATGTTTCGACTTGATCAACGCTGGTGAGGTCGGTTTCTTTTTTCGCTTCAGCAGCTGCTGCTTCATGCCCCTTTTCCTTTTGTGCCATGGCTGATTTATAAATGCTTGCCGAGACAAGAAGTACTGCTAAAAAAATAATACCAAATATGGCGGTAAATATTAATGCTTTTTTTCTCATCTTCTCACCTACGTACGATAAATGGTAAAAACGGCTTGGTTTTTGTTTTCTTCATCAAGTGCAAGACCGAACATCAGATTATCTCTTTTCAGTGTCCGATTCAGCGTGTCTACAATTTTATAAAGGTCATCCGAATGCTCTACATTAATTGTTGAAAGAATTTCGATTTTGCTTTCCATTTTTTCATCCTCCAAATTGAACAAATATTGTTAGTCATACTCCTTTTCAGGACGCGCCATACTAGTACCACAGAGCGGAAAACCGCTTTAACAAATAAAACACGTCCTACTCCCACACCGGAAAGCCGCTTTATGCGGCTTTTATTCACTTTTCCCGGCAACATAAGCTTCAATCTCACTGTCAGTCACTTCAGATATTGCGGATGTCGGCAGTGCATCAAGAAACAGGCGCCCGTAACCAGCGGTTTTGACCCGTCTGTCTAATATGACAATCGTTCCTTTGTCTCCAGCTGTCCGGAGCAAGCGTCCAATTCCTTGTCTGAACGTCAGCACCGCTTCCGGCAGTGAGACCGTTTGAAACGGATTGCGCCCTTTTTTTCTCGCCAGCTCACATTTTGCAGCGTGCAGCGGATGATCCGGCGCCCGGAAAGGAAGTCTTACAATGATCACTGTCGTCAGCTCATCGCCAGGGAAATCAACGCCTTCCCAAAAATGATTCGTACCAAGCAAGATGGCCTGATTGGCTGTTTTGAACGTTTTCATCAGTTTTCCCGGACTGCCGCCTGTTAAGCCCTGAGCCAGAAGCTGAATGCCGGAAACACTCATGGCGGGCTTTAGTTCCTGATGCACTTTTTTCAGCATGTCATGAGACGTAAACAGCACAAGGATTTTCGGCTGTTGTTCTTTTGCCATCAGTTCGATATAGCGTGCGGTATCCTGTATAAATTCTGTCTGGCCCGTATCTTGGATCGATTTTATTTCTTTTGGAATCATTACCTGCATCCGCTCATCGTAAGAAAAAGGAGACGCGATCCTCATTGTGCGGGGGAAAAAGTCGCTTAACCCCAAACGCTCAATGATAAATTGGAACGAATTTTCTATCGTTAGAGTTGCAGATGTAAGAACAACACTGTTTTTCCGCGCAAAAAACTGATCAGCAAGAAGCTCGCCCGGTTCCAGCGGCTGTGCATATATAGCTACGGCATTTTTCGCACCTTTAGCATCTATTTCAATCCAAACCGCTTCATGGTCATCTGAGCCAAAGAACAGCTGATTGAGAGTCTGTGCGTACTCCCCCAAGTCATTCATGCTTCTATTATATTCATCGGCCAAGAAAGCATTTTTGCTTTTCATGGCCGTCAGATGTTCTTCCATCAGAGCCGTTTGGGCCTCAAAAATCTGCTGCAAATGCGCCAGCATAGAGCAGAGCCTTTCCGCTCCGTCTGTTAATACGGGCCATCCTTTATCGTGAGTTTTTTTGTTCACGTTAAAGACAAGACGGTTTAAGTCTTCTTTAGGTTTTCTTCGTTTGACAAAAGAATGCACAGAGCTGAAGAAAGCATCACTTTCCGCCTGAATATGCTGGAGCCACTCCTCCATTTCAAAAAATGAATCCACCGGCAGGCTGTGGCGCTGAAAAAGCTGTCTCATTTTTTTCAGCAGTCCCTGCTCTTTCAGCGTTCCGATTCTGCTCAATTTTGTATGCAGTTCTATGTAAGTTGCTCTTTTTCCTAAATGTTCGCTTGCGGCACGTTCAAAATGGTGTGCTTCATCAATAACAAAAGTCCCGCTATCCGGGAGTCTTTTTTTTCTGCTTGCCTCATCGGTAAGCAGAAGAGAATGATTCGTAATCACCAGATCAGACCGCATGGCACTTTGTTTGGCCCGTTCATAAAAACCGATCACTTGATCCCTCTGATTTCGTTTATAAGATTGATCATCATATGCCAATCTGTCCCACAATAGCTTTCCGCCTGACGGCAAATTCAGTTCTGCTACATCTCCCGTGTTTGTCTCTGTCAGCCAAACAAGAAGCTGGGCTTTTGTCAAAACGGCATCATAGTTATCGTCTTCTTCATGAAGCACCTGCTCAAACTTATAAAGGCACAAATAATGCGATTGCCCTTTTAAAATAGCCGCAGTCACCGAAAAAGGGAACATATCTTTGATGATCGGCAAATCCTTCGTCAAAATCTGCTGCTGAAGAAGAGTTGAATACGTGCTGATGACGACTGGCTTTTTTGACTTCTTAGCAAAAAGTGCAGCCGGAATCAGGTAGCCGATTGTTTTTCCGATGCCCGGAGCAGCTTCAATCAACGCATGTTCACGATTGGCAAAGGCCTCAGCCACTTCTTTCATCATCAGCATCTGGCCTTCCCTTTTTTCGTAATGGGGCATGAACTCAGAGAGCGCTTTTTCATTTCCCGCTGTCCAATTTTCAATCTCAAATAGAAATGCTTCATCTTCCTTGAGACGTTCAATCTCTGGTTCAGGTTCTCTGACAGAAAAAGAGGAAAAACGCGTATAGCCTGGCATATCTGTATGTCTGTTTTCATAAATGAACATATCTAACAAATGCGTCAGATCACTGATAAAATGCTGTGACAGCCTTCTTAACTGCTTTAATGTCGGATAAGGAAGCCGCCTAAGCTTTTCAAGAATTTCCAAAAAAATAAGTCCTGTGACTTCAGCGTCGCTGTCAGCTCGATGCGGCTGATCATGCCGCAGCTGAAGCTCTTCGCTTAATTCAGTCAGCTTATATCCCTCAAATCCCGGAAATGCGATACGGGAGAGCTCGACAGTATCCAGCACTTCACAATCTGGAAGCTGGAAACCCGCTTTATGCAACTCATGCTTCACAAACCCGAGGTCAAAATGGATATTGTGTGCGACAAAGTAAGCGCCGTCAAGCAAATGAAACACTTCTTCAGCCACTGCTTCAAACGGCGGCTGATCCTCTACCATTTGATTTGTGATTCCCGTAAGCTGTTCAATAAAAACCGGAATGGATTTATTTGGATTAATATATTTTGAAAACCGCTCAGTAATTTGTCCATTTTCAATTACAACCGCTGCAATTTGAATGATTTTATCGCCCTTTTTTGGCGAATTCCCTGTTGTTTCTACATCTATAACAACGAACCGTTGCTTTTTCATTAAAATGGACACCTCAATTCTTGCATACGACAAAAGTGTAACACGTTTTGTACGGAAATGGAGCGGCAAAACCGTTTTACGCTGAAAATCTTAAAAGAAAACCCCCGGTAAAGGGGGCGGTATATCTACAAAATGGTGCTGGCAGGTTCTTGTCCAAGCATTTGTTCAATTTTGTTTTGGTCATTCAAAACGGCAACTTTCGGCTGATGTTTTGCCGCTTCTTGATCAGACATCATTTTGTAGGAAATAATAATCACCTTATCGCCTTTCTGTACAAGGCGTGCAGCAGCTCCGTTTAAACAGATGACTCCGCTCCCGCGCTGACCGGGAATAATGTACGTTTCCAGGCGTGCTCCATTGTTATTATTCACAATTTGCACTTTTTCATTAGGAAGCATTCCTACCGCATCAATCAGATCTTCATCAATTGTAATGCTGCCTACATAGTTAAGATTTGCTTCGGTAACCGTTGCCCTATGAAGCTTTCCGCTCATCATCGTGCGATACATCATTATATTCTCTCCATTTCTCGAATATCAATAATGATATTGTCTATTAAACGCGCTTTTGAAAATGCAACTGCTACAGCCAGAATAATCTTTCCTTCCACCTTGTTCACAGGCTCAAGCTCCGGATAGGAATAAAGCTCAACATAATCAATGTTGCCGCTTGTCGTTTCAATGATGTCTTTTGCAGCTTTGATGACCGCTTCAGGATTTCTCTCACCTGCTCTGATCAGCTCGGCACTCGTCTGAAGGGCTTGGTAAAGCTTAGGTGCTTCTCTTCTTTCCTCAGCCGTTAAATACACATTCCGGGAGCTTTTAGCTAACCCGTCTTTCTCTCTGACCGTATCTACAGCAACCAGTTCAATATCCATGAAGAAATCACTGATTAAACCATCAACAACTGCCACCTGCTGTGCATCCTTTAAACCAAAATAAGCGCGTGTCGGTTTAACAAGGTTGAACAGCTTCGTCAGCACGATGGCAACTCCGTCAAAATGTCCTTCTCTTGAACGCCCGCATAAAACATCTGTACGTCTCTCAACATGTATCGTTACATTTTTTTCACCGGGATACATGTCACGGGCATCAGGAGTGAAAAGAATATCAACGCCGATGTTTTCCGCATGAGCGGCATCACGTTCCAGATCGCGCGGATACGCTTCAAAATCCTCACCGGGACCGAATTGCGTCGGATTTACAAAAATACTCATGACGACGGCGTCATTTTCTTGTCTGGCTTTGTCTGCCAAGGTTAAATGCCCTTCATGAAGAAATCCCATCGTCGGAACAAATCCGATTGTTTTGCCTTCTGAATGATATTGTGTAATGATTTCTTTCAGCTGTGAGATATCTGTAATCTGCTTCATCTTATTTTCCTCCGTACAAGCCTTCCAAGACTGACTGATTCATCTGGAAGGAATGCTTTTGTTCAGGGAAGGCACGACGTCTTACATCATGGACATATCCACTGATTGCTGTTTCTATTGTGCCGTCAATTTGCGTATATTGTTTCACAAATTTAGGTGTTCTAACAACACCATGACCGATAATATCATGATAAACAAGAACCTGTCCGTTCGCTTTTACACCAGCTCCAATTCCAATGACAGGGATGGTTAATGTCTCTGCGATTTTTGCCGTGAGTTCTGCAGGCACACATTCAAGCACAAGCATCATGGCTCCCGCTTCCTCACATTTTATACTGTCTTCTATTAATTTCTTTGCGCTTTGTTCATCTTTGCCCTGGACTTTATATCCGCCTAATACACCGACTGATTGCGGTGTCAGCCCTAAATGACTCACAACAGGAATGCCACCGAGCGTCAAGGCGCGGATGGATTCAAACACCCCTTCACCGCCCTCCAGCTTCAGCGCGTCAGCTCCGCTTTCCTGAACGATAGCTGTGGCATTTTTCAGCGTATCCTCTTTAGACAAGTGGTAGGACATAAAAGGCATGTCGGTTACGATAAATGTATTTGGCGCACCTCTTTTGACCGCTTTCGTATGATGGATCATATCCGCAACTGTCACGCCGACAGTTGAATCAAGGCCTAGCACGACCATTCCTAATGAATCGCCGACTAAAATCATATCCACTCCCGCTTGTTCAGCAAGCTTGGCTGCCGGATAATCGTAAGCCGTCAGCATGACAATCGGTTCTTCATTCTCTTTCATTTTTAAGAAATCAAGTTTTGTTTTCACTTTTTCTCCTCCTCATTTTTAGAGGAGATGAGCTGCCGTTTCTTATCCAAGCCAAAAAACCTTCCGCTACACGAGAAGGATTCTTCACTTTCTAAAGTTCGGCGAGTTTCATCCCTCTGTCCCAGTCCTTTTTGGATCAAGGCAGACTGCTGCAATGTC
Organism: Bacillus sp. LBG-1-113; assembly: GCF_020708615.1. Classification (NCBI taxonomy): domain Bacteria; kingdom Bacillati; phylum Bacillota; class Bacilli; order Caryophanales; family Bacillaceae; genus Bacillus; species Bacillus sp. LBG-1-113. The sequence goes on along the minus strand of NZ_JAJFDG010000001.1, from coordinate 743,141 downwards.
TATCTATTTTTTATGAATAGGTGCAGTTCGCAGGCGATACTGCCCAATGGAAGTATATCAAAATCAACAGGGTTGTACCAACTACAATGAACTCATTTCGATATCTGCCGAATAGATTTTTTTTATGCCTTCCTTCGTTTCTAAAAGAAGAACACCCTCTTCGTCTATTCCTAAGGCTTTCCCATAAAATGTTCCGTTTAGCGTTCTTGCTCTTAATTCACTGCCGATTCCAAGCGCATAGCTTTCCCACAGAAGCTTAATTGGCGTGAAACCATGCGTCAAATAGTCGCGGTACCGTTTTTCAAAAGAAAGCAAAATATGCTGCATAACGCTCGCCCGATCTATTTTTTCCCCGGCTGCCAAGCTAAGGCTCGTCGCGATTTCCTTAAGCTCCTCGGGAAAATCGTCGGCCTCTTGATTAACGTTTATGCCTGTACCGATAATGACTGAACGGACACGGTCTTCTTCCGCCTGCATTTCAGTTAAAATGCCAACTGCTTTTTTTCCGTGAATTAATATATCATTAGGCCATTTAATATCCGTTTGAAGGCCTGTTGCCTCCTCTATTCCTTGCACAACAGCTACCGCAGCAAGAAGCGTAAGCTGCGGTGTTTTTTGAAGCGGAATGTCTGGACGCAAAATCAGACTCATCCAGATGCCTGTTCCTTCTTGAGAATGCCACACCCTTGACATCCTCCCTCTGCCGGCTGTTTGTTTATCCGCGACAACGAGAGTGCCCTCCGGCGCGTTATCATTAGCAAGCTCATGAGCCTTTTTTTGAGTGGATGAAAGGACGTCATGATAAAAAAGATGCTGCCCCATCACTTCTGTTTTTAGCCCAAACCGAATTTCACTTTCACTGAGTTTTCCAGGCTTTTTGATGAGTCGATACCCTTTTCTTCTGACAGCTTCCACTTCATAGCCTTCTTTGCGAAGCTCCTCAATATGCTTCCATACAGCTGTTCTCGAACATCCGAGAGCATCACTGATTTTTTGGCCGGAAATAAACTCGCTTCCGGCCTGAGAAAATAATTCTATAAGATCGTTTCTTAAGGTTGATCGCATGTCTTCAGCCACTCCTCTATGTGTTTCTTCTGATTGGAGAGCTTTCCCGTTACAACAGCCTGCTCTATCCGCTGTAATTCTTCAGACACCCATTTTCCAGCGGGCTGGTTTCGCAGTGCAAGTAAATCCCGCCCTGTGATGGCAAGATCCTTCAAGCTTTTGATGGGCAGGCTTTGATAAGCTTCTCGGACTTCCTTCAGTCTCTCACCGTTCAGCTGCTTGGTTTGCCGGAGCATTGATATTTTGACCGCGGATAAAAGCGCTTTTTCACCAGCCTTGTACATAGACATAGCGTCAAGGCTCTGGCCAAACGTGTCGGCAATGTGAGCGGCTTCCTTCATCACTTTTCCAGGGAGCTTCCAGGCTTTCAGGAAAAGCATCGCATCTTTCAATTCTATCTGAAGATCAATCAAAAGCGCTGCCCAAAGTTCCTCACGAGAAGTGAGAAAAGAAAACGGAAACTCGCTCGCCGTAAGCAGGTTCTCTCGTTTGTGATAAAAACCGGGCAGTTCTTTATAAAGCCCCGTATGTACAAGCATTTGAATGGCCTCTCGGGACGCTTTTCCCAGTAAAAGCTTCTCGAACTCTATTGTTTTTCGTTCGACTGATACATGTGACAGAAGTGTTTTCTCTTTTATGATCGCTTCTTCTGTTTCTTTCGAAAGCGTAAATCCGAGCTGGCTCATAAATCGCACCGCTCTCAGCATGCGAAGCGCATCCTCCTGAAACCGGTCCTCCGGTTTTCCAACCGTTCGAATCAGCTGCTGATCAATGTCTTTCTTTCCGCCAAAATAATCAAGAACTTGGCCGTCAGCTGTCATAGCCATCGCATTAATCGTTAAATCCCTGCGTTTTAAATCCTCTTCTAACGATGTAATAAAGTGTACTTCTGACGGCCTTCTGTAATCTTCATAATCTGATTCAGTCCGGAATGTAGTGACTTCATAGGTATCATCTTCCCAGAGCACGATAATTGTCCCATGCTCTTTGCCGACATCAACCGTCCGCTTAAAAAGCTGTTCTACTTGGTCCGGTGCCGCATCTGTCGCAATATCGACATCTCCAATTGTTCGTTTCATATAGCTGTCACGAACTGCGCCTCCGACAAAGTAAGCTTGGTGGCCTGCTTCAATTAATGTGCGGAGCACGGGAAGTGCTTTGATAAAATCTTGTTCCATGTCATCACTCCGGTTCTGCTAAATCGGCATATATCTGTTCATACTGGCTGACAATCTTTTGTGACGAAAATTCATTATTGAGCATTTCCATGGCCGCTTCGGTAAACTGCTTGCTCAGCTGTTCGTCTTCTAAAATGCGAACCGCTTTGGCTGAAGCGGCTTCGACATCGCCGACATCCACCAAAAACCCGCTCACATTGTTTTTTATCACTTCAGGGATACCGCCAATATTCGTTCCGATGCAAGGTACTCCGCATGCCATCGCTTCAAGCAGGACAAGGCCGAAACTCTCTTTTTCAGACAGCAGCAGTTTCAAATCACTGATTGAATAAAGCTCCTCTACACGGTCTTGATTCCCAAGCATCAGCACTTGTTTTTCCAGCCCGTATTTTCTGACAAGCTCACAGGCGACTGATTTTTCAGGGCCGTCTCCGACTAAGAGCAGTTTTGCTTTTGTTTTGCCGGCTATATTGCGAAACACATGGATGACATCCTGCACACGTTTGACCTTTCTGAAGTTGGACACATGGATCACGACTTTTTCATTCGGCAGTATGCCATGTTTCTCTTTAATGGCCGCTGTGTTTTTCTTAAGATAGACACGTTCATCTATGAAATTATAAATCGTTTCTATTTTTTTCTCCGGCTTAATTAAATCGTACGTTTCAGCAGCAAGGGCTGATGAGACTGCTGTCACCCTGTCTGAAGCCTCTATCGCAAAACGGATAAGATCTTTTAAAGAGGGGTCGTAGCCTAATACTGTAATATCCGTTCCATGCAAAGTTGTCACGATGCCGATACTCCGTTTCAGCATCTGCTTTGCGAGATAAGCGCAAACCGCATGCGGCAGAGCGTAGTGCGCGTGGATGATGTCTAAATTCTCCCGTTCTGCAACCTCAGCGATCTTGCTTGCCAATGTTAAATCATACGGCGGATATTTAAAAACGGCATATTGGTTTACTTCAACTTCATGAAAGTGAATATTAGGATGGTATGTATTTAATCTGAACGGGATGCTTGATGTTATAAAATGGATTTCATGTCCCTTTTCAGCAAGCTGTTTCCCGAGTTCTGTCGCAATGATACCTGAGCCGCCGACGCTCGGATAGCATGTAATGCCTATTTTTAGTTTTTTCATTGTTCGCCCCCAAGCACATCATGATCCAGCATCAGCATTCGATTGGAAAAGAAGCCCTCGGCGTACCCTACACCCGCTTCTTTGCCGTACAGCTTTTCTCTTGCTTCAACGATCTCGATATAACCATTCGTCAATGGTGTTGAAACAGAATTATGTGACGGTACAAACTGGCTTTTGTAGGCATTGAGGCTTTTCTTTTTATCCTCAATTGTATCCGAGATATCAATAACAAAATCAGGCTGATGAAAACCATTTATCATATAATAGTAGACCTTACTTACTTTATGCGCAGGCAGGCTGTTTTCATCCTTATATTTATGAATTCCTGCTGAAAAGATCGCTTCTTCAACCAGTGCGGCAGCATTGCCGTGATCCGGATGACGATCCTTTTTATATGGCATAAACACCGCTTTCGGCCGGCAGGTTCTAATGATTGTGACAATCGCCCGAATCGCATCATCACTCTTCATCAGCCCGCGGTCAGGGAGCGTCAGCTGAATTCTTTTGTCCACACCTAGTATACGGGCTGCTTCGGCCGCTTCTTCTTTTCGCAAACTGACTGTTCCGTTCGAAGATAACTCCGCTTCAGTCAAATCGCATATTACAGCTTTTTTTCCCTGTTTGACAAACTTTGCTATTGTACCGCCCATACCGATCTCGACATCATCACTATGAGCGCCAAAAGCAAGAACGTCAGCATTATACATGAGGTTCTTCTCCCCGAAGAAGATTGCGGAATTCAAAAACGCCTTCATTTAGTGTGCGAACAAGAATTTCTGCAGTTCCCATATTGGTGGCAAGCGGAATCGAATAAACATCACATAAACGGATTAATGCCGAGACATCCGGTTCATGCGGCTGTGCGGTCAGCGGGTCGCGCAAAAAGATAACCAGGTCAAGTGCGTTAGCGGCAATTAACGCGCCGATTTGCTGGTCTCCACCTAAAGGGCCGGATTGAAAACGCTGAATTTTAAGGCCGGTCGCCTCTTGAATTTTCAATCCCGTTGTTCCCGTTGCATATAGATCATGATGACTCAAAATCTCTTGATAAGCGGTTGTAAATTGGATCATATCCTGTTTTTTCTTGTCATGCGCGATCAAAGCAATTTTCATCATTTATCCCCCTGTCTAATCAATGATATTTTCCAATCCGTACACAAGCTGATCAATCTTCATGACTTGTTCTACAGACAGTTTTACACCGGACATGAAGGAAGCGCGGTTATAAGAGTCGTGGCGAATCTGCAGCGTTTGGCCGTCCATGCCGAACATCACTTCCTGATGGGCAATCAACCCTGGTAGACGAACACTGTGCAGACGGATTCCGTTTAGCTCCGCACCTCTTGCTCCTGGGAGGATTTCTTTTTCATCTGGATGCCCTTGCTGTTTTTCTTTTCGAACTTCAGAAATCATTTCCGCTGTTTTGAGAGCCGTTCCGCTTGGCGCGTCAAGCTTCTGATCATGGTGCAGCTCAATAATCTCAACATCATCGAAGTAGTTGGCAGCCATTTTTGAGAATTTCATCATGAGTACCGCACCCAATGCAAAGTTTGGAGCGATGATAGCCCCGATCCCTTTTTCTTCTGTCAGAGTTGTAAGTTCTTTCAAATCAGCTTCAGAGAAACCGGTAGTACCCACTACAGGACGGACACCGTGTTCTAATGCAACTTTTGTATGTACTTTGCCGATTTCGGGTGTTGTTAAATCAATTAATACATCTGGTGTTGTTTCTGTAAAGCAGGCATGGATATCTGTGTAAATAAGAGCATCAGACTCCACAGCCATCACATCAGATAATTTGTGCTGATCGTATGTATGGTCTACTGCTCCGACCAAGTCAAAATGAGGTGTTTTTTCAGCCAATTTAACAGCTTCTTGCCCCATTCTTCCCCGCGGTCCTGCAATGACTACTTTAATTGTTTCGTTTGACATCTTGATCTCCTCTACTTTCCTTCTTCTTTTCTTGTCCAGCGGTCTTTATCTCTAGTATTAAATTTATGCATGACTCGGTCGTGGGCTTCCTCCAATGAAATATCAAGAGAGTTCGCTAAACAAACCAATACAAACAGCACATCGCCCATTTCCTCTTCCATGCTTTTATCATCTTCAGTCGCTTTTTTTGGTTTTTCTCCATAACGATGATTGACTTCTCTTGCAAGCTCGCCCAGTTCTTCGGTTAATCTTGCCATCATGGCAAGCGGGCTGAAATATCCTTCTTTAAATTGGCCGATATAGCGGTCCACCTCAGCCTGTATATCTTTCATTGTTTTATCACTCACTGCACGAAACCTCCTATCATCCTCTTACATGTTAGCTAATTCGGATACGTTTGACAAATGTTTAAGCACGTTTGCTGTTTTCTTTTGCATCCACTATAATATAAACGCTATCTAATGGAAGGAAAAGGGGTTTTGTGTGATGCTTGGAGAAATTAGATTAAAAAACATAATTTTTATTTTAATCGGTGCAGCAATTTTTTCATTTGGCCTGGTTCATTTTAATATGCAAAACAATCTGGCAGAGGGTGGATTCACGGGAATTACACTATTGCTTTATGCCCTTTTCCATATTAGTCCTTCTATTTCAAACCTGGTTTTGAATATCCCGATCTTTTTTATCGGCTGGCGTTTGCTGGGCAGGACGATGTTTGTATACACACTAGTCGGTACTGTAGCACTGTCTTTATTCCTCAGCATTTTTCAGCGATATGAAATACATATGCCCCTTCAGCATGATCTTGCGCTTGCCGCTTTATTTGCCGGCGTATTCATTGGAGCCGGCTTAGGCATTATTTTTAAGTACGGCGGGACGACGGGCGGGGTTGATATCATTGCCCGTTTGATCAATAAGTATTTTGGGATACCAATGGGCAGAACGATGTTTGCTTTTGATGCTTGCGTGATCATTTTATCATTGCTTACCTATCTCTCTTACAAAGAAGCCATGTACACATTGGTTGCCGTATTTGTGGCGGCAAGACTAATTGATTTTACTCAGGAAGGCGGGTATGCAGCTAAAGGTGCAACAATCATCTCTGCGAAAAACGATCAGATTCAGAAGAAGATTCTTGAGGAAATGGAACGGGGCGTTACCATTTTGAAAGGACAGGGATCCTACACGAAAGAGGATCTAGACGTACTGTATTGTGTAGTGCCGAAAAACGAATTGGTCATGCTTAAAAGTGTGATTAACTCCATTGATCCTCATGCCTTTGTCGCGGTCAGCGATGTACACGATGTGCTTGGAGAAGGATTTACACTTGATGAAAATAAAAATCCGCTCCCGCGCTAATGTTTTTTGGATGACAAAAGGCGGCTGCCGCCGCCCCTCTTACTCATTTTGGGTAATCCCGTTTTTTCAGTTTCTTTTTTTCCGCTCTGTATTTTCTGTAACCGACATAAGTAAGTGCAGTAATGATGATACCTCCTGTAGTGATCATCACCCATAACAAAGACGGATCTGCATCATCCTCTTCCACCCTGTCAAATACACTCTTCAGGTCGTTCTGGAGTAGGGATAGCCGTTCAAGCTTCGTACTCTCGGTCATTTGCTGAAATCCCTCTTGCTCGATCACTGCAATATGTTTTCCGACTGTATCAAGCTGATCTTCTGATATATCAATTGTAAGACTTGGATAAATCAAATCATACAAGCTGATAAATTCATTCCACTTTTCATGAAAGCTCGTACTTTCATTTTTTTGGACATCCTGCTTAAGTGCGGCAAAGACCTCCATAATCGGCTTCTCCAGTGACCCCCATAGGGGATCAGACTGATTGTCAACAGCATCCATCAGCATTCTGAACTGCGCGGCTGCTCTGAGCTTTTGTGTGTCTGATGCCTCAGCCTGTTTTAAACTCCGTACCATATCGTTATAGCCCAAAGTAATTTGGCGAATTTGGGCTCCGGTTAACATGCTGTCTTGTTTCTGCTTTTCAGCGGATTTTAATGTTTTTTCAAAATACGATAGGACTTGTAGCGCCTCTTCATATTTCGATTGGCGGGTCATTTGAAAAACCGTATCGGATAAATCATTCAATTCCTTGAGGCTTCCCCGCTCTTCAGCCTTGGCATTCCCATTATAAAAAATAAGAGCAATCAACAAACAGATCGTCAGCTTTCGTTTCATGCAGGTCCCTCCCACTCTCTCTCCTTACAGAATATGAAGGAAAGGACAAGGATAGACCAAGATTGTCTTTACGTCAGTTGAAGCTTTGTTTGCTTTTTCGATATGACAAGATAGAAGGCAAGCCCGATTGAAAAGATGCTCAGCCAAAACGTTCCGTACCCGATGTCAGTCATATATTCAGAAAGCATGGAGTATTGAGGCATCATCCCAAACAGGTAATCAATGACATCATTATGAAGCGTCCAGACCGCAGCAATAACAAGATGCCATAATGAAAACCGAAAATACGGGCTGTACAGCACTCCTTGGACAGCCATTGCAAAATGCGAGGCAATCAGCATATAGCCTTCCCATGGCAAATCCCCCGTTACAGCCAGCACGAGAATATTCATGACGACCGCCCACAAGCCATATTTCACGAGCGTGACTAACGCAAGCGCTTCAAAAAGCGGAGCATTCCGCTTCATGAGAAAGGCCAGCAGCACAAACAAGAAGAAAAACGTTGCTGTCGGACTGTCCGGAACAAAGACGAGGAAACGGGCCGGCGTCTCCAGAAGCTGAGGCAAGTACCAATAGTAGCCGTAAACCGTCCCCAGAAAATTGATGGCTAAGACAAGAATAAGCATCGTTCGCTGTCCTAATACATATTGAAACCATTTCACATCAAATCAACTCTCAGTCTGTAAAAATAATATGTCCATATAAAAAAGCTGACGCCTGGTCAGCTTTTGATAATAAAAGTATATCCTTCCATTTCGCAATTCACAATACGTTATTTTGCGGTTGTTTCGGAAATGAATTTCGCAAGTTCTTCAAGCTGCTTATCATTTCCTTTGAACACACCTGCCGGCATTTGGCCTTTTCCTTCAACGGCGATCTTTTTGATTTCTTCCGGCTTCAGTCCGGTGTCTACCAATGAAGGCCCAGCCGCTCCGCCTTGAAGATTATCCCCGTGACATGAAATACAGCCCTGCTCCTGAAAAATTTTATATCCCTCGGCACTGGTATCGATATCCGCTTCTTTTGTGATTTTCCCCTGCTCCTCCGCCTTTGCCCAATCGTGAGTGGCTACAGACTGCCAGGTCAAAAATACAGCCGCGGAAATAGCTAAGAGCATCATCCCCACAGCCACAGGACGCTTCCAAGGCCTTCTTTCCGTTCCCCTGTCGAGAAATGGCGCCAAAAGCAGAGCACCAAAGGCGATCCCCGGCATAATCATAGCGCCGACCACCGTAAAGCTACCTGCGGCGTATTCATATTTCAAAAGCTGATATAAGAAAAGAAAATACCAGTCCGGCAGCGGAATATAACCTGTATCAGTCGGGTCCGCCATCCGCTCCAAAGGCGGCTGGTGTACAATCGTCAAAACAAGAAAACCGATCAGAAAGACAGCTCCGACCATCCATTCCTTTAATAAGAAATTTGGCCAGAAGGCTTCTGTTTTACCGGGATACTCTGAGTAATCCTTCGGTATATTCGGCTTTTTCTCAGCCGGTATCCTTGAGTCTCCTACAAATTTCATCCCTTTGCCCCGGTGCATGTCATCCCCTCCCTTTTATTCGCAGATCAAGTTTAAAGCGGTCCTGAAATTCCCTGCTTGCGGATCATAATAAAGTGTGCGGCCATCAATCCAAACAATGCGGCAGGAAGAAAGAATACATGGATCGCAAAAAACCTAGTCAGCGTTTGGGCGCCTACAATATCCGGATGCCCTGCCAGGAGTGTTTTGACTTGCGTCCCGATTAAAGGAGTGGCTTCAGCGATCTGCAGTCCAACTTTTGTGGCAAACAGAGCCTTCATATCCCAAGGAAGCAAGTAGCCTGTAAACCCAAGCCCGAGCATAACAAAAAAGATTAACACACCGACTATCCAGTTCAGTTCCCGCGGCTTTTTATACGCCCCTTGGAAAAAGACCCTTAGCGTATGTAAAAACATCATCACAATGACCAAGCTGGCGCCCCAATGGTGCATCCCCCTGACAATCTGGCCGAATGCGACTTCATTTTGCAAATAATATACCGATTCCCAAGCATTTTTAATATCAGGCACATAATACATCGTTAAAAACATCCCGGACAACACTTGGATAACGGTTACAAAAAACGTCAGTCCCCCAAAGCAGTACACAAACGCAGAGAAATGATGGGCGGGATTCACATGTTCCGGCACTTCGTGATCGGCAATATCCCTCCACATCGGTGTAATATCAAGCCGTTCATCTACCCAGTCATAAATTTTGTTCAGCATGTCACCCTTCCCCCTTAGGCTTTGCTTTTCCAAGATACAGGAAGCCGTCTTTAACTTCTTGCTCGTAATGATCAAGAGGCGCAAGCGGCGGCGTGCCAGGGACATTGGTGCCGTCTTTTTCATAGAGTCCGTAGTGGCAAGGACAGAAAAATTTATTCGGGTTTTTAGGATCGCTGTTCCAGTTCACCGTACACCCCAAATGCTTGCAAATTGGTGAAAGTGCTACAATCTCATCCCCATTTTTGAAAACCCAAGCTGATCTCGATTCTTCCGACTCATACCAGGCATCGACTTGATTAATTTTGAAATCAAAGCGCTGCGGCTCTTTCGTCAGCTCATCTACGCTGACAACCTGAACCATGTCCTGCTTTCCTGTCGATTTTAATACCGGGTCGAGTGCAAAGCGAACCATAGGCATGAGCATACTAGCCGCCATAAACCCCCCTACGCCTGTTAGCGTATAATTTAAAAATTGACGTCTCGATATATCATGTCTTCCGCCCATCTCTTCTCCCCCCTCAAGGTCAACCCTGCAAACTGACTAAAATAGAAAATATTTCATAACTCTAGACACCCTCATAATATATGAATCTCTCAGCAAGGTCAATATAGCCAAAATATTGTTTATGAGGAAATGTAAGTGTTTTTACGAAGCGCTCCATAACTGTAACAAAACGTTCAAAATTTCAGCTGTGCGTTCATCTAATATTTTTCTTTTTAGGGAGTCATTTAAGTGCTCTAACGGTACAGAAGGCGCAACAATAATTTTCCCTAATGACTCTTCGCTTCTCCAATGATCATCAGCTGTCAGCAGTAGAACATGCTGAAAATCTGACTTGACCTCCTCCTGTAAATCTTTCAGCCCTTGAACAGTATTTTCATTTCTATCAACATATGTATAAGCAGGCAATAAATATACCCGTCCTTTTAACTGCCTTTCCAATTCTTCCGCAAGAAGCTGCGTAAATTCGCCTCTCTCTGCCGCTATTTTTATTTGGCTCCCCATTTTTATGTTAATTAATGGTATGACAGCGGTATCAATGTAATCTTTAGATTGTAAGTAGTCCTTGGCATCAGGCATTTTCCACCTCATCAACGTTCTCCCCTTTTTACGACAACAAGCCTTGCATTACGCTGCAAGGCTGGTCATGTTATGTGAGCTGATTCAATTGGCGCGATAATTGTTCAAATGCTACTTTATCATGACGATCAAGCGCATCGTCAATGTCTTTTAATAATTTTTCTCTTTGGAATGTAGAAATGGCGTGCTCCAGGATTTGTTCAGCCAGCCCCTGATCTTTTTTGTTTTCAAACAGATCTTTCGGAATGTGAGGGTTGGACTCCAGCACCGCCGCATACTCAGGAGAACTGTAGGCTGAACGGAAATTAAGCTGGATAAACAAATCCTGCTGTTTATTTAATCTAATATCATGAAAAGATTTTTCCGCGTCGGTTGTCATGACATTCTCTTTATAAAACCGAAACGGAACTTCTTCAACACAATGTGTTGACATTATAATGCCTCTCGGGCAAAATTCTGCCTGCTCCACAAAATGAACCTTTTCCATTAAAGAATCGTGGCTCATTAAGTAGTTCAAGATCCATACGCACTCTCTGCGTTTTAGCTGATAATGGTTTAAAAACCAACGGATAAAATCCTTTTTCTCATTGACAGAAACAGGGGTCTGCATGTAATTCCCTCCTCTATCGATCGTATAATCTATACTTATATGTTCCACATAAGCGGTTAAAATTCCTGCTTATCTCGAAAATTCATCCTCGATCCGCAAGATTATTTCTTCCAGCTCTTCATTTGCTCCGTCTATTTCGAGTACCTTTTTCAATAGCGGCAGCGCTTCTTGTTGAAGGCCTTCTTCTAATAAAAAGGTTGCATATTCGTATAAGAAATCTCTGTCCTCACGATAGTGAAGAAAAGCAGCTTCAAAGGATTGTTTTGCTTCTTCGTACTGCTCTAATTCGGTGTAAGCGCTGGCCAGATACCAATTGTATTTCGGATCTTCTTCCCCGTAGCCGCGCACCTCTTGTATCAGATCAATAATTTGCTCATAATCCTCTTCCTTATGATACACAGCAAGGAGAGTATGAAGTGCTTCGACGAAGCCAGGATCAAGAGCAAGCGCTTCCTGAAGAAGTTGTTTCCCGTCTTCTGATTTCCCGATTTTTAACGCCATCTTTGCGGCATAGAGGAAAAGCTCTTTGTTGTATTCATCATATCTGATACCCTCTTTTGCCGTATTTAATGCCTCTTCATACATCCCTTCAGCCTCATAGCTTTTTGAAAGCGGCATATAAAGTGATGAATAGGATGGATCAAGCTCTTTTAAATCGGACAGCTGTTTAATAGCCGTTTTGATCAGTCCGGCCTGTGAGGCTGTAAATCCATAGCCGAAAATTGTATTAGGGTCAGGATTCTCATCTACAGCTTTCTCATACCACGGAATGGCCTCCTCAAAATCTCCTGATGCACTTAGCGATTCTGCCAGCCTTTGGTGGACATTAACGCCACCGATCTCACTCTGCTCCCCAGCCGTTCTTTTAAAATATTGAACAGCTTTTGCATAGGCTCCTTGCGTAAAGTAAAGCTCGCCTAACGCAAAATCAATGATTGGTTCATTTTCAAGAATAGACTTTGCCTGTAAAAGCTTTTGCTCACTTACTTCGAACAGCCCCTGCATCTGATAAAGATCAGCCATGAGCAGCAGGCTTTCCGGATATGATGGGTCTGATTCCGGGATCGTTTCCAGCACAGCCAGCGCTTTTTCTTCTTCGTCAATATCTATTAAAAGTTCAGCATAAAAATTCGTCAGTTCTGTTTCATTCGGGTATAGATCATGCAAATCACTGATCAGTGAGATCGCTTTCTCTACATTTCCCCACTCGTAATAAAGCTGTGCTGCGATGGCTTTATCTTCATCATGAAGCTGTTTTTCGGCCTTCGAGAGGGTGTTGAGTCCCTTTTCTGTTTCTCCTGCTTCAACTAATTTTATGGCTTCTTGAATTAATGTATTCAAATCGGACCGGTCCTTTCTTTTCCTAACAACATCAACCATACATAAAAGTCTTATTTGTTCAGGGGTTAATCCTATCATAATTCAGGTGAAAAGCCCTCGGCAAATAAGATGCTTACACTGTACGTCAAGGAATTTCTGAGTCTTATTAGTTTATCAAAAGATCCTGCGATAGCAAAATAAAAAAAGGAAGATAGCCCTCTATTACAGTAAAGCAGCCTTTGACCTGCCGACTTGTAAGTAAAGCCCCCTCCCTCTTTTGAATTTTTATATTCCTCTATAAGACAGGCTATGTTTTTTTCCTTCAGTTTATGACTGATAAACAACTCGCACAACAAATCCTGAAGCATGAACTTCAGGATTTGTTTGAAAGCTTATTTAAATGATCAAAGAAGTTTGGATATGACACATGTATGGCGTCGGTCTGTCCGATCTCAATTGGCTCTTCTGTTAAACAGGAAGCTATACCCAGCATCATGCCGATCCGATGATCTCCATGACTGGATACTTTCGCGCCGCCTTTCAGAGTTTGTTTGCCGTATACCTTCATTCCATCTTCGGTCGGTTCAATCTCAGCACCGAGCTTTCGAAGCTCTGAAACAACCGTGTCGATACGGTTCGTTTCTTTCACTTTAAGCTCTGCGGCATCCTTAATAACTGTTGTTCCTTCCGCCTGAGTCGCTAGGAGCGCAATGATAGGTATCTCATCAATCAAGCGCGGAATAATATCTCCGCCAATTTCAACCGCTTTAAGAGATGACGTTTCAATGATCAAATCTCCATAGGGCTCTGCGCTTTCCTCAACAGACGGTATAATTTCAAGCTTTGCGCCCATGTTTTGAAGCACGTCGATGATACCGGTCCGAGTCGGATTTAACCCAACGTTTTTCAGTACAATTCTGCTGTTTGGAATCATTGCGCCAGCTGCAAGGAAAAACGCCGCTGAAGAAATATCTCCGGGAACAAAAATATCTGCAGCCGTAAGCTGCTGGCCGCCTTTTATGGAAACACTTGTCTTGTCCTCTGCCAGTTTCACTCCGAAAGCAGACAGCATCCGTTCAGTATGGTCTCTGGATTTATGAGGCTCGTTGACGGTGGTAGTCCCCTCAGCCTGCAACCCGGCAAGCAAAACAGCCGATTTAATTTGCGCGCTTGCCACAGGTGATACATAGTCAATGCCTTTTAATGTACCGCCGCTAACTGACAGCGGTGTAAATTCTCCGCCGGCTCTGCCGTCAATTTTAGCGCCCATTTGTTTCAGGGGCTCTGTTACACGTTTCATTGGACGTTTCGCAATGCTTTCATCCCCAGCTACCGCGCTGTAAAAAGGACGGCCCGCAAGGATTCCGAGCATCAGACGAATCGTTGTGCCTGAATTACCGACGTCTAACAGGCTTTCTGGCTCACGCAGGGAATCAATCCCTTTCCCGTGAATGACTACATCACTGCCGTTACGCTCAATTTGAACACCCATCTTCCTAAAGCAATCGATGGTGCTCAGACAGTCCGCTCCCGGCAGAAAATTTTTAACAGTTGTTGTGCCTTTCGCAAGCGCGCCAAACATAACAGAGCGGTGAGAAATGGATTTATCACCGGGTATATGTATTTCGCCGTTTAACGCCTGCACCTTTTCTCTTTTCATTGTTTTCCACCTCAATCAGCATAAAAAGTTTCATATTCCGCCCGGGCTTCTATGCACTGTTCGGCCCGTTTGCGGTCATCATCGGATTGAAAACTGATCCTTAAAATCCCGTTAATATCTTCTCTCGTTTCAATAATGCGGATATTCGTTATACTGATGCGTTCCGCAGCAAGTATAGCCGTTATCTCTGAAATTACACCAGGATGATCCGGCACGTCTACGTATAAATCATAAAATGCCGGTATAGCGCCCTTCTGCCGGAGAGGCAGTCCGTCACGGTAGTCCTTTGCCGTTTTAAAATAATTGAATAGTTTTTCGGCATCCCCATGCTCTACATATGCCCGGATCGTTTCAATTTCACGAGTCCACTCATCAAAACGATCTAAAATCTTATCTTTATTATGTAAAAGAATATCACGCCACATTGCAGGACTGCTTGATGCAATCCGGGTAATATCCCGAAAACCGCCGGCTGCAAACCGCTTCACAAGCGGATAAAGCTCTTCCGAGTGATGGGTCTGATGCACAAGACTGGCTGCAACAATATGCGGAAAATGGCTGATCACGCTCGTTACGCCATCATGCTCTTCAGGCGACATTTCTACAAATTGGGCATTCGTCCCTTGCAGCAAATATTTTAACTGATCAACGGCTTGTCTGTCCGTTTTATGGCCTGGGGTTAAAATATAAAACGCATTTTCAAACAAAAATTCCTTTGCGGCAGCAACTCCTGATTTATGCGAGCCTGCCATTGGATGCCCTCCGACAAATTGGTAGCCGGCAGGCAGCACTTGATCGGCGTAATGAACCACTTTTTGCTTTGTGCTTCCTACGTCAGTAATCAAAAGCGAATGCTTAATTCCTGAATGAGCCAGTTCATCAAGCATAAGCAGCGTTTGCGCAACAGGTGTGGCGATAATAACGGTTGCAGCTTTTTTCGCGCCGTCAATAAACGAATCAGCACTCTCATCTATCACACCTAATTTTAAAGCAGCCACCACCTGCTCATCTGAGATGTCGACCCCAATAATGCGTTTTTCCGGATGTTTTTTTTTGATGGCTAACGCAATAGAACCGCCTATCAATCCGAGACCGGCGAGCAATATTGTATCTTTGATTTGATTCATTCGTCATCACCTGTTCATAGACTAAAGAGGTGATACTTGATCACCTCTTATAAAATTTCAGCTAAAGTTGCAAGAATTTCCTCGTTTTGCTCTTTCGTCCCGATCGTAATCCGGAGTGAAGTCGGGAATCCTAATGCATTTCCTGATCGGACTATATAACCTTTTTGCAGCAATGCCTGAAACAACTCATCAGACGGGCGGTTAAAGTCTATTAAAACAAAGTTTGTCTGTGAAGGGTAGCACTTTAATCCGTGCGTTTTCGCAAAATCATAATACTGCTGAAGGCCTGCTTGATTTTTCTCGATGCAAAAGGCGATAAATTCTTGATCGTCAAGCGCTGCAATCGCTGCTGCCTGCCCAAGACGGCTGGTGTTAAACGGCTCTCTGGCCGGCTCTATTTGGCGGATCAATTTTTCGTCAGCAATGCCGTATCCAACTCTAAGCGCCGCCAGACCGTAAGCCTTTGAAAACGTGCGCAATATCATAAGATTGGGATACGTATTCAAAAGCGGGATGCTTTCCGGGTAATCCTCAGCTGTTACATATTCATAATATGCTTCGTCAAGAACAACGAGGACACGAGAAGGAACACGCTCCAGAAAAGAAATCAATTCTCCCTCAGCTGTATAAGTGCCAGTCGGGTTGTTCGGGCTGCAAATCCAAACAACTTGAGTCTGTTCGTCAATCGCTTCAAGCATCGCGTCTAAGTCATGAGAGCCGTCAGCACGAAGGGCAATTTCACGAACTTCAGCGCCTTCAATCACCGCATTATGCTTATATTGCGGAAAAGTCGGGGCTGCTGCAATCGTGTTTGTTTTGTCGTTTAAAAAAGCCCGGCATAAAATTTGAATGATTTCATCTGAACCATTGCCGAAAATAAGTGATGTTTCGCTGACATTGAGGTGCTCACTAAGCCTTGTCCGCAAAGCGGCGCTATACCCATCGGGATATAACGCAAGCTGTTGAATTTCATGATGAAGCGCCTCTTTTGCAGCTTCCGAACAGCCATACGGATTTTCGTTTGATGCAAGCTTCACGACTTTATCCAAACCATATTCAGCTTTTACTGCTTCAATTGGTTTACCCGGCTGATAAGGCTTCAGTTGTTTTAAATGTTCTTTGATACGCAAATCCAGTCACCTCATTTTAAACTGTACAAACCGCCAAACATCTTCGCGTAATCTTCAAACTCCTGCACTGCACGATCTCTCGTCTCAATGCTGATGAGCCGATCCTTTAATTCTTCTATCTTTTTGACGAGCGCACTTCCCACTACGACACCGTCACAGATTTCATTCATCTTGACCACCTGCTCGCGGCTGGAAATACCAAACCCTACAGCAACCGGCACAGAGCTGAGATTCTTCACTGTCCGGATAAATGGATAAGCTGATGAATTGAACTCATTTCGGACACCGGTCACACCTAACGAAGATACACAGTAGACGAAGCCCTCGGCTTGTTCAATAATGGTCTTCAAACGGCTTTCGCTTGTCGGTGCAACTAAAGAAATATACGTTACCTCGTGGGTTTTGCATTCCGCTTGAAGGCTGGCGCTTTCTTCTAAAGGCAGATCCGGAACAAGCAGGCCGTCTATATGATTTTCCCGCAGTAAAGCGAAAAAGTATTCTTTGTTCAATTGTAACACAGGATTATAATACGTAAAGAGGATAATAGGAATATTAACGCCACTTTTTTTCATTTTTCCGCCTAATTCAATCGCCTTTACAATATTCATCCCATTTTCAAGCGCCCGTTTTGAAGCCCGCTGAATCACCGGACCGTCTGCCAGCGGATCTGAGTATGCTACACCAATCTCAAGTGCCGTGGCTCCCGCTTTTTGGAGAGACTTAGCCAGTTCGATTGAAACTTCTGGCAACGGATCACCCGCTGTAATAAACGGAATAAACAGTTTTTCCGACTGGGCCTGGTCTATGTTAAACATCCGCTTTCACCTCATCTTCCAATACGTTCATTAATGTGTTGACATCCTTATCTCCTCTTCCTGATAAACAGACGAGGATAGTTTGATCTCGGTCCATCTCTTTTGCGATTTTGAATGCCTTCGCTAATGCATGAGCAGATTCGATCGCTGGTAAGATTCCTTCTTTTTCTGACAATAGTTTTAACGCATCTACTGCTTCTTCATCAGTTATGCTATCGTATGTGACACGGCCGCTTTTATGCAAATAGGCGTGCTCCGGACCAATTCCCGGATAGTCAAGCCCTGCTGAAATTGAATAAGGCTCAATGATTTGACCGTACCCGTCTTGAATGAGGTAAGTGAGCGAACCGTGAATCACGCCTATGGTTCCTTTCGTAATGGTAGCGGCATGAAGCGGGGTATCAATTCCTTTCCCTGCCGCTTCAGCACCGATCAGTTCAACCTTTTCGTCTAAAAATGCCTGAAACATGCCTATCGCATTACTTCCGCCGCCTACGCAGGCAACGACTTTATCAGGCAGCGATCCCTCAATATTTTGCAGCTGATCCTTCGCTTCCTCTCCGATCATTTTTTGAAATTCCCGGACAATTTGCGGGTAAGGGTGTGGCCCGACAACCGATCCGATCATGTAAAAATGATCCTCACAATGCTGAACCCAATAGCGGATGGCCTCATTTGTCGCATCCTTCAGTGTCCCGTTTCCGCTTGTAACCGGCACAACCTCCGCTCCAAGAAGCTTCATTCGGAATACGTTCAGAGACTGGCGGGCGACATCCTCCTCACCCATAAATACAATGCAGGAAAAACCAAACTTTGCAGCAACTGTCGCGGCGGCTACCCCGTGCTGCCCTGCACCTGTTTCTGCAATGATTTTCGTTTTGCCCATTTTTTTTGCAAGCAATGCCTGGCCTAAAGCATTGTTGATTTTATGAGAGCCTGTATGGTTTAAATCTTCTCTTTTTAAATAAATTTTAGCGCCGCCTAAATGCTCTGTGACTCGATCGGCATATGTTAATGCGGTTGGCCTGCCGGAATATTCCGCTAACAGCTTCTGATATTCTTCCCGAAAAGCCGGATCATCCTTTATTTCCTTAAATGCTTTTTCAATTTCTTCTAACGGCTGCATAAGAGTTTCCGGAACAAATTTCCCGCCAAAATCGCCGTATCTGCCTATTTCATTTGGATATGGATACATACTGTTTCACCCTTTCTTCTAAGAGCCTAATCAGGTTGACATCTTTTTGTCCGTTCTTTTCTATTCCGCTGGCAAGATCGACGCCGCCCGGTTTCCATTTCAATAAGTCTGCGATTGTGTCGGGATTCACACCGCCTGCGATGAAGCACCGTTTCCCCGTTTGTTCAGCTTTCTGCTGATATTCCGGCACACACTCCCAAGCAAAAGCCACTCCAGTCCCGCCTCTTGCACCTTTTACAGATGAGTCAATCAAAAAACCGTCTACACAATCGTTATAGCGATCCATATCCTGAATCGTTGTGCTGTTATGATGGAGCGCCTTCCATATTTCACAATGTGTCAGAAGGCGAAGGGCTTCAGCATCCTTCGGTGTCTCATCACCGTGAAGCTGGATGACGTCTAGTTGCAATTCGTACACTATACGGGCAATCGTTCCCACCGTTTCATTCACAAAAACGCCGACAATCTGTTTTCCGGTGCGAACTTGGCTCAGCCACTTTTTCACATCTGCAGTGGATACTTTTCGTTTACTGTCAGCAAAAATAAAGCCCAAATAATCTGCCTGTGAATCCGCTGCAAGCCGCAGATCCTGCAGTGACCGTATACCGCAATACTTTAATGCCGGTTTTTTCATCTCTTCACTCCCCATACAAAGCATGGATTGCTTTTTGCTGTGAATGTTGTCTCATCAAAGACTCACCGATCAGAACAGCTCGGGCCCCATGTTCCTTAACAAATGTTAAATGTTCTAGAGTACCAATGCCGCTTTCACTGACAAGCAAGCATTCTTTCGGAACGAGGGATGCAATCTGTTTCGTCTGCTCGAGTGAAGTTTCAAATGTTTTTAAGTTTCGATTATTAATACCGAGAATATCAGGGGTGAATACCTTTACTATTTGTTCAAGCGTCGTTTGATCATGAACCTCAACTAACACGTCCATTTCCTTTTCCTTTGCTTCGAGATACAACTCGTGAAGCTGTACGGGATCAAGCACCTCGCCGATTAACAATATGGCATCTGCTCCGATTCTCTTTGATTCCTCCACTTGAATAGAATCAATAATAAAATCTTTTCTCAACACAGGAATCGAAACAGCACGCTTTACGTCTGATAAATACCTGTTTTTCCCTTGAAAAAACGGAAAGTCAGTTAAAACAGAAAGCGCGTCTGCCTGCGCAGCTTCATAGTCTTTCGCAATCCGCTCAGGAATAAAATCTTCTTTAATGAGCCCTTTTGACGGCGACGCTTTTTTGACTTCGGCAATCAATCCGATAAAACGGTTTGCGTCAGCCAGCGCCTCTTTAAAAGACCGTTTTTCAAAGGGCTGCTCTTCTGACAGGATAAGAGTTTTGACTTCTTCTTTTTTTTGATTGATTATGTTTTCAAGCATAGATCTCTTCCTCTTTCTGTTTCAGTCTGTCGAGCTGCGCTGCGGCACCTCCGCTTGTAATCGTTTCTAACGCAAGCTCCGTTCCTTCCTTCAGTGTTTCGACAATACCCGCCGTGTATATCGCAGCGCCGGCATTAAAGGCTGTAATATATAAAGCTGATCGGCTGCTTTTATTTTCAAAAATATTCTGAATCAAATGAGCGCTTTCTGTCGGTGACTGCACCTGTATATCTTCAAGTCTGCCATTTTTGAAGCCGAAGTCCTCGGGTGAAACTGTATATTCCCGGCGCTCTCCATCCTTGATCTCAATCACATCGGTCGGTGATGTAACCGAAAGCTCATCTAAACCGTCACGGCTTGCTGCGAATAGTACATGCTTTGGCTGAAACATTTCGAGTGCGCTTGCCATCAATCCCGCTTTTTCAGCAGAATAGACCCCAATCACCTGACGCTTCGCCTGCAAAGGATTGCTGAGCGGTCCGAGCAGATTAAAAATCGTTCTGAATCCGAGCTCTTTTCTTGTGCCCGCTACATGTTTCATGGACGAATGATAAAGCGGCGCAAAGAGAAATCCCATGTTATTTGTTTCAATGCTGACTCTGACTTCTTCAGGTGTGGTTTGGATTGGAATCCCAAGCTCTTCAAGAACGTCGGCGCTTCCACTTTTAGAAGATACGGAGCGATTGCCGTGCTTAGCAACTTTAGCTCCTGCTGCTGAAGCAACGATTGCCGATGCCGTTGAAATGTTAAAGGTAGAGATGCCGTCACCGCCTGTTCCGCATGTGTCAACCACATCAGGAAGTCCGTCTACTGTAAGGGCATGTGTCCGCATGGCCTTCACAAAGCCCGCCAGCTCCTCTGCAGTTTCGCCCCGATGAGCCAGGATTGACAATATACCACCCATTTCAGAAGCAGTCATTTCTGCTGTTATCATCATATTCATAAGCGCTTCAGCTTCAACCGCAGTAAGTGTCTTTCCGTCAACGCACATTTGCAGAAATTGGTTCATCCGCTTCATCCCCCTTGCTACGAAACATGTCTTCAGCAATATGAATTGTTTTCAGCAGTGCGCCCGCTTTGTTGCAGCTTTCCTCATATTCAGCTTCCGGCTCAGAATCAGCAACAATACCTGCTCCAGCCTGTATCGATGCCACACCGTTTTTTACGCTCATGGTGCGGATCGTAATACAGGAGTCGATATTCCCGTCAAATCCGATGTAGGCGATACAGCCGCCGTATGTCTCCCTCGGTGTTGGCTCCAGTTCATTTAAAAGCTGCATGGCACGGATTTTTGGGGCCCCGGTTAAAGTTCCCGCGGGAAAAGCTGACATTAGCGCATCGACAGGGTGAACGCCCTCTTTCAGCCTTCCTGTGACGACTGAAATGATGTGCATGACATGTGAAAATGAAACAATCTTTGTGAACTCCGGCACAGCAACCGATCCATACTCCGCCACTCTGCCGATATCGTTTCGAGCTAGATCAACGAGCATATAATGCTCTGCTTTTTCTTTTTCATCTTTCATGAGCTCAATTTTGAGTTTTTCATCTTCCTTTTTGTCTGCGCCTCTTTTTCTTGTTCCGGCAATCGGATGGATTTCCAAATGCCCGTCTTGAACATGGATTAACCGTTCCGGAGAGCTGCCGACAATCTCTCTGTCCGGGAGTTTTATATAGTACATATAGGGCGAGGGATTGACGATTCGCAGCACTCTGTACAATTCGAAGGAATCTGCTGTTATCGGAATCTCAAATTTTTGCGACAGAACACCTTGAAAGATGTCGCCTGCTTTTATATATTCTTTGATCTTTTCTACATCTGCCATAAACGCTGTTTTTTCGTAGTTTGAAGATACTGTATCGAAACTAGGTGTTTTATATGACTCAGATGAAAGAAACAGTTCTTGGATGTTTTTTTGATCCATCATCTTATCAATGAGGCCTTGGAGCTCTCGGTGATTTTTATTAAACACAGCAATTTTTTCAGCTTCAGTTTCTTGTCCATTCAATCTGGCATACTGAATAAAGTGGACGTTTTTTGTTTCATGATCATAAGCAATTAATGTGCTGCAAACAAACAGCATACACTTTTCAAATTCCGTTTCCTTTCTGTGGCGAGGAACAGATGGTTCAATCATCGGAATCATATCATAACTTAAATACCCGACAGCTCCGCCGACAAAGGGAATGGCAAGCTCTGGCGTTTTGATTTTGTATGCTGCAGTCATCCAATCCAGAACCTCTTTCAATTCTTTTCCAGTGTAAAGGGATCTGCCATTCTCATCTTGAGCAGTAAAATCATTTTGCTGTTCTTTGATCGTGAGAAATGGCTGAAGGCCGATGAACGAATATCTGGACCAATTTGATGTGTCATCCTTGCTTTCTAGAAGGTAAGTGATCTTCCTGTCCAGCTGCTCGATCATTTGGATAGGTGTCAGTGTGTCAACTGTGAATGTCTCCACAATCGGTATGGTGCGGTAGGACATGCTGTCCTCTAAAAATGCAGAAATGTTTGATTGGAAATTCATTGCTCTCACTCCCTATGGCAAGGAGAATGAGAAGAAGGCATGAGAGGGAAAATCAAGATATAACAAATAAACCCAAAAGAAAGGCTTCTTTTGGGTAGAATAAACATACATGTCTCAGCTCAACTAGACTCATTCTCTGCTACCCTATTCTCTAACTCAACTCATTCACTAAGCTTTATACACACTCTTGTGTATTTCTAAGCTGTTCTTATCGTATTACAATTCATTATTTTTTGTCAATGATAAATCGGGTCTTAATACGACCGCTTTTTCCAAATAGACATGTCTGATTTGATGCTGAGGAACATCAGTCTGAACAGTCATCATAACCCTTATACATTTTTTCAGCCCGCCAGTAACATCCATTTCCTGCATGCATGTCACCGGTACATACTGCCAGCCAGAAAGCTCGCGCACAGCTTTTGCCGGAAAAACAGAGTGCAGGTCAGGCGTCGCCGATAGAAGCATTTGAACAACATCTTCCGGCTTTGTTTTGTTTTCTTCTATCATTTTCTCTAACAGCTGTTTGGTTTTTTGTAAAATTTCTTCTTCAGTGTCCTGTTCTACTGTAGTTGCTCCGCGAATTCCACGAATCATCATGATGTCTCCTCCATTCGCCATTTGTTCAGCCAGCTCTCAAGTTCATCTCTCGAAAACGTATGGTCGGCGACTTTTCCTAACTCTTTGAGAATGATGAATTGAATCATACCGCCGCGGGTTTTTTTATCATTCATCATACGGTCTAAAAGCACGGAAGTTGCCGTTTCTTTTTTTATGCGGCTTGGATAGCCCAGGTTCTTAAACCAGCTGACTAAACGATTTCTGTCCATTTCACAGCCGGCTTCCTGTTCACTTATATATAAAGCAAACTGCATACCGAGTGCTACCGCATCACCGTGGGTGATCTGTCCGTAGCCATACTCCGCCTCAACTGCGTGGCCAAGCGTATGCCCAAAGTTAAGAAAGGCTCTGATTCCTTCTTCCTTTTCATCCTGCTGAACGACAGACGCTTTAATCGAAATGCCTTTAAAAATCATATCATTCAGCTGCTCGCTGGTAATATCGTTCAGTGAGTGAATATCCAGCAGGTCTTTCAGGAATGCTTTGTCATAAATAAAAGCATGTTTAATCACTTCAGCCATCCCAGACCGAAGCTCTTTTTCCGGAAGGGAACGGAGGAAGTCCGTATCGTAGAGCACGGCTTTTGGCTGATAAAATGCGCCGATCATATTTTTCCCAAGCGGATGGTTTACCGCTACTTTTCCTCCGACCGCGCTGTCATGCGCCAAAAGCGTTGTAGGCATTTGAATGAAATCGATGCCGCGCATAAAAGTGGCAGCCACAAATCCAGCAAGATCTCCTACAACACCGCCTCCAAAAGCGATGATGCATGAGGAGCGATCCATATGAAATCGAATCGCTTCACTCTGCAGTTTCGTATACATATCCATTGATTTCGCCTGCTCTCCGCTCGGCACCGTCACTTTTTTGACAGGCCATTTTTCTTCCAGCAGGTGAAGCATTTCATCACCGTACAGGCGATCCACTTCTTCATCGGTAACAAGCATAATGCGTGTGAATGGCCTGTTTAGCGAGGTTAATAGTTCGCAAGCCTTTTTTCTGATTCCTTGTCCGATAAATACAGGATATGAAGAGGAAGCGGTTTGAACATGCAGTGTTCTCATTAAAATTCCCTCGACAGTTTTCTCATATTCTCCACGTTTTCTCTAATGCGGTCAATTTGGTCTAAGCCGAATTGTTCAACAACAGCGTTGGCAATTTCCCATGCAACAGCAGCTTCGGCCACTACACTTGCCGCTGGCACTGCGCAGCTGTCTGAACGTTCAATGCTTGCAGAAAACGGTTCTTTCGTTTCAATATCCACACTTTTCAGCGGTTTATATAATGTCGGAATCGGCTTCATGACTCCGCGGACAACGATTGGCATTCCTGTCGTCATGCCGCCTTCCAAACCGCCAAGTCTGTTCGTAGCACGATTATATCCTTTTTCTTCGTCCCAAATGATCTCGTCATGAACCTCGCTACCATTTCTCCCGGCCGCTTCAAAACCGATGCCGAATTCCACACCTTTAAATGCATTAATAGATAGTACTGCCGCAGCAAGCTTGCTGTCCAGTTTACGGTCATAATGAACATAGCTGCCCACGCCCACCGGCATTCCTTCAACAATCACTTCCACAATTCCGCCGATGGAATCTCCGTTTGCCTTCGCTTCGTCAATGGCATCCATCATTTTTTTGCCTGCTTCTTCATCGTAGCATCTGACAGGAGACTCTTCAGTCACACGCTTCAAGTCATCAATTGAAGTATAATCCGTTTTTTCAGCCTTAACTGCCCCGATCTGTAATACGTGGCCCGCTACCTTAATGCCAAGCTCAGAAAGGATCTTTTTAGCGACAGCGCCTGCCGCCACTCTTACGGTCGTTTCACGTGCTGAAGAGCGCTCAAGCACATTTCTCATATCACGGTGGTTATATTTAATCGCACCGTTTAAATCTGCGTGTCCCGGTCTCGGTCTGGAAATTTGGCGTTTCATTTCCTTTTCTTCTTCTTCTGTAATCGGAGCCGCACCCATAATTTTAGTCCAGTGTTTCCAATCGTTATTTTCTACCACAAGAGCAATTGGTGAACCAAGTGTGCGGGCATGGCGCACCCCGCTCATAATTTTCGCCTGGTCCTTTTCGATCTGCATGCGGCGCCCGCGGCCATGGCCTTTCTGGCGTCTGGCAAGCTCAAAGTTAATATCTTCCTCAGTTATGTAAAGCCCCGCAGGCACACCTTCAATAATGGTTGTCAATTGGGGGCCGTGTGATTCACCGGCTGTTAAATATCTCATGACTTCTTCTCCCTTCATCGCATTAACGCTTTTAAGTAAAACTACTATAACATATTTTTCGGTAAAAAGTCAGTCTATCTTTTTTGATAAAAGAATGTATCCGCGGGAGAAAGGCCGAATTTCTCAGGATTAAAAATCTGCTCTGTGCTGCCGACAAAGAGAACCCCATTCTTTTTTAAGCTATGTGCCATTTTTAAATACAGTTCTTCCTTTGCGTTTTCTGTAAAATAAATAAAAACATTGCGGCACACAATCAAATCAAAGTCTTGCTCGTAGCGATCCGCAAGCAAATTATGTTTTTGAAACCTAATGTTCTTCTTTATGTCATGTTTCACTTCATAGCTCTTATCAGCGTTTTGAGTAAAATAACGATCCTTCACAGAAGACGGCACTTCTTGCAAAGACCGCTCCTGATACACGCCTTTTTTCGCTTTTTCCAATGCTTTATCATCTATATCAGTGGCCAAAATCTGATAGCCTGGGAGACCTTTCTGCTGATCTAAAATCATTGCGAGCGTATACGGCTCCTCCCCTGTAGAGCATGCCGCGCTCCATATTTTTAAAGGCTTCGAATGTTTGATTAAAGGCAAAATAGCCGTTTCAAGAACTTCCCATCTTTTATAATTACGATAAAATTCTGAAACATTAATCGTCATTCTGTCTAACGTTTCATTTAAAAGCACCTGATCCTTTTCTAATGCCGCTGCAAAATCCTTAAAGCTTTGAAAACCTTTCTTCTCATAAAGGGATGTCAGCCTTCTCTTCATTTGCGCTTCTTTGTATAAAGTTAAATCAACTCCGGTTAATTGCTTCCATTTGGTTGTAAATACGCTGTATGTATCCATCTCTTCTCTCCTAGTCTCGCTGTCTTTTGTCCTAGTATAGCTTGTTTTATCAGGAAATTGTATTGTTTCAAATAAAAAAATCAGCTTTTCAGCTGATTTCAGATAATTGGTAAAGACATGGTTGGCCCCCCTGCCGTTTACCCATATATTCAAGTCAATGTAAACCTTTACAAAAAAGCCGAAACCAGCGATATGGATATGCCAGTTTCGGCTTTTTCAGCAATGATTAATAGATCCAGCCTGTCATGAGTTGTTGATATGATACTAACTCTTCATCCTTAAAGAAAATATGAATCTCACGCTCAGCGCTTTCAAGAGAATCAGAGCCGTGGATAATATTTTTTCCGACAAACATGCCGAAATCCCCGCGAATGGTGCCTGGCGAAGCTTCTTTAGGGTTTGTTTTTCCAATCAGCTGCCTGGTCACTTCAACGACATTTTCGCCTTCCCACACCATCGCAAAAACAGGTCCGGAAGTAATAAACTCAACAAGCTCTCCAAAGAAAGGCTTCCCTTGATGTTCAGCGTAGTGTTTCTCAGCCATTTGTTCGGTTACTCTCATCAGCTTTGCGCCAGCTAATTGTAAGCCCTTACGTTCGAATCTAGATAAAATCTCCCCGATCAGCTGCCGTTGGACACCGTCCGGTTTCACCATGATAAAAGTCTTTTCCATCACATTCTCCACCCCATCATATGTATAGGCTTTCACATTGCACACCGAAATCGTAACATCTTTCAGATAATTAATCAATCCGGGGCGGAGAATTTTCTTAATATCTACAAAAATTTAAAATTTTCTTTTGCCGATATATTTTGCGATGGCTGCAAGAGAAGAACGCGCACGCCCTCTCGGAAGCGTGTTTAGCTTTTGGAAAGCTTTTTGCAAATACATCTCGCTTACTGCCATTGATGCTTCAATTGCATCTGTTTTTTTGATCTCTTCAATAATAGGCGCAAGCTGTTCTTGTGTGGTCTCGCTGTTAATTAACTTAAGCTGATTCTTTAAAGCTGGGTTTTTTAATGCATATAGGACAGGCAATGTAACATTTCCTTGAAGCAAATCGCCTCCAACCGGTTTACCCAGTTCTTCTTCAGTTGAAGTAAAATCAAGAATATCATCAATGATTTGATAAGACATCCCGACATAATATCCAAACCAGTAGAGCGCCTTATGAATCTTTTCTTCAGCTCCGGACGCAATAGCCCCCAGCTGGCAGCTGACAGCGATAAGAAGCGCAGTTTTTCTTTTTATGCGCCGCAGGTATGTTCTGAGATTCTGTTCCATGTTGTATTTGTCTTTGATTTGTTCAATCTCTCCGAGACACACTTCAACAATGGTCTGCGACAAAATCCGGTGAGCTTTCGGCTCATTAATTCTCGTCATCAATTCAAGAGACCCGGCAAGCATATAATCGCCTGTATACATCGCAATCCGGTTATCCCATTTTGCTTTGATCGTCGGCTTTCCTCGGCGAAGCTCCGCATCGTCAATAACATCATCATGAACCAACGATGCCATATGAATCATTTCCAGAGTGACAGCCACATATTTAATCTTATTGATATCGTAATCGCCAAACATGCCGGAAAGCAGAACGAAGACAGGCCGAATCCGTTTGCCTCCTGCCTGCAATAGATGAAGACCCGCCTCGCTCAAAAGCGGATAATCGGAGCGAACGGTTTGTTCAAGCTCCCTTTCAATTACATCAATATCGTCATTTAAAAAAGAGTAGGCCATTTTAAATTTCATATCATTCACCCAACATCTGTGTTTTCATTTCCATCCGATATGCGTGGCAGCGACTCCGCCAGTAAACGAATGATATTTGACATTTTTCAGACCCGCCTCTTCAAACAGGCCTGCCAGTTCCTTCATACCAGGGAATTCCCTGGCTGACTCTTGGAGCCATGAGTATTCTTTATAGCTTTTTGCAAACAGCTTCCCGAAAAACGGCATAATATACTTAAAGTACATAAAATAAGCCTGTTTAAATCCAAACATTTCAGGCTGTGAGGTTTCCAGGCATACCACTTGTCCGCCAGGCTTCACCACACGTCTCATTTCTTTCAGTACAGTCAAATAATCAGGTACATTACGCAGTCCGAAACCAATTGTTACATAATCAAATGTATTATCATCAAAAGGGAGCTCCATTGCATTTCCGTGCAGCAGTTCGATTTGACTGAAGCCGCCGTCTTTTACTTTCTGTTTGCCGACGCTCAGCATGTTTTCGCTGAAATCCAAGCCCTTTATCTCACCGGTTTTACCGGCTGCTTTTGCAAGAGCAATCGTCCAGTCGGCTGTTCCGCAGCAAACATCGAGAGCTTTGGCGCCTTCTTTTACACCCATAATGCGCATCGTTTTATCACGCCATTTTTTGTGCTGCTGAAAACTGATGACAGAGTTCATTTGGTCGTAGTTTTTATATATTTTTTCAAATACTCCGTGTACCCGCTGTTCTTTTGAGTCCTGCATAATGGTTACCCTTCTTCCACTTTCTGATGATAAGTTTGATCTTGGCTGATTGTTTTCAGGCGGTTTAATAAAATATGTTGAATAGGTGAGCTTAGAGGTAGAAGTGACTCAATGCTGTTCTTTGCTTTTTTAAAACACTCTTCTAGCATCTCTTCTTTTGTTTTCCCCAGCTGTATAACACTGCCGAGCACATCTAAAAATGTATCATTTCCGTTCATAAGCCGCTTATATACAAAAAAATCACTCGATAGCTTCTTCCAGCGCGGGAGATTGAAATGTTCAGACACCCGATGGAATAAAGCTGATTCAACGATGCCGACACTTTCGAAAAAATGGTGTTCGTCCTTTATCGATCGATCATACAGACGAATTTTATGTTCATTGATTTCTTTAATTGCTGTAGCGAGCGTTCTAATCATATAGATATCCTTCATTTCAGAGAGTAATGAATAGTACAGTCCGCTGAAATAATCGCCTGCAAGAACAGTCAATTGGCGGTTCTTGTTTTCGTCTCGTTTTATGACTCTGGCTGTCGTTACTTCATCATGGGTATCAAGGGCGCTTTGTACAAGCATCGCTGTTACAATATAGTTTTCTCTGTCATTGTGTTTTATGTCGGCTTCCTCAAATAATGCATGAAAAAGAAGAAGCTTATCCTCATCAATCTTAGGCGCAGAAATATGCTTCGCTAAATAGGGATGAGACAGCTTTTGTTTTATTTTCGTGTTTAGATTGGCTAAAGTTCCGTAGATGTCTTGCAAAAATATCACCCTTGTCCCCAAATTCACATTTATTTCTAAATCATATGTATGAGTTTTATTTTGTCATAAGATTACGCAGGTATCATTATAGCATAAAAAAAACAAATTGGCTGTATCCGCCCGCTGTTTGAGAGCATTTGCTTTGAAAACAGCGGGGACAGCCAGCTTATTTTTTTTCGCTTTTCATTTCTCCGTATGCGGTTTGAATGAGCGCCTCTCCTCTGACTTTAATGGCAGAAGTATGCTCTGTAAACTGAGCAATGATCACTTCTCCCTTGTCGAGTTTTTCGGAATGGTGAAACTTAGTGTCCGTTCCCCTTGTCAGGCCGATCACATTCACTCCATCCTCAATTGCCTTAATGACGACAAAATCGCTTGAATGCTTTTCGTTCATTTATAGCACCCTCTATCTTTATTAGTCCTGGCGTTTAATATGTTCCAATACTTCTGAACGTGCAGCAGCATCATCTTTGAAAATGCCTCTGACAGCTGAAGTGACTGTTTTGGCGCCCGGCTTTCTTACGCCCCGCATTGTCATGCACATATGTTCCGCTTCAACAACAACCATTACGCCATGCGGATCAAGCGTTTCTACGATGCTTTCTGCAATTGTAGAAGTGATGCGCTCCTGAAGCTGCGGGCGCTTTGCAACTGCCTCAACGGCACGCGCCAATTTGCTGAGCCCTGTGACTTTTCCGCCCCGCGGTATATATGCAACATGTGCTTTTCCGTAAAAAGGAACAAGGTGATGCTCACACATAGAATGAAACGCGATATCTTTTACAAGAACAAGCTCTTCATGGTCTTCCCCGAAGATAGTCTGGAAATGTTCTTTAGGATCTTCATTCAAGCCGGAGAATACTTCGGCATACATCTTTGCGACTCGTTTCGGAGTATCAAGAAGCCCTTCTCTGTTTGGGTCCTCTCCGATCGCTTCTAAAATTTGACGAACAGCTTGTTCGATTTGTTCTTTATTAACTTCTTTCATGTTCTGTGTCCTCCACCAATGAATACATTTAATTTCGATTCTAGCACATATGCCCCGCTAAAAGCAAAGTGAATGCACACGCTCCTAAAAAATGAAAAGCCCCTTAAGAAGGGGCTTTTCTGTGAAGAAATATAGTGTATGTAAGCTAGATGCATACACGATCTATATTCACAATTATTTTCCGGCAACTGCGTCTTTAAGCGCTTTACCTGGTTTGAAAGCAGGTACTTTGCTTGCTGGAATTTCGATTTCTTCACCTGTTTGAGGGTTGCGTCCTTTACGTGCAGAACGTTCACGCACCTCGAAGTTACCAAAACCGATCAGTTGGATTTTATCACCGTTTTTAAGTGCATCTAAGATCGTATCAAAAACAGAGTCAACTGCTTTTGTCGCGTCTTTTTTAGACAATTCGCTTGCTTCCGCAACCGCATTAATAAGTTCTGTTTTGTTCATGCCTTTCACCTCCTCCCAAAAGGAATACTCAGTTCGTTTATTATCATTTCTTCACAGTTCAGTCTGATTCTAAACCTGCCTGAGAAAAAAATCAGACAAGCAAGAGAAAGACAATTAAACGGCTTTTAAGAAAAACTGCACTCCAAGGAAGGTTTGTCCATCAGAGTGAAGAATTTCTGTATGTAGAGTAACACATATAAAAAGCCATATCAAGCATTTTAAAGCGTCAATCCCTTGCTCGTCAAGGATTTAACGTGATTTACCGAACAAATATTCCTTTTTTTCCTTTTTTCATCCTATTCCTTGATCCTTTTCCAATATTAAGAGCAAAGAAAAAAGACCTCCTATTCTATAAAGAGGTCTTCCCGCATTACAGGATAATGGCGATTAAGCCGCCTGATCCTTCGTTTATGATTCTTTCTAATGTTTCTTTTAATTTATATCGTGCGTTTTCAGGCATCAGTGACAGCTTTGCCTGAATCCCTTCTCTCACAATAGAGCTGAGTGATCTGCCAAAAATGTCAGAGTTCCAAATTGAAAGCGGATCATCCTCAAAGTCCTGCATTAAGTAGCGTACCAGTTCCTCGCTTTGTTTTTCAGTTCCGATAATCGGAGCGAATTCGCTTTCGACATCCACTTTGATCATATGGATTGACGGTGCGACAGCTTTCAATCTCACGCCAAACCTGGAGCCTTGCCGTATAATTTCCGGCTCATCCAGACTCATGTCAGTTAAAGCAGGCGCTGCAATGCCGTATCCCGTCTGTTTGACCATTTTTAAGGCGTCAGACACCTGGTCATATTCCGTTTTCGCATGGGCAAAATCCTGCATCAGCTCTAGCAAGTGGTCTCTGCCCCTGATTTCAACGCCTACCACTTCTTTTAAGATTTGATCATATAAATGGTCCGGCGCATACAAATCAATTTCTGCAACCCCTTGGCCGAGCTCAATCCCTGCTAATCCGGCACTTTCAATAAACTCAAACTCGCTGAATTGACCGACAACCCTGTCGACATCACGGAGCCGTTTAATATCCTTAACAGTTTCCTTTACTGACTCCTGATAACTCTCGCGAAGCCAATGGTTTTCTTTCAGCACCATGACCCAGCTTGGGAGATTTACATTTACTTCAAGCACCGGAAACTCATAAAGAGCCTCTCTGAGAACATTGAGTACATCGTTTTCACGCATACTTTCTACACTCATTGCCAAAACAGGGATATCGTATTTCTCGCTTAAATCCTGGCGCATCGCCTCTGTTTCCGGGTGATACGGTTTTACTGAGTTAATGACCATAATAAAGGGTTTTCCGACTTCTTTCAGCTCTTCAATGACTCTTTCTTCTGCCTCTATATAGTCACTTCTGGCGATATCACCAATCGTGCCGTCTGTCGTAATGACCACTCCGATGGTCGAATGCTCTTGAATCACCTTCCGCGTTCCGATTTCAGCAGCCTCATGGAACGGGATTGGTTCTTCGTACCAAGGCGTATTAATCATCCGCGGGCCGTTTTCATCCTCGTATCCTTTTGCACCCGGCACTGTGTAGCCTACACAATCTACTAATCTTATATTGACATCGAGTCCGTCTGATACATGAACAGACATCGCCTGATTCGGAACAAATTTAGGCTCTGTAGTCATAATCGTTTTTCCGGCTGCGCTTTGCGGCAGTTCATCCTGCGCACGTGCCCGGTCTGCTTCATTGCTGATATTCGGGAGCACCACAAGCTCCATAAATTTCTTAATAAACGTGGATTTCCCTGTACGGACAGCACCAACGACTCCTAAGTATATATCGCCTCCTGTTCGTTCAGCGATATCCTTGAAAATATCGACCTTTTCCAAGTGATCCCCTCCCGGACTTCCTATCCTTATCAATTTTATTAACCTTTTTCAATCAAACACAGGACACTATATGTGTATGACGTTGTCCTATTTCAATATGACATCTTTAGAAAATTTTTCATCCTTAATCTATTAAAGTATAAGAAAACCTTTCTCCCTATTTGTATGCAAGGGAGAAAGGTTCATTCCTTTTTTATATCATTTTCTAAAAAAACAGGTTCTTGTTTGTCATTAACGGTATATTTCACTGAAAATACGGGGACGAAAGGCGTCTCTTCCCATATCATGTCCTGTATTTCCGTTCCGGGTTTAAACGTTTTTTTGCTTTTTTTGAGACAGGAAACGAGCTCTGTCCGATAGTCGGCATAAATTTCTCCGTCTCCGTCAATCATAAGCGGCAGGGAATTTCCTGAGATTGGGCTTGTGACAGAAAGAGAGTCAGCCTCCCCTAGTTTTTTCCCATCTAGTGTAAACAAGTCCCATGCTAATACATCCTGATATGGCGGATATTTATGTTCTTGGCGGTACATTTGAACGCGCAATTTGATATCACGTATTTTTTCTGCCATCTTTACATCAATCAGTTTAACAGTCGGATTGTCCTCTACATCGACAAGCACATATTGATAGTCTCCGCCGCTTTCATATGCCGTGCTTGGAGGTTCGGCCATATATCTCGGCGCTAAACGGTTAAAATCTATCGGATATTTTTGATAAAGCGGTGTTGACATATCTTTTGTTTGAATCGGTAGCAGTCCTCCGTTTGCCTTTTGAAATTCATCAACGGCAGATTGAACCAGCTTTAATTGGTCCTGATATGGAGTGGCTTGTACACTGCTTTTCCGCTCATGTGGATATAAACATCCTGATAAGAAAATCACTGCTACAAAGATCATAGCGCACTTCAGTTTAACCATACAGCACTTCCTTTTACAGCTTTATTCATTAACAGGGCCGCTGAATACCACCACAAATACAATAATTCCTGAAATCAATACACACATGTAAGCAAACGATGAAACCGCAATCTTCAGAAGACGGTTTCGGCATTTAAAACGGCTTAAATAGATGCATGCTACGGCCAGAAACATCAGCCCCATGGAACCAAGAGCAAACCACATTTTGATCAATGCCAGACTCAAATAAACCGCGCCCCCTCCGACATTTGTTTTGTAAGCGTTATATTTTATTTTAATATACAGGGCTTGAAAAGATCAACCAGATTTTCCATCCTTTGATAGAATAAAAAAACTGAAGCAAAGAGGGGGACTTTGCTTCAGTCAAGTTGACTATATTCACCTACGTTTAAGAAACACTCTCTTGGACTTCGATGCTATAGTATGCGACGTTGCATACAGATGCATCCTCTCTTGCCTAAATCGGCAAAATGTTTCAGGAGATCCCAAGGTCTGGGTATTCTTCTGTGTTTCGGGCTTTCGTGCAATTAGAATATGCGGACTTTTATTCCGTTGCCACTTTTATTTTACTTGGTTATCAAATGTATTCACCAAGTCCTCCATCTCGTGGGTTTTCCCTCTCGCCATTAAGGATTCAACAGCGGTTTCTACCTTTTGTCCATTAAATAGGACTTGATGGAGGGCTTCTGTAATCGGCATTTGCACCTGATATTTTTCTGAAAGCTGGTAAGCCGCTTTTGTCGTGCGCACTCCCTCAACGACCATTCCCATTTCATCAAGAACGTCCTCAAGCTTGTACCCTTTTCCGAGTAAATTGCCGGCACGCCAGTTTCTGGAGTGAACACTTGTGCACGTAACAATCAGGTCGCCGACACCTGTCAAACCGGAAAACGTTAGCGGATTCCCGCCCATTTTTGTGCCGAGTCTCGCAATTTCAGCAAGACCACGCGTAATCAAAGCAGCCTTGGCATTATCGCCGTATCCTAAGCCGTCTGTGATGCCAGCAGCAAGGGCGATAATATTTTTCAGAGCGCCTCCGATTTCTACACCGATAATATCAGGATTTGTGTACACCCGAAAATTGTGATTTATAAATAGGTCCTGCACCTCTTCTGCAGCCTGCATGCTCTTTGAAGAGGAAGTGACGGTTGTCGGATGCCGGAGTCCTACTTCTTCAGCATGGCTCGGCCCGGAGAGCACAACAATGTCCTTTCTGACATCACTCGGGAGCTCAATTTCCATAATTTCAGAAATGCGCAGGAGTGAATCCGGTTCTATCCCCTTACTCACATGAACAAAGACTGCTTTTTTCGTCATAAAAGGCACTGCCTGTCTCAATACTTCCCGAATCGCTTTGGTTGGAACAGCAACTATGATGAAATCTGCGTCTGTAACAGCCTCCCCGATTTCCGTTGTTGCCTGAATCGATTCAGGAAGCTTGACATCCGGCAAATAATCCTTATTTTCGTGCAGATCATTTATTTGTTGGATCAGCTCCGCACGATGCCCCCACATTCTCACATCATGGTTGTTATCAGCTAACACTAAAGCCAGTGCCGTTCCCCAGCTTCCCGCTCCAAGCATTGTGACTCTTTTCATATTTGCTTCACACCTTTTTATTTTCTAGCTCTTGCAAATATTTTGATTGGTGTACCCTCAAAACCGAACGCGTCTCTGATTCGGTTTTCTAAAAATCGTTCGTATGAAAAATGCATCAGTTCCGGATCGTTTACAAACACAACAAAACTCGGCGGCTTCACCGCAACTTGAGTCGCATAATAAATTTTCAAGCGCGACCCGTTATGAGTTGGTGTCGGGTTCATTGCTACAGCATCCATAATGATGTCATTTAAGACATTCGTCTGGACACGAAGTGAGTGATTTTCACTCGCTTTAATGATTGCAGGCATTAGCGTATGAATCCGTTTTGTCGTTAATGCTGACATGAACAGAATCGGTGCATAGTCAAGGAATTGAAAATGATCGCGGATATTTTGTTCAAATTCTTTCATCGTGCTCTCATCTTTATCAACAGCATCCCATTTATTCACTACGATCACGACAGCCTTGCCTGCTTCATGTGCGTATCCCGCGATGCGCTTGTCCTGTTCGATAATGCCTTCCTCACCGTCAAGCACCACCGCAACAACTTCGGAGCGGTCGATGGCTTTCAGCGCCCGCAGCACGCTGTACTTTTCAGTCGTTTCATATACTTTACCTTTTTTTCTCATGCCGGCAGTGTCTACAATGACAAAATCTTGCTGGTTATAAGTAAATGTTGTATCAACGGCATCTCTAGTCGTTCCCGCCACGTTACTCACAATGACACGGTCTTCGCCAAGAATCGCGTTTACCAGAGAAGACTTCCCTACATTCGGGCGTCCGATTAGGCAAAATTGAACGACTTCATCATCGTATTTTGTTTCAGGGATGTTTTTGAAATGCTCTGCTGCGGCATCCAATAAATCACCGAGTCCCAGCCCGTGTGTTCCTGAAACCGGATAAGGTTCACCAAAGCCCAACGAATAAAAATCATAAATATTCGCTCTCATTTCTGTGTTATCCAGTTTATTTACCGCTAAAACAACAGGCTTTTTCGTGCGGTACAAAATTTTCGCTACTTCTTCATCAGCAGCTGTCACACCTTCACGGCCATTCACCATAAAAATAATGACATCCGCTTCATCCATGGCGATTTCGGCCTGCTCGCGTATCTGTGTTAGAAACGGCTCATCACCGATATCAATACCGCCCGTATCAATCAAATTAAAATCATAATTCAGCCATTCAGCCGAGCTGTATATCCGATCCCTTGTCACACCAGGGGTATCTTCTACTATTGAAATTCTCTCACCCGCAATCCGATTAAAGATTGTGGATTTTCCTACATTCGGTCTCCCGACAATGGCTACGACAGGTTTACCCATAGTACCCTTCCTTTCGATCCAGCCGCTTTCATTTTTACATAAATTCTCAACCGGTTATTTAAATCATCTCATTCACTTTTATGAAAAGAAACCCTTCAGAGGAAGGGCTTAACTCATTTATTATATCAGTTTTTACTGGGATCACAACTATTCTTAAAAATGTTTCACGATCAAATAGACATCTTCCCCAATTCTATGGGCAATTCCGTCAAGGATCGCCTCAAGGTTTTTAGCGAAAAGCTCCATCTCTTTTTGGTCATCACAAAAAAAGATAGGTGTCCCTCCCGAAGCCCGGTTCCGGTTTGTTGTGATGACAGACAAAATCACTTTCGTCAGCGATTCACTCATCCTATCACCTTATCCTGTTTTTTGATAAATTCTGTAGGCATTCTGATTGCATTTTCCAAGGTCGGAACATTGCTGATAATCTGAACAGCTGTATCCGGGTGATGAATTTGCGGCAGGACAAAAACACCCACTCTTCCATCATTAAGATCCCGTTTCGCAATTGGCGTCAGGGACGGCTCCCCTGAGTCCCGATACACTCCCAGCACATTGGAAACATCAAATAATATGGCCTGACGCTGACCCAGGTTGGCAATGGTTGCAGCTGAATTAAAATTTTTAGGTGTTAAAATAAACCCCATGCCATGCTTTAAAATCAGCTCCTGTTTCTCTGGAAGTCCAATGTTCATCATATAAATATTATCAACAAAAAGACCCGGCCCTTCAAAGTGAGGCTCTATGTACTCGATATCCACAATATCTTTCAATACACTGCCGGACATAAATTTCATTGCCAACAAAAAACAAACAACAGCGGTTATAACAGCAACCCAGATTGAGAAAAATACGTACGCCGATGTTGTCAATAGAGCAGTAAAGATTACGATATAATTTCTGCTTTCAAACGCAATGGCGATTCCTTCAATATAAGTGCTTCCTCTTGAAACAAGTTCGTACGAATCCATTTGTGTCAGCGTATTCCGCTCCATATTTCTGACATCTCTGAATTGAGTGGCTGCAAGCGTCAAAAACGTGATAGCCGTAAACTCCTCCTGCAATAGCGCAGGCATAATAATTGCCCCTAACCCTGCTGCAATAAGCCCAAGTGCAATATGAATGACTTTACCATGAATATAGGTTGGATACTGGCGGTAATCTGTTTTCAGCATATACAGCCTTGTGGCGACTCCTGCTATGACCCCCGCAATAATCGGATAGATGTAATCGCTCATGACATTTTAGTAGCTCCTTTGTTTGATCTTTTGCCTCTATGGCCAATTTGACTGGCAAGCTGTTCATATTTTGATATACCAAACAGCAATATCATCCCTGCAGAGCATGCGTTAAGCCATTGAAAACCTCCAACAGCCGTATGCCCTGCCAATTGTTGAATGACAAAAGAATACACTAGTTCGCCTTGGCACATTCCAAGGACATATAAGGCAAGCTGCTTCTGAAAATCCCTTTCAACAGAAGCAGTCAAAAGCACACATAATACAACAGCGGCCCACTCAGGTTTTATGATGAACCAAACTGGATCATATAATGCAAAAAGATAAACAAACGCATACCCGGACACAAGCGTCAGGTGCACCATGATATAGCGAAATCGTTTATACATCCCGAAATATCCGGCATAGACGCACCCGCAAACGAAAAACATCACGTATGCCGCATTCAGTGAAAAATATAAAGTAAAGTGATGTATGCTTAAGATGATATTAGTCAAAATAAATAATGAGACGGCAAATCGCCTTTTCGTCTTTCCAAGAATAAAGGTTGTCAGTACCCACAAAAACCACATTGACCAATAATAATAAAATTGTTCCATATCGCTTCCTCCATACTCCCAGTATGGAGTCTAAACACTTTTTTTAAACAAACCGCCTCACGTAAAGGAGAATGATCATGGGAAAAGACAGACAGGAGAAAAAACTCAAGGCTTCTGGCAGAGTGGAATCAGACCGAGACCAATCGATTCACTATGACGGAGCCACCAGCCTTGAACAAAACGGTAAATTCAAAAAGCGTAAATCATAATACAAAAAGCCCAAAACTCACACGGTTTTGGGCTTTCCTTATCCAACTATCAACGTACATTGTAATTGGAAGTATGAATGCCTCTCTCTGTCAGCCAGTGATGAGTCTCACCTTTTATGACAAGAGGAGCCTTTTGCAAATCAGAAATTGTTCTGGTGCCGAGCACAGTCATAATCATTTTTAATTCCTCTAGGATCAGCTGAATCTCTTCTAGCAGCCCTTCTTCGCCTTTTTCAGTCAGCGCCTTTAAGAAGTGCCCTGCCATTCCTATACAGGAAGCCCCGAGAGCTATCGCCTTCGCGGCATCAAGCGCATTTTGAAGGCCGCCAGACGCAATCATTGGTTTATCAGGAAACTCAGAGCGGATTTCCGCCAGGCTCGCTGCTGTTGAAATACCCCATGAGTTGAAAAAGGTGATCTGCCGCTGTCTTCGGAGATTTTCTATTTTCGAGAAATTTGTCCCTCCGTAACCGCCGATATCAACAGCTGCCGCACCTGCCCCATACAGCTTTTTTGCTGATTCTTTGCTCATTCCGAAGCCTACTTCTTTTATTATGACAGGCACTTTGACTTCGCTGCAGATTTGTTCAATACGGGAAAGAGCTCCGCTAAAGCTTCTGTCACCTTCTGGCATGACAATTTCCTGAATAACATTCAGGTGAATCTGCAGCGCGTCCGCCCCAATCATTTCAACAGCTTCCTTCGCCTGACGGGCTGTCGCCTCGCTTCCGAGATTGGCAAAAATAAGCCCATTCGGATTTTCCTTTCGGACGATTTCATACGAATAGCGTTCAGACGGGTCTTTTAACGCCGACATTTGCGAGCCGACAGCGAGAGGGATACAAGCTATTCGAGCTGCTCTAGCAAGCGCCTTATTAATTTCATATGTAAGTTCTCCGCCGCCGCCAGTCATTGCATTGATAAAAATCGGCGAACTGCTTGAAAGTTCGCCGATTTTTGTGGAAATATCTACTTGTTCTAATGCAAGATCGGGCAGACTGACATGAACAAACGTAATATCATCTAGACCCGTCTCCCGCTTTTGGCCGGTAGACAGGGCATGATTGATGTGTTCTCTTTTCCGTTCTGCTCGAGTCACGTTTATCACCAATTATTTTAGTTTATTAAGCTTATCTCCGATCAGATCTCCAAGCTGGAAGCCAGTGCTTGTTTCTTCCTTCGCCTGATATTGGCGGTAATCCTCTTGATCGGCTTTCGGCGTTTCTTCAAGCTCACGCATGCTTAATGAAATGCGCTCTTCATTTTCATTCACATCAAGAACCTTCACTTTTACAGTCTGTCCTTCTTCAAGAACTTCATGCGGCGTGCCGATGTGTTTATTAGAAATTTGAGAAATATGAACGAGACCTTCCACGCCAGGAAGAATTTCAACAAACGCACCGAAGCTCACGAGGCGCTGAACCTTTCCTTCAAGCACATCACCCGGTTTGACTTTCTCCCCAACTTGGCTCCAAGGCCCAGGCAGCGTTTCTTTTATAGATAGAGAAATACGTTCATTATCCCGGTCAACCGATAATACTTTCACTTTTACTTCCTGTCCTTCTTCCACAACGTCAGACGGCTTTTCAACGTGGGAGTGGGAAAGCTGTGAAATGTGCACAAGCCCGTCAATACCGCCGATATCAACAAACGCGCCGAAATCAGTCAGACGCTGCACTTTACCATCAAGTACACTTCCAACCTCTAGAGACTGAAGAAGGTCTTGTTTTTTATTCGCTTGCTCACTTTCAACAACCGCACGGTGTGAAAGGATGACACGGTTTTTATCACGGTCAAGCTCTACTACGAGCAGAGACAGTGTTTTTCCTTTATAGTCGGTAAAATCTTCTACAAAATGCGCTTCTACAAGTGATGCCGGAATAAAGCCTCGAACGCCGATATCAACGACAAGGCCGCCTTTTACGACATCTTTTACTTCAGCTTCAAACACTTCTTTTGTTTCAAATTTTTTCTCAAGGTCTTCCCAAGCGCGGTCTGCATCAACAGCACGTTTAGATAAAATCAAAGCATCGTCTTCCACTTTTGTTACTTTCAGGTCAAGCTCGTCGTCTACTTTTACGACATCCGATGCTTTCTCTACATGAAGACTTGATAATTCACTGATTGGAATAATGCCGGACTGTTTGACATTGATAATTTCAACATCCACATGCTTGTCCTCTACCTTTGTCACAATCCCTTTTACTACATCTCCAACCTCTGGCACTTGAACATCAATTTGATTCATTTCCTCTGTCATTTGAATAACCTCCTTGGTCCAAACCTACACAGCTTAATTAAAAACGGTTTGAAAGCTGAACACGTATCATGCATGTCCGCTTTTAGCCGAATATGTATTAAAGAATCATCCAAAAAAGATTTTGAATGATCAATAAAAAGTTTTATTAGTATTAACTTCTAATAAAAGGACAGGTTTGTCAAGCAATAACATTCTTTCTTTGTTGAAAAATTCAAAAAAAGTGGCCTCCGCCGGTATCAGCGGGACTTTTGCTCCACTACATCAAGAATTTTTTCAGCAACTTCCTGAATGGAGAGAGAAGTCGTGTCGATTTCAAGCGCGTCATCTGCTTTTCGAAGCGGAGAAACTTCGCGCTCTGAATCGAGTTTATCTCTTCTTGCAATTTCCTCAATTAATGTCTCATAGTTGACATTGTAGCCTTTTTTTACATTTTCTTCATAACGGCGTTTCGCTCTCTCTTCAACAGACGCCAAAAGAAAGATTTTCACTTCAGCATTTGGGAGTACGTGAGTTCCGATATCACGTCCATCCATGACAACGCCGCCTTTTTCGCCGAGCTGCTGCTGGCGTTTCACCATTTCTTCCCTGACGCTTCTGTGCTTGGCAGCAATTGAGACCTGATTGCTGACTTCGTCTTTTCTGATGTCCTCAGTCACATCTGTGCCGTTGACAAGCACCTTTTGTCCTTCTTTGGTTGTGATCAGCTCAATATCTGTTTGCTTTAACAGCTCAGCCAATTTTGCCTCATCTGTCAAATCAACTTTTTCTTGTAAAGCCACATACGTAATGGCTCGATACATCGCTCCCGTATCAATATATATGTACGATTTTTTCTCAGCCACAATTTTGGCAACGGTGCTTTTCCCCGCAGCAGCCGGGCCGTCGATCGCAATCGATAATTTCTTTTCCATAATTCCTCTCCTTGCTCTTTTCTCCTCTATGGATTGTATCATGAACTTTATGAAAAAGGGTGAAAAATTCCTGAATAATTAATGTTTAATGGTTTCTACCCAATCATTAACCTCCATTTTATCAACCCCTTCATATTGAATCACTTTTGAGACATAAGGTTCAATATGCTGATAGTGAAAAAGAAACTGGATACCAACTAAAATCACTGCCTGAATGAACAATAATTTGAGCAGCAGCCGTTCAAAGGTCTTCATCGGCCCACCTCCATTACAAATATAGTATGGAAGTGTTTGCCGATGTTTATTCCAATCGTGCTTTCCTTCTCTTGTTTAACTGGCGGCGGATGCAATACTGAAGAAGGAGCTGCTGGTCACCTGCTGAAATCTCCGAATACTCCAAGGTCATTTTACGTTTGCCGGTTTTTGAATCATCATAAACGCGTCTGACAACCGCGGCAGCCTCTACTTGATGCGTTTTCTCCTCTTCCTGAAGGCTGATGAAAAGGCGCAGCGTATCCCCGTGCTGAAAAGAATAGCCGCCTGTCAAAATCAAAGCGATACCGCCAGCGCTGATATTGTACGAGAGTGTATGAAACTTGTCTTTTTCATCTGCCGGCTCGACCAGCACATCCAATACCGCGTCAATTCTTACATATTGCCGGCGCTGAATTCGTTTCATTTTTTCACGGGGAGGCACTTCAAGGCGAATCATTTGAAGCTTGTCCTTCACTTTTCCCTTCATGCGGCTTGAGAAGCGGTAAGGCACTTCGTCTTTACCGACAAACTCTACCGTTACTTCAGTATCATGATGTAATATCACGGTTCTTCCTGTGTGTACATCAACTGGATATGCGATCAGGAGCTCTCCGTTTTCAATGCTCACAGCTTTGCTCTTTGCTATTTTTAATTGATTTTCTTCTATGTATTCTAAGTGTACAGTATCCCCAATTTCTATCATTGACTTCACTCTTTCGCATTCAATATATTCACTTTTTTATTAAATCATGTAATGGAAAAAAGGAAAAGACTTTTAGTCCTTTCCTCCTAGTTTTTATAGGTCTTTATATATAGGTTCGGCATTTTTTAGTTTTTCGACCTTCTCTTCCGTTCCGTCATTAGCATTTATATACATTCTGAATGTATCATTTTCAATCGTACCCAGCATTTCATAGCACAATACTTCCTGGCCTAATTCATTTGTGATCACAGCAAGCCTTGTTTCTCTCACTTCTACATTTTTGTTTAATTTTGCTTTTGCATCTTGTTCAGAAATAACCGGCTTTGGTATGTCTCTTTTTCTGTGGGATGTTAAGAAATCGCGTGCTGAAAAGCCGACCACCTCGCCGTCATCCAAGGCAACTTTCATACGGATGGCTTCTGGATACATCCTGATATTATTCTCTATTGGAACATATGAGAATACACCGATTTTATCGTATTGCGCGCTTTCATCGATTTCCAGATCTTTTGTTTCATATCCATTTTTCTTTAAAAAAGCAAGGGCTCGATTCGAACCATCATTCAAGCTGATTTTTTGATCTTTCACTTCTCTGTTCTGAATTAAATAAACCGGGTGTCCGCCTTTTTTTGTAATATCCATATATATCGC
Source organism: Bacillus sp. LBG-1-113 (assembly GCF_020708615.1). NCBI lineage: Bacteria > Bacillati > Bacillota > Bacilli > Caryophanales > Bacillaceae > Bacillus > Bacillus sp. LBG-1-113. The sequence continues at coordinate 699,628 of NZ_JAJFDG010000001.1, read as the reverse complement.
TGCTTTATGATCAGGATCTTTCATACTGATACTGTAGACGTCACGGTTTGTTTTTTTTCCGCTCTTTATCACTTTGATTGCATAATTGTCATCCGGTGCAAAGCGTTGGGCAATTTGTTTGGCTTCCTGTGCAGAAATTTCTTTCCCCTTCAGATGGGCAAAACCTTTCTCTTCTTTTTTGGTGCTGGTGAAACTAGGGCCAAGATCTGTTCCCGAGGAGAAGGACCCGACATTTTTTTCAACCGTTTTAAAGCTGTTGATGATCGTGTTATCACTCTGTTTTTCGTCAGAGGCCAGCGCCATCTCTACATCCATCCAGCGCAAGTTCTTGCTCATGACAAGGTGCTGAACGTGGCGCAATTCATTTTGGATATCTTCTGACTGCTGATAAAGCTTATTTAGCGAAGTATACTCTTTTTCATCAAGCGGTTTTTGATCCAAATCTCTGATTGACGTTTTGTAGCTGAAATCGCCGATCTTGGATAACAGCTCTTCCGTTTTGTTAAACGGCATTAATGTAAGCGGCAGCTGACTGACACTGTTATGGGCTTCTGATGTAATTCTCCAAACATCTATCAATGCGGGGGACAGTGATTTTTTGCTGTTCATGGCAAGCGTTGCGCCAATTTTATCATGCAGCTGGTCTACCTGATAGGTGAGCTCATGAAACGCCCGCTGATAGTTATTTTCAGCATGAAGAAGGACAGCGTCTTTTTCCTGGTGCTCTTTGTATCCCCAGTAACTAGTACCGACAATTGCAATACCGAGCACTGCGATTAAAATACCTCTGATCATTTATCACACCTCATTTTTATGCTTTCTTATGTCCTGCTACTCACAGAAAATGTGTTTACCGATTCTCTTAATCTGCGGGCGTCCCCAAATCCACGCGCTGGTAGCTGTATCCGGATTGAAATAATACAGCGCTTCCTCGGACGGGTCCCAGCCATTGATGGCGTCTAATACTGCTTCTTTTGCTGTTTCGTTCGGCTGCATATAAATTTGTCCGTCAGCCACAGCTGTAAAAGCAAGCGGTTCAAAAATAACACCCGCTACTGAATTCGGAAATAACGGACTGTTTAAACGGTTCAAGATAACTGCTGCAATCGCAACCTGTCCCTCGTACGGCTCGCCACGCGCTTCCCCATAAACCGCTTGAGAAAGCAGCCGAATATCATTATTGGAAAAACCGCCTGGCATGTTAGCTGCAACCGCATCCTGTTTTTTTGTTTTTGCAGGCGTGTTGTTTTGCTGTTTATTCGCTTGCGGCTGCTGTGTTATTTTTTCAGCAGGCTGTTTCTGCCTCGTCTCTGCTTGCTGTCTTGCTTTTTGAGTCGCTGTTTTTGACGGTTTCGTTTGGTATTTCAGCGGTATTTTTCCATAATGCGTGAATGTATTGCCTTTTTGAAGCTGCTCCATGACATATTCACGGTAATATTTAGACTTAGATATCAAGGTCTGTTTGGTTTGGGCTCCGACCAGACCGTCTATCTCTTTTAAGCCGAATTGATCCTGAAAGTTCCGTACTGCCCAGTATGTCCCCCATCCATAAACCCCGTCAATTTTCCCATTATAATATCCGTTATATTGAAGACGCGCCTGCAGCTCAATCACATCGTCCCCTGTTGCCCCTCTTTGAATGACCTGATTAGAAAAGGCTGAAATTGTTTCAGTATTGATAAACGTCGTAATTATAAAGGAAAATAAGATGAGACATGCCATAATCGATCCTTTGGACTTCATCTTTTCAAGCCTCCTACAGCAAATTTTTGAGTGTAAACGTATTTTCTGTAACGAGGTTATTTTTATACACTCTTTCCTTCTTATCCCTCACAGCTTAAAAATTTCAACAACTCAAAAAGCCGCACTATGGCTGTGCGGCTTTTCTATATCTGCATCATATTGACAGAACGGGCTTTTTTTGCTTTTCGTAAACCAAACCACCATAAAAATAACATAAATGGAAGCATGTAGTAGACCCAGTTGCTGAGGGCTGTCAGGATAAAGTCATACGACCCATGTAAAAGTGATGGCAGGACCAACGAAAGGAGAAGCCATTTCATACGTGCTTTATCAGCTGAGAAACGCGCTTTCCCGAGGTAAAACCCCATAATCACTCCAATTAAGGCATGGCATGAAACGGGCAGCAGCGCTCTGACAAACGCATGCTCCACACCATGACCGATTAAATAAAGAATATTTTCGAGTGTCGCAAAACCGAGCGATACACTTGCACCGTATACAATTCCGTCATAATGCTCATCAAAGTGGGCGTGCGGATAAACACTGATCATTAAAATAAACCATTTCAATGATTCCTCCAAAAAGCCAGAAGACAAAAAAGAAACAAAAAAGCTTCCGCCTCCCACATTCTCTTTTTCAAGTACATACTGGATAAACATAGTGGGAAATACAAGAACAACCCCAAGAAAAAATGAGCGAAGCACCATATGTACAGGTTCATTATCATACTGATCTTTTAAATAAAAATAACTTAACAGCGCGATGCCGGGAGCAATTCCTGCAGAGATGATTGCAAACATCAGGCAACCTCTTTCCTTTATATTCCTATGTCTATCCTACCATGTTGTGTATGAATTTACATCTGTCTGACTTTAAAAAAACAAAAAGAGCATACGAACCTTCATATGCTCTCCTCTTTTCACTGATCTTCTCTTTTTGCAATTTCGTTAGCAATGTGGCCGCCGTGAAATCTTCCGTTTTCAATAAATATTTCATTTGCATTGTTTCCGGCAGCGATGACCCCGGCAATAAAAACGCCCTTCACATTGGTTTCCATCGTTTCTTCATTAAAAAACGGACGCCCTGATTCCTCATCGATTTTCACACCGATTTTTTTCAAAAATTGATGATCAGGATGATAACCCGTCATGGCAAATACGAAGTCGTTTTTAATGGTAATCAGCTCCTGCTGGCCGGAGCGGAAAACGACTTCATCTTCAGTGATTTTTTCTACACAAGCGCCAAATTCCATTCGGATTGTACCGTTTCTTACTAAGGATTCGAATTCTGGCAGAATCCATGGCTTAATGCTTGAAGAGTATTCATTGCCCCTATATAAAACGGTGACACGCGCTCCTGATTTTACAAGTTCAAGCGCAGCATCTACACTTGAATTTTTCCCGCCGATAACGACGACGTCTTTATCGAAATACGGATGTCCTTCTTTAAAATAATGGAATACCTTCGGCAAATCCTCACCAGGTACGTTCATATAGTTTGGATGATCATAATAGCCTGTGGCAATGATGCAGTATGGCGTTGAATACGTCTCTTTTGACGTTTCGATAACAAATGAATTATTTTCTGCTTTTGTCACTTTTTGCACCATTTCAAATGCATTCACACGGATCTTTTTTCGCTTCACGACTTCCCTATAGTACGACAAAGCCTGAATTCTGACAGGCTTTCTGTTTTCGGTAATAAATGCCACGTCACCAATTTCAAGCTTTTCACTTGAGCTGAAAAAGGTTTGATGCGTCGGATAATTGTAAATACTGTTAACGACATTGCCTTTTTCAATGACGAGGGCATCAATGCCAATTTGTTTTAGGTGAATGGCCGCAGATAATCCGCAAGGACCTCCGCCAATAATTATTGCTTTTTCTTCAATCATTTCCGTCAACTCCTGCGATATTGGGCATTCAATTCACATTTTTCTATTTCCAAATAAAAAAATCTCCTATTTTATCATAGGAGATTTTTATTTTTTATGCAAATCATCAACTTATATCCAGCCTCTAAAGCGCGAAGCTTCCGCCATTTTACGCACGCCTACCATATAAGCGGCAAGTCTCATGTCGATTCTTCGGTTGTTGGCCATTTCATATATATTGTTGAATGATTTTACCATCATTTTTTCTAATTTCTCTTCTACTTCTTCCTCGCTCCAGTAGAAGCCCTGGTTATTCTGAACCCATTCAAAATAAGAAACCGTTACGCCTCCCGCGCTTGCCAGTACATCAGGAACAAGCAGAATGTCACGGTCTGATAGAATTTTTGTTCCTTCAAGCGTAGTTGGCCCGTTAGCTGCTTCAACGACGATTTTCGCCTGTATATTATGGGCATTTTCTTCTGTAATTTGGTTTTCAATCGCGGCAGGAACTAAAATATCACAATCCAGTTCCAGCAGCTCTTGGTTCGTAATGGTATCGTTGAAAAGCTTCGTCACTGTGCCAAAACTGTCACGGCGGTCGAGTAAGTAATCAATATCCAGGCCTTCAGGGTCATACAGTCCGCCGTATGCATCGGATATGCCGACAACCTTTGCCCCTGCATCATGCATAAATTTCGCCAGATAGCTTCCGGCGTTTCCGAATCCTTGAACGACGACTCGCGCACCTTCAATATCGATGCCTTTTTTCTTCGCCGCTTCTTTTATGCAGATGGTTACACCTTTTGCTGTCGCTGATTCTCTCCCGTGAGATCCGCCAAGCACAAGCGGTTTGCCTGTAATGAACCCAGGCGAATTAAATTCATCAATTCTTGAATACTCATCCATCATCCAAGCCATGATTTGTGAGTTTGTAAATACATCCGGTGCCGGCACGTCTTTCGTCGGACCGACAATTTGGCTGATAGCTCTGACATAACCCCTGCTTAGACGCTCCAGCTCTCTAAACGACATATCCCTTGGATCACAAACAATTCCGCCTTTACCACCGCCATATGGAAGATCAATGATACCGCATTTTAAACTCATCCAAATGGAAAGTGCCTTCACCTCTTTTTCAGTTACGTTGGGGTGAAAACGTATCCCGCCTTTTGTCGGACCGACGGAGTCATTGTGCTGGGCACGATAACCCGTAAAAATCTTGACTGAACCGTCATCCATACGAACTGGTATTTTTACCGTTAATAATCTCATCGGCTCTTTTAACAATTCGTATACTTCTTCAGGATATCCCAATTTTTCCAGAGCCTTATGTATTACGGTTTGAGTTGATTTTAAAACATCAAGTTTGTCCTCTTCTGTATGACCGGTGTTTCGATCGGCTGCCATTTGAGTTAACCTCCTAGAATCTTCTGTTTCTCACATGCTCCCTTTCAGAGAATAGTATACACCTTCATATGATCTATGCATAGGATAAACGTTATGTTTTTCCATGTTTTTTAACAAAAAAAACCGCTGTAAAAAACAGCAGTTTTTCTTCCATTCTTATGAAAAATGAGTTTGGATTGTCTCTACAGCATTTCCGTCCATAATGAGCTTACCATACTCTTGTAAGCGATAAATCGTTAATGTTGTTGGATTGCCGTATTCAGCCAGGACCGCCACAACACCCTCGGCAGTCTGTGATCCCAAGTCTTCTAGGCTTAGAAAGTACTGTCCTTCATAGTGATAGACAGTCCCTCCCGTGATACCGATCCGCTGTAAGCTTTCAGAAAGCTGAATGATATCTTCAAAGGAATGGAATTGATATATGATGTCCGCGCTTTCGTCAAGCTTGACTTGCATTTCGATGTAATCATCATCATACTCATCTTCTTCTGAATCCGCTTCTTGGTTCTTTGTTACGATCACAACCATCCCTTGTGCTTGGAGAGAATACACTTCCACTGCAATCGGTCCATTCGCTTCAAAGCCGAGCTCTGTATTTGCTTCATTCATCATATCTTTAAATAACTGGTGGACTTTAAATGAGTCCTTCCAGAGGTCTTCTTTTGTTAATCCACGATCAGTCAAATCATCGAGGGTCAAAAAGATTTTAATCTTATTGTAATTCAGACGCTCAAGCCGCATAACGTTCCCTCCTGCCTCTACTTGCACACAAATCATATAACACATTATATGAGATGATGAGTCATAGGTTCTTAATTGTTATCAGTTTACACTGAGTTCACTAGTAAGACAAGCACAATGCAGTTTTTTATGGACACACTCTTTAGGGAAGTCATTCAGGTGCTGCAAGTGTCACGATGTGTGCCTCAGGCTCCGCCCCTAAACGAAGGGGCACTTTTGTTGTGCCGTACCCGTTGCTGATGAGGTATGCAGCATTTTTAACAAAACCGGTTGTACCAAGCTCATAAGGGCCGAATTTTCCAAATCGAATCTGCCCGCCATGGGTATGTCCGCTGAATATCACATCAATACCATCATTTTCATTGATTTGCTGATGAATCTCAGGGTTATGACAAACCAGAACGTTCAACTGGTTCCCGTCGATTTCTTTAATTGCTTCTTCATAATCATCCATCTCCATCCTGATGTCATCCACTCCGGCTATGGTGATGGTATGTCCGTTATAGGTAAAAGGAACCGATTCATTTCGAAGCGTAATAATACGGTACGCCTTAAAAATAGTATACAGTTCACGCTGACTGACCTCATAATCATTGTTTCCCCACACAAACATGACAGGGACTCCCAAACCCGCAAGCCTTCTGACATTTTCCTCAATTCTCGAGCAGGACACCCCGCCTTCAGCTAAATCACCGCCGATTATCACCAGATCCGGCTCATGGCCCTGCGCTTCCTCTAAAAGACCGTGATCAACAATACGTTTGTGAATATCAGATATAAAAAAAATCGTTAGAGGCGGCTTCCCCTTCATTTTTGATAACGTAAATGTATGGTTTTTTAGATGATTGCCTTTTGCCACTGAATACATTTTTGCCGTCATTGCCGCTGCCGCAATCGCTAATGCACCCGCAATTTTCATTGATCGCTTCATAAAAAACTCTCCATTCTTTTAGAACTTATCAATAAGACGGACAATAAAAAAAAGACGTTTCTATCGTTTGAGAAAACGCCCCATTTTATTTACTTTCAAAATATAGATTAATATCGTATTGGTGCTTCATCAATTGAAAAACAGATTCTCGCGCCTTCCATTTATCAGGCTGCGGCCAGAGATCAGTGCTTTTCTGAATAATTTCACATCTCAGTTTATGGAAATCCCCCTCGGCTTTTTCTTCTTTTTTCTTAAAATAATATGAAGTGCAGTATGCAAAAGCAGTTGCCATCATCCACAATAAATAAAAGGTATGGCTTAGCATTTCTTGAAGAATGAGCTGAGGCGCCGGGCTTTTGATCATCATTAAAAGACATAATAAGCCCAGGCAAATGAGTGAGGTCCACCGCCACCTGCGGCATTGCGCAGCATAGTTTTCGTATTTTTGTTTTCGTTTCACCAACGCCTGTAGCATCTGTTTGGTCGGCGCGTCCGTAAATCGGTCCAGCTGGTTCCATAAGGATTCCATACGCTTCACACCTTGTCCCTTTTCATTGCTACAATATATGAGCCTGCGATCAAAAAGATGCCCGCTAATAAGTCAAAGGGATGTCCAAAATTTGCCCGGTATAAACGTCATTTCCGTTCAAATGATTATAGGCACGGATCTTTTCTTCTCCTGATCTGCTTTTATAATATTTCATGGAAATGCGGTACAGCGTTTCTTTCTTTTGAACGGTGTGCTTCACGATATGTTCCGCCTCGGTTTCTTGAACTGGTTCAGGTTGCTGCGGTATTTGTTCCTGCTCTTTTTGGACTGTTTTTTCTGGGAAAGGGGAAGCAGCCTCGCTTTTTGCTTCCTGTTTGTTTGCTGTCTCCTCTTTTTCCGCTACAGCAGGCTGCTTCTTATCAGTTGTTGCTTCTGTTTGCTTCTCTGTCTTTTTGTTTTCAGATTTTTTTTTTGACTCTTCGCGCAGAACTGTCTCTTGCGTTTCTTTTTTGTCCTCTGGTTTTTGGACCACCTCGTATTTACTCTGGCTGCTGTCTATAAACACATCTTCATAATCATCGGGATTTCCCGGATGGCTTTTCATTAGATAAAATAAGGCGACAAAGACGATAACCGGCACAAATACAAACAGTACCGCGAGAGTGGTAAATAACGGCGTTCTTGTTTTGCCTTGCTTTTTTTTCTTCTCTCTTTGATTTTTTACAGATTGTCTTGTCGGAAGGCTTTCTTCATCTTCTTCGAAAAGGTCGTCCGCCAATGCGGCATTATGGTCTTCATAAAGATTCTGAGCTTTTCTTCTCTCAACTCTAGACATGTTCGTCATGTGTATCCCTCCTAACATGTTCAAAACGAATCTGACAGGCAAACACGGCATCAATAATAAAATGCGCCGTTACCGGAACAAATAAATTACCGGTCCATTCATAAATCAGTCCAAGCAAAAAGCTGATTGCCGTCACCATGATAAATAGCAGCCATTTTGTCAAATAACGAAAATGAAGAACAGCAAAAACAAGACTGGCCGCCCATAAACCAATATGGGTCTGCAGCACTCCCCTAAATAACATTTCTTCAGCGAAAGAAATTAGAAGCGTTAAAAATATAATATGAGGGATTGGCCTTTTACTGAATAATTTTTTATTGATTCCGCCGTCATCATATAAATGAGACGGACACCATTTCATGATTGCCATGTCGGCTAAAACGACAATAACTGCAAGAGAAACACCATACCAAATGATTCTTGTATCTCTAATATGCCAGAGGCTGAAAAAATCACTTATATCCTGAAAAAAGAACAAAACGGCAGCAGCGGACACCATGATGACCAGAAGCTGTGTCATGTATAGCTGCTTCAGTATATCACGGTCAGACAGATGCTGGATCAAATCCCTTTGCTGTTTCAGTTCGGCTCACCTACAGTCTCTAGACTGAATATACGGTGCAATTCCGATCTCCAGCCGTCTAATGGCGCTATTTGGACGCGCTCCTCTTTTTGTTCATACAGCGAGAGATCAAAACCGCAATGTGAACAGCACGGCATGCCTCCTTTATCGGGCTCGTATGTTTCATCAAAATAGGCTAACAACGATTGTCTTAAACAGCCATCGCGATGAAGCAAAGCTGCCACGTGACGCATTTTTTCAAGTTTCAGCTCCATGCGATACGTGATTTCCCGCTTGATCAGATCAATCGATGTTTTCCCCTGCATAAAGAGATGGATGATCATGCGCGACTGCGTCTCTGTGATACCATATTGCATGAATAATTCGCGCAGTTTTCTTTCATCCTGTTCTTCCGTTTCTTCCAGCACGCGAATAACATTGGCGATTTCTCCATCCGCAAGACTCTCCATTTGGATAATCTGCTCTTGCAATTCGAAATCTCCAGGCGCTCTGAGCAAAATGCTGACACTCGGTTTTCCGTCACGCCCTGCTCTGCCGATTTCCTGCATAAAAGCTTCAGCCGTCTGCGGGAGATAAAAATGTATGACATATTTGATATCAGATTTATCAACACCCATTCCAAACGCATTTGTACAGCAAATGACATCAAGCTGGTTATTAATAAATTGCTGCTGAATTAACATTCTGTCGCCAGAATCCATGCCGCCATGGTAATAATCAACCCTGCTGCTTGTTTTGTTTTTTATTTCCTCCGCTAATTCCTCTGCCCATTTCCTTGTCGGACAATAGACAATTCCCGGACCTTGCAGGTTTGCAACCAGCTGAATGACCCTATCTATTTTTTCGGCAGTATCCGCAGTATTTTCAACTTTGAGTGCAATATTCGGCCGGTTAACCGAGTTAAGATGCCGTTCGGCATGATGCAGTTCAAGCAAATTCATGACATCATGCAGCGTATCCTTCGTCGCCGTAGCCGTCAGAGCAAGCACCGGCGGATGCCCAAGTGTTTTTCTCAGCTGTCCAAGCTTTGAATAATCCGGCCTAAAATCATGTCCCCACTCCGATATACAATGCGCTTCATCAATAACGAAGAGACTGATCGGAATGCTCTTTAATTTTTCCAAAACATATGACGACTGCAAAGCTTCGGGCGACAGATACAAAAATTTGTACCGATGGATATGCTCTAAAACGAATTGTCTTTCCTGCCTGCCGAGCATACTATTCAAAGCGGCAGCCCGTTTTTCTCCCCGCGCTTTCAGCTGCTGCACCTGATCCTCCATCAAAGAAAGCAAAGGAGAAACGATTAATATCATACCGTCAAGCATGTAACCGGGCAACTGGTAGCAAAGAGACTTCCCTCCCCCTGTCGGAAGCATTGCAATGGTATCCTTTCCGCTGAGAACGCTTCTGATGATGTCCTCCTGTCCTTTTTTAAAGGAATGAAAACCAAAAAACTGATATAACACTTGCTGTAATTTAGTCATACTGTTTCACCTGCTTTGCCAATGCCAGCCTGATTTGAAAGTAGCTGAACCGCTGTTCTAGGCCTTCTCGAATTTGTTTGATCTTGTTTGTCCGCATGCGTTTGGCGAACTCAGCAATTTGGAGCTGATCCTCAGCCGAAATATATTCATCAATCACAAAAGCCGGCTCATGAAGAGAAATTTCGACGATATGGTCTTCAATTGTGGCAGTTTTCAGCTTTCTGATTTCAGCAATTCGCTGAATCGGAATCCCCTGTCTGACCATCTGCCATGTTTTTCTCGTAGACTCAGTCAGTGCATTCTCCAGATGCACATCGGAAAGAAGATCCTTTAGTATAGAATCTTCACATTGCGGCAAGGAAAGAATAAAATAATGTACCGCAGCCCAAAACAAGATATACACGTACCACTCGTCTTCTTTCAGATTGTCAGCAAGCTGCCTGCTCGTATAACCGATCCTATTATATGAAGTTAATGAGTAGACAAAGATAAGAGCGGCTTTCTCGTCAAGCCTTTGCAAATGATCCTCCAGCATTTCCTGCAAGCCCCTTGCCAGTTTTTCATGATCCTTCTGCATGTGCATGTATCGCTTGACCCAGTGAAGCGTCTTATAATCTTTTGTGACGGGAATATACTGTCTGCTGCTGCGCTGCTTATTTGACAATACCTGTACGAGAAGGGAAAGTCTTTTCCAGAGCACGCTTGCGGCCTGCTGAAAATAAGCGCCGTGGCAATGGGCTGGCCAAGGCCGTTCACTCAGCGCCTGCCTCAACATGCTTTCGCCTCTTATAGTCACTCTGTATGTATTTGTTTCTGACATTGGTTCCAGAAATGACTGCTGTTCAAGCTTGCGAAGTGATCCTGATATGTCGCTTCTTGAACATTGCGGAGCCATTCCAAAATATCTTGCAGTCTGAAATAAGCCGGCATCTTGAATGGTTTGTGACGATCTTTTTCCTTTAAATAGGTGAAAAACGGCACTTCCTGTCCGTTCCCCGTTTATTTTAGAAAGGCAATCGAGAACCATAATATCAAAGTAATGTAATGACAACCTATCCACCCACATTCTTCCTGACAAAAATCGTTGGTTTGCTCTTTTTATTTTAACAGATTTTAAACATAAATCGACGTTTAAAGTCATCATTAGGGGGGATGTTATGTAGATAACCCCTTATGTGATAAGCATTCTCAATCATTTTTCTGTTGAAATGTGGCATCAACATCATTACAATAAGTAAGAGGAATAGGTGTTAAATTGATTAAATATAAAAGATTGATCCATTTGTTCCACCAAGAACAATCTGGGAGGTTTTATTCATGGCAAAGTACACAATCGTAGACAAAGATACATGCATTGCATGCGGCGCTTGCGGAGCGGCTGCACCAGACATTTACGATTACGATGATGAAGGCATCGCGTTCGTAACGCTTGACGAAAATAAAGGCGTTGTCGAAGTTCCTGAAGTACTGGAAGAAGATATGATTGACGCTTTTGAAGGATGCCCTACTGATTCCATCAAAGTGGCGGATGAGCCATTTGAGGGCGACCCGCTTAAATTTGAATAGAAGTAATCGAAAAAGCTCCCCTGCGGGAGCTTTTTTTATTTAATGAATATGCGCGCTTCTTTGCTGTTCAATCCACGGTTTAAGCTTGATAAAGATAAGTGTGAACACAATCGTAATGACAATGCCTTTTATGAGGTTAAACGGCAGGATACCAGCGACTACCGCTGTTTTCAGCGCACTGTCGGATAATGCCGGGGAGTGTAAAAACCATGTGTAGGCCGGAAGAATCAGAACATAATTGAGAATGCTCATCAGCACCGTCATAGCTGCAGTTCCAAGCAGAAGACTCACTGTCAGGCCTTTTGCTGAGTTCAGCTTTTTAAATAAGAAAGCAGTCGGCAATATAAAGAGTGTTCCGGCAATGAAATTTGCAATTTGTCCTACAGGCACTCCAGCCATGCTCCCCTGAATGATATATTGAAGAACATTTTTTATCGCTTCAACGGCAATACCCGCTAAAGGTCCGTATATAAGAATCGCAATAATGGCAGGGACATCACTGAAATCAATTTTTAAATAATCAGGAAGCCCCGGAAACGGAAAATTTAACAGCATCAATACAAATGCAATGCTGCTCAGCATGCTGATCACGACTAATTTTTTTACTTTCAAGTTGCTCTCTCCTTTTCGATCACATCTTACTCGAAAAGCGGAAAGGTTCTTTTTCCAGCCAATAAAAAAACCGCTCTATGATATAAAAGCGGGGTTTTAAAAATTGGCTTGGTAAAGAAACGTTTGAAAACCTTTCTTTCAAAACGCTGCTGAACCTCCATCTTCTCCCATCCAGACTATACTGTCGGCTTCGGAATCACACCGAATCCTGCTGTCAAAAACAGCTCGCGGGCTTAGAGCCATTGCTCATCACCGCCGGTAGGGAATTTCACCCTGCCCCGAAGATTGATCATATGAATTTGGTTCCATTATAAACGATAAATGATTGGTTGTATAGATAATTGCTTCAAATTAAAAATATGACCAAAAGTCTCTAAAACTGGTCAATTCCTCACTTTCCTTTTATCCTTTACTGCGTCAATACACATTGACACTCTATTGAGAATATGTTAAATTATCAGATATTTAGTTTGTCAATTTAGGAGGAAATCTTACGATGTTTCGAGTATTGGTCTCAGACAAAATGAGCAACGACGGCTTACAGCCACTTATTGAATCAGACTTTATTGAAATCGTCCAAAAAAACGTAGCAGATGCAGAGGATGAATTACATACCTTTGATGCTCTATTGGTGCGAAGCGCGACAAAAGTAACAGAAGACCTTTTTCAAAAAATGACTTCTTTAAAAATCGTCGGAAGAGCCGGTGTCGGTGTGGATAATATCGATATTGACGAAGCAACGAAACATGGGGTTATTGTTATTAATGCGCCAAACGGAAACACAATTTCCACAGCTGAGCACACATTTGCGATGATCTCATCTTTAATGAGACACATCCCTCAGGCCAATATCTCTGTAAAATCCAGAGAATGGAACCGCACAGCATATGTCGGTTCGGAACTTTACGGCAAAACACTTGGAATTGTAGGATTAGGCAGAATCGGAAGCGAAATTGCACAGCGTGCGAGAGCCTTCGGTATGACTGTGCACGTTTTTGATCCTTTCTTAACAGAAGAAAGAGCGAAAAAAATCGGTGTAAACAGCCGTACGTTCGAAGAAGTCTTGGAAAGCGCAGATATCATCACTGTGCATACGCCGTTAACAAAAGAAACAAAAGGCTTATTAAACAAAGAAACGATTGCAAAAACGCAAAAGGGTGTTCGCTTAATTAACTGTGCACGAGGCGGCATTATCGATGAGGCAGCTCTTCTTGAAGCTTTAGAAAGCGGCCATGTTGCCGGTGCGGCGCTTGACGTTTTTGAAGTTGAACCGCCGGTTGATAATAAGCTCGTTGACCACCCGTTGGTGATTGCCACTCCTCACCTAGGGGCATCGACAAAAGAAGCACAGCTGAATGTTGCAGCGCAAGTATCAGAAGAAGTTCTGCAGTTCGCAAAAGGTCTTCCTGTTATGTCAGCCATTAACCTGCCTGCCATGACAAAGGATGAATTCGCTAAAATTAAGCCGTACCACCAAATTGCAGGAAAAATCGGCAGCCTCGTATCACAATGCATGAAAGAGCCGGTACAGGATGTCGCGATTCAATATGAAGGCACAATTGCTAAACTTGAAACATCGTTTATTACAAAAAGCCTTCTGTCAGGCTTCTTAAAACCACGCGTTGACTCAACAGTTAACGAAGTAAATGCGGGCGGTGTCGCAAAAGAACGCGGCATTAGCTTTAGTGAAAAGATTTCCACTTCTGAATCTGGATACGATAATTGCATTAGCGTAAAAGTAACAGGAGACCGCAGCACCTTTACAGTTACAGCTACGTATATCCCTCATTTCGGAGAACGCATTGTCGAAATCAACGGGTTTAATATCGACTTTTATCCAACAGGCCACCTGGTTTATATCCAGCATCAGGATACGACGGGGGTCATCGGCCGAGTGGGACGTATTCTCGGAGATAACGATATTAATATTGCAACCATGCAGGTTGGCCGTAAAGAAAAAGGCGGAGAAGCCATCATGATGCTTTCTTTTGACAGACATTTAGAAGATAAAATTGTGAAAGAACTAACAGATGTTCCTGATATCGTGTCTGTAAAACTTATTGATCTTCCATAATGAAAAAACTCAAGCTTTGCAGCTTGAGTTTTTTTCTTTTAACGGTTTTCTGTTTATGTATGTTTGTGCAGTACTTCTAATACGTTTCTCAGCTCGGATACTGGTATTTGCCCAGGTGCTGAAGCCTCTTCTCCTGCGCCGAATGTGCAAGCTGATCCAAATATTTCACCGCTCAGCCTGCTAACCAATCCTGTTCCCGCCATAGACATTGTGATCATCGGGCGGTCCGCATATTTTGTTTTCATGGTATATGTTGCATCAAGCAAGGTTAAAAGATCACCTGTATCCTTCGGCATTACAGCTATTTTCGGAATATGCGCTCCTAACTCCTGCATTTTCCGAAGCCGAGAAATGATCTCGTCCTTTGCAGGTGTTTTCTGAAAGTCATGATTAGACATAATCACATGGACACCGTTTTCTCCCGCTAAAGATACTAGCGCTTTCACGTTCGCCTCTCCTGAAAATAGTTCAATATCAATAAAGTCTATGTCTTTTGTGCGGATAGCCGTTTCCAGCAAAGCGATATAGGAACTTACATCCATTTCTTTGCTCCCGCCTTCTTTATGCGATCTGAATGTAAATAGAAACAGCTTGTCTCTCAAAGACTCTCGCAGCTTTGAGATCATCTTTATAACTGCTTCACTGTCGTCTGCTTTTTCAAATCCATCGACTCGCCACTCGACAATATCCGGATCCAGTAATTTTACAGCTTCTGCTTCTTTTAAAATTTGCTTTTCTGTTTTACCCATCAGCGGAACGATGATTTTTGGCATCCCTTCTCCAATGGAAACTCCTTTGATTGTTAGCGTGTTCACTTATCTCAAATCCTTTCAATCCTCACTTGTTCTATTATACACTTACACTTATTTTGTGAAAATTCCTATTATATCAAAAAACAAAAAAGCCCAAAGGCTTTTTCAGTTTAAAGAAATCGGATTGGGGGCAGCGGGTACCGGTATGGGATCTGAAACATCATATTTTCCAATTTTATTTGATCTAGTTTCTGTAAAAGTCACTTCTGTAAATCCAAATTCCTTTGCTGTTAAAAGAAGTCCCTCAAGCATTAAAGTACCGGTGATTGAATCCTCGACTGCCGAGTTTTTTGAGAAGTGAATATATAAATGTTTATGTTTTTCTGTTATTGATTTGATATCACCTGCGTGAATAACAGGTTCTGTATCCGGTTTACTGTTTGTTTCCATTTCCTTAAACGCTTCTTTTATTGTTCGAAACGTTTTTTCAGAGGGAACAAGAAAGTCTTGTCCGTCTTCATTGTGATACAAATAGTAAGCTTTGTTCGTCTGTGTGTGAACTGGAATTTCAGTCAAAGTGCCATAGGAGCCAACTTTTGCACCAGCCCCGTTTTGATCGGTTGAAAACTTGACTCTCTCATAAGGGCTCCATTTCATTGTTTCTTTCAGCAATTTTTTTAATAGTTTAGCGTCTTTTAGAGAATCAACATCAATGTTCTCGTTAACTTGTATTCTTAGTTCTTTCTGTTTCTCCGTTACTTTCACTTCATCCATAAAGGATGGAATGGTGACGGCGTGATCAAGATAGCCTGATTGGTCACTGGCAAACAGGACGTCCTGTATGTTTTGGTTTGAATTTGTTTTTTTAATGCTGATGGGTACGATTGTGGACGTATCGGCATCGGCAAACGCTACAGTTATATAATTGCTCTGTTCCTTTTCAGAAACAACAAACGAAGTCTGATCCAGCAACGGTGCTGCTTTTTGACTGTCTGCTGTCTCAGTTTTCGTTATAGCGTTTTCTTTAACCGTTTCTTTTTGAGGCTCTGCCTGATCAAAGAAATGAGGAGAAATAATGAAAGCGATATAAACTGCAGCAGCTGCTGCACATACGGGGCCAATCCATTTTACAGGGGGCTTTTTCTTCCGTTTTACCATCGAAAGCCGCTTGTATATGTCTTGCGGAGAACGATGGTCTTTAACTGCTGGCAGTTGACTTAACAACTCCTTTATCTGTTCTTCGTTCCAATCTGACTTCATCATCCATTAGCTCCTCCCTCAAAAGCTCCATATGTTTCCGAAGTACCTTGAGCCCTCTGTGTTGGGTCGTTTTTACTTTGCTTTCCGAGAAGCGCAGAGCATTGGCTGTTTCCTGTATTGAATATCCCTGTATAAACCGTAAGATAATCACAGCTCTTTGATCGATCGTACATTGATCAAGCGCAGCATAAATTTCCCGGACATTTTCATGTTGAACCGCGAGTTCGTCCGGAAGCAATTGCTGATCTCTGACATCTTGTGTATCCCAATCAAATGTGCCGAGTACACGCTGTCTGATTGTCTGCTGCTTACGGAACCAGTCTATCGCCACATGGCGTGCAATCGACAAAAGCCATGTTTTTTCACTGCTTCTTCCTTCAAACGTATGATATGAATTTAATACACGAATATAAACCTCTTGAAGAAGGTCTTCAGCCTGGCTTTTATCCTTTACCATATAAAATAAAAATTGGTATAAATCTTGATGGTATGTTTTATATAACACTTGAAAGGTTTCTTCCATAGGAAACCCCTCCGTTTCTTTAGTCGTAATAATAGCTTAAAAGTTACATTACAACTATATTACGAGAAACTGGAATTTGGAAGGGAATTTATATTAACATATCCTTAAATTTTATTAAGAAAACACCCGCTTAGGTCAGCGGGTGTTTCTTATGGAACAAGATTCTTCGGCAAATTCAGACTCGACTTTATCATTTTGTCGGAATATAAAACGTAAACGTCGTTCCTTTGTCCATCCGGCTGTGCACTGTAATCGTACCGTTGTGAGCTTCCACAATATTTTTTACAATAGCCAGTCCCAGTCCGGTTCCTGCTCTGCCTCTTGTCCGTGCTTTATCTGCTTTATAGAATCGCTCAAAAATGAATGGCAGATCCTCTTCCGGTATCCCGGAGCCGGAATCTTTGACGTCTATTTTTACTCCATCCTTAACGGTATGAACGGAGATGGAGACATTGCCGCCTGATTGAGTATGACGCAGCGCGTTATCAATTAAATTAGTAAACACCTGCTCCATCTTATCTTCATCAAACATCAATTCTTCTTCAGTGAGAGAAATGTCCTGATGCAAAGAAATATTTTTTTCTTTGGCAACGCCGGAAAATTTACGCATGATCTTTTCTATAAATTCATTAAGATTGATTTGTTCATAATGCAATCCAGTATGGCCTGATTCCATTCGGGCTAAATCAAGCAAATCGTTGACAAGACGGCCCATTCGCAGCGACTCGTCATATATAATTTGAGCAATCTCTTTTCGGTCTTCTTCGGAGCTCGCAATGTCATCGACAATGGCTTCACTGTACCCTTGAAGCATGGAGATCGGCGTTCTTAATTCATGGCTGACATTTGCGATAAAGTCCTCGCGCAATTTATCAAGGCGGCGTTCTTCGGTCATATCTCGAAGAACGGCAACCGCGCCTCTGACATGCGATTCCGCATACAGCGGCGACATCAGCAGCACCCATGATCTGCCCTGCAGCGTCATTTCAATCATTTGTTCTTTTTCAGTGCTGACAGCATTTTGAAATAGTTCTTTTGCTTCTGGCGGAAGATTGTCGCCTTCTTTAATATTCATATTCTGCTCATAATACCAAGCCTGCAGAAAACGTTCAGCCGGCGGGTTTGTCACGAGAATCGTGCCGTCGATATTGATGGTAATCACGCCGTCAGCCATACTGCTTAATATGTTTGAAAGCTGTTCTTTTTCTTGGTTGAGCGCATTGATATGAAAGTTAAGCTGCCGTCCCATTTGATTAAAGGCGGTTGCCAGCTCACCGATTTCATCCTGGGTTAAAATCGGGATTTTCGTGTCAAACTTGCCCTTTGCCAAATCCTGTGCGCCCTCTCTCATTTTTCGAAGCGGATACGTGACCCTGCTTGATAAAAAGAAAGCAAAAAATGTGGTCAGCACAATCGCAATGCCTGCGGCAAGAAATATATAACGGGTCGTGTGTTTTGTTGTATCTTTGACGGCAAGCAAAGACTGAGATAAAAAGACCATGCCTTTTTTTCCGTCTTTTTCATACGGAACACCCACAATCAGGCGTTCATTATCCGTGTCTCCACCACTCAGGCCCGTTCGTTTACTGACTTTTTTATGGTTGTCCAGAGCCTGATGTAAATCCTTGTCCCGCTGTATTTGTTCAAGCGTGATAGATGAAAGCCGATTTTTATCGTTTGGCGAATACCAGTACTTTTTCTCATTCTGTATAATCGCAATGCTTGTTAAGTTATCAGCAAGCTCCCAAGTGATCGACCTTGCCAGCGCCTGATCCTCGTGTTTTTCTAAGATGACTGCGACTTTATTTGCAAGCTGGGTTAAATCATTTTCGGCTTCTTCCACATGATAATTTTCGATAAATTCGAGTAAAAGAACCGTTAAAATAAATAATACAATCAGGACAAGCGAAAGGATCGTAGCCCATAGCTTGCCTACTACGCTTTTCCAAAATTTCATTCAGCGCCTACCTCGAATTTATAACCGACGCCCCATACAGTGACGATTTTTTTGGCAGCTCCCGGTGATACTTTATTGAGTTTTTCACGGAGACGTTTGACGTGTGTGTCTACTGTACGCAGATCGCCAAAAAATTCATACTGCCACACTTCCTTGAGAAGCTTTTCCCGATCATACACTTTGTCAGGCGTTTTCGCTAAAAAGTAAAGGAGCTCATACTCTTTCGGTGTTAAGCTCACTTCAGTTCCGTCTGCAGTTACCCGATGGGCATCATGATCGATTGACAGATGAGAAAACACCAATACGTTTTTCGTCGGCGTATTCGCATTGAAATAAGAGTTTTGAGATGCCCTTCTCAGAAGCGCTTTTACCCGCAGCACAACTTCTCTCGGACTAAATGGTTTGACAATGTAGTCATCTGTTCCCGATTCAAACCCCTGCACCCGGTTTGCTTCTTCTCCTTTTGCGGTCAGCATAATAATTGGAGTAGCTTTTTTTTCGCGAATTTGGCGGCAGACGTCAATTCCGTCTGTGCCAGGCATCATAAGGTCAAGCAAAATTAAGTCATAATTGGTTTCGAGGCCTTTGGCAATAGCTTCATCGCCATTTTCCGCTTCTTCAATCACATAATTTTCACGTTCAAGATACATTTTTAAAAGGCGGCGAATTCTGGCTTCGTCATCAACTACTAATATTTTGGTTTCATTGGTTTGGTCCATCGTTTTCCCCCTGCTTTCCTTCTGTTACTTTCATTTTATCAAATCGTGAGAAAGTTTGAGAACTGTATCGCTTTGTTTTCGACTACGCATAAGAATGAAGTCCGGCTAGCACAAGATTTACGAATATTAAATTGAACATAATGATGGCAAAACCAATGACGGCCAGCCATGCTGATTTCTCTCCGTGCCATCCTCTTGACAGCCTTAAATGCAAATATGCGGCGTAAAATAAAAACGTGATCAGCGCCCATACTTCCTTCGGGTCCCAGCCCCAAAATCTCGTCCAAGCAAGCTGAGCCCAAATCATGGCAAAGATCAGCGCGCCGAGTGTAAAAATCGGAAAACCGATGGAAACGGCCCTGTAGCCAACCTCATCCACCAGATCAAGATTCACGTTTTTCACCAGAGGATGTAAATAGGCACTGATTCTTTTTCTGATGATCAGGCGAAGCGCCCCATACAAAAGGAGTCCAGCTCCAAACGACCAAATCACCGTGTTTACCTTTCTGCCTGAGAAAAGGGCCGGAAGCTCTGCAATAGGCTGCATTTTCCCCTCGGTGATAAGCTCACCCTCATGCGGACCTACAAGTGCGGGCATTTCATAGACCATCACGCTTTTTTCCTTATTCTTATCCACCCAGTTAAACTCAGCTTCATAGCCGGCAAAACGAAACACAGATGTTATCACAATAAAGGCAACTGCCGTCACCATAATAAACATGATAGCTTCAAGCCAAAAGGTTTTTTTACTTGGTTTTGTCTGGTCAACATGCTTCAAAAGAAAAATGACACCTGCGACAAAACTGATGGCGAGTATCGCTTGCCCCAGCGCGGCCGTAGTTACGTGGATATACAGCCAATTACTCTGCAATGACGGAATTAAAGGCGAAATGTCCGTCGGAAACATGCTGGCGTAAGCAATCAGCAATAAAGCAATCGATAGTGTAAACAGACCTAATGAAGGCAATTGATAGATAAAATAAAGGATAATAAACGCAAGCACAAGCATCATGCCAAAGGCCGTTGTAAATTCAAACATATTGCTGACAGGCGCATGGCCGCTGGCAGCCCACCTTGTCATAAAATAGCCCAGGTGGCAGAGAAAACCGATAATCGAAAGGGTAATCCCGATCGTCGCCCACCGGTTTGCCCTGTCTTTTTTATTTTTCCTTCCGCGTATGGCCCCGCCGAAAATCGGGACCGCGATTAAATACACGAGAAAGGCTGCATAAAGAAAATTTCCGCTCAGCTCCGCCATGACACCACTCCCTTTTCGCCTATTTCTGTGTTTTCATTAATTCTTTTTGGTCTGCTGGTTCAGTCAGCCCCGTTTCGGCTAAAACAAATGTTAAATCCTGCTTCAGTCCGTACCAGTTTTTATTAGTATGGCCGGCAACCATGACTGCACCATCCTGTGTATGCAGCCAGATTCTGCGGTGCTGCCAGTACATGCCTTGAATGACGCCAATCATAAAAATGGCTCCGCCGATGGCAAGCACCCAAAGCGTCAGATCTTTTCTGACTGTCAGACCGGTTATGTTCTTCGTTTCGACATGGTCAAATTTTAACTTGTACTTATTGCTGCCCGACCCTTCAATTGTTTCTTGAATGGCCACAAAGCTTTTTTCGCCTTTTGGCTTATCCGGCGTTATGATATTAAAAACAAAAGCCGGATTGTTTGGGATTTTTGTTTTTGTGCTCGGCTCTCCGTCCTGATTAAAATAGAAGTCAGGAAGGTAGCTGGCGACCTCAACTTTGTAACCGTTGCCAAGATCATAAACCGAATCTGGATCCAATAGGTTGATCTTTAAGCTCCCAAAGGATTTTTTTGATTTTTTGTCAATCAGCTGAAACACCATCTGATCGAGCTGATTCTCTTTATAATCCACCTGATAAACAGAAAACGAATCAAAGCGCAGCGGCTGATTCACACGAATATCTTCTTCTTTTACTTTTTTCAGCTTCGGCTTCTCTCCATAGACAATTTTGCCTTCTCGTTTATAGAGAACTGCGTCTGTTTGAAAGTTTTTCGCGACCTTTCCGCTTCCGACTCTGTCAATGGCATCAGCGAACACCTTTTTTTCTGTCTCGCTGTTATAAGTCTCTACGCTGAATTGATTGTTTTTCAAATAATATCTTCCGTCTGTGCCTGGAATTGCCGCAGTTTCGCCTTCTCTGACCCAGAGCGTTTCATCGATGTACATGCCCGGCACAAATCTCAGCATTGCGCCAATTAGGAAAATGATTAATCCTATGTGATTAACATACGGACCCCAGCGGGAAAAACGTCCTTTCTCCGCCAGAATGCTGCCCTCTTTTTCTCTGATTCTATAACGCTTTTTCTTTAAGAGAGTGACAATCTTTTCTTTTTCTTCCTTGTTGAGCTCGGTCTCGGTTTTACTGAACAGCCTCTGCCTTTTTAAGAAAACAGGGCTTCTCCTGACACCCTGATTTTTCAATGCTCTGTACAGGGGAATCACGCGGTCAAGGCTGCAGATGACAAGAGAAATGCCGATAGAGGCAATCAGTAGCAAATACCACCAAGATCCATATAAGTGATGGAGCCCGAGTAAATAATAAAGCTGGCCGAACGTGCCGTATTGTTCTTTATAATATGTATCAGCCTGAGCGCCGGGGGGCAAATATGCTTCTTGAGGAAAAATAGTCCCGAATGCTGATGCTGCAAGGGTTATGACGATAAGCCATATTCCGACCTTAACCGAAGAAAAGAAGTTCCATATTTTATCAATGATCGTTTTGTTATAGGTTTGTGAGCGCCTAGCACTTCCATCATATCTCATATCGGCAAGCGGGGGCTGTGTTTCCTGAAGCGCCCTGCCGCATGATTCACATAAAACGGTTCCAACCGGGTTGATATGTCCGCATTCACATTTTACCTGTTTCATCCGGAGGTCGCTCCGGGTTTTATCAGATTCATATAGTCATGGATCATGCTTTCTGTCATAGTGCCGGTCACCACCTTGACAACTTTTCCTTCCGGATTGATTAAAAAGGTTGTCGGAAGCGGGGATACACCATAGGCATCAAGCACCTGACGATCTGTATCCATGACAACCGGAAAATTCACTCCGTAGGATTTCATAAAATTATGTACTGCTATCTTTGACTCCCCAACATTTACCGCGACAATTTCAACGCCTTGGTCTTGAAAATATTTGTATTGGTTCGCCATATAAGGAAATTCTTTTTTGCACGGCTCACACCAGGTGCCCCAGAAATTCAAAAAAACACCTTTTCCTTTTAAGTCACTCAGTTCAATACGTTCCCCATTCGTATCTTCAAGGACAAAATTCGGTGCCTCGGACCCTTCAGATATGCTCTCTTTGTCGGCAAATACAGCATTGTATATTGTATAGGCCAGCGCGCAAATCAAAATGAGAAGGATGCCTGTCCGAATGAATAAACGCCTTTTTTTCTTCATTGTCCACTGCCCCCTTCCCCTATTGCAGATCCATTCAATTATATCATTGCACATTCATTTCACATTTCTAACTTTTTGAAGGTTATGTGAAACTTAGAAAGCGTTTTTACCGTGTTCCGCTAGCGCTCTGAGTCTTTTGACTTCATGCGGCGTGAGCTCTCTTGCGTCTCCCGTATTTAAGCCTCTCAGATTTAAAAATGCGTATTCTTCCCTCTTCAGCTTGATTACTTCATGTCCAATCGCTTCAAACATGCGGCGCACTTGCCTGTTCCGTCCCTCATGGATGGTCAGCTGTATAATGCTTGTTTGTTTTCTCTTATCCAATGAAAGCAGCTTCGCTTTGGCAGGCGCTGTTTTGCCTTCCTCCAGCATAATGCCGCGCTCCAGTTTTCTGATCAGCTCTTTAGACGGTATGCCTTTTACCTTTGCTACATATGTTTTGTTTATTTCATATTTAGGATGCATCAGCTTGTTGGCAAACTCGCCGTCATTGGTTAAAAGCAAAAGACCGCTAGTATCGTAATCCAGACGTCCGACCGGATAAATGCGCTGCGGCACTTCTCTTAAAAAGTCAGTCACGACTTTGCGCCCTTTGTCATCTTCCGCTGCGGAAATCACGCCTCTTGGTTTATATAGAAGAAAATAAACAGGCTCTTCACGTTCCACCTTCAAACCGTTTACTTCAATCTGATCAGAACCGGTTACTTTAACACCAAGCTCTGTTATTACTTTGCCGTTCACCTTTACTTTTCCTTCTTTAATCAGCTCTTCTGCCTTTCTGCGCGATGCAACTCCGGCGTGAGCAATTACTTTTTGCAGTCTTTCCATGTCTTTCACCTCAAGTATTATCTTACTTTTTTCAACCTAAACAAACAAGCTTTTTCAGATTTCGCATGCTTTATCTAAAAAAACGCCATTTTCAGGCGCTCCCAAATAATAACGTAACGATGATGATAGATGCAACTACACCGATTAAATCAGCAAGAAGTCCTACCTTTAACGCATCACCCATTTTTTTAATGCCTACCGCTCCGAAATACACAGTCAGCACATAAAGTGTTGTATCCGTTGACCCCTGCATCACCGATGCCAGCCTACCAATAAAGGAGTCCGGTCCATAAACTGCAATTAAATCGGTCGTCATTCCCAGAGCAGCCGTACCGGAGATCGGACGGATCAGCGCAAGCGGAACCACCTCAGCCGGTATGCCGATGGCCGAAAAGGCCGGCTTTAAAAGATCCATAAAAAAGTCAAGCGCGCCTGATGATCTGAAAACGGTAATTGCAACAAGCATTCCGACTAAGTAAGGAATAATCGAAAATGCGATCTCAATTCCTTCTTTTCCGCCTTCAACAAAGGATTCATATGTCGGCACCTTTTTGATTGTTCCATAAAGAAGAATGCCGGCAATAATGATAGGGATCATGGCTAAAGACAGCCAGTTGATAATTTCCATCGGCTTACCTCTCCTTCTTTTTACGGCGGTAATAAAAATACCGGTCAATAATAATGGCGCCGATTCCAGAAATGAGTGTCGCCAAAATGCTCGGTCCGACGATATCTGTCGGCGTTTTGGAGGAATAGGCCATTCTCACGGCGATAACCGTTGTCGGGATGAGAGTAATGCAGGAAGTATTAACAGCCAAAAAAGTGATCATGGAACGGCTCGCTTCCGAACGATTTCCATTCAGCTTTTTCATTTGCTCCATTGCTTTAATGCCAAGAGGTGTGGCCGCATTCCCCAGGCCGAAGAAATTCGCCATGAGATTTGATAAAATGTAGCCCATTGCGGGATGATCCGGCGGTATGTCAGGGAACAACTTAGAAATAAAAGGTCTGCACATACGGCTGAAAATATCCAGCAATCCTGACTGTTCAGCTATTTTCATTAAACCCAGCCAAAAAACAAGCACGCTCATAAGTCCAAATGAGATTGTGACAGCTTCTTTGGCTCCTTTAAACACCGCCTCATTTACATCCTGCAGCGTTCCATTGCACATCGCAAATACGAGCCCGATCACAGTTAAGCTGACCCAGATTATATTGACCATTTTGCCCCGCCAGCCGCATTCAGAAAAATTGATTTAAATGTTTCAAAAAACTTTTTTTTCGGTTTTTGATTTCGTTCGTTTTCGTAATAGATCGGCACTTTTGCAATGGTTTCATCGTTGAACATGACTTTCATATGTCCTACAATATCCGGAATTTTTGAAGCATCCTTTTCCCAGGCTTTTTTCGGTTTGAGCAGCGTAGTGTTAATTTTGACATCTTCTTTTTCTTCTTCGGTAAGCAAATAAGTGATGTCTCGTTTGATGAAAGCTTTGGACTCATAAAATGTACCTTTGAGCTTCGGAATGTCTCCTTTTTTTGCGATTAAATATGTTTGATAATGCTCAAATACATAGTTAAACATATTCATATGATCATCCCAATCGTCAGGGTCATTAATGGTCACGGCTATCAGATCAACGCCGTCCTTTGAAGCGGTTGAAACCAGTGTGCGTTTTGCAAGCTTGGTATAGCCTGTTTTCCCCCCTGTACTGTATGGATACAGCATCGTCAGCAATTTATTTTTGTTTTTCCACACGCTTTCCATTGTTTCTGCTTTGTATACTTTTGTGCCGGAGATGGTTTGATAGTCTTTGAGCTTCATGGCGTATTTCGTTAAAATAGCCATGTCATACGCTGATGAGTAGTGATTTTCATGGTCGTCCAATCCGTGCGGGTTTTGAAAACGGGTATTCTCCATACCGATTTGCTCTGCTTTTTGGTTCATCATATAGACAAATCCATCGAGGCTTCCCCCGACATACTCAGCGATCGCAACAGCAGCATCGTTCCCGGATCTCAGCATCAGGCCATACACAAGATCCTTTAATTTTACTTTTTGCCCTTCGGTTAAATAAATGGCCGAGCCCTCTGTTCTGACCGCATTTGCAGACACAGTCACGGTTTCTTCCATTTTTCCTGATTCAATGGCGAGAACAGCGGTCATGATCTTTGTAATACTGGCAATTCGCCTTTTTTCATGCTCGTCCTTGGCAAATAACACTCTTCCTGATGTGCCGTCAATGACAATCGCGCTCTTCGCACTGACATTTATAGCTGCATGGGCTGTGTTCACATTTACATTTGCAAATAGAAAAGAAATAATGACTATTAATACAGCTTTTTTTAAAATGCGCATGTTTGTTCACGTCCTTGTGGTGGTTTGTACAAGTTTATGCGCATGTCCATCAGTTATGAATAACAATTGTGTCTTGGCCTGCAAACATAAAAAAACTCTCCCGTAAAAGGAGAGTAAGTGTTATCTGATTGATGCCATGCTAGATCCGGACGCTTCGTAATGAGCCAAATCTTCCCTCATCTTCAGAAACGCTGCGCTCAGCGGCAATAATAATTGCTCCAGAGACTGCGGAACAGCATGGTAGAACTCAATTGCGCTGACTCCGGTATATGACGCCCGGCTGTTTTCACACCAGGTGTCTTTCTTTGGCATAAAGAACTCTTCAATGCATTGATGATACACATTGTAAAGTGTTTTTTCCGCTCTGGTTTCCTGAAAAGGCTCTTGTATAAGGAGGCGGCGGCATGCTTCAGCGCCTCCTTCACAAAATACTGTCATTCTTCTCAGCGTGCTCAGCACATCACAGCAGTAAGCCTCTTCAACAGGCAATTCAGCCTGCATAGACGCCAGCGTGGTTTGATTTAAATAATCATTAACGGTATTGACAACCATTGATAAGAATTCGCCTGTTTTTTGAGTCTGCACTCGCACAATCGAATGTCCCATTTCGTTTGGTATCTTCCCCTCATGTCTTTGTCTCTCACATTTTGCTTCTTTCATGATAGCTACTTCTTCCTTATATCTTATGTTGATGAAAAAGCGCGATTCATTATTTCTCTATTTTATATCTTCAAAGGTTTGGTTAAAGTTTTCAAAGAATAAATCCGCTTCTTCTTGAAGAACGTCATCTTCCGCATTTTCAGGCAGCGGCGGAAGCTCGTCCAGCGTTTTTAAGCCGAATTGCTCAAGAAAAGTCGGCGTCGTGCCGTATAAAATGGCCCGTCCCGGACCGTCAGCGCGCCCGACTTCACACAGCAGCGCCTTGGCGACAAGGCTGTGTAAAATTCTTTCCGATTTCACACCTCTGATATCTTCAATTTCCGCTCTTGTGATCGGCTGTTTATATGAAACAATCGCCAGCACCTCCAAAGATGCTTGGGAAAGGCCTTTCGACGGTACTTCGATCAGTTTTTTCAAGTACGGCGCAAAGTCCTTTTTGGTGGAAAGCATGTACGTATCTGCATATTCAATAAGTTCAATGCCTCTTGTATCATGTCGGTATTCGTCTGCCACATCCGCCATAATGGTGTTCAGTTCAGGCTCTTCTATTTCAAGCACTGTTAACAGCTGTTTTTTGGTCAGTCCTTCATCGCCTGCCGCATATAGAAGGGCTTCCACTATAGCTTTCCAATTCACGATATCAAGCCCCATGAATGGATTCACTCCCCATAATGTAAATATCTGAAAAATTCCGCTCCTGCTCAATCAAAATCAGCTGATTTTTCATCAGTTCTAAAACTGCCAGGAAAGTGACAACTAAATGTTCTTTTTGCTCATATGAAAAAAGATCCATAAAGTTAATTCTTTTCCCTTTTGATTTCAGGCTGTGGACGATTTCATTCATTCTGTCTTCGATTGGTATTTCCTGTCTTGTAATTGTTGTTTCCATCGGCCTTGTTATTTTTTTTCGCTTCAGCACTTTTTGAAAAGCGCCAATCATATCGTATACCGTGACTGACAGCTTTTGCTCCGATTGTTTCACTTCTTTTGCATATTCGCTCAAATCACTCGGCGGTTTCGTAAATGATTTTTGTCTTTCTTCTTCCCGTTCCTTTAATTCCTTCGCCGCGTCTTTATATTTTCTATACTCAATCAGCTTTTCAATCAGTTCCTCCCGTGGATCTTCTTCCTCAAGAAATTCATCCTCAAACAGCTCTTCCTCTTGCTTCGGGAGCAACATTCTGCTTTTAATACTGAGCAGTGTTGCAGCCATCACCAAATACTCGCTGGCGATATCAAGCTCAAGCACACGCATCGTATGTACATATAATAAATATTGTTCAGTAATCTTCGCCACGGGTATATCATATATGTCAATTTCAAGACGATTGATTAAATGAAGCAGCAGGTCCAATGGGCCTTCAAACGTATCAATTTTCACTTGATATTCTTCCATCATCTCACCATTTTCAAGTATCGCTCTCATTGCCGGATAAACTGGCTACCCTTTAGTATAAGCCACCAAAAAGCTCTCGTCCAATACTATTTCATTTCCTGTACTTCAAGAGATTTGTGCTGAATATTCAAAATAACAAGATATCCGCCTACACCAAAAAGGGCAGGTGTACATAGGATGCTCGCGTAGACCATAACAAAGGAGGCTGAATGTTCATGGGAGAAAAGTGCTTCAGCGGCGGTTTTGCTTTAATTGTCGTTTTGTTTATTCTGTTAATTATCGTAGGTGCTGCTTGGATTTGCTAGAACTAAATAAGAGCGGGTCCAATGCGCTGTTTTTTCCTTTCATCTGTCCTGTGTTACACTAAAGGCGGATTAAAAGGAGGAAGCATCTTGTACCCGAAAGCTTATATCGATTATCTCGTTGAATTTCACGCAACACGAGATTATTTTGAATGCCATGAAATACTAGAAGAATATTGGAAGGAAGATCCTCCGAACAAACGGAAAATATATTGGGTCGGCTTTATCCAGCTTGCTGTTGCTTTGTATCATCATAGAAGACAGAATACAGCCGGGGCCAAAAAATTGCTGGCAAACAGCATACGGATTCTTCAAGCGGAAAAACAAGCGGTGGAAGATTTGGGGCTTGATCATACCCGTTTACTGGAGCTTATGCAGTCGGTTTACGAACAAATTGAACTGGGATCTTCCTATAAAAGCATCATGCTGCCAATTAAAGATGAGAGGCTGGAGGAAGCATGCCGCATTGAATGCAAGCGAAAAGCTTACAGATGGGGGCAGCCCAGCACACTCACCGATAGATTTCTTATTCATAAACATCGTTTGCGGGATCGGACTGATGTCATCCGTGAACGCGAGAAAGAAATTGAGCGAAGAAAAAAAAGCAGAGGCTGATAACAGCCTCTGCTTAATTATTGTATGAAATGTCTTGATCCTGCTGACCTTGACAGCGTTCGAAAAAGCTCTGCGTTAATTCATTCGGAACCAGTACCTGCGTTTTGAATAAATGCTTTAAAGCATCCATCATCTGTTTTCCGATTCCTTGATGGCGATGAGAAGGATTCACACTGATATGCCGGATTTCAACCTCGGAATCCTTTTTTTCAACTCCGATTGCTCCGACGATATCCTCGTCCTCTTTCCACAGAAAGAGCTGGCGGTCTGTATCCGTTTCGTAGTCCTTAATTGTCTGCTGAAGCTGCTTAAGATCTTTTTCATTCGGCATAAATGAAAGAAGTCCCATCGCAATCTTTTCAAACGATTTTTTATAACGAATTAACATAAAAACCCCTCTATATCCTAATGTCCAGTTCTATCAAACGGAAAAGTATAGGTGATCCGTTTTCTCACATTATATCATTTTCGCCATATTTTTAAACTGTTTTC
The DNA here is from genome assembly GCF_020708615.1 of Bacillus sp. LBG-1-113. Lineage (NCBI taxonomy): Bacteria > Bacillati > Bacillota > Bacilli > Caryophanales > Bacillaceae > Bacillus > Bacillus sp. LBG-1-113. The sequence continues at coordinate 669,972 of NZ_JAJFDG010000001.1, read as the reverse complement.
AGCAAATTATTCAAATGAACGGTTTAAATTTGCCATTTCTATGGCAGAAACAGCACAATCTACACCCTTGTTGCCCGCTTTTGTTCCAGCCCGTTCAATGGCCTGCTCAATGTTTTCCGTAGTGACAATTCCAAAGATCACTGGTACGCCTGTTGTGTTCGCTGCTTGCGCGATGCCTTTTGCAGCTTCGTTGCAGACATAATCATAATGAGTCGTTGCGCCTCTGATGACAGTGCCGAGTGTAATAATGGCGTCATATTTTTTTGTTTCCGCCATTTTTTTAGCAGCGAAAGGAATTTCAAATGCGCCCGGAACCCAAGCCACATCAATATCGTTTGTATCCACGCCGTGTCTGAGCAATGCATCTTCTGCCCCGCTCAGCAGCTTACTTGTAATAAAATCATTAAATCTACCTACGACAATTCCGATTTTAAGACCTGTACCAACTAAATTTCCTTGTATGATATTCATATGATTCCCATCCTTTTTTGTGATTTTTGTTATTAGAAATGAAGTAAATGACCTAGTTTGTTCATCTTTGTTTGCAAATATTTTTTGTTGTGCTCTTTGGCCTCCATTTGAAGCGGCACTCTTTCTGTAATGCTGAGTCCATAGCCTTCAAGTCCGGCAATTTTCCGCGGATTATTCGTCAAAAGCTTCATATTCCGCACGCCGAGATCGCGTAAAATTTGAGCACCAATGCCGTAATTGCGCAAATCAGGCAAAAAGCCGAGCGCCTCATTAGCTTCTACGGTGTCATATCCTTCTTCCTGAAGCTTATAGGCTTTTAACTTATTGATCAGACCGATGCCCCGGCCTTCTTGGCGGAGATACAAAAGCACTCCCCGGCCTTCTGCGGCAATTTGCGTCAGTGCGGCGTGAAGCTGCGGGCCGCAGTCACAGCGATGAGACCCAAACACATCACCTGTGAGACACTCTGAATGAACCCGGACCAATACTGGTTCTTCATTAAACGGCACATCTCCCATCACAAATGCGACATGCTCTTTTCCGTCGATCTCATTTGTGTATCCGTACACCTTAAATGTGCCAAAATCAGTCGGCAAGGTAATATCGACTTCCCGCTCTACAAGTGTTGTCAAGTTGTAGCGGTACTCAATTAAATCTTTAATGGTGATCATTTTTAATTGATGCTTTTTCGCAATTTCTATCAGCTCAGGTACTCTTGCCATCGTTCCGTCTTCATTCATAATTTCGCAAATGACGCCTGCTCCCTGAGAACCGCAAGCTTCAGCAAGATCGACTGCCGCTTCTGTATGGCCCGCTCTTTTCAGAACACCTCCCTTTTTCGCAATCAGGGGAAAAATGTGCCCCGGACGCTGAAAATCTGCCGGCACTGAACCGCTGTCCAGCAAAGCTTTGACAGTAAATGATCTTTCCTGTGCGCTGATTCCCGTTTTTGTCTTACGGTGGTCAATGCTTACTGTAAAAGCAGTGTGGTGGGAATCTGTATTGTGCTCAACCATCGGATGAAGATCGAGCCTGTCAGCGATTTCTTCACTGAGAGGCGTGCAAATCAGCCCTCTTCCGTGCGTCGCCATAAAGTTAATCACTTCAGGAGTCGCATGCTCCGCAAGAGCCACAAAGTCTCCTTCATTTTCTCTGTCTTCATCATCAACAACAATGATGACTTCGCCTTTTTTTAAAGCGTCTAATGCCTCTTCTATCGGATGAAACATGCTAATCTTCCTCTCTAAAAGCCGTTTTCGCTTAAGAAGGCTTTTGTTATGGTTTGTTGGTTCTTATTTTCATTGGCTTTATGCAAAAATCGATACATATATTTTCCGATCATATCGCATTCGATATTCACTTTGGAGCCGATCGTTTTTTCGGAAAAAATCGTTTCGCTGATGGTGTGCGGTATTAAAGAAATAGTCACCGTATCATCTGTCAGCCCGAAAATGGTTAAGCTCACACCGTCAACTGTTATAGATCCCTTTAGAACCAACGTTTTTGTTAATGACGGATCCATTTTCAAATCATAGTAAACTGCGTTGCTTTTTTCTTCAATACGTGTGATTTCTGCGGTACCGTCAACATGTCCTGAAACGAAATGGCCTCCGAATCGCCCGTTTGCCGCCATCGCTCTTTCCAAATTCACTTTGCTGCCTTTTGATAAATCGTTCAGCGACGTTGCTTTGACTGTTTCAGGCATGACATCAACTGTGAATTGGCTTTTCGTGAAATCAGTAACAGTCAGACAAATGCCATTCACTGCAATGCTGTCGCCCAAGTGAACATCCTCTAATATTTTTGAGCATTTAATTGTTAAGGCCATAGAAGAGCCTGCTTTTTTCATGGATTCGATTGTGCCTGTTTCTTCTATAATTCCTGTAAACATGGTCACCATCCTACTCGTTTTTCGGTTTTGCCGTCAGTTTGATATCACGGCCAATTTGGGTTATATCTGTGAATTGTAATAAGGGGACATCTTTCATTGATTGAAAACCTTCACCGGAGATTAAGCTGGGAGCAAGCGTCCCTCCGATTAATTTAGGGGCAAAATAGAAGATGATTTCTTGAAAACAACCTGCTTTGACGAAGCTTCCGTGAACAGCTGACCCGCCTTCCACATACACCGACATGATGCCTTCTTCGGCAAGGATTTTCAGCACATCGGGAATTTGTATACGATCTGTTTGCAGAGTAAATATTTTCACTCCACAAGCGGAAAACCGTTTTTTCTTGTCCTCATCAGCATGTGTTGTTGTGAAAATCCAAGTCGGCGCTGCCTGATCGCAAATCACATTGGCGTCATCGGGAATCGAAAGTTCGTTATCAAGTATCACCCTGACCGGCTGTTTTGAAACATCCGGCAGCCTGCAGGTTAAGCTTGGATTGTCAGCTTTCACAGTGCCTGCTCCGACCAAAATGCTTTGATGTGATTTCCTGTATTGCTGAGCATCCTGTCTTGCAGCTTCTGATGTGATCCATTTGCTGTCACCCGTACTGGTCGCTGTCTTTCCGTCTAGGCTTGCGGCAGCTTTTAATGTGACGTAAGGGAGGCCTGTCCTCATAAAATGCAGAAATTTTTCATTCAGCTGTTCCGCCTGATCTGCCAGAATGCCTTCCTTTACTTCGATGCCGGCTTCTTCTATCATGCTGATTCCCCGTCCGGCCACAAGCGGGTTAGGATCTCTCATTGCGACAAATACTCTCTTTATCCCGGACTTGATAATCAGTTCGGCACAAGGCGGTGTTTTTCCGTAATGGCTGCATGGTTCAAGGGTGACATAAATATCAGCGCCTTTTGCATGTGCGCCTGCCATATGGATAGCATGGACTTCTGCGTGAGCTTCGCCGTATTTTAAATGGGCGCCCATCCCGACAATCTGTCCGTCTTTCACCACAACAGCGCCCACGAGCGGATTCGATTCGGTCTGTCCTTCACCCTGCTTCGCAAGATCTAACGCCAGTTTCATATAAAACTCTTCCATCTGTTTCCCTCCCTTCTTTATTCATTTACCGTCAAAAAAGCCCCGAATGTAAGAAAAATTCGGGGCTTTAGGTATTTTACGCAATAGGAAATAACACTATGCATGTTGATACATTTTGCATAGCGGTTCTTCATCCTTCTCCCATCCAGACTTTCACTGTCGGCTTCAGCTTAAACTGAATCCACCGCGTACATATGCACACGGGTCACGGGCTCTAAAGCGTATGTCGCTTTACTACCGCCGGTCGGGATTTCCACCCTGCCCCGAAGGATACAATCTTTATTCATTTGTCCTTAATGGCTATTATAGCGGTCCTTTCTTAAGTACGCAATGAAATAAACTTACAATTTGAGAAATCGAAAAAACACCCATCGTGCGAAAGGTGTTTTTTTAGTTAATCATTTATTTTTGCAACCTTGATTAAACCGTCGATCCGCTTTGATTTGCTGAAGTACGCCTTGATCTTATCGCCTTCTTTTATATCAGACAAATCTTGATTTAATTTTTTTCCGTTGAAGATGATCTTTGTGCCGTTATCTGCTTCTCCATGATATTCTGTTCCGTCAATTTTTGTCACTTTATATTCTTGGATTGTATACTCTTCTTCTTCGGAGGACAAGGTTTGTCCAATCGCTGTCGGAACGTCCTTCAGTTCCACACCATTTATGTACATATAACCCCCTGCAAGTAAAACCAGAAGTACTAACAGAATGGTAATCTTGGTTTTTATTCTTCCCATTTTTAAAAAACCTCCAGCCAATATGAATCTATTCATTCATATGAGTTATTCCTTTTTTTCATGAATAAAAAACCGTAAATTCTCGTAAATTATTAATATAACGATGCATAACGGGAATATGTTTCACATTTCTTCAAAAATTTCTTTTCTATAGATATACGAATTTATGTTCTGGTTTTAGGGGATGCATGAGAAAAAGAATAAAAAAGCAGTTCCTTTTCAGGAAACTGCTTATACTTAGTTGGTTTTACGAATGTCGTTAAATGGGAAGAAAACAAACTTTGACGTACCCGCAATTTGTTTTTTCGTAAAGAGTCCAAGCCCGTTTCGGCTGTCCATTGAATTTCGGCGGTTATCCCCCATAACAAAATACTTGTTATCAGGCACTTTGATCGGACCGAAATCATCAGTTAGATGGTTAAAACCTTTATTTTTGGCTTGCTTTTTATTTGCCTTCAAATAAGGCTCAGCCACTTTTTTCCCATTGATATAAAGCTGGTCGTTTTTCATTTCGACTGTGTCTCCGGGCAGGCCGATCAGCCGCTTGACATAGTGGACATCATCCCCGTTTAGCACGATGATATCCCCTCTCTTAAACTCGCCTATGTACTTAACTGTCATATTGACAAATACCCTTTCATGGTCATGAAGGGTAGGCTCCATGGACTCACCATCAACGACATACGGCGCAAAAATAAAATTGCGGATGAGTAATGCCAGAACAACTGCGATAATAATCGCTTTGGCCCATTCAAATATTGATTTTTTCCTAGAAACGTTTTCCGATTTCAACTGATTTCCTCCAATAAACAACGGTCTTCAATTTATGTTATCACGAATCGATAAGAAATCCCATTAGGACCATTGAAGCGAATTTTCACATCTATTCATTCTCCTGCCAAAATCAATTTGTTCCCATTTCCTTATGAAATCGGAAGAAGAATCAATCAGCCTCCAAAGAACAAATCCAATATATTGCCGGCAGTTGAAGTTTCTTTATTGTAAAACTCCGAATATCCGCATTTCTTGCAGTAGACGACGAGAAAACGGTTATGCTGCACATCAAACAACTTTGACAATCCGGTTCCGGTTGTGGCAATTTCTTTTTGGCCAGCTTCAGTGCTTCCGCATTTTATACAGCCCTTGTTGTTCATCAAACGTAGCCCCTTTTCAAAAAAATAACATTGATATTATTTCATTTTACTACAAGTGCCTTTTGGGATGAAACATGTCAACTTTAAAATTTGTTTAAATTTTTCCCATGGGTGGTATCTGACGACAAGGAATGCTCTGCCTATTTGAGCTTATCAAAATCAGTGTTTTGGTGATGAACACAGTTATGATTTACAATCAATCGAAACATAGCTATAGGATTCACCTCGAATCTCTCAATGCCTTCTATATCTACCTGGTAATCCCGAAATCCTTGAAAACGTCTGTTTGTTTCCTGTCACAACCAGATCAGGCTGTAAGCGAAAAGAAAAAGCTCCCTCATATCGGGGAGCTTGCTGTCTGCCTATTAGCCTTCTACGCGAACTTCTTTCATCACGTCACCGTTAGACATGTTTTTCGCGAATTCTAAACCGCTTGTTACTTTGCCGAATACAGTGTGAACACCGTTTAAATGAGGCTGCGGCTCATGGACGATGAAAAATTGGCTGCCGCCAGTGTCTTTTCCTGCGTGTGCCATAGAGAGTGCGCCCGCTTCATGTGTGTGCGGGTTTCCTTCTGTTTCACATTTGATTGTGTATCCGGGACCGCCTGTGCCAGTACCATGCGGGCATCCGCCTTGGCTGACGAAGCCTGGAATGACTCGGTGGAATGTGAGGCCGTCGTAAAACCCTTCGTTTGCAAGCTTTTCAAAGTTTGCAACTGTACCCGGTGCTGCTTCCGGATAAAGTTCAAATTCAATTTTGTTGCCGTCTTCTAATAAAAAGTAACCTGTTTTCAATTGTATGCCCACTTTCTTTATTTTAATTTTCAAAGGAAAGATTTATGTATCATCTATTATGGCTTGTCTCTCCTTGTCGCGGCTATTATACCACACCTTTTTTGGGAAAACGACTCTCCCGGCTTTTCTCCAAAATAAAAATGAAACCTGAACCTCTCTATTTCCGTCTAACCTATCGGAACTGTATTTTTCATCATGATTCAGGTCCTCGCAAAGCAGCTTTTAACTGTTGCTTGTGAAATGAAGGAGGTCAACTGCTTTGAAAAAAATATGGATTGGAATGCTGGCAGCGGCCGTTTTGCTGCTGACGATTCCGAAAGTCAGTCTCGCGGATGCCGCAGTCGGAGATGTCATCGTGACACTTGGCGCAAATTTGTCAGAATCAGATAAGCAAAAAGTGCTTGATGAAATGAATGTCCCTGATAATGCCACAACCGTAACCGTGACCAATAAGGAAGAACACGAGTATTTAGGAAAATATATACCGAGTGCGCAAATTGGCTCAAGAGCGATTTCGTCATCGTCTATTACCATTGCCAAAAAAGGCTCCGGATTGAATGTTGAGACACATAATATCAGCGGCATTACGGATGAAATGTACCTCAATGCCTTGATGACAGCCGGCGTTAAGGACGCGAAGGTTTATGTTACCGCTCCGTTTGAAGTGTCCGGTACTGCGGCTTTGACAGGCTTGATTAAAGCATATGAAGTTTCTTCTGACGAAGCGATTTCTGAAGACGTTAAGCAAGTCGCCAACCAAGAGCTTGTGACGACCTCAGAGCTTGGTGACAAAATCGGTGACGAAAATGCGGCTGCGCTGATTGCAAAAATAAAAGAAGAGTTTGCTAAAAACGGTGTGCCTGACAATAAAGCCGATATTGAGAAAAAAGTGGATGATGCGGCTTCCGATTTAAACGTCACACTGACAGACAGCCAAAAGGATCAGCTTGTATCCTTGTTCAATAAAATGAAAAATGTTGATATCGACTGGGGACAGGTCGGTGACCAGCTTGATAAAGCGAAAGATAAGATTAGTAAATTTTTAGACTCGGATGAAGGCAAGAACTTTATCCAGAAAGTCATTGATTTCTTCGTTTCCATCTGGAATGCGATTGTTTCTATATTCAAATAATAAAAAAAGCGCCGAATTTCCGGCGCTTTTTTTATTGCTTCACACTCGTTTTAAATGGCAGATCCAGTTTCACAACATCCTCGTACGTTTCTCGTTTTACGACTAAATGTGCCTCTCCGTTTTCTACAAATACAACGGCCGGCCTTGGAATTCTATTATAATTATTGGCCATGCTGTAGCCATACGCACCTGTACAAAAAACAGCCAGCAGATCTCCTTCTTTTATTTCCGGCAGGTCTATATCCCAAATGAGCATATCTCCGCTTTCACAGCATTTGCCGGCAATCGATACCGTTTTATCGTGCGCTTCTCCGATGCGGTTAGCTGTAACGGCTTCATATTTTGCCTGATAAAGAGCCGGACGGATATTGTCGTTCATTCCTCCGTCAACAGCCACATACTGCCGGACACCAGGCACTTCTTTTTGGGAACCGACTGTATAAAGTGTTGTCCCTGCGTCTCCTACAAGTGAGCGGCCCGGTTCGATCCAAATTTCTGGTATGTCAAATCCATAGCGGGCTGCATTAGTTTTGACAGCATCGATAATCTTCTCTACATATTCAGTGGCATGAAGCGGTTCATCTTCTTCCGTGTAACGAATGCCAAAACCGCCCCCAAGGTTCAGTACCTTTGAAACAAATGAGTAAGTTTCTCTCCATTCATCAAGTTTTTTGAAGATTTTTTCTGCCGCTAGCACGAAACCAGCTGTATCAAAAATTTGTGAACCGATATGGCAATGAACCCCCAGCAGCTGAATGTGTTCTGACTGTAAAACCTGTTCAATCGCCTGTTCAGTTTGTCCGTTATGAAGGTCAAAACCAAACTTTGAATCTTCCTGTCCCGTTGTAATGTAGTCATGCGTATGTGCTTCTACCCCGGGGGTGATCCGCAGGAGAACATCGATTGAGTAGCCAGTTTCTTTGCACAAGTCTTCAAGAAGCGAGATTTCATAGAAATTATCAACCACAATGCAGCCGATACGGTGTTCAAGTGCCATTCGCAGTTCTTCCCTGCTTTTGTTATTTCCGTGGAAGTGGATGCGCTCCGCCGGGAATCCCGCTGCAACAGCTGTGTAAAGTTCTCCTCCAGACACGACATCTAAGGAAAGCCCTTCTTCCTCAGCAAGCTGAATCATCGCAACAGAAGAGAATGCCTTGCTCGCATACGCGACCTGCGCTGTCAGACCTGCAGTTGTAAATGCCAGCTTAAAGCTTTTAGCACGCTCACGTATTAAAGCCACATCATATACGTAAAGAGGCGTGCCGTATGTTTCAGCTAAATAGAGAGCGTCCACACCTCCAATTTCCAAATGCCCATGTTGATTTTGTCTGCTAGTGCCGTGTAAGAACAATGTCATTCCCTCTTTCTCCGCTTATGGGTGAAAAGGACAGTTTTATGGACCGTCCTTTCATAATTAAGACATACATTATCATACTCTTCAGTCAGTTTCAATGCGATTATGAATTAGTAGGCTGCCTTAAGCGATTTCTTGGGTGAACAATGCTTGGTCTTACATTCGCACCAGGTTTCGCCGTGCGAATCAGCACCTGCCACAGCGCCTTTCCGTTAAACGGAATGAGCGGCCATAAGTATGGAGTTTGAAGGGATTTTATGCTGGCCATGGCAATAATTAGCACAGTAAATCCTATAACGAGCCCTTTTACATGAAAGAGCGCCACTAATATCATTAGTGTAAGACGGGCCATTTTATTTGCCAGGCTTAATTCATAGCTTGGCGTTGTAAAGGTTCCGATAGCGGCAAGCGAGACATACAGTATGACTTCAGGAGAGAACAGCCCCACATCTATGGCAATTTGCCCGATTAGAACTGCGGCAATTAATCCCATTGCGGTAGATAAAGCGGTCGGTGTGTGAATAGCCGCCATTCTGAGAAACTCAATTCCTAAATCAGCTAAGAAAATTTGCAGAATGATCGGGATGTGCATATCTTTATTTAATCCGATAAATTTTAGATTCTCTGGCAGCAGTTCCGGTTGAAGAACAAAGAGGAACCAGATGGGAAGAAATAAAGTAGAAGCAAGAATGCCGAAAAATCGCACCCATCTTAAGAAGGTTCCCACAGAAGGAGCCTGTCTGTATTCCTCAGCATGCTGAACATGATGGAATAAGGTTGTCGGCGTTATAATCACACTCGGCGATGTATCTACTATAATCACGACATGGCCTTCAAGTACATGATTGGCCGCCACATCGGGCCTTTCTGTATAACGGACGAGCGGAAACGGGTTGTAGCTTTGTTTGATAATAAACTCTTCGACTGTTTTGTCTGCCATTGTTAATCCGTCTACATCAATGGCGGCAATTTCTTTTTCCACGATATCAACCAGATCCGGATCTGCAATGTCTTCTATATAACAAATGCTCAGATCCGTTTTTGAACGCTCGCCAACCTTTGTCATTTTGACACGAAGGCGTTCGTCCCTGATCCGTCTTCTGAGAAGCGCTGTATTGACGACGATATTTTCAACAAATCCGTCTCTGGCCCCCCTGACGACCTTTTCCGTATCCGGTTCTTCCGGATTTCTTCCCGGATAGCTTCTGACATCGATGATAAAAGCAAATCCTGCATCTTCGACAATGACTGCGACTAACCCGGACAGCACTTGGTCGGTGGTTTCATCCAGCGTTTTTACTTTTTCGACCTGAGCGTTGAGCAGCCTGTTTTCAACGATATCGACCAGCTCTTCAGGGTCCTCTTTTCCTGTCCGGTTGTTAATCGCAACAAGCTCTCTCATTAAGTGAATGATAAAGGCAGTGTCACATAATCCATTCAAATAGTACAGCTGAACTTCTCTGTCTAAAATGGTAAGCTTGCGAACACCTACATCATAGCTGATACCCATTCCGACGCGATTTTTAAAATAAGCTTCATTTTTGTCCGGATTCCGATAAACCCGGATTTTCTCTTCCTTTTTGTCCGGCATGATACCCGCTCCTTTCTAAAATAAACTCGACCGCTTTCATGGTGATTGGCGAACCTTTCGAGATATCGTCTTTCCTGCCCATTTTGCCAATATCCCCGATACCGACGATAAGCGGCAGATCAAGTTTATCAAGGCAATAAACCGTATCTCCGTTCATTCTGTGTTCATCAAATTCCCTCTCTCCGATTTTATCCACGCCGTATTCTGTTATCTCTCCATTGCGGTCAATGCTTACGTCAACCCTAGTCCACTCAGCCTGATGGGTTTTAGACGCTACCGCAATTACACCGAGCACTTCAATTGCCGGATGGGTGGCCACATAGGTCAGAGCGGTTTCTCCCGGTCCCTCTCCTTGAAGGCCGGAGTCGTCAAACATGACAAATACAGGGTCATACGGCGCTGATGTAATCAGCCTGACAAGCTCGGCACCGCTGCGGGTGGAGGGATTGCCTTTTGATTGAGAAATACATCTCCCTCCAACTCGTCTTGCGGCGTATTCAATTGTTTTAGCGGCATACACATCTCCGTCTGTTACCAGAATGACCTTGCGTTTTGTCGTCATCTCGGCATTATCCTTTCGGTTTAAAAATAACAGCAACGATAAAGGCGAATAGAATGGCTGCTGAGATACCGGCAGATGTCAGCTCGAATATCCCCATACCGATTCCGATAAATCCGTGTATATGTGCCTGGTGCATGGCACCGTGCAGGAGACTGTGGCCAAAGCTGACAATCGGAACCGTGGCGCCTCCTCCAGCAAACTCAATAAATTTATCGTAAATGCCAAAACCATCTAAAATCGCCCCGATGACGACAAAGGATGTCATAACATGGGCAGGCGTCAATTTAAATATGTCCAGCAACAGCTGCCCGACAATACAAATAGCGCCTCCGCAAACAAAAGCCAAAAGATAGTCCACTTAAGATGCACCTCCTGCACGTTCAAATACAACCCCGTGTGCGATGGTCGGAATGGTTTGTTTTTGCTGGATCATGGTCGGGCTTAACAGCGCCCCGGTTGCTACTACGAAAACACGGTTTAATTTTCCTTCTTGCAGCTGCTTGAAAATATGTGAGTAGGTTACAACCGCGGAACAAGCGCATCCGCTTCCTCCGGCAAACACCTGCTGGTCCGGTGTATAAATTAGAAGCCCGCAATCATCATGTTTAGTGCCGACCGGATATCCCTCTTCTTTCAGGATATCTTTCACAATAGGAGAACCGACGCCGGAAAGGTCTCCCGTCAGGATAAGATCGTAGTCGTCTGCTGTGCGGTTCATGTCTTGAAAGTGCTGTTTAATGGTATCAGCAGCAGCAGGAGCCATGGCTGATCCCATATCAAACGGGTCGGTAATTCCTAAGTCAGCCACCTTCCCTACAGTTGCACTTGTAATTTGAATATCACTTGGTGTTTGACTGATGACAACCGCACCGCTTCCAGTTACAGTAGAAGTCGCAGTATCCGGTTTTTGCCCGCCGTATTCCGTCGGATAGCGGAACTGTCTTTCGGCCGTGGCATTGTGACTGCTCGTAGCAGCAATCGCCCGATTTGCAAATCCGCCGTCGACTAAGGCAGATGCAACAGCAACTGTTTCCATTGATGTTGAGCATGCGCCAAACATGCAAAGAAACGGGATTTTCAGATGCCTTGCCACATAGTTGGCTGTGACATTTTGATTCAACAGATCGCCTGCAAGCAAAAGATCAATATCATCTTTTTTCAAATTGTTTTTTTGCAGCGCCGTATTAATAGCGTCCTCCATTAGCTGCCTTTCAGCCATTTCCCAGCTTTTTTGATTACAGTGCATGTCGTCATAGGTTCTATCATATAAAGAACCGAGCGGACCGTCTTTTTCCTTAGGCCCTACTGCTGTTCCCGCTGCATTGACAAATAAGGGATGCTCAAACACCCAGGTTTGCTTTCCTGTTAATTTCATTTCTTTCTCCTCCTATGACATCAGTTTCTCAAAAGCAAACCGAATCATTCCGACGATGTAAGCAGCCACAACACCAAATACGATGACGTTTCCCGCCAGTTTAAACATGTTTGTCGCCACTCCCAATACTAAACCTTCGCTTTTATACTCAAGAGCCGCACTTGCCATACTGTTGGCAAAGCCGGTGACAGGTACAGCTGATCCTGCGCCTGCAAACTGGCCAATTCTGTCATAAATACCCAATCCGGTAAGCAATGCTGACAATAGAATCAGCGTCGCTGCAGTAGGGTTTCCTGCCGTTTTTTCGTTAAAATTAAAAAAATGGATATAAAAATTCTGCAGACCTTGCCCGATCATGCAGATCAAACCGCCTACAAGAAAGGCTTTTACACAGTTCCATACGTAAGGCGGCTTTGGCTGATATGTTTTTACTTTTGATTTGTAGTTTTCTTTTATGTTTGTCATATTGAAACCTCCTTATGGATGATGAATAAAATACAGCCAATGAAATAAAGATCCCGCGATTTTCCCAATGACAATGGCCATTAATAGAATAATGATTTTACTTCTGAGGCCGATTCGTTTAGCCAAGATCGGCAGGACATTTAACACTTCTGTCAGCGCGGCTGCAAGCATCCCGACAAATACTCCGGCCAACAGCCCGACCGGTATGGCAAGCCATTTTGATAAAAAGAGATGGTGCATATGCAGTGTTTCCCATCCCCCGCAAACCGCACCGAGAATAACAGCCGCTTCATAAGCTTGAACAAATCTCATCGTTTTGGTGAGCTGCATCAGACGCGGAATGATTCCCATCACGGTTAAAAAAGCCACGAAACCAGCCCCGACCGTGATGCCCCCGCCGAGCCCGACAAAAATGATGAACAATACACTAACGATCATGCAGATCCTTTATTGTTTCTTCATTTTCATGCATGGCCACATATTGATCGAGATCAAGCTGATAGTTAAACATTTCAACCTCTAGCGGGCTGGGCTCTTCATTAAGGCGCTTTTTAAAAATGTGGTTAAAAAACACGATCATCCCCAGTCCCAAACCGATGCTGTAAGGGATTTGAAGTAAATATGGATAGTCATTCCGCTCTCCGGTTATGATTTCATATAGTGCAATATGAACATCCCCCATGCTGACATCCTCATGGAAATTCATGATGGCTAGGCACGATCCGATAAACAGCAGCAGCCAGACACCAATAAAAAGAACGGTTGATATGTGCCGTTTCTGATATTGAATTTCAACAATGGTTTCAGCTCCGCCCACAGTTTGAACGTCAAGAGTGGGATCCTGCTGATGAATGGCTTTGAGCACTTTTATGATATCCAGAATTACGATATTTTTATCTTTTTCGCTCACCTGATAAAGCGGCATAGCCGAGAGTTTCTTTTTCAGCTGATGCTGCCCTTCTATTTGCGCGGCATCCCCGACCGTTATGATATCCCCCGGATGTGCCAAAACTCGGTGGCGAAGCCTGATAAATAGTCGTCGTTCCATCATTGATCACCATCTTTCGGTGGTTATATATGTAGTATGTGGTTCGATTTTGTTCTCATTCATCCGCTTGAAAAGACCATAAATTACCACGCTTTTGCAAAACAAAAAGCCAGCCTGCAGTGACAGACTAGCTTTCCGTATGATCCATTTGAACCTTGATCTGCTTTAATATTTTCTTTTCAAGCCTGGATACCTGCACCTGGGATATCCCCAGCCGCTCAGCAACTTCTGACTGCGTCTGATCTTTATAATACCGAAGATAGACGATTAATTTTTCTCTTTCTTCTAAATCGCTTATGGCCTCTTTCAGCGCAATTTTGTCAAACCATTTCTCTTCTGAGTGATCAGCGATTTGGTCAAGAAGGGTAATTGGATCTCCGTCATTTTCATAAACTGTCTCATGAATCGAAGACGGAGCTCTTACTGCCTCTTGGGCAAGCACGACATCTTCAGCTTCAATTTCCAAATGTTCGGCGATTTCCTGTACGGTCGGCACCCTGCCCAGTGTTTTTGAAAGTTCATCTTTCGCTCGGCGGATTTTGTTGCCAAGCTCTTTTAATGATCTTGACACCTTGACAGTTCCGTCATCACGGATAAAACGCTGGATTTCGCCGATAATCATCGGCACTGCATATGTCGAGAACCGCACATCATAGGTTAAATCAAATTTATCAACAGATTTTAACAGCCCGATGCAGCCAATCTGAAAGAGGTCATCAGGCTCATATCCTCTGTTTAAAAACCGCTGTACGACAGACCAAACAAGACGCATGTTTTTTTCTATGAGGAGGTCTCTTGCCTGCTGGTCGCCATCTTGGCTCTGTTTGATTAATTCTTTTACTTCATGGTCCTTCAGCTGAGCGTTCTTACCGTTTTTCTTAACCTCCACATCCATAACAAATCTCCTTAATTACAAAGCGCTTTGCTTTTTGATAAGTGCTTTGTTAAGCGAATCGTTGTCCCCATTTCGGGTGATGAATCGATACTGACATCATCCATGAAGTTTTCCATAATGGTAAAGCCCATTCCAGAACGCTCCAGCTCAGGCTTTGTCGTGAATAAAGGCTGGCGGGCTTCTTCCAGATCTGTAATGCCGAGCCCTTCATCACGGATGGTCATATATACGACATGATCTTCCAGCGTCACCGAGATATATACTTTTCCATCGCCATTTTCTTCATAGCCATGGATGATGGCGTTCGTCACCGCTTCTGACACCACAGTTTTGATCTCAGTGAGTTCATCCATGGTCGGGTCAAGCTGCGCAATAAATGAAGCAACTGTCACACGTGCAAACGATTCATTTTGGCTGAGGGCGGAAAATTCAAGGTGCATTTCATTTTTCATGATGCCACCCCCAGTGTGAGCAGTGCCTGCTGCTCAGATTGTTCAAAGCGAATAATTTTAAACAGGCCAGACATATCAAACAGCCGTTTCACTGCCGGAGAGATGGCGCAAACGACCATTTCCCCGCCAATTTGCTTAATTTGTTTGTATCTGCCTAAAATAACGCCAAGCCCCGAACTGTCCATAAAGGAAAGGTCCTCCAGATTCAGCACGATATGACGAATATCATCCTTTTCCAATGATTCCGTTACTTTTTGTTTCAGCGTTTCAGCCGTATGGTGATCGAGTTCGCCTGTTAATCGAATACAAAGCACTGATTCTTTGACATGCATGTCAATTCCAAGGCTCATGCTCATTCCTCCTTGATATGATCGGATAATGAGTGTTTCGATTTCGGGGGAATGAATTCCTTCACCGTGACAAAACTAGTGATCATTCGGCATAATTACTTAAATTTTGTCCAATCTCCCATCGCCCTTTTTAAAAACGTTAAGTATCCGGCTTTTTCCATATCATCTTTAGCAACGACAGGACTTTCTGCAAGCACTTTTCCGTCCTTTTTCAGCACCAGCGTGCCAAGCTCTTGGCCTTTTTGAACCGGAGCGCTTACATTGTTGTTCATTTTAATTTCTTTTTTCACATGTTTCATATCCTCGCCTTTTTTCGTCAATACGGAAATCGGTTCAGAAGTGGTGAGTTCTATCACTTTTTGTTTCCCTTTTTTGACCTTTGCTTTTGCTACCGTTTCATTTCGCTTGTATAAAGGATGTGTCTCATATTGGCTAAAAGCATAATCAAGCATCTTTGTGACTTGCGCATTTCTTTCCTTAGGCGTGCTTGCCCCGAATACAACGGCAATCGCCCGCATGTTCCCTTTTTTAGCCGAAGCAGTCAGGCAGTATTTCGCTTCTCCTGTATAGCCAGTTTTTACGCCGTCTACACCAGGATAAAATTTGATAAGCCGATTAGTATTCACTAACCAAAACTTTTTATCTGTGTTTTCACGTAAGTAATCCTCATACGTACCTGTGAACTTGGTGATTGATTCATATTTCAATAATTCCTTAGCCATAATTGCCATGTCATAAGCCGAGCTGTAATGCCCTTCCTCGGTCAAGCCGGTCGGGTTTTTAAAGGATGTATCTTTTAATTCCAGCTCTTTCGCTTTTTTGTTCATTTTTTTCACAAATTCATCCTCGGAGCCTGAAATAAATTCTGCCATCGCTACAGATGCGTCATTTCCAGATGCGATCGCAATTCCCTTAAGCATTTCTTTAACGGTCATTTCTTCCCCGGGTTCAAGAAAAATCTGTGATCCGCCCATTGAAGCCGCATGTTCGCTCGTACGGACCTTATCACTCATTTTGATTTTTCCTTCGTCTAAGGCTTCCATGATTAAAAGCATCGTCATAATTTTTGTCATACTTGCAGGCGCCAGTCTCTCGCGGCTGTTCTTGTTGTAAAGCACTTTACCAGTATCACGTTCTATCAGCACCGCAGACTTGGCTTCATGAGCAAGCTCCGATGTATGTTTTCCGTCTTGTTTTGCAAATGCGGACGGTGCAAATGTAAGCAGCATCATACCAATCAACAAAGTGGATAAAAGACGTTTCATCTCAAAAGCCCTCCATTTCATAATCCTTTTTATTTTTTCCAAGCTGAATGGTTTTATACACCACTGTTGGAAAATGTTTCGGGACTTTTTCGACATAAAAAAAACAGCTGTTTCACTTAGAAACAGCTGTCTTCTTATCTTTTCTGGATTCCATTTTTATTCGTACTTAGCAATTACCGCCTTCACAAGCTGCAAGAATCCGGCTTTCACCTTTTCTGTCACTTCCATGACTTCGTCGTGAGATAAAGGCTGATCCAAAATTCCGGCTGCTGCGTTCGAAATGCAGGAAATGCCGAGTACACGGAGACCCGCATGGTTTGCCACAATTACTTCCGGTACGGTAGACATGCCGACTGCATCAGAGCCCATCGTTCTTAAAAAGCGCACTTCTGCCGGTGTTTCGTAGGAAGGACCTGTCACAGCAGTATACACACCTTTTTGAATTGGAATGTTAAGGTCTTTCGCCATTTTTTCAGCCAGGCTGGAAAGATCTTTATCATAGGCTGACGACATATCAGGAAATCTGGCGCCGAAATCTGCTTCGTTTGGCCCGATTAATGGGTTTGTCCCCATAAAGTTGATGTGGTCTGTAATGATCATTAAGTCTCCCGCACGGAACTCAGTGTTTACGCCCCCTGCCGCATTTGTCACGATCAAAGCCTCGACACCAAGCGCTTTCATGACGCGAACAGGAAAAGTGACTTTTTCCATTGAATAGCCTTCATAGAAATGAAAGCGGCCCTGCATGGCGATGACACTAACTCCCTCAAGTGTGCCAAGCACAAGCTGTCCGGCGTGTCCCTCAACCGTTGATACCGGGAATTCCGGGATATCCTCATATTTTAACTTAACAGGATTTTCGATTTCATCAGCCAAAATACCAAGACCTGAGCCTAGAATAAGGCCGATCTTTGGTGATTCAGGCAAGTTTTGCTTAATAAAAGCGGCTGCGCGTTCGATTCTGTCTTTCAAGAAACAGTCCCCCTATTGTAATAAAGATAAAAAGCTTTTACCATATTTCGGTTTTTTTGTTTGGAAATTATCCGCGATGGTTGCACCGATATCAGCAAATGTATCTGCAAGCGGCAGCATTTGCGCTTTCTTATGTTTTTTGCTGTATGCAAGAATCGGCACATACTCGCGTGTATGGTCTGTTCCATGATGAATCGGATCATTGCCGTGGTCGGCTGTAATGATTAACAGATCATCATCTTTCATTTTTTCGAATACTTCCGAAAGACGAGCATCAAATTCTTCAAGTGCGCGTCCGTAGCCTTGAGGATCACGGCGATGGCCGTATAAGGCGTCAAAATCAACAAGGTTTGCAAAGCTCAGACCCGTAAAGTCTTCTCCGAGCGTGTCAACCACTTTGTCCATTCCGTCCATATTGGATACCGTTCTGCGGGAAGACGTAATTCCTTCACCATCATAAATATCAGAGATTTTTCCGATTGAAATGACATCTAAGCCGCTGTCTTTCAATTCATTCATCACAGTGCGGTCAAACGGCTTAAGCGCATAGTCGTGGCGGTTTGGCGTCCGTTTGAAATGTCCCGGCTCGCCGACGAACGGCCGTGCGATTATGCGGCCTACCATATATTTCGGATCAAGTGTCAGCTCTCTCGCCGTTTCACAAATGCTGTACAGTTCTTCAAGCGGAACGACTTCTTCGTGAGCGGCAATTTGCAGTACAGAGTCAGCTGAAGTGTACACAATTAATGCGCCTGTCTCCATATGCTCTTCACCGAGTTCATCCAAAATAGCTGTGCCAGAAGCCGGCTTGTTTCCGATAATTTTGCGGCCCGATCTTTTTTCCAGCTCCTGAAGCAACTCATCAGGAAAGCCTTCCGGGAACACTTTAAACGGTTTATCAATGTATAAGCCCATGATCTCCCAATGGCCTGTCATTGTATCTTTGCCGTTTGACGCTTCTTGCATTTTTCCATAGTACGCGAGCGGCTGTTCTGATTTTTCAACGCCCTTGATATCACCAATAAGACCAAGGCCGAGTTTTGCCATATTCGGCATATGTAGTCCGTTCATGTGCTCAGCAATATGCCCGAGCGTATTGGCGCCTACGTCATTAAAGTCGGCGGCATCTGGCGCTTCGCCAATTCCGACTGAATCCATTACGATTAAAAACACACGATTATATTTGTATGCAGGCATCCTAAAAGCCTCCTTTTTTCTATACGTCTATTGTATCTCCTAGAGGTCTGACAACTCAAGTATAAACCGTTTTCATTCCCGTTGACAATGCATTTGAAAATAATGAGAAACTTCATTATTTTCTGTCGGTCCTAAAGAAAAAAGCCGCAGCCCGCTGCGGCTAGGCGCGCGGATGGTACTGCTTGTACACATCCTTCAGCCTTGTTTTCGTCACATGCGTATAGATTTGCGTCGTAGATATATCCGCATGGCCCAGCATTTCCTGCACCGCTCTTAAATCAGCCCCGTTTTCAAGCAGATGCGTTGCAAATGAATGCCTGAGTGTATGCGGGGTGAGCTCTTTTTTGATTCCAGCTTCGAGCGCGATTTTCTTCAGATTTTTCCAAAACCCCTGGCGGCTGATCTGCTTTCCGTGATGATTTAAAAAGAGAGCGTCAGACACTTTGTTCTTTAGCAGTTTCCCGCGGGCTTTCGTCATATATTCTTCAATAGCAGAAGCAGCGGTTTCACCGATCGGCACAATCCGCTCTTTCCTCCCTTTTCCGAAGCAGCGGACAAATCCCATTGACAAATGGACATCCGTCGTTTTCAATTCGATCATTTCACTGACCCGGATACCTGTGGCATAAAGCAGCTCCAGCATCGCTTTATCCCGATAGCCAAAAGGGCTCGTAAGCTTAGGCGTGTCCAACAGCCGTTCAACCTCGTTCAGCGCCAGCACTTTTGGAAGCACCCGTTCCGTTTTTTGTGTTTCGATATGTACGGAAGGGTCTTTGTCCGTCACCTTTTCCCTAAGCAAAAATTGATGAAAAGAGCGAATCGATGCCAAATGCCGCGCTGAAGTCTTTCCGGATTTCCCCGACTCCTTCAAGTGCTTCAAATATTGGATAATATGTATACGGGTCACATCGTTCCAATTGTTGACATGAAGGGTTTCTGTTAAATAAAGAGAATAGCTTTTCAAGTCACGCTCATAGGATACGACCGTATTTTGAGAAAGCCCTCTCTCTACCATGACGTAGTGGATGAAATCCTTTATTTGATCTTTCACTCTAGATCTACTCCCCGTTTTGGTAAAAAAAGATTAACCGGTCAAACCATCCGCCTTTTTCTTCCGCATCCATTTCAACAACTTTTACGGCGGAGCCTTCCGGTTTATCGTACCGATGATAGTTTTCATACTCTTGATTTACCCATATCATAGCATAATAGAAGAGAGCGGTAAAACCTGTGAACAGTATAAAAACCTTCAATGTGTCAACAGCCGTTTTTAGGAATCTTCCCATGTCCCAATCGATCCTTTCTCTATGGTTCCTGTTATTTAAACCATATGCCAAACCAGAAAGGATTTATACGTCGAAACAGCAAAAAACCCTTTCCCCAAGAGAAAAGGTTCGAGCCCGGCATCGACTATTCCGTATCGTTTCCGTTGCAGCGGTGGCAAATGCCGTGAAACGTCAATCTATGATCTTTAATCTTAAATTTCCAATCACGTTCAATGACTTCTTCTACGTCTTCAAGCAAATCTTCTTCAATTTCATCAACGGCTCCGCACTCCATGCACACCAAGTGGTGATGAAAGTGAGCTGCACCCTCCTTACGAAGATCGTAACGGGACACGCCGTCTCCAAAGTTAATTTTATCAACGACTTTTAATTCAGTTAGTAATTCAAGCGTACGGTATACTGTTGCGAGACCGATCTCAGGAGATTTCTCTTTTACGAGGAGGTATACATCTTCTGCGCTTAAATGGTCTTCTTCGTTTTCAAGCAGCACTCTTACTGTCGCTTCACGCTGAGGCGTAAGTTTGTAGCTGGATGAGTGCAACTGTTTCTTAATTCGATCAATACGGTTTTCCATGTCTTTCCCTCCTACGCCGCATTCCATGACTCATTATAACAAAATAAGCGCGGAGTTCCAACTATAATTATTATAAACTGATAAATAAAATGATTTTCTTTTAATAATGTTTTTAAAAAAGTCGCGATGTCAGCTTTTCCATCAAAACTGGCGACATGTATGCTTCAAAGAGAGACGAGATCAGCGCTAAAAATAAAATGATCAGGAGAACAATGGCATATCGCCCGAACCACTGGATCGGCGCATCATGCAGACTTCGTTTGACGAACAGCTGCCTGATCAGCTTTAAAGAAAAGGCAATCGCACACGTGCCCATAATGAGGTAAGCCGGAATAAGCAGCACATTTTGCGGCAAAACCGAGACAAAGGATAAGAAAAAACCGCTGATTCCCATCTGGTTGACGAGAAACCCAACAGTAAATCCGACGACAATTCCTTTTAGAAAAATCATAATGAAAATGATAGGCATGCCAATCACAGAAATTCCTAAAATCCACATCAGCCCTAAATATTTTACATTATGAAAAATACTTTGCCAAAACATATCGGATGAGCTAGCCTGTTTTCCGTCTGATAGCTGTCCAAAAAATTGGCTTAAATAATAATATAAATCTTCTTTCTGGCTGATCGTCATGCTGTTGACAATGATAGCGCCAAAAATCACACCCATGAAAAACAGGACAGACACAAATATATAAAGTGAGAGATGATCCTTTACATGTCCGAGAAACATGTCCTTATAAGAAATTTTCCGCATATCGTTTCCTCCCGCCCGCTCTATTGATTTGATTTAATAGATTGTATGAAAGAAACGGAAAAACATGCTCTTTTTCAAAAAGAAACGATAGAGATTGCTAGGCGGCTGTTTCGGACATAAAAAAATCCCTATCATCAAATGCATTTTGATCATAAGGATTTTTGTGTTTATGCTTTCTTTTATTCAATATGTCTTGTTTGCTTTTTGCCATTCTTTCATGCGTGCTGAAGGATGGAGAACTGCCTCTTGATAATAAGGCGTCCCGTCCACTGTTTCTAAGCAGATGCTCCCGTTTTCTTTTCGCTCGGCTTTTTGCCATGTTGATCACTCCCTATTTCATTTTGATTCATTATAGCAAATGCAACCTGTTATTAAAATGTATTGAACCAGTAAGTAAAAACAGCACCTGTCATGCCAGGTGCTGTTTCATTTTAATGTTTGACCGCTGTAAGAGCGGCGCGTTCAACGGCGGCAGTCACTTCGTGATGGACCTTTGAATCCAGCGGCTGCGGAACCACATCGCCTGGCTTTGTGCAGGCTGCAATGGCCTCTGCTGCCGCCACAAGCATATCGTGATTGATCTCCTTGCTTTTGGCATTCAGTGCGCCTCTGAATATACCCGGGAAGCCAAGCACATTATTCACAGAACGCCCGTCAGCTGCATACGCTGCGCCGGCCTGCAAAGCAGCCTCAGGCTCTATTTCCGGCTTCGGATTGGATAATGCCAAGATGACCTGGCCAGATCGTACGAATTCAGGTTTAATTAACCCAGGAACTCCTGTTGTGGCAATGACAATATCACATGTTTCCATTAACTCTTCGATACTTGCAGCTGTCTGTCCGCCGTATTGCTCAAGACGACTCATCGCCGACTCTGATTTGTCTGTACCGCATACAGCTTTGACGCCGTAAGCCATAAACATCCGGCAGATGGCTACGCCCGCTGCGCCGAGGCCGATCTGCCCCACTTTTGCTTCTTTCAAGTCAACACCCGCGCTTTTACATGCCGAAATGGCAGCTGCCAGCGTAACGACAGCTGTTCCATGCTGATCATCGTGCATGACAGGGATACTGAGTTCCTCTTTTAGGCGATCTTCAATTTCGAAGCAATGCGGTGACCCGATATCCTCAAGCAGGATGCCGTTAAATCCTGGTGAAATATGTTTTACCGTATTGATGATTTCTTCAGGATCACTTGTATCCAGCAAAATCGGGATACCGCTGATCCCTGCCAGCTGATCAAACAACGCTGCCTTTCCTTCCATAACAGGCATTCCCGCCACAGCGCCGATGTTTCCAAGGCCGAGAATCGCTGTTCCATCGGTTACAATTGCGACCGAGTTGCTGATTGTCGTGTAGATATCAGCCTTTTCAGGTTCTTTCTCGATCAGTCTGCAGACGTCTGCTACCCCAGGAGTATAGACGCGCCCGAGCTCTGCCAGCGAACGGATTGGCATTTTGCTTTTCATTTGAATTTTTCCGCCTTCATGGGCAGACAGGACTTCATCAGATACCGTGTGAAGCCTGATCCCTTCGCCAAGAGCCTGAACAGCCATGATCACTTCCTGAAGCTGTTCTTCGTTTTCCACTTGCACAGTAATATTGCGCATCGTGTAATTGGGTCCGACTTTAACCGTCTCCACATCACCAATGTCTCCGCCCAGAAGGCCGATTGCTGTTGCCACTCTTCCGAGATTTCCGGGAACCGAAGGCGTTTCTATCATCAGTGTCCGAATCATGTGTTTCGCTATCATTCAGTGATCCTCCCCTTAGCCAAGTTTTTCAGCTTGAGCTGTATCGTTTTTCGTATACCATATACATTTTCCTGTATAACCGTAGATAATGGCAAGACCTATTGCGACAAAACTGAGCCACATAAACGGCAGATAAGAGAAGGTAGAAACTCCTAAAATCCCGGCCATGTAAATGCCGTTATCAGACCAAGGCACCATACCTGAAGTCAAAGTTCCTCCGACCTCTGAATTACGGGATAGAACTCTTCTGTCCAGATGCAAACGGTCATAGCTGTCTTCCATGATCTTCGGTGTCAAAATAAGAGATACATACATGGCACACCCGAAGATGTTCGCCAAAAATGCTACAATCAGCGTAGATAATGTCACATTGCCTGCTGATGTCAATTTTTTTTCAAACAATGAAACAATGACTTTTAACACACCTAGCTTCTCAAGCAACCCGCCAAAGCCTAGGCCAAAAATAATCACGACGAGAGAACCGAGCATGCCTACGATGCCTCCGCGGTTTAAGAGGCCGTTTAAAAATTCAACATCTGTTTTAATAGAGAAGCCGTTGTACGCTGTTGCAATCGCATCCGCGAAATTCATGTCTTGGAAAACAGCAGCCCAGACAGCGCCAAGCAATGCACCAATTACGATAACCGGCATAGACGGCTTTTTCATCGCTAATAAGACAATAACAACAACAGCCGGAATCAGCATCCAAATATGAATGTCAAATGTATTCTGCAAAGAAGATTTCAAAAATTCAACTTTGTCGAGGTCAATATTTTTCCCGCCGTACATAAATCCTACAGCTGTAAAGAGAATAGCCGTAATCACATATGCTGGTATTGATAAATAAAGCATCGCTCTGACGTGAGCCAATACATCTACTTTTGATAATGAAGAAGCCAGAACTGTACTGTCAGACAGAGGAGACAGCTTGTCCCCGAAGTAAGCTCCGGAAAGAATGGCTCCAGCTACAAGAGGAAGCGGAATTCCGAGGCCTTCACCAATTGCGATCATGGCGATGCCGGCTGTTCCTACTGTTCCCCATGACGTTCCTGTCGCCACAGACATAATAGAACAAATAATTAATGTTGCGAGTAAAAAGATACTAGGATGAATAAATTCTAATCCATAATAAATTAAGGTCGGCACGACGCCTCCGGCGATCCATGTTCCGATGAGCGCTCCGACTGAAACGAGAATCAGAACGGCTTCGAGACCATTTGATATTCCGCTTAGAATCGCATTCTGCAAGTCTTTATAAGAATAACCCAGTCTGACTCCTAGAATCATTGCAATAAACCAGGAAATAAAAAGTGCAAGCTGTATCGGCAAGTCCATAAAGACTGTAAACGACATAACAAGTGCTAAAAATGCTCCTAGTACGATAATAATTTCAAATAGTGTTGGCAATCTTACATCCTTCAAAAGAAGTCCCCCTTAATAAAAAAGCTAAAACGCTTTCAATAAATAGTGCAACACGTATACTATACTTCCTCATCCCTATGCTTGTAAACAGCTTATTCACCCGGCTATTCACAGATGAATAAGCTGCATTTTGTTTAAATTTTATTTTTCTAATAGCTCTTTTCCAGCAATTCCTGGCTTTGTCATCTCGTATGGATTTAAAATGATATCCAATTCTTCTTCTGTCAGCACATCATGCTGAAGGCAAAGATCACGGACGGATTGGCCTGTCATAATCGCTTCCCTGGCGATTCGGGCAGCCGCTTCATAACCAAGATGCGGATTCACAGCGGTAATAACTCCAGCGCTTTTTTCTACGTATTGCTTCAAGCGTTTTTCATTAGCTTCAATGCCTTTCAAGCAATAGTCAGTGAAGGAACGGAACCCATTGTTCATGATGCTGATCGATTGCAGCAGATTAAAGACAAGCACTGGCTCCATAACGTTTAATTCAAGCTGACCTGCTTCTGAAGCTAGGCAGATGGTATTATCGTTTCCAATCACCTGGAACGCAATTTGGTTAATGAGCTCCGCCATAACCGGATTGACTTTACCCGGCATGATGGATGATCCCGGCTGGCGGGCAGGCAGAGAAATTTCCGCAAGTCCGGCGCGCGGTCCCGATGCCATTAAACGAAGGTCGTTTGCGATCTTCGACATGTTCATCATGCAGACTTTTAATGATGCAGAAACCTCTGTGTAAGCGTCTGTATTTTGCGTTGCATCGACAAGATGGTCAGCGCCGACAAGAGGCAGTCCGCTAATATCAGCAAGATGTTTAACAACTTGTTTGATATATTCAGGATCGGCGTTCAGTCCTGTGCCGACTGCAGTAGCGCCCATGTTGACTTCATACAGGTGCTGCCGGGATTGTTTAATACGTTTAATATCACGCTCAAGAACACGGCTGTATGCTTCAAATTCCTGGCCGAGGCGAATCGGAACAGCATCTTGAAGGTGAGTCCGTCCCATCTTAATAACAGAATCAAATTCCTGGGCTTTTTGTTTAAACACAACATGCATGTCTTCCATCGTCTTCAGCAGTTTTTCCAGCAGATTCAGTGTGGAAATATGAATGGCTGTCGGAAATACATCGTTTGTTGATTGTGACATATTAACGTGTGTGTTTGGGCTTAAATGGATGTATTCTCCCTTTTTATGACCCATGATTTCAAGCGCGCGATTTCCGATGACCTCGTTCGCATTCATGTTCATGGATGTACCAGCTCCGCCTTGAATCGGATCGACGATAAACTGGTCGTGCCACTTGCCTTCCAGAATCTCGTCAGCGGCTTGTACGATAGCTTGGCCAATTTCTTCATACAGCCGTTTTACATCCATGTTTGCAAGTGCGGCAGCTTTTTTTACAATCGCCAGCGCGTTAATCATTTCTTCATGGATTTTATATCCCGTAATCGGAAAGTTTTCTGAAGCACGCAGCGTTTGGATGCCGTAATAGACATCTGCTTCAATTTGTTTTTCTCCAAGGAAATCTTTTTCCACCCGGTATTCTTTTTGGCCGTTTAACATAATCTTTAACCTACTTTCTCTATAATGGTTATGGTTTTAGCGAAATTTACAGGACAACGTCATCGGCAATCGGTGTTTCCATAATTCTTTTCACGATCGGCAAATCTGAGGATTGGCCCAGTGCCCACATTAATTTCGGAACGATTGCTTCTGTATTCATGTTTCTAGAGCGGATAATTAAGTCCTGATTGACTCTGCGGCCGACTTCGTAAATGCTCATATCTTCGCCTTCTTCCAAGCATTGAGTCGTAATGACGACAACAATGCCGCTGTCAATCAGTTCATTAACTTTGGACAAAATGTCTCTGCCTTCAAATGGAACGCCTCCACTGCCATAACTTTCGATGACAATTCCTTTGTACATGCTTTTCAGAGCGTCCAGCATTTCCGGCTTTAAGCCCGGATGCAGTTTGAGCAGACAAACATCTGTGCATAGTGAAGTGTCAACTGTGAAGGCGTCGTTCTCAGGTTCCGTTACTTGTTTGTTGTATTCAATCCCGTCTTCTGTAATAAAAGCGATATATGGATAATTGATGCTTTCAAACGCGTCATAGCTTTTCGTTCTTAACTTGATCGCACGTGTTCCCTGGATGACTCTGCCGTCAAACACAACGTAAACCCCACCTACGCCTTCACAGGCAAAGCGAATGGCATCTGTAATATTTTTTTTGGCGTCTGTCTTTTGAAAGGTAATCGGAATTTGCGAGCCTGTAATCACAATCGGCTTTTTAGCATGCTGCAGCATATAAGATAATGCGGCAGATGTATAGGCCATTGTATCTGTACCATGGGTAATAACAAACCCGTCATAGGCATCATAATTTTGCTTAACAGCTTCCGCTATCTCCACCCAGTATTCAGGCTGCATATTGGTGCTGTCTATATTCATAAGCGATTGGGTTTCCATCGTGTAATCGTTATCAAGTTTTGATACGTAACTTAACAACTCGTCAGCCTTCACCCCCGGGGCAAGCCCGTTTTCCCCTTCAACTGAAGCGATCGTTCCCCCAGTTGTCAACATCAATAATTTTTTCATACCATACACCTCTTCACTATATCTAAAGATGGGTTTGCGAGAAGGCATTCGCTTTTCGCATACTTTTAATGCAATTATAGACACGGAAAATAAAATACGCAAGACATTATTATTCAATTCGCGTACACTTCCGAATACCTATATGATATAATCAGCTCAAGTTGAAAAAGGAGCGGAAGTCCATGAATTTAGATCGTTTAACTGAATTGAGAAAAAAGAAAAATTGGTCGCTTCAATATACGGCTGACCTCCTGGGTATCGCAAAAAGCACATACGCGGGATACGAGTCAGGCTACCGCCGCCCTTCGCTTGAGGCCCTGGCAATGCTGGCAGACCTTTTTGATACAACCTGCGATGATCTCTTAGGCCGCACAAAGCAAAAGCAGACTGCTCCTCAGACCATTGAATTGACCACGTGGAGCAGCCTTGACATTGCTGTTGACGGCAAGCCGCTGTCTGAAGACGAAATAATACAGCTGATCACCTTTATCCGGACAAAGAGAAAAGTTCAGGAGGAACTGAGTTAATTTTCACTCACGACTTAACTTTCCCGTAGGTTCCTCCTCCTCCGGCTTTCAGTTCAAGCTTTCCTGACCTCGCTTTCACAATAAGAGCGGCGGTTTTCGGCGGAACAACCCGAGCCAGATCCTTCTCTGAAGTCTCATGAAGAACAGCCATTTCTGTACCAAAGGCCGTTTTTAGCTTGTCCAGGGTTTTCGGTCCGACACCCGGCACAAATTGCAGCGGAATCTGGTGGACATATCTAGGACGCGCTTTGCCCTTTCCAGACTGATCACTCAGTTCGCACAGCCTTTCGCTGACACCCTTTGTCAATCTGGCACTTCCGCATTCCGCGCACGCCGTTGCCCCGCTCTCAGTACGCTCTCCGCATACTTCACAAGCCGTTTGATAATACTTCCCCAACAGCGGATCTAATCCGTAATTGGCGGTAATTTCCCTGTTATCCTGGCCCTTTAATGCGAGAGCGAACTCAGAAAAATCAGCTGAGGCCACATATAGTTCATTATATTCTCTGCCGATCTTCCCTAAGGAATGCGCATCAGAATTTGTTAAAAATGAATATTTATTCAATTCAGATACCCGTGAAGCCATAGGTGTGTCACAGCTTAAACCAAGTTCGACAGCATCTATCATAGAAGAATCAAAAACCTCAGTTAAAGTTGACTTAACGCCTTTTCCGTACAAGCTTTTGTGGGGCGTGAAAATATGGGCGGGGATAAACAATCCGCCCATTTCTTTTACTTTTTTTTGAAGATTCAAGCCTGTTTCGTATATCCGCTGTGAACTTAAGTGAATATTTTTCATCCGTTCTGAAAGCCAGGCTGAAAATTGTTTCATATCAGCAAGTGTCGGCATAAAAGCGAGCACATGAATCGGCCCGCTGCAGGCTTCATCGTAAATCTCCAGCTCGCTTCCCAATAAAAGAGTTGTGCTGCGATAACGGACTCCGCCGCCCTCAAGCTCGTGATACCTGCCTGAAGCAATGCCTTCCTCAAGCTCTATTATGACTTCCGGGGAATGGCAGTCAATAATTCCGAGAAGTTCAATCCCTTTATATTCACTGGCCTCAACCAAAATCCGGTCCAGCGTCAGCGTTTTTGCACCTGTTATTTTGACAGCCCTTCCAGTATAGGTCCGACCGATATGGATGTGTAAATCCGCGTAAATCTTTTTCATTTTTATGCTTGCAGCGCTTCTTTCAGCTGAAGATATTGAATCGCATAGGCAGTCTTCGCGTCGTAAACCTCGCGCGACTCAACCAGCTTTAGTGCGTCTTCAAGCGTCACCTCCATCACTTCAACAAATTCGTCCTCATCTAGTTCCCGTTTTTCTTCAAGCACAGCCAGCTCTTCCGCAAGAAAAACGTGGACAATTTCATCGGCAAAACCGGGCGATGTATAGAATGCTGTCATTTTAGTCAGCTTTTTCGCTGTGTATCCTGTTTCTTCTTCCAGCTCCCGAAGCGCCGTATACTCCGGCTCTTCTCCTTTTTCCAGCTTTCCGGCCGGTATTTCAACGATCGTCCGTTCCAGGGGCTTCCGGAATTGTTTCACCAGTATGATTTTCCCTTCGTCTGTGACAGCCAGCACCGCTACCGCACCAGGGTGTTTTACAATTTCGCGTTTACTCGTTTTTCCGTTAGGGAGCTCGACGTCCTCTACATAAAGATCAATAACTTTACCCGAAAAAATCTGTTCTTTAGCAATTGTTTTCTCTTCTAAGTGTTTCATTTCTTCATCTCCCGTTCTGTCTCTATATCATGCCCCATACATTTTATCATACTAGAGAAAAGGGGGCTCCTTTATGAAAGTATACCGTATGCAAAAGGGCGTCGTTTTAGTGGGGAAAGCGTGGGAGGTGCGGGCGAAGCTCAAGGAATACGGTCGCACATTCCGGTATGTGAAAGATTGGATTTCCGAGCCGTAAAAGTTGAAAACTCCGCTCCTTTATATTACGGTCATTACAAAGCCTAAAAAAGGAGTGTGCACATGAGAAAGCGCAAACTAGGTTCATCTGATTTAGAAATAAGCGAAGTTGGACTTGGCTGTATGTCCCTTGGAACCGAAACAAATAAGGCGCTGTCGATCCTTGATGAAGCCATTGAGCTTGGCATCAACTATTTGGACACAGCTGATTTGTATGATCGCGGCCGTAATGAAGAAATCGTCGGCAAAGCAATTCAAAACAGACGCCAGGACATCATTTTGGCCACAAAAGCCGGAAACCGGTGGAGTGACAAAAATGACGGCTGGTATTGGGACCCTTCAAAAGCTTACATAAAAGAGGCAGTGAAAAAGAGCTTAGCACGTCTGAAAACGGATTATATCGATCTGTATCAGCTTCACGGTGGCACAATAGAAGACAACATTGACGAAACGATTGAGGCATTTGAAGAATTAAAACAAGAAGGTGTCATTCGTTATTATGGAATTTCTTCTATTCGCCCGAACGTCATTAAAGAATATGTGAAAAAATCAAATATCGTCAGCATTATGATGCAATTCAGCCTGTTTGACAGACGGCCGGAGGAATGGCTCCCGCTTTTAGAGGAACATCAGATCAGTGTCGTGGCAAGGGGGCCGGTCGCTAAAGGGCTGCTGACTGAGAAACCGCTTGAACAAGCTTCGGAGACCATGAAACAAAACGGGTACTTATCATATTCCTATGAAGAATTGGCAGAGGCCCGTAAGTCAATGGCCGGCGTTGCTCCAGACCTCACCATGACGGAAATGTCGCTGCAGTATCTTTTAGCGCAGCCGGCAGTGGCCTCAGTAATCACCGGTGCCAGCAAGTTAGAGCAACTGAAGGAAAACGTTCAGGCTGCAAACGCGCGGCGCTTAAGCGAGCAGGAAATCAAAGCGCTCCAATTCTATACGAAACAAGACGTTTACGAAGCGCACCGTTCATAAAGAAAACCAGCACCTGACCGGGTGCTGGTTTATTTGTATTGATGCCAATCGAGCTGGCTTTCATTAAGGAGCTGTTCAAAGCTTTTGTTTTTTTCGATCTCCTTTTTCTTTCTGATCTGTTCCGCTTTCTTTCTTTCCTGTCTCTTCTCATCCTCATCCTTCAATTGGCTTTTCATCTGCATCAGCTTTTCTTTTATATCGGATTGAAGATCGTCCTTTAACTGGTGTTTGTCAGCAGATTTTTGTTTTTTCATGCTCGCTTCCCCCGTGTTTTTGTTTTGAAGCCAGTTTATCATGGAGATTCAGGCTGAACAAGAAGTCTCTCTTCATAAAAACGCTGTCATATTTTTCTGACGGCTCAGCAGCGTTTAGGTATAATGGTGCTAGAAGGTTATTTATAATAGAGTTGAAAGGTGCTGTGTCTTTTGAAAAGATTCCTTTTAGCTGTCGGCGCTGTCTTGGCAGCTGTAGCTGCTATCGGTATTTGTTTTACAAATATCATTATGTTCATAAAGAAAAAAAACGACGAAGAGATTATGAAAAGAGAAACAGATGACGGGCATGATGTATTTGAATCGTTTGAACGCATGGAGAAAACGGCTTTTGTGATTCCATCGGCATACGGATATGACATAAAAGGCTACTATGTTGCACCACACGATACCTCAAAAACAATGATCATCTGCCACGGCGTGACCGTGAATATATTGAACTCTCTCAAATATATGGATTTATTTCTTGATCTCGGCTGGAATGTGGTGATTTACGATCATCGCCGGCACGGACAAAGCGGCGGAAAGACTACAAGCTATGGTTTTTATGAAAAGGATGATTTAAACGAGGTCGTCAAATGGGTCAAAGACAAAATCGGTAAACGCGGATTGGTCGGAATCCACGGTGAATCAATGGGAGCAGTGACTGCCCTGCTGTATGCAGGGGCACATCCTGACGATGGCGCTGATTTTTATATTGCCGATTGCCCGTTTGCAAGCTTTGAGGAACAGCTTGCGTATCGTCTAAAAGTGGAATACCGGCTGCCTTCCTGGCCGATCCTCCCCATTGCCGACTCCTTTTTGCGGTTCAGGGACGGCTACCGCGCACGCGATGTATCCCCGCTTGCTGTCATCAATACCATCGAAAAGCCGGTTCTCTTTATTCACAGCAGGCACGATGATTATATTCCTGTTTCTGCAACCGAGCGGCTTTTTAAAAAAAAGCCCGGTCCAAAGGAACTCTATATTGCTGAAGCTGGAGAACACGCCATGTCATATACAAAAAATCGGGACACGTATAGAAAAACCGTGCAAGCCTTTTTAGACAAAATAACGTAAAAAGCGAAAGGCCCCTAGCCTTTCGCTTTTCCATCATAAAACGTCGGTGATGCCATCCATATGTTCACTGATCCATTCAATCGCAAGGTCTATCGTAGTAAACTCCTGCGCTTCAAATGTCATTTCATCCTGCAAAAGCCAAACATCCTTCTTGACGGATTCCGCTCCTCCGATTGACCAGTGCAGCAGGGTGTAGGGATGGTTTTTGTTCAGAAAGGATACCCACGTTTTATTCTGTGCTGTATTCTTAATTGACTTCAGCTTTTGTTCCACGTTTCGTGTCTCCCTACTTTACTAATATGCTCATTCTTGGACTGAGCATTTGAGCCGGACTTTTCAGCGCCAGCGTTTTGGCTTTCTCATTGTAATCGATTGTCATTTGATCGTCAAAAAACACTTTTTGCGACGACTGGATATATAGCGGGATGCCGTTCGTTTCCAGCTGCTCACACTGTCCCGTTAATTCCTCTGTCATCCAGATGGTCGGTACACCGCTTACTGCGCAGCCGCATCCTTCAGCGTCATAACGGAGCTGCGCCTTTTTTCCCGGATTGGCATCAAGCGCTTGCTGCAGTGCCTGTGCTGCTGCATCTGTCACATGAATGTTCATAAGGTGAAACCCCCGTTTTTTTCATTTTCGCTATTGTAGCACACCACGCGTCCGTTCGCATTGTTTCTGCCTTTTTTCCACCGCTTCGCTTTTTCTTCTGCAGCCTTGATCCAATCGGTTTTTCCCTGTATATACCGCTTGATATTGTCCGGATACTGGGCCGCCAGCTGTTTTTTGAGCGCGGCGTATTCCTTCGCTGTTTCCGGATGAGCTGAGAGATAATCTCTGAACACCAAATGCCTTTCAATAGCAGGATGCCCTCCCTCATAGATATGGACATGATGGGTACGCTTATTTCCGCCCTTTTGGAAATAGCGTCTGCCAATAATGCCGTTTTCTCCTTTTGGCGCATAGCCGAGCTCCGTCATTTTCGAATCATATTGGTTTACGGCCGCGATATCCTTTACTGCAATCAGGATATCAATGACCGGCTTTGCCGCCATATTTGGTATCGATGTGCTTCCGACATGATACACGTCAATGATCTCCGGGCCGAGCACCAGCTTCAGACGCTCTTTTTCCTCACTGAACAGTCTTGCCCATTCTTCATTGTAGTGAGCGACTTCAACCTTTCTTTTCGGATAGAGATGAAAGACTGACAGAAAAAGCCCCTCTGACGCTTTGACGATTTTCGTCTTTTCAAATCCTGCCTGCGTATACAGCGACACGGCCGGGCTGTTTTTCTCGGCTGTTACTACCTCGATTTTCTCAGCGTCTTCGTTCTGATCAATAACAAATTGCACGAGTGCTCGTCCGATGCCTTTTCTGAAACCGTCGGGATGCACAACAAGCCTGCAAATGGTCAGCTCATGCATAAACTTCTCGTATGAAATGACGCCGAGCAGTTTCCCGTTTTCCCGGAATCCCGCAAATCGCTCCTGAGAGGCTCTGATATCCTCAGCTTTTTCGTGTAAAGCAGGGATTCCGTCAAAACCGATAAGCTCCGCTTCTTTTACATAAGCTGGCTTTTGAACGTCAATAATCTCACGTGACACAGCCTCTTCCTTATGCTGAAGAAATGCAATCATTTGTTTTCTCCCGAAAACAGCCGCTGCTTTTCGACTTTGGCGACGCGGACCGCATACGATTCATACCACACGCTTTTTCCTTTTTCTTTCGCTGCTTGGTGTTCGGTGTGATGCCTCCAATGATTGATTGCGTCCATACTCTCCCAATAGGAAACTGTGATGCCGGTTCCATTCGCTTCGCGAACGCTTTCCACACCTAAAAATCCGGGCTGGCTCGCCGCAAGTGAAACCATCCGCTCTGCTGTTTCTCCATATGCTTCGTCATTTTCACTTTTGACAGAAGAAAAGATAACAGCATAATAAGGAGGCTCAGGTGTTTTTGACAAAAAATCCATAGCGGTTCCTCCTCATATGTTTTTCACAAAAAGAACCCTGTCTTGGCCCGGTCCATCGTAATTTGCAAATACTGAGATGCCATTTACTGTTTTGCTGCCTTTTTCAATCTCAAACCCAAGTCTTGTATGATACGCGATTGACACCTTATTTACCGGGGATGTGACGCACTTTACCCGGGTGCATCCCCTCTGCTTAACCGTTTCAATAAACACATCGTATAATTGTTTTCCAATTTGCATTTTTCTGAAATCCGGATGCACACCGGAAAAATGGATGTATGCCGTTACAGGATCTGATTGCGATTGAAATCCGATTAAAAATCCAGTCATGCTGTTTTGTTCATGTGTAATAAAGCTGGTGTCCTGAAAATGTTCAAAAAATAATCGCGGGAGTTTTTCTTTCAGCTGCCTGCCGCCCCACCATTCATTCATCACAGACGTTACCATTTCATAATCTGAAGACGTGATTGTTCGAATATCCATTACGATTTCTCCCTCCGTCTGGCAAAACGAATGTCTCTTTTTTCTCACAATATAAAAATTATATTTTGCCTGACTGGAATTGTAAATGCCTTCTTTTCTGTATCATACGTTTTCAGACTGCTGAGGGAACATGTTTGCTATTTTTCATACCTAGTTCTCCCCCTCCAGCCGCCGGGAGGGAGAACATTTATAGAAAAATATCAAGCACCTGATCAAGTCTTAGCTTACAGAGCTTGCCGGCGTCTCCTTTGATCCACACTGTCTTTTCAAACTCCTCATAGCGGCAGATTTTCCCGCTGCAGGTGACAATTTCGCCATCCTGAAAGCAGCTGACAGTGATATCCTGAGCAAATTCCATCGCAGTGCAAAGCGTTTGGTTCATCTCCTCCAGCTTATCCGAATCAAGGATCGGCTTTTGCAGCTTCTGTTTATGGCGTTTTCTCTCAAGCAGGCTTTGTTTATGTTCAGGCAGAAACATCCGGCTTCCTTCCCACAGCAGATTGCCTCTTTTTAAATGCTCATTCATTTATAATGCCCTCCTATTTTAGCCGCGCGTTCAAACGCCTGGCCTGCAGCTGTCAGTGAGGCCGCCCTGATGATCGCCGTGTCGCCGAACCGGCTTTTAATCCCGTCCATCACATAGCCGAGGCTCATCTTCTTTGCATAATCCTGAAATAAATTGAGCTGCCATACTTCATCAGATGAAAGCTGAGAGAGGTTGACCCCGAGGCGGCGGACAGGCTTCCCGTCCCAAAACTTGAGAAACAGTCTGCATACGGCCTGGTACACATCCTGCGTAGAATTGGTCGGTTCTGCCAGCTTCACTTGCCGGTTGAAGCCGGTCGGCAAATCAAAGTCAGCCCCCCTGCAGCTCACCGAAACCGTCTGCCCCATCATCCCGGCGTTCCGGCTTCGCCTGCACACCTCTTCACTTAGCTCCAGCAGAACGACTTTTATTTCTTTGTCAAAGTGTTCATAGTCTCTCGGGAGTGTCATTCCGTGGCCAATTGCTTTTTGTCCGTCCAGCGATGCCGTTGACACAGGAGAATAGTCGATTCCGTTCGCCGTCATCCACAGCACGTGTCCGTTAATGCCCCATTTCTTTTTTAAAAGCTCGAGTGGAAAAACCGCAAGCCCGCCGATCGTGCTAATGCCCATTCGATTTAAATGATGTTTCATCCGGCTGCCAACGCCAAACATACTCCCTACCGGAAGCGGCCACATCTCGGTTTTCATATTTTCTTTCGTTAACGTAAAAATACCGTTCTTATTCTTTTTGGCAAAATTGTCACACGCGATCTTGGCGAGCGCTTTATTAGGGCCGATTCCGACCCGGGCATAAATGCCGACCTCCCGCATGATTCTGTCTTGAATGCTTTTGGCAATTTCCTCGGGCGCCCCAAACAGCTTCTGGCTGCCTGTGATATCCATGAATTGCTCGTCAATGGAATAGGGCTCCACAAGATCTGTATATTCCTCTAAAATGGCGGTGATTTGCAGTGATACATCAATATACCGCTGCATCCGAGGACGAAGCACAATCGCTTCAGGGCATTTTTCCTGCGCTTCCCACAGGCGTGAGGCATTGGCTACCCCTTTTTGTTTCGCCAGCGGGCATGCAGCCAATACAACTCCGCCCCTCCTTTCCGGATCACCCGAAACAATCACCGGCTGATTTTTCAAATGTGGATTTTCCGCTTTCTCTACAGATGCATAAAACGATTGCATGTCAACGAGAAAAATCACTTTTTCTTTCATCATACACACCTCTAAAAAGAACTTATGTTCGCTTCTGCTATTATATGCGAAAATACGTTCGGTTTATACTGGTAAATGATTCTTGTCTGACAGAAAATATGATGCAAGGGTTTGAGAGAAGGAAAACATTTAGTAGAATGAAAGCGAACCATAAAGATAGGAGAATCAAAATGGAGAAATTTGTCGAAAAAATGTTGGGACAGGCATTGCGCCAATACGGCCGAAATGTTGCCATTGATCCGTTAAGCCCGTATGAAAAACAAAGCCTGAAAGCTGCCTTAGAGGAAAGACAAAATGAAGATCCAGACGAGGACCTGCATGCGCATATAGAGGATATCATTTATGACTACGTCACAAACCAAGGGCTGTTTTCTTAGTGTCATGCACCTTCATTGTTGGAGAATTTTCGTATATCTGTTTTAGTATGGCCAGAAGGGACGCGGCTGATATCAAGGGGAAGCGCCCCTTCTCATATACGGACGCTCAAGCCCATCAGCATAAACTTTAATCTGATGCCCGGTCTCACTCAGCATTTCAGGAATCCTGCCGATATGAGCTACAGTCTGATGATTCAACGTCTTTAAACGAAATCCGATTGATCTCCCGCATTCCTCATGCCTTTAAACTGGACAGGCATTTCTGCTCAATGAGAATTACACTTTCATGGTCAGATATAAGCGCCAGACAAAAAAATCCGAGTTCTTCAACGGCTAAACGCCATCGTCAACGTGAAACTTGAACCATCAAAAACAAAGGTCATCCTGCGCGCACATAACAAACCCATATAAACCGGTAAGTAAAAATATTTAATCCTCCGTTGGATAAGGAAATTTTTTCATGTATGATAGAAAAAGATCTTACTAACAGGAGATAACAATAAACATGAAGACATGGAAAGATATCCACCCAATCAGCTGGACAATTATTATCGGAACCATTTTCGGCAGAATGGCAACATCGATGAGCATTCCGTTTTTAGCGATTTATTTAACAGCTGTCCAAGGCGCATCAGCATCCTATGCGGGGCTTGTCATTGCGGCGAGCTCATCAGTCGGCATCATTGCAAGCTTTTATGGCGGATATATCTCGGACAAATTCGGCAGAAAGAACATGATGCTTGTATCCATTTTCGGCTGGATGCTGGTGTTTGCAGGGTTTGCGGCTGCTTCTCACCTCTGGGTATTTTTTGTGGTAAATGCGTTAAACGGACTTTGTAAATCACTGTTTGAACCTGCATCAAAAGCTTTGCTGTCAGATATGACAGAAGAAAAAACAAGATTGCTGGTTTTTAATCTGCGGTATGCAGCCATTAATATCGGCGTTGTCTTCGGCCCTGTGCTGGGTCTGTACTTCGGTTCATCACAATCTACCGCTCCTTTTTTGGTGCCCGCAGTGATTTATGGGATGTACGGTGTGATCCTTGCCATCCAATTTAAAAAGCATCCACCCGCGGCATTAGAACAATCCAGAAATATGAACGTTCGGGAAGCGTTTATGGTAACGCAAAAGGATCGTCTTTTTACAGTTGCTCTTATCGGCATTACACTATCCATCTTCGGCTTTTCGCAGTTCAGCTCTACATTCCCGCAATATATGGCGCAAAATCCTTTTATCGAAGATGGGACAAAATTGTACGGCTGGATGCTGACATTAAACGCAATTGTTGTTTTGGCAACACAGTTTCCCATCGTCTACCTTGGTAAACGGTTTTCGCCGCTTTGCTCCCTGATGCTCGGCAATATCATGATCAGCGCCAGCATGATGATCCTTACCATGTCACACGGCGTTTCTTCACTTGTTATCATTGTGGTTGCATTTACAGTTGGAGAAGTGCTCTTATTCTGTATGATGGATTTGTTTGTAGACCAGATTGCAAAACCCGGATTAAAAGGAACGTATTTCGGAGCGATCGGCTTTTCGCAGTTTGGGAATGTGATTGGCCCTTGGGCAGGCGGCTTATGTATCGATATATTTGGCGCCGGGCATCCAAGTTCCATTTTTTCTGTCCTTAGCGGCATCACCCTGCTTGGCCTGCCGTTTTTAGCGTTTGCCTATCGGAGGATGAAAGCGGGAATCACTGAGCAGCAACCCGGACTGGGGAAGCCGCTTTAACACAAGAAGACGGGAGAGAATCTCTCTCTCCCGCAAAAACGAGGTGATGAAATATGAATATAGGTGATATCTTCTTTCAGCTGATCGTGTTTTTCATGATTGCCGCTGTTATCTCGGCGGCTATCATCGGCTCTAAATATGCGAAAAACCGCAAAGCACAACTGGACCGAATTGAAAAAAAGCTTAACAGCATGTCCGAAGACCAAAACGATTAACCGCTTGGGGCAACGAGCTCTACCTTAATCCGGTCAGGGTCCTCACAATAGACTGCATAATGCCCGTCTCCCCCGGCAAAAGGATGCCGGTCTCGGTACAGCACACGATAGCCTTTTGCCATCAATTTTTCAGTCATCAGGTCGACTTGAAGCCTGGATTCAGCATGAAACGCGAGATGGTTCAGCCCGACACGGCACCTGTGATATTCCGGCTCTAGATATTCTTCTTTTACCTGAACAATCACAAGGTAAAAGTGATCTTTCTTCCAGCTGATGCCGGATCTCCATTTTTGAAACTCTTTATAGCCAAGCTCTGCTAAAAACCATCCCCAAAACCGCTTAGACGCTTCCAAGTCGGAGACATACAGCTCAATATGGTGCATCATGATCACACCCTTCTCACTAACACTTCTTCTACCTTATGCCGGTCTCCCTTTCGCAATATTAAATCTGACCTGAATTTAGTCGGCAAAATATTTTCATATAAATTAGGGCGGTTGACACTCTCCCAAATCGAGGTTGCCATCTCGTCAGCCTCCTGGTCGGACAGGTCTTTAAATTTATGAAAATACGAGTCCGGATTTTGAAAGGCCGTTTCCCGAAGAAGGCGGAAACGCTCTAAATACCAGGTAAGAATCCGGCTTTCGTCCGCATCTACGTAAATTGAAAAATCAAAGAAATCGGAAACAAAGATGCGGGGATTTTCCCGGTCATCCTCCAAGGTCGGCGATTGAAGAACATTAATTCCTTCGATGATCACGATATCAGCCTGTTCTACAACCTCAAACACACCTTCCTCACGGTCATAGGTTAAATGAGAATAGACCGGGGCCTTTACTCTTTCTTTTCCTGACTTTACGTCATTCAAAAATTCGAGGAGCGCTTTCACATCATAGCTTTCAGGAAATCCTTTTCTTGACAGCAAGTTTTTCTTCTTCAGCTCAGCTGTAGGAAATAAAAAGCCGTCTGTCGTGATCAGGCTGACCTTGGGCCGATCCGGCAAACGTGAAAGCAGCTTCTGCAAAATCCGCGCTGTCGTGCTTTTCCCGACAGCGACACTGCCGGCAATACCAATGATAAACGGAATTTTGGCTGAATGAGGGTGCTTCAAGAAAACATTCACATGCTTATTTCGTTCGGCAGCGGACTTGACATGCAAATGAAGCAGACGAACAAGCGGAATATAGATCGTCTCCACTTCTTCTACGGATAAATGATCATTCAGCCCTTCAACAGCTTTTGCCTCTTCTTCAGAAACCGCAATCGACAAATGGCCTCCAAATCCTGACCAAGACTGCCGGCTGTGCTGTGTATATAAAGTATGTAAATTAAGCTCTTTATTTTTCACTGTTTACACCTGACTCTCTGTAGCTTTAAACAAACGCTTACAAAGATTGTAACGGAAAACATTCCTACTGTCTGCTTATTTTTTCAATTTATCTTTTTTAACAAGTCAGCACCGATTCGGTTATATGCAGCCATTTCTTCTTTCGGAACCATACTGCCTCCCGTTCCCCAGACGACATGTACGGCATTTTTCATGCTGTGCCGCAGATCACTTTCAGACATGTAGTGTTTCCCGGTTTCCGCTAGAAACAGCTGAACAGGTCCGAACATGCCGGCAAGCGCTGACGGCTCTAATTGCTTATTTTCAGATAAAGCCAGCAAATGAAGCAAGGCATACAGCGTTTCGTCTTCGATAGTATAACAGCCGTTCAGCAAAGGTTCTATCAGATTGCCGACAAATCCTGACGGGCGCCCAACGGCAAGCCCGTCAGCAGCCGTTACATTATCCAAGCCGATATCCTGTACAGAGATCCGATCATGCAGGCCTGAATATAGACCTAAGAGCATAGACGGTGAATGGGTTGGCTCCCCGAAAAATACATGGACATGGTTTCCGTACAGGAGCTTCAGTCCAAATGCCACACCGCCCGGCCCTCCGCCGACTCCGCAAGGCAAATACACAAACAGCGGTGTTTCAGGACCAGGCTCGATATTCATAAAGCTGAGCTGCGTTTTTAAACGACTGGCCGCTGCCGCATATCCTAGGAACAGATGTCGGGAATGTTCATCATCAACAAAATAACAGAATGGGTCTTGTTCCGCCTGCCGCCGTCCTTCTTTAACCGCTTCACTGTAATCTGATTCGTACTCAATGACAGTGACACCCTTTTTGCGAAGTAAATCCTTCTTCCACTGTTTAGCGTCGGAGGACATATGCACCGTCACGCGAAAGCCTAGTTTGGCGCCAATGATGCCGATGCTTAAACCAAGATTTCCTGTTGAGCCGACAGCAATGGAATAGCGGGAGAAAAATGAAGTGAACCGCTCTTCGTGCAAGACGCGATAATCGTCTGTTTCCTTAAGCATTCCTTCTTGAAGCGCCAGCTCCTCCGCATGCTTCAGCACTTCATAAATACCGCCACGGGCTTTAATTGATCCAGAAATCGGAAGCTCATGATCGCACTTTAAAAGCCATCTCCCCGGAAACGTTTCGCCATACACTTCCTCCAGCTTCTTTTTCATATGGCTTATTTCAATAAGCGGCGATTCAATCATCCCTTCGGCGGCTTTTGTTTCCGGAAATGCCTCTGCAATATAAGGAGCAAAACGCCGAAGTCTTTTGTCCGCCTCGTCTATCTCACATTCCCACTCAGCCGCTTGTAATGCCACCCCCTCTTTCTTGCCGGGATTAGCCCAGAATACCGGTCGGGCATCAATCAGTTTCTGAATAAATGGATCTTTTATCAGGTCACGCAGAGTTTCTTGATTTATTGACATCAGCGATTTCTCCTTCCTTTAACAACTATATCTCTTTATAAAAAACTGCCTGCAAACACACCAAAAGGCGTCTCACACAG
The DNA here is from genome assembly GCF_020708615.1 of Bacillus sp. LBG-1-113. Lineage (NCBI taxonomy): Bacteria > Bacillati > Bacillota > Bacilli > Caryophanales > Bacillaceae > Bacillus > Bacillus sp. LBG-1-113. Next base: position 628,601 of record NZ_JAJFDG010000001.1, on the reverse strand, counting down.
GCAGTTCCATGCTTATTTTTTCATGAGCACCCGTCCAGCCAGCTTTTCCACAAGTGCTGGAAACATCTGATATAGCTTTGTTCCGGCATTCATCAAACGAGGAAGATTGATTTCACGTTTGTTCGTCATAATGGCAGACGTAATTTGTGCTGCCACATCATCTGGGTCAAGCATCCAGCGTCCGACATTTTTGACATAGTCTCCGCTTTTATCAGCGATAGAAAAAAAGTCAGTCTGAATCGGCCCTGGATTGACTGTCGTCACATAGACGCCCGTGCCCGCCAGTTCCATACGCAAAGCGTTTGAATAGCCGAGCACAGCATGTTTTGTCGCTGAATAAAGGCTGGATTTCGGCGTAGCAATTTTCCCTGCTTGAGAGGCAATATTAATGATATGTCCGCTTTTTTGCTCAAGCATATGCGGAAGAACAGCTTTTGTACAGGCAATCAGACCGAAAACATTGACATCAAACATTGATTTCATTTCATCTAGGGTCGAATCTAAAACCGTTTCAAAAATACCAAAGCCAGCATTATTGATCAGCACATCAACCGGACCGATCTGATCACGGACAAGGGTGATATCTTCAAGACGGGAGACATCCAGAGGAAAAATATCACACTGTCCGCTCCATTCCTCGGTCATTTTTCTTTTGATTTCCTTCAAACGATCCTCACGTCTTGCCGACAGCAAAACATGGGCTCCTTCAGCCGCACATAAATAAGCGATTCTTTCTCCAAGCCCTCCTGAAGCACCTGTAATCCAAATACGCTTGCCAGCTATATTTTTCACCCTGTTCACCTCTCTATTGCTCTAAAGTATGCGGTATTTCCATCCCAATATGACGTGATGCCTGCTTCGGCCGCCAATATATCAAGATGCCCAACCGTTTCTGACATCGTTAAAAACAACTCTTTTTCATAAACGGCTGGAAAGAGCTGCTGACAGACCTGAAAAGCGGTAAGCGGTTTTTCCGACAGCATGTGACGCACATCCTTGGTCCGGCTGTTCTGCTTGTCAAACCGCTTCTTGATCAGCGCTCGTACATTGCTAATCGTTTCGCCATGACCGGGAAACACTGTGTTCGGGGCAAGTTCAGACAGCCTCCTCAGCGACCGCTGATAATCCAGTAAAGGCTCCGTTCTTTTTTCTCCCGTTTTTGGCGCTTCAAGAATCGGGTTAGACGAGCTGTTCGCCAGCAGCAAATCACCGCCAAGCATTCTTCCGGTCTTTTCATGAAAGAGAACAATATGCGACTCTGCATGTCCGGGCATCTCCAGAACAGTCCAGTCTTCCATCCCATCAATTTTCATCCCTTCCGTCACCGTTTGGGTCAAGGATCTTGTACAGGAAAATGCGTACGCCGACCGGATAAGCCTTTCTGCTTTCACATCATCAAATGGAACGCCTAACTCAGGCAGCAGCTTTTGAAAAAAATGTTTTTGCCACTCCATAAATGCCTTGTCTCTGCTGATATATGGTTCGTTAAACGGATGTCCAATCACTTTAATGTCATCAGAAAAAACATCAAGCAACCCTGCATGATCCGCGTGATGGTGAGTCAGCACGATCTGATCAATATCTGACATTTCTATATGTACAGCGGCAAGCTGCTCTTTTAGGGCTGCAGCCGCCTCTTTGGTTTTCGGTCCACAATCGATTAGAGTCAGCGCATCACCTTTTACTAAGTAAACGATGACATCACCGACGGCAAACGGTGTCGGGACGCGAATCGGAATGATATCTGCAGTTGTCATTCTTTTGCTCCTTGTCTTCATTCATTACTCATATTTTAGCTTTTTCTCGGTCTTGTGTCATTATTGCCGTATGAGAACGGCCCTTTTTGAAAAAGCTATTGACATTAGCTTGTCCCCCATTGCATAATGAACAACAACTAAAATGAGAACCATTGGAACGCTATGACGAGGAATAGTATACAGGCAATGGCCAGAGAGAGCGATATCCCCAGGCTGAAAGGTATCGCGGCCCGCTTGTTTGTAGAACCTGCCCTCAGAGCGGTTAGGAAAACCTAAACGTTTCCCGCGTTACGGGATTTGAGCTGAGCACAAGTTGTGCTAATGAGGGTGGTACCGCGAGCCTTTTCGTCCTTTACGTGATGAAAAGGTTTTTTTGTTGTTCTGATAGAAGGAGGATATCCATGAAAAAGATAGGATTTGTCGGCGCCGGGTCCATGGCTGAAGCTATGATCAACGGTTTTTTGCAAAGCGGCATTACAAAACCTGAAAATATTTATATCACAAACAGGTCAAATGAAGAGAGACTCAATGAATTAAAGGAAATGTACGGCGTGCGACCATGCAGGGATAAGAGCAAGTTTTTCACACAAACTGATATCGTCGTTCTTGCTTTTAAGCCTAAGGATGCGGCAGAGAGCATTGACAGCATTCGTCCTTATATGAAGGATCAGCTTGTCATTTCTGTGCTTGCAGGCCTTACCATCGAAACCATTCAGCATTATTTCGGCAGAAAGCTTGCTGTCATACGGGTAATGCCGAATACTTCAGCTGCCATCAGAAAATCAGCAACCGGATTTTCCGTAAGCGCTGAAGCAAGCCAAGACGATATCACGGCGGCTAAAGCATTGCTAGAAACAATCGGTGAGGCCACATTGGTTGAGGAGCAGCACCTTGATGCCGTTACCGCGATAGCAGGCAGCGGCCCCGCTTACCTGTATCGCTATATTGAAGCGATGGAAAAAGCGGCGCAAAAGGTCGGTTTAGATGAGGAAACGGCAAAAAAACTGATCCTGCAGACAATGGCAGGCGCGACAGATATGCTTCGCCAAAGCGGAAAACAGCCGACGCAGCTGCGCAAGGAGATTACGAGCCCTGGGGGAACAACAGAGGCAGGCCTTCGCGCTTTAACGGAGGCCCGCTTTGAAGAAGCAATCATTCATTGTATTGAAGAAACGGCCAAACGAAGCGCTGAAATCAAAGAGCAATTTGCCGGAGCCGCTTTAGAAAAGCATTTTTAGAGAAAAACATAAGACAGAAGACAATGCTCTTTCTGTCTTCATTTATCCTAAGACTGGCTGGCAGCTTCTGATTGTTTTAATAGTGCAGAGATTGTAAAGGAAAGCAAGTCGGGAAGCACCTCAAAGGAATAAGGCACATACAGTCGTTCCGTCCATTTATGCGGGTCTTTTCCAGACGGGCCGACATTTAATACCGGAACATACAGCGCCTCGTCTTCCCTGCTTGGAAGTGAGTATCCTCTGTTAAAGAGCGGCATATTGCTTGTGTATGCACCAACATCCTGTTTTTCCAGCTGAAGATAGCTCAAATCCGAGAGCCCTGGAAAATATTGAACCTCCCGTAAAGCAATGCCGTACCTATCAGCTGCATATTGAATGAGCTTGCCGGCAGTATTCTTGATTACCTGATCGTTTTTTGATGACACTGCCGGATAAAACGGAGGGCTATAAAAGAGAACAATGAGCGGCGCATCTTCCTTACACAGCGCAGCGAGCTCTGATACAATTTTAGTCGAAAAATCTCTGTCTCCAAGGTCTCCCCTGTTTGCATAGGTGAAATTCAGCACCCGTTCTGTTTCCGAGCTTCCGACACGACTTTTCGCACGTGCAAGAAGCTCATCAAACGTAAAAACAGAGACAGTTCGTTCAATTGGATGAAATGGCTCAAACTTCTGGAAATCACGTGTTTTCTGCTGAATATGATTTGTAATCTCCTCTGCCGCCTGCTCTGCGGTTTTTTTTAGCATGTCATGCAGCTCACTCGCGGAGCGCTGCATTGTCAGCACATTAAATAACGTAACGGCTGTATGCGGTGTTTGGACGGAATATGCCTCTTTCAAGTCCTTTTGCATTAAGTTTACCGGCGGCGGGGTGACTTCCCCGTCAGCCATTTCGCAGTAATTCACGTTCAGCTCCAGCAGACGATTGATCTCAGAAACCATTAAATTTGCATTTAAACCGGAAAACGGCTCTCCGACATGCGTTTCTATCCCTTTGCAGAAAAATCCTGCGAGAACCTTGCCAATGCTTCCTGTATACACATATTGCCGCTGGTCGCCCGGAAATTTTTCAAACATCGGTTCGCTATTCAAACAAGCAGTGTATGTAAGATGATATTTATGCTCGATTTCCTTCAGTGCAGGAACGGCTTCGATCATTCCTCTTGAATTCACTTCCTCGTCAGGAACCGTAATCAAAAGGACATTCCCATCAAAATGACCATTCATTGCCCGCTCAAGCATCGACAGCTGAACAGCAAGTCCCGCTTTCATATCCATCGTGCCTCTTCCAAACAGCCAGTCGCCGCTTTCCGCGTCTGTTCTCACGCGTTCAGGAAGCCACTCTTTTTTCTCCAAAAAGGAGTTTAAAAGCTCAGCCGGCTTACAGGCCATATGCTTGAATTCGCCGTAGTCCTCTATGTCCACGACATCAAAATGGCTCAGCAATAGCACTGTCTGTTTGACATCTTTCTTTTTGACAAGCGCCGTCAGAAACGTTCTGCCGTCTTCCATTGGATGGAGTGTGACATGATCAGGGTTATTTTGAAAATAAGGCTTGTCCTTTAAAAGATAATAAAGATATTCCGCAAGTGCGGCTTCCCCTTTCGAACCAGTGACACTTTCGTACTGGACAAGCGAAGTTAAAAGGGTAAGCAAATTATCCTTAGTCTGCCAATTCATCATTTCCACCCTCCTATGTATAAAAACGCTTCGATTCTAAAAAATAACATGACTCCCTGTCTATTATACAGAAATGTTTGACAAAATCGGATCGTTTGAGCAGTTTATATGACGGGAAAGAAATGACTTGTTATAATCAACCTCTAAAAACCTTACGGGAGGCGAAAGAAATGGCCAGAAAATTATTCACACCTATGACGATTAAAGATGTAACGTTAAAAAACCGCATTGTGATGTCACCAATGTGCATGTACTCTTCTCACGAAAAGGACGGAAAGTTACAGCCGTTCCACATGGCTCACTACATAACACGCGCAGTCGGCCAGGTCGGGTTAATTATTGTGGAAGCATCAGCGGTTAATCCTCAAGGACGCATCACAGACCAAGATTTAGGGATATGGAGCGACGAGCATATCGAAGGTTTTGCAAAGCTGACTGAGCAGGTAAAAGCGCAAGGCTCAAAAATCGGAATTCAGCTTGCCCACGCAGGACGTAAAGCAGAGCTTGAAGGAGATATTTTCGCTCCGTCTGCGATTGCGTTTGACGAGCAATCCAGCACACCGGTTGAAATGACAACTGAAAAAGTGAAAGAGACCGTGCAGGAGTTCAAACAAGCAGCAGCCCGTGCAAAAGAAGCAGGCTTTGATGTGATTGAGATTCATGCGGCACACGGATACTTAATTCATGAATTTTTATCTCCGCTTTCTAACCATCGCACAGATGAATACGGCGGCTCACCAGAAAACCGGTACCGTTTCTTAAGAGAAATCATTGATGAAGTCAATCAAGTGTGGGATGGTCCTTTATTTGTCCGTGTATCGGCTTCTGACTATACAGACAAAGGCTTAGATATCGCTGATCATATCGGTTTTGCAAAATGGATGAAGGAGCAGGGCGTTGACTTAATTGACTGCAGCTCAGGTGCCCTTGTTCATGCAGACATTAACGTATTCCCTGGCTATCAGGTCAGCTTTGCCGAGAAAATCCGCGAACAGGCTGATATGGCGACTGGTGCTGTCGGAATGATTACAAATGGTTCAATGGCTGAAGAAATTCTTCAAAATAACCGTGCAGACCTCATCTTTATCGGCAGAGAGCTATTACGCGATCCTTACTTTGCAAGAACTGCCGCAAAACAGCTCAATACAGATATTCAAGCCCCTGTTCAATACGAAAGAGGCTGGTAATCTTGAGATACGAGATATCCGCGGTTCCGCCGCCGGATATCTCTTTTTTTATTTTTGGAGAAACGATCAGCTGACGTTCTCCGTCTCCCTAGTAGAACCAATTAGAGGAGATGACTCCAATGAATGCAGCATGGATCGAAAGGACCTATATGGTTGACGGTTGTGAATTTCATACAAAACACCGAAAAGGATTTAGCGGTGTAACCATTGTTTTTGAAGCCGGCTACGGCACTTCTTCAGAGACGTGGAAACCATTAACAGCGGACATTGATGGCGAATTTGGCATATTCACATATGATAGAGCGGGCATTGGGAAAAGCGGACAAAGCAAGGCAGAACGAACAGCCGACCAAAAGGTGAGAGAATTAGAAAGCTTGCTTAAGGCAGCAAGTATAAGACCGCCTTATCTGGTTGTTTCACATTCATACGGATCGGTTATCAGCAGTTTATGGGCCTGTAAAAACCGAGAGGATATTATCGGCATGGTGCTCCTTGATCCCGCTTTAGGAGATGACGGCACAGGCGGCTTTACATTTATTCCTGAAGAAATGCATACAGCATACAAAAAGCAGATGATGCTCGAAGAGACATATGCTGAATTTTTGAAAAGCCTGCAGCAGGTCAAACAGCAGCAAGTCCATTTAGGAAACATGCCCCTTATTGTCCTGTCATCAGGTGAACGCACTGAGAAATTCGCCTCTGCTGAAGCGGACTGGAGAAACCTGCATAGCAGCATTTTGTCCCTATCCGATCAAAGCGGCTGGATACAAGCAAAAAACAGCTCACATAACATTCATCATGATGAACCTCATATCGTCCATCTGGCGATTTATGATGTATGGTGTGCAGCCTGCCAGCAGGCCGCCCCGCTGTACCAGGCAGTCAATTAAACAAAAAACCCGGCTAAAGCAGCCGGGTCTTTTATTACTTTGTTTCGCGATGAAGGGTATGTTTTTTTAACCGCGGTGAGTATTTTTTCAGCTCTAAACGATCAGGATTTGTGCGTTTATTTTTGGTTGTGATGTAGTTTCTGTCCCCTGTTTCAGTGCAAGCCAAAGTAACATTTACTCTCATGTTTAACATCTCCTTATAAAGCGTAATGATTACGTTTTATTATACAGCTTAATAACAAATTGTCAAACACCTTCTCAGCCTCTCGGAACTTGTACCTCTAAGAAATCATAAGCCGTGATGCTGTTCGGAAAAACGGCTGCCGCTTCTTTCTGAAGCTCCAGAGAGGCCTCTCCCTGATATCTTGCGCTGATATGAGTTAAGATGAGCTGCTTCGCCCCAGCTTCTTTTGCTGTTACAGCTGCTTGTTCTGTTGTACTGTGAAAATAATCAAAAGCAAGCTTCACATCATCCTTAGCAAAGGTGGCTTCATGCACAAGCACATCACAGTCCCGCGCAAGCTCTTTTATCTTATCGCTCACTCTCGTATCCCCGGAAAACACGACAGCTCTCCCCTTTTTAGGAGGCTCCAAAAAATCCTCCCCATTTATGGTGCGTCCGTCTTCAAGCGTCACGATTTCACCTTTTTTTATTTTCGAATATACAGGTCCAGGCGGAATACTCATTTCCTTTAATAACGCCGCCTTTAAAGAGCCAGGCACATCTTTTTCTTGTACGCGGTACCCAAAGGCCTCTACACCATGAATCGCGGATGCAGCTGTGACGATAAACTGGTCGTCCTCAAATACGGCTCCCTCTTCAATCTCTTGTATCACAAGCGGATATGTTAGGTGAGTTTTCGTGACGGCAAGACTTGTTTCAATAAAGGCCTTGATGCCTTTCGGTCCGTAAACCGTCAGCTCGTCCTCACCGCCCTGAAAAGAACGGCTGCCAAGAAGCCCCGGAAGACCGTATACATGATCGCCGTGCATGTGAGTAATGAAGATTTTTTCTATTTTTCGAGGTTTAATTGATGTATGTAAAATTTGATGCTGTGTGGCTTCCCCGCAGTCAAACAGCCATACAGATCGCCTTTCTTCAAGCAGCTTTAATGCGATCGACGTCACGTTTCTAGACTTAGCGGGAATTCCGGCTCCCGTCCCTAAAAAAAGTAATTCCACATTTCCTTCCTCCTACTAGAACTAGTTACCTACAAGGATACAGGATCAGGCGTAAAATGTGAATCTCGCCTCTGATTTGGGCAAACCTTTCGTTCTAGAAATATTTTTGCGCCATTCTGCAAAAAAAGGGGCTTAAATGTTTGCTTTCGTTGAATTTTAGATTTAAAATGAAGGAAATATACGGGGTACTAAAATAAAGCTTCGAATAAAGTGAGGTACTTTTAGTGAAAACAAACCAACAACCAAAAGCAGTAATTGTCATATTCGGTGCAACGGGAGATTTGGCAAAACGAAAACTCTATCCGTCCATTCACCGTTTATATAAAAATGGACAAATCGGAGAAGAGTTTGCAGTTGTAGGAGTCGGAAGAAGACCTTGGTCCAATGAGGATCTTCGCCAAACCGTCAAAACATCTATTTCCTCAGCTGCTGATAAACATATAGATGACTTCACGTCTCATTTCTATTATCACCCGTTTGACGTGACAAACCCTGGTTCTTATCAAGAGCTTAACGTACTGCTCAACCAGCTGGAAGATACATATCAAATCCCGAACAACAGAATGTTCTACTTGGCAATGGCTCCAGAATTCTTTGGAACAATTGCAAAGACATTAAAATCAGAAGGTGTTACAGCAACTACAGGCTGGTCCCGCCTTGTGATTGAAAAGCCGTTTGGCCATGACTTGCCAAGCGCGCAAGCATTAAATCAAGAAATTCGTGAAGCATTTACAGAAGATCAAATTTACAGAATCGATCACTATTTAGGAAAACAAATGGTACAGAATATTGAGGTTATTCGATTTGCCAATGCGATTTTCGAACCGCTATGGACAAATCGCTACATCTCAAATATCCAAATCACATCAAGCGAATCACTTGGTGTTGAAGACCGTGCTAGATATTACGAAAAATCAGGCGCCCTTCGCGACATGGTCCAAAACCATATTATGCAAATGGTTGCGCTTCTCGCAATGGAGCCGCCGATTAAACTGAACACAGAAGAAATCCGCAGCGAAAAAGTGAAGGTGCTGAGAGCCCTCCGCCCTATTGCAAAAGACGAAGTGGATGAGTATTTTGTGCGCGGACAATATCAAGCCGGTGAAATTGACGGTCTGCCAGTCCCTGCTTATACAGATGAAGATAACGTCGCTCCTGACTCAAATACAGAAACCTTTGTTTCTGGAAAGCTTCTGATCGACAACTTCAGATGGGCTGGTGTTCCATTCTACATTCGTACCGGAAAACGAATGAAAGAAAAGTCTACAAAAATTGTCGTTCAATTTAAGGACATTCCGATGAACCTGTACTACGGCAATGAAAACAACATGAATCCGAACTTACTCGTCATTCATATTCAGCCTGACGAAGGCATTACACTGTACTTAAACGCTAAAAAACTCGGAGGAGCAGCACACGCGCAGCCAATCAAACTGGATTACTGCAGCAATTGCAATGATGAGCTGAACACTCCTGAAGCATATGAAAAATTGATTCACGACTGTCTTCTTGGCGATGCGACGAACTTCGCACACTGGGATGAAGTGGCCCTTTCTTGGAGCTTTGTCGATTCCATTTCTGAAACATGGGCAGCCAACAAAACCCTATCGCCAAACTACGAAGCAGGTTCTATGGGTCCAAAAGAATCAGATGATCTTTTGGCGAAAGACGGCTTGCATTGGTGGAATATATAAAGAAAAAGGCTGAAAGTGCTTGTAAAGCATTTTCAGCCTTTTATTGATGTACCAAGCTCTCTGCTTCTAAGCGGCTCAAAAAAGACAATTGATTTTCTCTCTGCCGTAATCTAATATCCAACTGTTATATGTTTCATACATATCCCGTATTGTTTCAGCTGCAGCAGCTAAAATATCGCAGCCTCGATCATCATAAAGATGAAAAATGGTTCTCTTTTTTATATTGATAAAGTAAATATCTTGAGAAATGCTTGGTTTTATCCCCATATCTTGATTACATATCGCTCTCAGCATTGGAATATATCTTACATCACCAGCTTTACACCTCAGAAAAAATCTATGCGTTTTATCATCATCATCAGAACAAGTATAAGAGACAGCAATGTGCTGCAGTTTTTTCAACACAGCTTTTTCTCGAATGTACCGTGAGAAAATATGTAATTTGCTCTTATATCTCCTTCCCCCTCCAAAACCAACAGCATCAGCTATAACAAATATATCATCATCATCGGCATGTAGAGACTTAAATAAAGTGACAGCTCTCTTATATGCGTTATCTATATAAGGGCTGTGTAGATAAGCAGCATTCACATTATATCCTACGCCTATTTCAAACCGGATGCCGATCTGCCAGTTATAAAACAAAGGAGGTGTAAGTCGTAACCCAGGAAAATTTTCAAGTACATACTCATTTACAGGCAAAACATACATCCTTTCGTTCCCCGCACTCTATTTCAAAAAAATCCCGCAGCTGTCAGGCTGCGGGATTTTTCACATTATTATTTCATCCATTCCGTATGGAAGACACCGTCTTTGTCTGTGCGCTCATAAGTATGGGCGCCGAAGTAGTCACGCTGCGCTTGGATCAAGTTTGCAGGCAGCACGGCTGTGCGATAGCTGTCATAATAAGCTAGTGCGCTTGAGAATGAAGGTACCGGCACACCTTGGGCAACTGCAAGTGAAATCACTTGGCGAAGCGCTCCTTGGTAGCTTTCTGCAATGTTCTTGAAGTGGCTGTCAAGCAGCAGGTTGTCGAGCTCAGGATCACGGTCGTAAGCTTCTTTGATTTTCTGCAGGAATGCCGCACGGATGATACAGCCGCCGCGGAAGATCATAGCGATTTCACCGTAATTGAGATCCCAGTTGTATTCTTCAGAAGCAGCTTTCATTTGGGCAAATCCTTGGGCGTAAGAACAGATTTTGCTCATGAACAGCGCTTTTCTGACGGCTTCGATCAGTTCTTCTCTATTTTCTGTAACAGGCTTCACTTCAGGTCCTGAAAGAAGGTTGCTTGCTTTCACACGCTCATCCTTCATCGCTGAAATAAAACGTGCGAATACAGATTCAGTGATAATTGGAAGCGGAACCCCTAAGTCAAGTGCACTTTGGCTTGTCCATTTTCCTGTTCCTTTTTGACCCGCTTTATCAAGAATCACGTCAACAAGCGGTTTGCCTGTTTCTTCATCTTTTTTCGTGAAGATATCAGCAGTAATCTCGATCAGGTAGCTGTCAAGCTCGCCTTTATTCCATTCAGCAAATACTTCATGAAGCTCATCAGCTGAAAGGCCAAGTACCTGTTTCAGGATGAAATAAGATTCAGAGATCAGTTGCATATCCCCGTATTCAATACCGTTGTGCACCATTTTTACATAATGGCCGGCACCGTCCGGACCGATATATGTCGTACACGCTTCACCATCAACTTTTGCAGAAATTGCTTCAAGAATCGGCTTCACAAGTTCATGAGCTTCTTTTTGTCCGCCGGGCATGATAGAAGGCCCTTTAAGCGCTCCTTCTTCTCCGCCTGAAACGCCTGTGCCGATAAAATGAATGCCGCTTTCAGCAAGCTCTTTGTTTCGGCGCTGTGTATCTTTATAGTATGTATTTCCGCCGTCAATTAAAATATCGTCCTTCTCTAAGTGAGGAAGAAGAGATTGAATTGTCGCATCTGTAGCAGTTCCCGCTTTAACCATTAACAAAATTTTGCGCGGTGTTTCCAAGGATTGAACAAATTCTTCAATGCTGTAGGTGCCGACAACGTTTTTGCCTTCAGCCTCCTGCAAAAATTCCTCGGTTTTGCTGCTTGATCTGTTGTAAACAGAAACAGAAAATCCTCGGCTTTCAATATTTAAAGCCAGATTTTTACCCATGACCGCAAGTCCGATAACTCCGATTTGTTGTTTTGACATATTCTAACGTCCCTTCTGAAAACGTTTAACCATTTTAAAATTTACATTAAAATAAAATGATATTTATACTATTGAAATTACCATACTTCACCCCCTTATTTCAAGACATTCAGCTTTTCTTTTCATCTTGAAAAAAATCTTTATTAAAGCTTGTCCCGCTTGTTTTGCTCTCGTCTTTTTTAACCTTTGCACCTTTTCTGATCAGCTTGGAGCCGTACTTTTCATTCAGTTTTTCCATCATCTGCTGAATCGGTTCATCCTTCGCATCCTCTGTAAAGCTGAACAAATCGAGTTGCTTATAGGCCTGCTCTTTTTCTACCAAATCCGTTCCGGTAATGCCGAGCAGCCTGATTGGGTTTTTGTTCCAATGCTTAAAGAAGAGATGTTCTGCTTCATTATATATCTCGTTTTTTTGATCTATCGGATTCTTCAGTGTGATGCTTCTTGTAATGGTTTTCCAGTCCGCGTATCTGATCATAATAAACAGCTTTGAAGCCATTACTTCCTTACGCTGCAAACGGTCGCTAACGGATGCGGACAGTTTTCGAAAAACAGCTAACAGCTCATCCTCATCGGCAGAATCATGAGAAAGTGTGGATGAATTGCCTACGCTTTTAAATTCGTAAATGCGCTCCGGATCAACAGGGGCATGGTGAATGCCGTTCGCTTTATTTTTGAGACGGGGCCCGTTGATGCCGAGCATCCGTTTTAGCGAGTGTTCGTCAGCGGCTGCTAAATCTCCAATCGTATCAATACTAAGCCCGTTCAGTTTTTCCGCCGTCTTTTTGCCTACGCCATGCATTTCTCCAACTGGGAGAGGCCAAAGGATATCAGGCACTTCTCTTTTTCTCAGGATGGTGATCCCAAGCGGTTTTTTCATATCGGATGCCATTTTAGCGAGAAATTTATTCGGGGCAATTCCGATGCTTGACGGAAGCAGCAGCTCCTTCTGCAGTCTGCTTTGTATTTCTTTTGCCGTCTCATAGGCATTGCGGCTGTATGGTGTATCCGTCATATCCATATAGCCTTCGTCGATGGAGACAGGCTCCACCAGATCCGTATATTCACGAAGGATGCTAAACATCGCTCTTGAAGAGCTTCTGTAGCGGTCAAAGTTCGGCGGAAGGACGATGAGATCAGGACAGTTGCGCTTTGCTTCCCAAACCGGCATGGTTGTTTTCACGCCGTGCGCCCTTGCTTCGTAGCTGCATGTGACGACGATGCCTTTTCGTTCTTTGACGTTTCCGGCAACTGCAACCGGCTTTCCTCGGAGAGCCGGGTCATATGCCATTTCCACCGATGCATAGAAACTGTTCATATCAATATGGAAAATAATTCGGCCCTTCCCCGGCATAAACATATCTCCTTTCTGTTCATTAGACAACGGCTTGTACATATAGTAAAATGAAGGTATTGAATGGATGTGATGACAATGTTTGTGGAGTCGATAAATGACGTTTTATTCTTAGTCGATTTTTTCACAATTATTCTTCCGGCTCTGACCGCCATCGGGATCGCTTTTCTCTTGCGAGAGTGCCGTGCCGGCGAGCAGTGGAAATCAAAACGAACAGATGAACATCAGACGGTCTTTCGAATAAACCGAACAGACTTTCTTATTATTATATATCATCGCATTACAACTTGGATACGTAAAGTCTTCCGCATGAATTCACCTGTGAATGATGATGAAGACGTCAGTTCCCTTCTTTTATAAACCGCATTTATAAAAAGGAGGAGAACAAATTGTTAAAAACATATCAGAAACTTTTGGCTGTAGGGGCCTTTTTGATCGTATTATGCTCTGGAAACGCAGCTTTTGCTGCAACAAATCAGGTGGGAGGTCTCGGTAACGTCGGTTTTTTCCACGACTATTTAATCGAGCCGTTTTCCTCGCTGCTGAAAGGCGTTGCCGGACTGTTTCACGGAGAATACGGGTTGTCTATCATTCTTGTAACCATTATTGTGCGCGTTGTGGTACTTCCTTTGTTTGTCAATCAGTTTAAAAAACAGCGTGTGTTCCAAGAAAAAATGGCAGTCATTAAACCGCAAGTAGACAGCATTCAAGCCAAAATTAAAAAGACAAAGGACCCGGAAAAGCAGAAAGAACTCCAAATGGAAATGATGAAGCTGTATCAGGAGCATAATATCAACCCGCTTGCGATGGGCTGTCTTCCAATGCTGATTCAGTCTCCGATTATGATTGGGCTTTATTATGCGATTCGCTCAACACCTGAAATTGCTTCACACTCGTTTCTATGGTTCAGTTTAGGGCAATCTGATATTCTCATGTCCCTTAGTGCAGGGATCATGTATTTTGTCCAAGCCTATGTCGCTCAAAAGCTGAGCGCGAAATATTCCGCTGTCCCGCAAAATCCGGCAGCGCAGCAATCTGCAAAGCTAATGGTGTTTATCTTCCCTGTGATGATGATGATTTTCTCGCTTAATGTACCTGCGGCCCTTCCGCTGTACTGGTTCACCAGCGGACTGTTCTTGACATTGCAAAACGTCGTACTTCAAATGACACACCATAAACAGAAAAAAACAGCCGCTCTTACAGAACCGGTGAAATAAAAAACAACTCCGACTTTGGTTCGGAGTTGTTTTTTATTTCCATCACTTTCAAGAACCTGCATTCGTTTTAAAAAGAAGAAAATCGGGAATACCTTTACTCACATCCAAATGAAAGGAGCTGGTGTCGTGACGGAACAGTCTCAACAAAAAAATATTGCTGTGCCTGAGGGAATTTGGATCATGAAACAAACATGGAATGATGTCTTATTTGCTCATTGGCCTGTTGATGACTCTACCCTTCGAGCTAAGATTCCGTCCATATTGGACATAGATACATATCACGGACAAGCTTGGGTAAGCATGCTTCCCTTTATGCTCACAAACCTTCGCGCGCGTTTTCTCCCACCTATTCCCGGAGCCCAGTCCTTTCCAGAGCTTAACCTGCGCACTTATGTCACCTATAAAGGCAAGCCGGGCATTTATTTCTTTAGCTTAGATGCTGATCATCGGCTGGCAGTTCAAGGTGCACGGACTTTCTTTCATTTGCCTTATTTTTACGCCGATATGAAAGCCGAAAAAAATGGGGATGCTATGGAATATAGAAGCAAACGGAGAGACGCTGGAAAAGCAGAATTCGATGCCACGTACCGGCCACTCTCTGCGCCTTTTACAGCGCAAGAGGATTCGCTTGATTACTGGCTGACGGAGCGATACAGACTTTACACCACTCATCGTGACAAGCTATATTATGAGGACATTCACCATCACCCTTGGCTTCTTCAAAGAGCCGAAGCCCAGTTTTCAACCTACAGTGGCTGATGCTCACGAAATCACTTTACCAAACTCAGAACCGCTGCTTCATTATGCCAAAAAACAAGACGTATTATTTTGGCCGCTTCGACAATGGCGCTGACTGTTAGGAAAAAACCCGAATGCCAGATCCGCACTCGGGTTTTTCTTCATTATTTTGCTGCTTCTTCAATAATGGCAACAACCATTTCTGCTGTTTTCACCAGCTCTTCAATCGGCATTTTTTCGTTCTTCGTATGAATTTGCTCATACCCGACAGCAAGATTGACTGTTGGGATGCCGTGGCCTGCAATTACGTTTGCGTCGCTTCCGCCGCCGCTCGTTTGCAGTTCGCTCGTGCGTCCGATTTTCGCTGCCGCTTTTTTCGCGATTTCAACGACTTGGTCGCCATCTTGATATTTAAACCCTGGATACATGACTTCGATTTCGACTTCTGCACGTCCGCCCATATCAGCCGCTGCCTCTTCAAAAGCAGCTTTCATTTTTTGAACCTGCGCTTCCATTTTTTCAGGAACTAAAGAACGCGCTTCAGCGAGAATGTGAACTTCGTCGCACACAATGTTTGTTTGTGTGCCGCCTTCAAACCGGCCGATGTTTGCTGTTGTTTCTTCATCGATGCGGCCCAAAGGCATCTTTGAAATGGCCTTGCTTGCGATTGTAATCGCTGATATCCCTTTTTCTGGTTCAACTCCAGCGTGTGCAGTTTTACCGTAAATCGCCGCTCTTACCTTCGCCTGAGTCGGTGCCGCAACAATGATATTGCCGACTTTTCCGTCTGAATCAAGAGCATAACCGTAGGATGCTGTTATCATGGAACGGTCAAGCGCCTTTGCCCCGATAAGACCTGATTCTTCACCTACTGTGATGATGAATTCAATCGTGCCGTGCTCAATGTTTTCTTCTTTGAGCACTTTAATTGCTTCAAACATGGCAGCCAATCCCGCTTTGTCATCGGCGCCTAAAATTGTTGTGCCGTCTGTTTTAACATACCCGTCCTCAACAACCGGTTTTACGCCGTTTCCGGGTACGACTGTGTCCATATGAGATGTAAAATAAATTGTATCTGTCTTTTTCGTTCCTTTTAATGTGCAGATCAGGTTTCCTGCTGCGTGGCCAGTGATACCCATTGTATCGTCTTCTTTGACGTCTACACCTAAATCAGAAAATTTTTGTTTCAGCACTTTGCAGATTTCAGCTTCGTGCTTCGTTTCTGAATCGATTTGAACAAGCTCTAAAAATTCTTCCAGCAGGCGTTTTTCATTCACCATTTGTAAGTCCCTCCATGTTAAAGCGGTATGTTACCGTGCTTTTTTTTCGGTCTCTCTTCTGTCTTATGTGCAAGCATGTGAAAAGCTTGGATGAGTCTTTTCCTTGATTCTTCCGGCAAAATGATGTCATCGACCATTCCGCATGCCGCCGCTTTGTAAGGGCTGGCGTTTTGTTTTTTGTATTCAGCTGTTTTTTCGCGTTTTGTCTTTTGCGGGTCAGCTGACGCTTCAATATCTTTATCATACAAAATAGATGCCGCCCCCTCAGCACCCATCACTGCGATTTCGGCATTTGGCCAAGCAAACACGAGATCCGCTCCGATGGATTTGCTGTTCATGGCGACATACGACCCGCCATACGCTTTTCTGATGATGAGCGTTACTTTGGGAACCGTCGCTTCTGCATAAGCAAACAGCAATTTGGCTCCGTGCCTGATAATGCCGTTATGCTCCTGCTGAATGCCGGGCAAAAACCCCGGTACATCTTCGACAGTTAACAGCGGGATGTCAAAGGCGTCACAAAACCGGATAAATCTCGCTGCTTTATCAGCCGCGTCAATCGTCAGGCTCCCTGCTAAATGTTTCGGCTGGTTTGCCACAATTCCGATCGTTTTTTTGCCGAGCTTTGCAAATCCGATGACGATATTTTTCGCAAAATACGGCTGAATCTCAAAAAAAGACTGTGGATCAGCCAATTCCTGAATCACCGCCCGAACATCATATGGCTTTGTGCTGTCAGCCGGCACGAGGCGGTTTATTAACGAGCTGGAGGCCTCATCCACAGATGAAGGCGGCGGTGATATTTGTTTGTCGAGCGGCAAATAAGACAGCAGCATTTTCACTCCTGCCAGAACCTCCTCTTCCGTTTTTCCGGAAAAGTGGGCATTTCCGCTGACGGCATTATGTATTCCCGCTCCTCCTAAGCTCTCCGCGTCAACCTGTTCTCCTGTTACTTTTTCAATGACCTTTGGACCGGTAATAAACATTCGGCCCGTCTGTTCTGCCATAAAAATAAAATCAGTAAGTGCCGGAGAGTACACAGCGCCTCCAGCACACGGCCCTAATATAACCGAGATTTGCGGAATGACTCCGGAATATAAGACGTTTCGGTAAAATATGTGACCGTATCCATCTAATGATACCACACCCTCTTGAATTCTCGCACCACCTGAGTCGTTCAGCCCGATAATCGGGGCTTTATTTTTTGCTGCAAGATCCATAAGAGAGGTAATCTTTTTCGCATGGGTTTCGCCAAGCGCCCCGCCGAATACGGTAAAATCCTGCGCAAACACATATACAGAGCGGCCGTCAATCGTACCGTAGCCCGTCACGACTCCATCTCCCAATATACGTTGCTCCCTTGTTAAGCTTCGGCTCTCCATGAAGGGATATAATTCGATAAAACTATCCTCATCCAAGAGATAGGCGATTCTTTCCCGCGCTGTGAGCTTTCCCTTTTTCCGCTGTTCAGCTTGCTTTGCATGTCCCCCGCCTTCTTCTGCCTGCCTGCGCCTGTTGTATAGATGACCGATATGCTCATTCATATTCAATGTCTTGATCTCCTTTCAGTTCACAGAGCTCGACAAGCACGCCATTTGTTTCCCGCGGAGAAATAAACGCGATCTGTTTCCCGTTTGCTCCCTGTCTCGGCTGCCTGTCTATTACATCAATTTGCCGGTTTGATAATGCTTGAAGCTGATCTGTTAAGCCGCTGCATAGAAACGCAACATGGTGCAGCCCCTCTCCTTTTTTATCTAAAAATGTACGGACAGGGCTGTCAGGCGTTAACGGCTCAATCAGCTCCAAATAAACGCCTCCCGCTTGGAAAAGAGCAATGGTCGCCTTTTGCTCTTCAACCGTTTCTTGATGAAGAAACGTTAATCCCAATACACCTTCATAAAAAGCTCTGGCCTTGTTTATGGAATAAACGGCAATTCCAATATGGTCAAGTCCGGTCATTTTCATCCCTGCTTTCCGGCAATAGATATCGCTTGTCCGCCCATAAAAAACACGTTAAAATATAATCAGATTGTCTAAGGAGTGAAACCATGTCTCAAAAACTGATGAAAAGCGTCTTAATCGTGATTTTGGGAGTTTTTATTCTTTCAACAGTGCTCTCAGGAATCGTTATGTTTTTATAATGATAAAAAAGCAGGCGGCCTATTGAACGGGAACAACCTGCTTTTTTATCAGGGCTTTATGCTCAATGGCTATCTCCTCAAAAGACCGGGAGTCTTTCGTGATCAGCACTCTCGTCCCCACCGGAATCTCTTGAAACAGATGAACAACGTCAGCGTTATGCATACGTATACAGCCGTTAGATACAAATTGACCGATAGATTCTTCCCGGTTTGTCCCATGAATTCCGTAGATCCGGCCGTCTGTCCCTCTCGCATCAAACCCAATCCACCTTGCCCCAAGCGGGTTCTCAGAAGCTCCGCCTTCAATATTTTTCTTTCTGTAATAAGGATTCACCGCTTTTACTGTAATCGAAAATTCTCCCTCAGGCGTCAAATCATCCGACTTTCCGGTTGCCACACGATAAACGCCTTCAATTTTGTTGTCGATGATGAGAGCAAGCTCATTTGTTTTCTTGTTGACGATGACATACGGGTCACCTGGAAGCGGATTTTCGCCAAGAGGCCATATCGGAGAAATAAACATCATTATTGAACATAAGAAAAAACGCATAAGCTCCTCCTTTTCCATTAGGTTGACCAATGTAGGATGAGCTCATGCGAGTTAAGAGAGCGATTTTTCTGCTTTGATTCCTTTGAAATAACTTTTGATTACCAAATATTGCTCCATTTCCCCCAGAAGATGAAAAAGTGCGGCTCTTGCTTCAAATTCTTCTCTCGTCGCAGGAAGCGGCATCTCCTCGAATTCTTTTCTCATATCAGCAAGTCTTTTCAAAAACTTGTAGGCTGTATTTCCCGGGTGGATTGCTTCCCGCAGATCACAAAGAAATTCGGCAATCATTTTTCCCTGATCCACCGTAATGGAAATCGATGTCACTTTAGGGAGAAGGCGCTCGATGATTTCAAATTGTTTTTCTCTCATTTTAAAATAATGATAGTGCTGATTTTCGTGGCGCAGAATGTGGTTTTGTACATCTCGATACGCCAGGTTTTTGGCTTCAGTGATTAACTGGTGTGTTTCCGGAATTTCTTTTCCTGTCCAATCTTGCTCACCAGTTAACAAATACCGTTCGATTTCTGCGAAAATGACAGCAAAATTGTCCTCTATCTTTTTTCGATAGGCGATTAGCTTCCGGTCAAGGCTCGGCATATACAGATTCATTAAAAGAGCAACGCCGATTCCGACCGTAATTAACTGGACTTCATTCCAGATGAATTGGGGCGTAATGCCGCCGGACATATACAGATGAAGGATAATAACTGAGCTGGTGACGATCCCTTCGTTTATTTTTAAAACAACAGTTGTCGGGATGAAAATCAGCAAAAGCAATCCAATGACAAACGGATCATAGCCAATCAGTTCGAAAAAGAGATAGGAAAAGAGAATTGCCAGACAGCATGCTGCAAATCGGGCCCATGACGCTTGAAGCGACCGTTTTTGTGTGATTTGTATGCACAAAATGGTGATGATTCCTGCTGATGCGAAGTTTTGCAGATGTAAAAGCTGGCTTATATAAATAGCCAAAGCTGTTCCAAGTGCGGTCTTTATTGTGCGGTAACCAATTTTAAACATGTCGGACTCCATTCTATTTGTTTCTTCAACAAAAAAGAAGAAGCACAAGCCTTCTTCTTTTTCCCTATATTCTATAATATTTTTTCTAAAAAGTCCTGCGCTCTTTTGGATTTTGGCGAAAGAAAAAATTCTTTCGGATTGCCGTCCTCGACAATCATCCCTTCATCCATAAATAACACGCGGTCGGCCACTTCTTTTGCAAAGCCCATTTCGTGAGTAACGATCACCATAGTCATCCCGGTTATAACCAGTTCTTTCATGACCTGGAGCACTTCTTTGACCATTTCAGGGTCAAGCGCGGATGTCGGCTCGTCGAACAGCATGATTTCCGGATTCATTGCCAAAGCACGGGCGATGGCAACACGCTGCTTTTGTCCGCCTGATAAACGGTTTGGATAGTCATTTCGCTTTTCAAACAACCCGACTTTACGCAGCAGTTCCTCGGCTTTTTCCTGTGCAGTCTGCTTTGATTCTTTCTTGACATTTACAGGCGCATACATGATATTTTCGAGAACCGTTTTGTGCGGAAAAAGATGAAAATGCTGAAATACCATTCCAATGTTTTCCCGCACCTTTAATGTATTGGTTTTCAGCTGCGTAATCTCTTTGTCTTTTATTGTGATGGTTCCGCCGTTAGGCTTCTCCAAAAGATTCAAACAGCGAAGAAATGTGGATTTGCCTGAACCTGAAGGGCCGATGACGGCAACAACCTCACCTTCAGCGATGTTTGTTGAAATGTTTTTTAATACTTCTTGTTTCCCAAATGATTTTGACAGCTTTTCAACCTTAATCATTGGATTTCAGCTTCCTTTCTACAGCCTTGCCGATAAACGTTAAAATAAGGACAAGCACATAATAAATCAATCCGGCGATAATCAGCGGCTCAAGGTAATTGTACGTGGCGGCGCCCGCTTGATACGCGCGTCTCATGACATCGCCAAGACCAATAACGGTAACAATCGCCGATTCTTTTGTTAACGTAATTAATTCATTTACAATGGCAGGTGATATATTTTTGAAGGCCTGCGGCAAAAGCAGATCCTTCATCATTTTGCCGTACGGAACACCCAGTGCGACAGCAGCCTCTTTTTGTCCTTTATCAATGGCATTGATTCCCGCTCTGATAATTTCCGATACATAAGCAGCGGAATTCAGTGACAATGCGACAACCGCCGCCCAAAACTGGTCAATTTGAAAGCCGAGCAGCTGCGGGAGCCCGAAATAAACAATCATAAGCTGCAGCACTAAAGGCGTGCCGCGAAAAACTGATGTGTAAAAATCAGCAAGCCAGATCAGCGGGCGGAACGTGCTGATCTTGCATAAGCTTAGCACAATCCCTAATATAAGTCCGATAATAGCAGATACCACAACAATTTTTAATGTAATTGCTAAGCCTTCTAATATAAAAGGAATTTGGGGGATCGTTGCTGAAAAATCCAAATTCATAGCCTTTGTCTCCTTTTCTTACAGGAAAAAAAATTTCCTATTCAATAAAAAGGCTCAACGAAAAAGTTGAGCCGCTTTTTTTACTTCTCGCCAGTGAACCACTTTTTCTTCAATTTATCGAGCTCTCCATTATCTTGCATTTCTTTGAGGGCTTTATTGAATTTGTCCGTCAGTTCACTGTCTTTTCTGAAAGCAATCGCTGAACCGGCTTCCTCCGCTTTCGCATCAGGAATTACGAAGCCCTGCAGGTCATCATTTGATTTGAAATACCCTTCTGCCACCATATCTTCGATAATCGCAGCGTCAAAACGGTCCGATTTGATTTCCTGCACCAAATCAGAAATTCTGTTGCGGTCTTCAGTTTTAAAATTATATTCCGGTGAAAGCTCTTTCCCCTTCTCTTCTTGAATGGAGCCAAGCTGAACGCCGACTGTTTTTCCTTTCAGATCTTTTAAAGACTTAATGCCGCTGTCTTTTTTGCTGACAATCATATGATTCGCTGTGTAATATACATCAGAAAAATCAACTTGTTTTTTACGATCAGGCGTCGGTGTCATTCCTGACAAAACCAAATCAACCTGTTTTGATTTCAGTGCTGTAATTAAGCTGTTGAAGTCCATATCCTGCACTTCAATTTCGTAGCCGGTTTTCTTTGCAAGGGCCTTTGCCAAATCTACATCAAAACCGACAATGTTATCGCCATCTTTATATTCAAACGGTTTGTAATCCGCCGAAGTTCCCATAATTATCTTTTTCTTCCCGCTTTCTGAACCTGAATTGCTTGAGCCGCAAGCAGATAATGCAAAGGTGATGCACGCAGCTACCAGTAATAAGAGCCATTTTTTCATGATCCATTTCCCCCATATTCATTACTTTTATCATATTTGAATATTTATTCGTTAATTTGTATTTTAAACACTTTCTTATTTTTATGCAATACTATTTTTAAAAATTATCTCGAAGCTTATTTTTCCAGCAATATCTTCTCCTATCACTAGGCAAAAGGACATCTTTTATAGCGCATCCATTGAATAAACTCTAATATTTATTCATCATGACTTGGAATTTTATGCACAAAAAAACCCCGTGCCGCTCGGGCATCCGGGGTTTTATCTTATACTTCTTCGCAATATTCCTCGAAGGCTTCCTGCAGTTTTGAGACAACTGCCATCGGCTCATGGCCTTCAATTTCATGACGCTCGACCATTTTCATAATCTTTCCGTCTTTTAGAATAGCAAATGACGGAGAAGATGGCGGGTATCCTTCGAAATATTCGCGTGCTCTTGCCGTCGCTTCTTTATCCTGTCCCGCAAACACAGTCACGAGCTGGTCAGGTCTTTTGTCATAATGAACGGAATGGTATGCAGCCGGTCTTGCAATCCCGCCCGCGCATCCGCAGACAGAGTTGACCATGACAAGCGTCGTTCCTTTTTTCGTAAGTGCCTCGTCCACCTCTTCAGCTGTTTTCAGTTCGGTATATCCTGCAGCCGTAATTTCTTGTCTCGCTTGGCGGACAACATCATTCATAAATAAATTAAAGTCCATGTTCAATGAAGACCTCTCCTTTTTCATCATCTGTTCTTATGATAGCAAGGAAACCGCCTTATCGGCAAATGCCACCGCTTATATCGGAGGATTTTTTGCTTTTCGTTTACTCCTTACAAGATAAGGGAATTATATAATCAGATGTATAAATAAAGGAGCAGTTTTGTATGAGCCACCGGAAAGCTTTACTTATTCATAACGGAAACGCCGGCAACAAAAATATAGAAAAAGCATTAGGAGCTGTTGTGCCAGTTTTATCACAATCGTTAGATGAGGTCATCATTAAACAGACAAAGAAAAAAGACGATGCTTATCATTTTTGCCGTTCGATAGATGATTCTGTCGAGACTGTCTTTATTCTCGGCGGCGACGGTACAGTTCATCAATGCATCAATGGCATCAGTTCTTTAGAAAGAAAGCCGTCTATCGGTATTTTGCCCGGCGGAACGTGCAATGACTTTTCAAGAGTGCTGGGCATTCCTCAACATCTTGCAAAGGCAGCCGAAGCACTCGTCTCAGGAAAAAAATCCAAGGTTGATGTATGCCAGATGAACGATCGTTATTTTTTAAATTTCTGGGGGATCGGCCTGATCGCAGAAACATCGAATCAAATCAACGAAACGGAAAAAGCGTTATTAGGAAAAATCAGCTATTTTACAAGCGCGTTACGTACCGTCTCATCCGCTGAGTCCTTTCCTATTTCATTGACAATCGATGGGCAAGAGATAAAAGATGAAGCCGTTATGCTGCTTGTCATGAACGGGCAATACATTGGAACGAATCGAATTCCCCTGCCGGATGCCAGTATAAGTGACGGATTACTCGATATCCTCATTTGCCGCAGCACCAACCTCTCCGCTTTGCGCGAGCTAATGAATATGGAACAGGGTTCAATAGAGCGGCTCACCGGAGAGCTGTCCTATGTTCAGGCCTCTCGCGTCGAAATTGAAACAGACACCGTCAAAAAGGCTGATACAGATGGAGAAGTGTATACACATACACCCGCTGTGATTCAAGTCCTTCCGCAGCACATTGACATGCTTATTCCCCGCAATGAATAACTGTCCGCTGGTAAAGGACTTTATAAAGAGCGAACAGCTTCATAGAAAGAAATCCGTTGACTCTCCCCTAAGAGGAGGTCTTACAGTATAAGGGATACACTTTCGTAAAAAGGGGAAGTTACATGAAGAAACAGAACATCACATTAGCTATATTATTAACCAATTTATTCATTGCTTTTTTAGGGATCGGGCTTGTGATCCCGGTAACGCCCGCGATTATGAATGAATTGCATTTATCCGGTACCGCAGTCGGCTATATGGTTGCATGTTTCGCTGTTACACAGCTTATTGTTTCACCAATCGCCGGACGCTGGGTTGACCGCTTTGGACGTAAAATTATGATCGTGATTGGTCTATTGTTTTTTAGTGTTTCGGAGTTTTTATTCGGCATCGGAAAAACAGTTGACATTTTATTTATATCCCGTATGCTTGGCGGTATCAGTGCTGCCTTCATTATGCCCGGAGTCACGGCTTTTATCGCCGATATCACTACTGTTAAAACACGGCCGAAAGCGCTCGGCTATATGTCAGCCGCTATTTCGACAGGTTTTATTATCGGTCCCGGCATAGGCGGATTTTTAGCGGAAATCCATTCCCGTCTGCCTTTCTACTTTGCGGCAGCCTTTGCGTTAATAGCAGCAATTTTATCGATGCTAACGCTACGGGAACCGGAGCGAAATCCTGAGAATGAGAAAATAGAGGGGCAAAAAACAGGATTCAAACGGATTTTTGCACCTATGTATTTCATTGCTTTTCTCATCATTTTAATATCGTCTTTTGGGTTAGCATCGTTTGAATCTTTATTTGCGTTATTCGTTGATCATAAATTCGGATTTACGGCCAGTGACATTGCCATTTTGATTACTGGGGGAGCAATTGTCGGAGCCATCACGCAAGTCGTCTTATTCGACCGCTTCACAAGGTGGTTTGGGGAAATCCGTTTAATCCGCTACAGCTTAATTCTCTCAACAAGTCTTGTGTTTTTGCTGACCATCGTAAATTCATATGCTGCGATTTTATTAGTTACCTTCACCGTATTTGTCGGATTTGATCTTATGCGCCCGGCGGTAACAACCTATCTGTCAAAAATTGCGGGAAATGAACAGGGATTTGCTGGCGGTATGAATTCAATGTTTACCAGCATCGGCAATGTATTCGGCCCCATCATCGGGGGAATGCTATTCGATATTGACTTAAACTATCCATTCTATTTTGCAACAGGAGCTTTAGCCATAGGCATTGCGCTGACCATTGTCTGGAAAGCCCCTGCCCATATAAAAGCCAGCATGTAAAAGTAGCGTATTCTTTGTGTACTGCAAAGGATGCGCTTTTTCATTATACTGATCATAAGGGGGGATGGCATGAAGGACTCGTTTTATTCAATTGGAGAAGTTTCAAAACTGGCAAATGTGTCGATTAAAGCGCTTCGTTACTACGATAAGATTGATTTATTCAAACCCGCCTACGTCGATCCGGATACGAACTATCGCTATTATACAGACTCCCAGCTCTATCATCTTGATTTGATCAAATCATTAAAATATATTGGCACACCTTTAGAAGAGATGAAAAAGGCACAGGAATTAGAGATGGAGGAACTGTTTGCTTTTTATACAGAGCAG
This sequence comes from Bacillus sp. LBG-1-113, assembly GCF_020708615.1. Lineage (NCBI taxonomy): Bacteria > Bacillati > Bacillota > Bacilli > Caryophanales > Bacillaceae > Bacillus > Bacillus sp. LBG-1-113. The sequence goes on along the minus strand of NZ_JAJFDG010000001.1, from coordinate 602,810 downwards.
GAAAAGCAAATCAGAGAGAAATTAGATTTTTTATCAACATTGGAGCAGACCATTTCTCTGGTGAAAAAGCGAATGAAACGGCAGATGGAATATCCTGCGCTCGGTGAGGTGTTTGTGCTAGATGAGGAAGAAACACGGATTATACAGACAGAGGCAGAGGGAATCGGGCCTGAAAACGTGCTCAACGCCTCATACAGCAAACTAAAAACATTTATCGAATCAGCCGATGGCTTTTCGAACAATAGCTACGGTGCTACTTTCTCGTTTCAGCCGTACAACAACATTGATGAAATGACTTACCGTCATATTTTCACGCCTGTCTTAACGAATAAACAAATTTCTGCGATTACGCCGGATATGGAAATCACAACAATACCAAAAGGCAAATATGTTTGTATCGCTTATAATTTCTCGCCAGAGCATTATTTTCTCAACTTACAAAAGCTGATCAAGTATATCACGGACCGTCAATTAACGGTTATCAGTGATGTTTACGAGTTAATCATACCGATTCATTATTCTCCGAAAAAACAAGAAGAATATCGGGTTGAAATGAAAATCCGAATCGCAGAATAATGGTACATAGAAAAAGAGCATTTTTTGAAGGTATCGTTCAAAAAATGCTCTTTCTGTTTGTTTTAGTAGACAGATGTTTTCTCATCTATCGATTCTAAAATTTCTTTGACACGTGTCAGGAATCTTCCACACACGAGGCCATCAAGCACTCTGTGATCTAAAGACAGGCACAGATTGACCATATCTCTGACAGCAATCATGCCATGATCCATGACAACCGGGCGTTTGACGATCGATTCCACTTGAAGAATTGCAGCCTGAGGATAATTGATGATTCCCATCGACTGAACAGATCCGAACGAACCTGTATTGTTGACGGTAAACGTTCCTCCCTGCATATCGTCTGCTGACAGTTTTCCGTCTCTTACCTTTTTGGCAAGGTCGGTAATTTCTCTCGCAATGCCTTTAATCGTTTTTTCATCAGCGTTTTTGATCACCGGAACAAATAAAGAATCTTCCGTGGCAACCGCGATTGAAATGTTGATATCTTTTTTCTGAATGATTTTGTCCCCCGCCCACATGCTGTTCATTTGCGGGAATTCTTTTAACGCCTGAGCGACCGCTTTTACGAAAAAGGCGAAAAAAGTTAAATTAAAGCCTTCTGTTTTCTTGAAGGAATCTTTTATACTGTTTCGGTATGCCACCATGTTTGTGACATCGACTTCCATCATCGTCCAAGCGTGAGGAATTTCTGTTTTGCTTCGTTTCATATTTGAAGCGATCGCTTTTCTAACAGCTGTGACAGGAATTTCTTTATCTCCGGCTGCTGAAACAGGATGAGAAACGTCTTCTTTCGTCTCCTGTTTTTGCACTGGTGCAGGAGCTGCTGCTTTTGGCTCTTCAGTCTGTTCTGAAACGCCGCCTGAATCAATGATACGTTGAATATCTTTTCTCGTGATCCTTCCGCCGGCTCCCGTTCCTGTCACTTGCTCAAGGTCAATGCCATGCTCTCCGGCCAAACGAAGTACGGCTGGAGACAAACGTTTTTTATTGGCCTGACTGGCTGCTTCGGTGCGGCTTTCAGGAGCTGCTTGCCCGGCAGTTGGCGCTTCGGTCTGATCTTGTTTTTGTTCAGCCGGCTTTGCGCCTTCTGTTTCGATTTTGCAAATAATTTCTCCGACTTGCAGGGTCTGGCCTTCTTCTCCCACAAGCTCTGTTATTGTACCGGTAAAAGAGGACGGAACCTCTGCGTTTACCTTATCTGTCATGACTTCTGCAATCGGATCGTATTTGTTCACTTTATCTCCAGGGGCGATGAGCCATTTGCTGATCGTGCCCTCCGTTACGCTTTCGCCAAGCTGCGGCATCGTCATTTGTTCTATTGCCATGATCGTATCCTCCTTACGTCTTTAAAACTCCGCTAATTCTCTCATCGCCGCTTCTACTTTATCAGGGTTGACCATAAAGTATTTTTCCATTGTCGGCGCATAAGGCATAGCCGGAATATCAGGACCTGCAAGCCGTTTGATCGGCGCGTCTAAGTCGAACAGACAATGCTCGGATATAATGGCAGCCACCTCACTCATGATACTGCCCTCTTTTGTATCTTCTGTGACCAAAAGGACCTTTCCGGTTTTGGATGCGGCTTCGATGATCGCTTCTTGATCAAGCGGGTATACCGTTCTTAAATCCACCACATGTACAGAAATGCCGTCTTTTTCGAGACGTTCTGCAGCCTGTAAAGCAAAGTGGACACAAAGCCCGTATGTGATCACCGTGATGTCGTCGCCTTCCCTTTTTACATCAGCCTTGCCGATAGGAAGTACATAATCATCTGCCGGTACCTCTCCTTTGATCAGACGGTACGCGCGTTTATGCTCAAAAAACAGCACCGGATCTTCATCACGAACTGCGGCTTTTAAGAGTCCTTTCGCGTCATATGGCGTTGAAGGCATCACAATTTTCAGTCCGGGCTGATTGGCAAAAATTGCTTCGACTGATTGAGAATGATAAAGCGCTCCGTGCACGCCGCCACCGTACGGCGCTCTGACAACGATCGGGCAGCTCCAGTCATTGTTGCTGCGGTAACGGATTTTAGCAGCCTCGGAGATAATCTGGTTTACCGCCGGCATAATAAAATCTGCAAACTGCATTTCAGCAATCGGCCTCATGCCGTACATAGCCGCTCCGATACCGACTCCGGCGATCGCCGATTCAGCAAGCGGCGTATCCATGACACGCTCTTCTCCAAATTGTTCGTACAGGCCGGCTGTGGCTTTAAATACACCGCCTTTTTTCCCTACATCTTCCCCAAGAACGAAGACACGTGAATCTCGTTCCATTTCTTCTTTCATCGCCAAATTGATCGCATCAATATATGACATTACTGACATTTGTACTTCCTCCCTACTTCGCATACACATAATCGAGCGCTGACTCGGGAGCTGCATAAGGAGCGTTCTCCGCTTCATCTGTCGCCTCGTTTATGATTGCCATGATTTCGTCCAGCATGGTTTGTTCTATCTCTTCAGTCAGCAGGCCTATTTCCTGTAAGTAAGCTTGATAAGTAAACAGGGGATCACTTTTTTTCGCTTCCTCTACTTCTTCACGGCATCTGTAGCTGCTGTCGTCGTCATCGCTGGAATGCGGTGTCAGGCGGTAAGAAATCGTCTCAATTAAGGTAGGGCCTTCTCCTCTGCGCGCCCGTTCACGCGCTTCTTTCACCGCTTGATAAACTTCGAGCGGATCGTTTCCATTCACCGTCACACCAGGCATTCCATAGCCTACGGCACGATCTGAAATATTTTCACAGGCCACTTGCTTATCGTAAGGGACTGAAATCGCGTATTTGTTGTTTTCACACATAAAAATAACCGGAAGCTTATGAACAGCGGCAAAGTTTGCCCCTTCATGGAAATCGCCTTGGTTTGAAGATCCTTCTCCAAATGTGACAAAAGCCGCAATGTCTTTTTTCTCCATGCGTCCAGCCAGCGCAATGCCGACCGCATGCGGCACTTGCGTTGTTACCGGAGAAGACCCCGTCACGATCCGGTTTTCCTTTTGACCGAAATGCCCCGGCATTTGGCGGCCTCCTGAGTTTGGATCTGCTGCTTTGGCAAACCCGGACATCATTAAGTCCTTCGCGGTCATGCCAAACGCGAGCACGACACCCATGTCTCTATAGTAAGGCAGCACATAATCCGTTTCACGGTCAAGGGCGAAAGCTGCTCCTACTTGTGCTGCTTCCTGTCCTTGACAAGAGATAACAAACGGGATTTTACCAGAGCGGTTTAACAGCCACATTCTTTCATCGATTTTTCTTGCTAACAGCATGGTTCTATACATATCAACGGCTTCCTGATCAGTCAGCCCTAATGCTTGATGTCGGTTTGTACTCATTCAAGCGCCTCCTTTATGCTTTTAAAAATGAATGGCTTTGCCATCTGCAGCAAGCGCTGCTTCTCCAATCGCTTCAGACAGCGTCGGGTGCGGGTGGATCGTTTGCCCGACCTCCCACGGCGTCGCATCCAGCACTTTTGCAAGACCTGCCTCTGATATCATGTCGGTGACATGCGGGCCTATCATATGCACCCCGAGAATATCATCTGTGGCACGATCAGCTATGATTTTTACGAAACCATCGCTTTCCCCGTACACAAGTGCTTTTCCGATCGCCATAAATGGGAACTTTCCTATTTTGACATCGAATCCCTTCGCCTTTGCCTCTTCTTCCGTTAAACCCACACTAGCTGCTTCCGGGCTGGAATAGATGCACTTCGGTACAAGTGCCGGGTCAAGCGGGTGCGGATTAAGGCCTGCGATATGCTCCACTGCAAGAATTCCTTCATGTGACGCCACGTGGGCAAGCTGAAGGCCCCCGATGACATCCCCGATCGCATAAATATGAGATTCTTTCGTCTGGCAGCTGCCGTTAACAGAGATGACGCCATTTTCAGTGACAACTTCGGTGTTTTCCAAACCGATGCCTTCAATATTTGCCTGTCTGCCAATGGAAACAAGCATTTTTTCCGCTGTATAAGTGACGGTTTCTCCGCCTTTTTCCGCCTGTATGCTGATTTCACCTGATGATTTTTTCAACGTATCAGGCAGCACTTTAGCTCCTGTAACAAATTGAATTCCTTTTTTCTTAAGAAGGCTTTGCATTTCTTTTGAAATGTCCTGGTCTTCAGTCGGCAATATCCGGTCCGCATATTCGACAACCGTTACATTTACGCCAAAGTCATGAAGCATCGACGCCCATTCAATTCCAATAACTCCTCCGCCGACGATGATCATCGATTTTGGAAGCTCCTCCATTTGAAGTGCTTCATCCGAGGTTAAAACAAACTCTCCGTCCGCTTCCAGACCCGGAAGCATTCTCGGCCTTGAGCCTGTAGCAATAATGACCTGCTTCGGGATCAGCATGTCATTTTCTTCGCCATTTCCCCGTTCAACAGAAATTGTTCCCGGCAGCGGAGAGAAAATAGACGGTCCAAGGATGCGCCCATATCCGTCGTACACGTCGATTTTTCCTTTTTTCATTAAATGATTCACGCCCGCTGCAAGCTTATCAACAACGGCCTGCTTACGGTGCTGCACCTTTTCAAAGTTGAGGGACACGCCGGACGTTTCGACTCCGAATTGATCGGCTTCACGGGCTGTCCGGTACACTTCTGCGCTTCTAAGCAGCGCTTTACTCGGAATACAGCCTTTATGCAGGCATGTTCCGCCAAGCTTTTCTTTTTCTACAACGGCTGTTTTCAAGCCGAGCTGCGCCGCTCTGATCGCCGCGACATAACCGCCTGTACCGCCGCCCAGAATGACTACATCATACTCAGTTGCCATCTGACTCACTCCTGTCTATTCAATGCGATATTGTTTGGATTGCTCTTCGCCCTGCAATACCCTGAGCGCCCCTTGGGCCAGAGATTGCAGTTCGTTTTCTCCCGGATAAACTAAAACGTCCGAAATCCAATCTATGTATGAGCTGATGCTGGAAACAAAGCTTTTGCCGTAAGCCAGACCTCCTGTCAGAACAATGGCCTCGACTTCGCCTTTTAATACGGCGCTTGCTGCTCCGATTTCCTTCGCTACCTGATACGCCATGGCATCAAAAATTAAGCGGGCTTTTTCATCGCCCCCCTGAATCATTTGTTCAACTTTCACAGCGTCATTTGTACCGAGATAACCGGAGAGCCCGCCGGTTCCGACCAGTTTTTTCATCATTTCTTCTTTTGTATATTTTCCTGAAAAGCATAAATTGACGAGATCCCCCGCAGGCACTGTTCCTGCGCGTTCAGGACTGAACGGCCCCTCTCCGTGAAGGCCGTTGTTGACATCCACCACCCGGCCCCGATCATGCACCCCTATTGTAATGCCGCCGCCCATGTGAGTAATAATCATTTTCATATGCTCATATCGTTTGCCAAGAGAGGCTGCCGCCTTACGGGCGACAGCTTTTTGATTTAAAGCATGAAAAATGCTTTTCCGTTCAATTTCAGGCATGCCTGACATTTTAGCGAGTTCTGACATTTCGTCAACTACAACAGGATCCACAATATAAGATGGAATGTTGAGACCGTCAGCAATTTCCCTTGCGATAATGCCTCCTAAATTGGAGGCATGCTGTCCGGCATAACCGCTTTTCAAGTCCTCTATCATATGGTCATTCACTTCATATGTCCCGCCTTCTATCGGGCGGAGAAGACCGCCTCTGGCACAGACAGCATCAAATTTCGAGATATTAATGCCTTGTTCATGAAGCGTTTCGAGGATATGCTTTTTTCGAAACTCATACTGGTCAATAATATGGTCGAATTGCTGCAGCTCTTCTATGTTGTGTCTCAGTGTTTTTTCAAAAATACTGCGTTCATTATGAAAAACACCGATTTTCGTCGAAGTTGAGCCTGGATTAATGGTGAGAATGCGTTTTTCATCATGTAGCATTACAAAACCTCCAGATCAATTTCTTAGCGTCTGCTTAATATATGGTGGCCGTTCTGCAAAAACTGGCTTCTTGAGCGGCGATTGCGTTCAATTCGCTCTTCAGCCAAGCGGTCAGCCGCTAAATACGTCGGAATGCCGTCACGCTGGGAAATGTCAAGGACCCGTTCAATATTAGCGTAAATGCCCTCAACCTTTTTCAGTGCACGTTCCGCATTATAGCCGTAAAGCTCATCCGCCACATTGATAACGCCGCCCGCGTTGATGACGTAGTCCGGTGCGTAAACAATGCCCATTTCGTGAATTTGATCGCCGTGGCGAGTTTCTTTCAGCTGATTGTTAGCCGCGCCTGCAATCACTTTTGCTTTCAGCTGCTTAATAGTATCGTCATTGATGGTTGCACCAAGAGCACATGGCGCATAAATATCGCAGTTTTGTGAATAAATATCTTCTGGATCAACTGCACGTGCACCAAAATCTTGTACCGCACGTTCAACTGATTGCTTGTTGATATCCGTAACGATTAAGCTTGCTCCTTCTTCATGAAGGTGGCGGCATAGATTGTAAGCCACGTTGCCAACACCCTGTACAGCGATGGTTTTTCCTTCAAGAGAGTCTGTGCCGAATGCAGCTTTAGCGGCAGCCTTCATGCCTTTATACACTCCGTAAGCCGTAACAGGCGACGGATTTCCTGAAGAGCCGAATGCAGGGGAAATACCTGTGACAAAATCTGTTTCATCATGAATGATATCCATATCCTCAACCGTTGTGCCGACATCCTCAGCCGTAATATATCTGCCGTTAAGCCCTTGAATATAGCGGCCAAACGCACGGAACATTTCTTCATTTTTATCCTTGCGCGGATCGCCGATGATGACCGTTTTTCCGCCTCCCAGGTTTAAGCCTGCCGCCGCGTTTTTATAGGTCATGCCTCTTGCAAGTCTGAGTGCGTCCTCAATTGCAGCTTCTTCATTTTCATATGTCCACATTCTCGTTCCGCCAAGTGCAGGTCCCAGCGTCGTATCATGAATTGCGATAATTGCTTTTAATCCTGATTGTTCGTCTTGGCAGAAAACCAATTGCTCATAATCGTATTGCTCCATATATTTAAACAGTTCCATATCAGTTCCTCCTAAAGTGTGTATTCTTCAGATGCGCATAATGCCAGCGCGATCGAATACAGTTTGTTTTCAGCGGAATCCGCTCGGCTCGTTAATGCAATCGGCGCTTTGGCTCCCGTAATGACAGCCGCCACGTGTGCTTTTGCAAAATAAATCAGTGATTTATATAAAATATTTCCCGCTTCAATCGAAGGAACGAGAAGAATATCGGCGCTGCCCGCTACGTCTCCCGAAATCTTTTTCTGAGCCGCAGCGATTTGCGATACTGCATTATCTAAGGCAAGCGGACCATCTACAATGCACCCTTTAATCTGCCCTCTTTTGTACATTTGGGCGAGAGCAGCTGCATTGACCGTCGCTTCCATCTTCGGATTTACCGTTTCTACCGCTGCAAGGGCAGCCGCTTTTGGCATATTGTTCCCTACTGCACGCGCGACATGAACAGCATTTTGAAGAATCTGCTGAAGCTCCTCCAGCGAAGGGGCGATGTTCATAGCCGAATCTGTCACAAACATCAGCCTCTCAAAACCGGGAATATCAAATACGGCCACATGAGAAAGGACACGGGATTTCCGCAGGCCTTCCTGTTTGTTTAATACCGCTTTAAGCAAAACAGACGTCGGCACATTCCCTTTCATTAAGACATCCGCTGTTTTTTGATGAACAGCGCGAACCGCTAGCTTCGCTGATTCCTCCGGCGTATTGGCATGAATGATTTCCACTTGATGCCCTTGCATGGATGATGTCAAGTCGTTCAGTTTTTTGCTGTCGCCCACTAATAAAAAACGGACGGACAAATGCTCGGCTGCCAGTTTCACAGCCCGGATCACTTCCTCATCCTCAGCATGAGCAACCGCAATGGTCTTGTTTTTGTGCATCGACGCTTTGCCGATCAAATCTTTCAGCTTCATCAGTTACCACCTTTCTTGTCTCGACTCCGCTTTTTATTATGCAAGTTCTATGCCAGCTCGGTGCGATGCTGTCATGATGGATGCGAAGAAAGATTCGTGCAGACGTTTGCGCTTATTCTGCAAATTATTGCATGCCTTCATTTGCAAGGCCGTATTTATCCATTTTGTAATATAAATTTCGAATGCTGACGCCGAGAGCTTTCGCTGTTTTCGTACGGTTAAAATGATGCTTTTCCAGCGTTTGCTGAATCAAGTGAGCCTCAAATTTTTCAACGGCCTTAGACAGCTTTTCGCCTTCGATGTCAGGAAAATCAAAACCGGCTCCCTGTTCTGCGCTGTTTTCTTTTTGTTCTATTTCAAATACAGGCAAATGCTCTTTTTCAATCCATTCCATGTGCGGCTTCAGAAAAATCATTGCTCGTCCAAGGACATTTTCCAGCTCGCGGACATTCCCCGGCCAATGGTAAGCCGACAATGCCCGCAAAGCCTGCTGCGTCAGTCCCTTTACATTCCGGCCGTAATCCCGGTTAATTTTTTGAATGAGCCTTTCACTGAGTGCTTCAATGTCTTCAATCCGCTGACGCAATGGGGGAATAGAGATGGGATAACGATTAATACGGTAATACAGATCTTCACGGAACGTACCATCCGCCATTGCTTTTTCGATATTTACATTTGTGGCTGCAATAATTCTCACATTAACAGGGATTGCTTTCGTGCCTCCCACTCTGACGATCTCTTTTTCTTGAAGAACACGCAGCAGCTTCGCCTGCATATTTTGCGTCAGCTCGCCGATTTCGTCTAAGAAAATACTGCCGTTATTGGCTTCTTCAAATAAGCCCTTCTTGCCGCCGCGCTTTGCTCCCGAAAACGCGCCTTCCTCGTAGCCAAACAGTTCCGATTCCAGAAGATTTTCTGAAAGAGCGGCGCAGTTTACGCGGATGAATTTATTGTATTTCCTGTCGCTTTCGTTATGGATGGCATGGGCAAACAGCTCTTTTCCAGTGCCCGATTCTCCGCGCAGCAAAATCGTTGCCGGCGTTTTCGCTCCGAGCTTCGCCTGCTCAAGCGCAACCAGCATTTGCTCACTTTTGCCGATAATGTCGTCGAAGGTATATTTCGCTTCGAGCGTGCGGATAATCTGTCTGGCCCTGTTAAGCTCTGCGGTCAGCATTTTAATTTCTGACACGTCATGGATCACGCCGACACTTCCTTTTAAAATGCCATCCACAATCACCGGCGCCACATTGACGATGACCTCTTTTTCATTCGGGCCGACCTTCATTCTGACGCCGCGCACTGGGCGTCTTGTCTCAAGCACCTTTAAATGCATGCTTTCTCCTTCAGAAATATCAGTGCTCGCCGGCTTGCCGATGACTTCTTTTTCAGAAAGTCCCGTCATTTTTGTGTATGCTTTATTGATCAACAGGCCAATGCCATTTTCATCAACGACAGAAATCGCCTCATCAGAGGATTGTATAATCGCCTCCAGCATCGTGCGCACCTGTTTTAGATTTGTCACTTCCTCCGCCAGCTCGACCGCATCTGTAATATCCTTAAATACACAGAGTGCTCCGAGCAGACGTCCGCCTTCATCAATGATCGGCAGCCTGGTTGTTACAATTTGCAAATTTTCACCCAAAAGCTGCTTTTGATTGTATTCAGGCTCTCTTGTTTTTAAAATCCGAGGCATCTTAGTGCTCGGGATGACTTCTTTGATCGGGCGCCCAATGACTTCCTCGCGTTTTTTCCCCACCATTTTTTCAGCCATATGATTAAATAGAATGATCTCTTCATTGATATCAATAAAAATCATCCCGTCATGAGTGGAATTAAAGATCCGGTCATGTTTGTAGGTTTGTTCTTTTAACATTTGAATCAGCTGCTGTTTTTCTTCCATGAGCTGAAACACAATATAAGCCATCTTTCCCGGCATAACAATGGTCTGCTCATGCTTTTCCTGAAGGAGTTCGTCAAGTACAGCTTGATCACCCGTTGTATGAATGACGATATCCGGCTTTTGTTGTATGTATGGTTTCCAATCAGATGAAACGGCAATTCCATAATGTTTTGCTTCTTTTAATCCCGGCGCTTCGGGGTTTTTGTCAACCACGGCAATAATGTCTATGATGGCTGTTTTAATGAGAATTTGTAATAACGCCGTTCCCCTTTTACCGGCACCTACGATCAGTACCTTCTGCATCCCGATACCCCTTTGTATGAAAAAATTTGCATACCTGTTTTTTCCGTTGCAATAATTTGCACAACCCTATGTTACCACGTTTTCTTCTCTTGACAAAATATTTTTTCCGCTGGACAATAAAGGAAATGAAAAATAAAGGGGTTTTCTGAACATGAGCCGACTTTTTGCGCTTTTGATTTTAGTGCTCCCCGGCGCCATCTCTGCTATGGGCATTAAACTGATGAGAGATATGCTTTTCGGCCATACGGTAAAGCCGTTTTCTTCTCTTTGGCTCCAAGGTTTATCAGGATTTATCTTTTTTGTTTTCGGCCTGTATGTGCTGGCCGGGTTCATCTTGTACAGAGACAGAAAACGCAATCAAGTCAGTCCGCGATTCAGAAAACAAAAGATGTAAAAAAGCCGGAGCGCGCTCCGGCTTTTTTGTTCGCACTATTCATCAGGCAAGACAGTCTTGGCAATCGTTTTGTCCAGCGCTTCATAATCATAATAAGAAATCGTTTCATACAGTTCCTTACGCGTCTGCATATCATCAAGCCCTTCTTTTTGCGACCCGCGCTCCCTTATCAGGCTAAACATCCGTTCATAAGCCTTTGCCGCAGCTCTGAGCGAGGTGACCGGATAGATCACCATCTGAAACCCCATAGCAGCAAATTCATCTGCATGATAATAAGGCGTTTTCCCAAACTCAGTCATATTGGCAAGAAGCGGGACAGGGATCTGTTCAGCAAACTGGCGAAATTCGTTTTCCGTTTGAAGCGCTTCAGGGAAAATTGCGTCCGCTCCCGCCTCAATGTATGCCAAAGCGCGTTTTATTGCGGATTCAAGTCCTTCCTGCGCTCTTGCATCTGTACGGGCAACAATGACAAGTGATGGCGCCGCTTGTTTGATGGCTTTTATTTTTTGCGCCAATTCCTGAGCCGGGACAAGCTGTTTGCCATTCAAATGCCCGCATTTTTTCGGAAGCTGCTGGTCCTCTATTTGCACAGCTGCCACCCTTGCTTCCAGCATCTCGCGGGCGGTGCGGGCAGCGTTTAATACCCCGCCAAAGCCCGTATCGATATCAACGAGCAAAGGCAGGTCTGCTGCGCGGACAAGATCTTTTGCCCGTTCGGCCATTTCTGCCGACGTAACAATTCCGAGATCAGGCAGCCCCCTGCTGGCCGTATAAGCCGCACCCGATAAGTATAAGGCAGAAAAACCGGCCTCCTTCGCAAGCAAGGCGGCCATCCCGTCATGAACACCGGGAATTTGCAATATTTCCGGCGCACACATCAGCTTGCGGAAGCGTTCAGCAAGCTCTTCTTGTGACGATTGCTTATTGACGATCCAAGACAAGATATGAGTCCTCCTTTCACATACAGAACATATCGACAAAATCGTTTACACGCATGGTTTGCAATGTTTCATAACTGGTGCAGTTCTTGTAAATATGGTTTTGCTGTTTCTCAGAAAAATGGGTTTTGAGATTCGCAGAAAACTTTTCTAACAATTTTGGCACAGCCTCGTCTCTTCGAAAACGATGCCCCAGCGGAAATTCACATTCAACCATCTCTGTACTCGTTCCGTCTTTAAAATGAATCTGAACGGCATTTGAAATGGAGCGTTTATCTGGTTTGAGGTAATCTTCAGTATATGCTTTGTTTTCAGTTACTTCCATTTTTTCTCGAAGCCTATCTATTCTTGGATCACTTGCCGTATCTGCCTCATAATGCTGTGCAGTGATATCACCGAATATTAAACCAATCGCTGTGATGTATTGCAGACAATGATCGCGATCCGCCGGATTATGCAGAGGGCCTTTTTTATCAATGATGCGAATAGCTGATTCATGCGTTCTGATGACAACACGGTCAATTTCATCGATACGGTCTTTGACCTGCGGATGAAGAATGACGGCACACTCTGCCGCTGTCTGGGCGTGGAATTCCGCAGGATAAGAGACTTTGAACAACACATTTTCCATGACATAAGCGTCAAGCGGGCGGGCAAGCTTGATCTCTTTCTTATTGAATAATACGTCTTGAAAGCCCCATCCCGGAGCGGTCAAAGCTGTCGGATAACCCATTTCGCCTTTTAACGCCATCAGTGCGAGATGAACGCCCCTGCTGGTCGCATCTCCTGCGGCCCACGATTTGCGCGAGCCTGTATTAGGTGCATGCCGGTATGTCCTCAAGGCTGCATTGTCAATCCAAGCATTCGAAAGCGCATGATTGATTTCTTCCCTACCGCCGCTCAGCAGCTTTGCGGCTACAGCCGTCGTTGCCACCTTGACAAACAACACATGATCAAGACCGACTCGGTTTAAGCTATTTTCTAACGCCAGCACACCTTGAATTTCGTGAGCCTTAATCATCGCTTCAAGGATGTCACGGACCGTTAATGGCTCTTTTCCTTCAGACAGCCTCACTCTTGATACATAATCAGCCGCCGCAAGAATGCCGCCCAAATTATCTGACGGATGCCCCCACTCCGCAGCAAGCCACGTATCGTTGTAATCAAGCCAGCGGATCATACACCCTATGTTAAATGCTGCCCGTACAGGATCAAGAACATATGACGTTCCCGGCACTCTGCTTCCGTTTGGCACATGGGTTCCGGGGACAATCGGGCCGAGCAGCTTGGTGCATTCGGGATAACGGAGCGCTAAAATCCCGCAGCCGAGTGTATCAAGCAAAACGTGACCTGCCGTTGTAAACGCTTCTGAACTCGTAATCTCTTTCTCAAGCACATAGTCTGTTATTTCTTCAATGACATGATCCGTTTTCAACATTCGACCAATTCCTTTCATGATTTGGATTTGTTCTCATATCGCGGGCCGGTATAGCGGACACGAGGGCGGAACAAGCGGTTATTGGAATGCTGTTCCATCACATGTGCGCATAAGCCTGCTGTTCTCGCACTGAAAAAAACAGGCGTATACAATGGAATTGGTATACCAAGCATCCAATACACCGGGGCGGCATAATAATCCAAATTCGGATAAAGCCCTTTTTCCCGCTCCATCAGCTGCTCCCCCGCTTCACACATTTCGTATAAGCAATGATCGCCGGCTTGATCGCATAGTTGCTGAAGCGCTTCTTTCATCATAAGCGCTCTCGGGTCCATTTTTTTCATATACACCCGGTGGCCGAAGCCCATAATTTTTTCTTTTTTTCTCAGTTTTGATAACAGGATTTGTTCAAAATCAGGCGTTGTTTTTGCCTCTAAGAGCATATACATGACCGCTTCGTTTGCGCCTCCATGTAGATTTCCCTTCAAAGATGCTACAGCTCCTGTCAATGCGCCATAAAGATCCGATTGTGTTGAGGCGATCACCCTGGCTGTAAAGGTTGAATTTGGCATCTCATGCTCGCTGTACAGGATAAGTGAACGGTCAAAGATCCGCTCTTCCAATGCGGATGGTATTTTTCCCGTCATCATGTATAAGAAATTCGCGCTGTAGGATAGGTGCTGAAGCGGGGAAATTGGTTTTCCTTTATTTATCATTCTATAGCTGCTTGCTGTGAGAGCAGGCATTTTTCCTAAAAGCTGATAGGCGCGCTCCTTGTTTGCAGAAGGCGATCGATCGTCAATTTGGCTGTCGTAGCCGGCAAGAGCTGACATCCCGGTTCGCAGACTATCCATCGGATGAGTATGTTCAGGCAGCAGCTCAAGCAGACGGACAATGTCAGCCGGCAGGTTTGAAGCGCTGTTGACCTTCCTTTTGACCGTTTCCGTTTCATTGTCAGCCGGCAGCCTCCCCTCCAGCAATAGATGCACCAGTTCAAGATAGCTTTTGGTTTTTGAAAGATCTATTAAATCATAGCCTCGAATCAATATCTGACTATACTGTGTGTCAAGATAAGAAATATTCGTTTCTGCTGCGACGACCCCGTCAAGACCTGGAGAAAAATGCTGTTTACCATCCATATCCTCAACCTCCGCTTTGCGTTATTATCTGTCAGATTGTGCCAAGCAGGTGCTTGGAAATAATGAGTCTTTGAATTTCATTTGTGCCTTCATAAATTTGTGTTACCTTTGCGTCCCTAAGCAGCCGTTCGACCGGATAATCTTTCATATAACCATATCCTCCATATATCTGGACTGCCTCAAGTGCAGCTTTCACTGCTGAATCAGAAGCAAATTGTTTAGCCATGGACGCTTCCTTTCCGCAGGCCAGACCGCGGGTATGGAGATCTGCCGCATGATAGACAAGGTGCCTTGCCGCCTCTGCTCTTGTCGCCATATCGGCGAGCTTAAACGATATGCCTTGATTGGCTGCGATAGGCCTGTTGAATTGGACACGCTGTTTCGCATAAGCAACCGCATATTCCAGGGCAGCCTCTGCAATTCCCAGCGCTTGTGCTGCAATGCCGATGCGTCCCACATTCAGGTTCGCCATTGCGATTTTAAATCCATCCCCCTCTTGGCCCAGTAAGTTCTCTTCCGGCACTTCCGCATTTTCAAATATCAGCTCTGTTGTGTTGGAACCGTGAAGCCCCAGCTTTCTTTCTTTTTTGCCGACTGTAAAACCAGGTGTGTTCTTTTCAACGATAAAAGCCGAAATCCCGTTCCTGTTTTGGCCTGGGGCAGTTAAAGCAAACGTAATATAGAGGTCAGCGGCACCCCCGTTCGTTATGAAGATTTTCGATCCGTTTAAAATATATTTGCCGTTCTTTTTGATTGCTGTGGTGCGAAGGCTCCCGGCATCCGATCCAGAGTAAGGCTCAGTCAGCGCAAATGCACCCAAATAGTTTCCTGAGGCGAGTTTCGGTATATATTTCACTTTTTGCTCTTCGTTTCCGAAGTACAAAATCGGATTTGTGCCCACTGAGGAATGAACCGAAAGAATGACACCGACCGCCGCGCTGATTTTAGAAATCTCATGAATGGCCAAAATATAAGAAACAATGTCCGCTCCAGCGCCGCCATATTGTTCCGGCACTGGTATTCCCATCAAGCCGTGTTCACCCATTTTCTTCATTAGCTGAAATGGAAATTCATCTGTTTTCTCCATGACCTCCGCAGCAGGAGCAATTTCTTTTCGGGCAAAATCACGCACCATCTTTCGCATCATGACTTGCTCTTGGGTTAAATGCAACTTGGCCACCTCCGGGTTGGAATTGACTTCAGGTATTCTTCACCTCGCCGTAATGATAAAAACCGCGTCCGCTCTTTTTGCCGAGCCACCCTGCTTTGACGTACTTACGAAGCAGCGGGCAAGGGCGGTACTTGGAGTCACCAAGCCCGGAGTGAAGGACTTCCATAATCGACAAACATGTATCCAGCCCGATAAAATCAGCTAACTTAAGGGGTCCCATCGGGTGATTCATACCAAGTTTCATAACCTGGTCTATTGCGTCTGGCTCAGCTACCCCCTCATAAAGGCAATAGATGGCTTCATTGATCATTGGCAAAAGCACACGGTTGGAGACAAATCCGGGAAAATCATTGACTTCGACCGGCGTTTTCCCCATTTTTTCCGCTAATGCAATAATGGCTAACGCAGTTTCATCTGATGTCGCCAGGCCGCGAATGACTTCAACCAGTTTCATCACAGGAACGGGGTTCATAAAATGCATGCCAATGACATGTTCAGGTCGGTTTGTGACAGCTGCAATTTCTGTTATCGGCAAGGAGGATGTATTGCTGGCCAAAAGCGTATGAGCCGGGCAAATATGATCAAGGTTTTTGAACAATTTAGTTTTTGCCGTCATGCTTTCTGCAATTGCTTCAATCACAACATCCGCATGCTGCGCCTCCTCCAGCGCCGGGGAAAGCGAAATACGGCTGATAACAGCCTTCACTTCTGCTTCCGTCTTTCTTCCTTTTTCAGCATCGCGGGTCAAATGCTTTTTTATGTGCTGAAACCCCGTTTCCGCTGCCTCAGGATTCAAATCATACAGCCGCACATAAAAACCGGCTTCAGCCGCTGTTTGGGCAATTCCGCTTCCCATTTGTCCAGCGCCGGCTACCATGATATGTTTGATTTCCATTCAAATCCCCTTCTCCGTCAATGTTTTAATGAACTTGAACCAAGACAGCGTCTCCCTGAGCCGCTCCGCTGCAAATAGCAGCAATCCCCAGTCCACCTCCCCGGCGCTTTAATTCGTACACAAGTGTCATCAAAATTCTCGCACCGCTAGCACCGATCGGGTGGCCCAGTGCAATTGCTCCGCCATTGACGTTTACTTGTTCAAGATCAAACCCAACGATTTTTTCACATGTTAATACAACAGAAGCAAATGCTTCATTGACTTCAAAAAGGTCAATATCCTGTAATGTAAAGCCGGTCTTTTTCAGCAGCTTGTTTATTGCGTATCCCGGGGCCGCCGCAAGCTCATGCGCTTGCATTCCGGCTGTTGAAAAACCAAGAATGGTTGCAAGAGGACGCTTTCCAAGTTCAGCGGCTTTTTCCTCAGACATTAATACAAATGCTCCCGCTCCGTCGTTGACTCCCGGCGCATTGCCGGCTGTAATGGATCCGTCACTCGAATAAATCGGAGAAAGTTTCGCAAGCTGATCGAGAGTGGTATCGCGGCGAATCGCTTCATCTTTGTCAACAATGTTTGTTTTTCCTTTCCGGCCAAGCCAGCTGACAGGAACAATTTCTTCATCAAACTTTCCTTCATCGGCCGCAGCAGCCGACCGCTTATGACTTCGAAGGGCCCATTCATCCTGCTCTTTACGTGAAATGCCATATTCCTTGGCCGCAGTATTTCCGTGAACGGCCATGTGCACTTCATCAAAAGCGCACATTAATCCGTCGTAAACCATTAAATCCCTCAGCTCCCCGTTACCCATCCGTGCCCCCCAGCGGCCAGCGGGAACAGCATACGGAATATTGCTCATGCTCTCCATGCCTCCGGCAACAAGAATGTCCGCATCACGCGCCCGAATCATTTGGTCACATAGAGTGACAGCACGAAGGCCAGAGGCGCAAACTTTATTTAGTGTTTCCGATGGCACACTCCAAGGCAGTCCGGCTATACGGGCAGCTTGCCGGGAAGGTATCTGGCCCGCACCGGCTTGGACAACCATACCCATGATGGCGCCTTCCGCCTGATCTCCAGAGACTCCGGCACGCTTTAACGCCTCTTTCATAGCAGCGCCCCCGAGTTCAGCAGCTTTTACTTCTTTTAACGCACCTCCAAATTTGCCAAACGGGGTTCTTGCGGCACTTACAATGACTGTTTTCCTCATGGTTTCACCTCAAATCAAAAGATAGACAGCGCTTACATTTCTGGGTGTCTTCTATGAATGTATGCTTTGAAACAGGTATGAATGAATGAAAAAGAAGGCTGCACCGGCAGCCTTCTTGAAAACTAATTTGTTCTATTCAATTTCTTAGCGATGGCAGCAGCCCGCTCAGGAAAATCTGTGAAAATGCCGTCTGCTCTCATTTTCATCAAATGCTCCATATCGTCTGGCCGATTGACTGTATAAGGCCTTACCTTAATCGAGCTATTTCGCATTTGCAGCAGCACTTCATCCGTTACCGCCGGGCTATGCAGCTTTGGGTGGTAGCCGGCTGCCGGAATGGATTTTACATATTGATCAGCCTGATATAGCACATCTGAGGTCAGCACCGCCCGTTCAATATGGGGTGCCAGCCGGCCGCATAACGCTAAGCTTTCATGGTTAAATGCGGACAGAATCGTTCTTTCTTCTATTTTAAATCGCTTTACTGTCTCAAGCACTTTTTCTTCCATTCCTTCATAGCGGATCACGCTATTTTTTAATTCAATGTTAATCAGAAAATCCTTTTTTTCCGCCCACGAGAGCACGTCTTCAAGCAGCGGCACCCTTACATCGCCGACTGTTTGTTGATGACCGGCAGCCGCATCAGCGGTTTTCAAAACATCGTACCTCGTGTCCTTTACGAAACCTTTTAAGGATGTCGTCCGGTCGAGCCTTTCATCATGAATAACGACAATATGTCCGTCTTTTGTCAGCTGAACATCAAGCTCGATTCCATCCGCTCCGTTTTCAATCCCTTTTTCAAATGCAATCATTGTATTTTCGGGATAATGACCTGATGCCCCCCGATGGGCAAAAATCTTTGTCATTGTTTCACCTCAAGCCTAAAGTTGCCCGTTTTCTCTATTATACTGATTTAGGCCTTGTCACTCTAGAATGAAGTGTTTTTGTACTCTGACTACTGTGCGTAATAAGAGTCAATTCCGGCGACAATCGCGTCAGCAGCTTTTTTTTGATATTCTTCACTCCCAAGCTTGTCCGCATCAGAGCTGTTTGTTATAAATCCAAGCTCAGCCAGCACACTCGGCATTTTTGAATATGTAATGACATAAAAATCCGATTCTTTCACGCCCCTGTCTCTTGTTTGCAAGGATGATACCAGCTCTGACTGAATATCTGATGCCAGCCGCTGACTGTTTTCCGCTTCATAATCAGACTGAAAGTACGTTTCCGTGCCTGAAGCAGAGGAAACGCCCGAATTCACATGAATACTGACAAAAAGATCAGCATGGTTTGCACTTGCTTTTGCCACTCTTTCCTCCAAGGTCAGAAAATGATCATCCATCCTTGTAGCAACAGGAAACGCTCCTTCCGCTTTCAGCTTGTCCACAACATAACCGGAGACAGCCAAATTAATATTTTTCTCTAACAGCCCGTTTCCGACTGCCCCGCTGTCTTTGCCACCATGACCGGCATCAATATATACCGTTTTCCCTGCTATCGGCTCTGCCGCTTGTGCACAGGGCGCGAGCATAAAAGCCAATCCGCATATCGCTAAACTCCTCCATAACATTTTCAACGTTTCTCCCTCCGGTCTGTCATTACGAGTTCTTTTGCAGCTGAATATCTTCCAGCTGTAAGGTTCCGTTTTCTTTTTTTGTATATTTCACCTGGACTTTTGTGTGATCTGGCAGGTCCTCACAATCGTCGCGTTTGTCCCTTGGAACTTGTATCATGGTTTCTTCTCCGTTAAGGGAAACGGCGATTGTATGAGGATCAGCCGAACCAATGTATTTTCCCTCTTCTGTAAACTTTGGGACTGAATCATCTGCGCTTGCAATACTGCATCCGGAAAGCAGCAGCACAGTTAACAGAAATAGACCAGTTTGTTTCACATGATCACCTCTTCCTGATGTTTGGCTTTTATCTTTGACCAGAATGTCGGATTTGTAAAGCTGGCACGAAAGCCGGCACGACGTTTCCATGATTTTCAAAAGGGCTATCTGACCTGCTGATTTCCTGTTGTTAGAAAGAAAGCAAGCGGATCTGTCTATGAAGATGTCTCTAAAAGAGCTGCATTTTAGAAAAAATTAGCGGAAAGAAGCAACTTTTTATTCATTTTTAAAAACTTGATGAATAGAGTGAGCAGATGGTTTGACGGAAGGGTTGGACAGGCGTAAGCTTTTAAAGAATATTTACTTTACAAAAAGAAGATACAGCTCATGAAAAAATGTTCTGCTGCTGGCCGCGGCAGTCATCACTTACTCCATTGGCCATCAAATCAAAGGCGGCTACAAGAGCCCCGAAAAAGAGCGAAGAAAACCACATTCGGCACTCAAGATATTCAGCCGGTGAAGCAGATTAATTGCATCAAATTTTACATATAGGCTAGAATATGTGCGAATCCAAACGAAAGAAGATGATCTTATGAATCCAAAGTACAAACCGCTCTTTGAACCATTTACATTTCGAAGCGGCGTTACGATTGACAACCGGATCGCGGTTGCTCCAATGACCCATTATTCTTCCAACGAGGACGGCACGATTTCTGAAGCGGAGCTGGACTACATCATCCCCCGTTCAAAAGAAATGGGAATGGTGATTACAGCATGCGCAAACGTCACGCCTGATGGAAAAGCATTTCCCGGACAGCCAGCCATCCATGACGACTCCAATATTGCCGGGCTAAAAAGATTAGCGCAAGCCATTCAAGCACAAGGGTCAAAAGCGATTGTGCAAATTCATCACGGCGGAACTGAATGTCCTCCTGAGCTTGTTCCGAATCAGGATGTTGTTGCGCCAAGTGACGTGTTTGATAACGGTAAACAAATTGCCCGCGCATTGACAGAGGCAGAGGTTGAAAACATTGTGAAGGCTTTTGGAGAAGCGACAAGACGTGCCATTGAAGCCGGGTTTGACGGTGTCGAAATTCACGGTGCAAACGGCTACTTGATTCAGCAGTTTTATTCTCCAAAAACTAATCAGCGCACAGACCGCTGGGGAGGAAGCGACGAGAAACGATTAGCCTTCCCGCTTGCTATTGTGGATGAGGTGAAACAAGCAATTGCTGATCACGCGAAGGGTGCATTTTTAGTCGGCTACCGCCTGTCTCCGGAAGAGCCAGATACACCGGGACTGACAATGACAGAAACCTTCACGCTTGTTGATGCCTTAGTAGAAAAAGAACTAGATTACCTCCATATTTCATTGATGGACGTCAACTCCAAAGCGCGCCGCGGCGCAGACCCAACACGTACACGTATGGACTTATTGAATGAACGTGTCGGACACAAGGTGCCGCTGATTGCTGTTGGTTCCATCCATTCTGCTGATGACGCGCTTGCTGTGCTTGAAAACGATATCCCGCTGGTGGCGATGGGGCGTGAAATTTTAGTGGATCCTGATTGGGCTGTAAAAGTAAAAGAAGGACGCGAAAAACAAATTGAAACTGTGATAAAAGGCACAGACAAAGAAAAATATCACTTGCCTGAGCCGCTATGGCAAGCGATTGTGAACACACATGGATGGGTTCCTTATAAAGATTAATTTGATGTGACTGCCGGAATATTTCGGCAGTCTTTTTTATAAAAAAAGACCCTTAGGAAAGGGTCCTTTTCGTCAATCGAATAATTTGTGCAAATATTTAAACGGCAAAATGAGAAGCTGACCAATTACTTCGGTTAGAAAATCGAACAGCAGTCCGTCACGTTTTCTGTTTTTCTTTTTTCTCTTTTTCATGCGTATGTCTCCTATATACTTCAATTGCTCTTTATCCTACGAACATCCAGCGTAAAGGGTTTCAATCCGTTTTTGCCTTTCTGTTTCTCATGGTCCAACCAACGAATATACATACGACCATTGCAGCAAATGAAATGAAGTCAATCAGCATGCCTATTTTGTGTGACTCCACAACGATGTTTGAATTGACACAAAGCGAAAGAATAAATATAGCGATTAGCAGCCCGTACGTTTCACGCATTTTCGATCACTCCAAGCGTATAAACCAAATAGTCATCAATCTTCCGCATTTATTATAACAGATTTATCCAAAAATAAAACGCCTCCTATTTATCAGTGGAAACCAATAAATAAAAGACGTTTGATTTAAGTGCTTTTGCTGATCATGCTTAAGAAGCCTTATGTTCTAATCTCAGCTTATCCGCAACCATTGCAATGAACTCTGAATTTGTAGGTTTTGCCTTCGTCATGCTGACTGTATAACCGAACAATGAGGAAATGGAATCAATATTCCCTCTGCTCCATGCCACTTCAATCGCGTGGCGGATCGCTCTTTCTACACGGCTAGCGGTTGTATTGAATTTTTTGGCGATGTCCGGATAGAGGACTTTTGTAATACTGCCGAGCAGTTCGATGTCGTTATACACCATTGAGATCGCTTCACGCAGATAGAGATAGCCTTTAATATGTGCAGGGACGCCGATTTCATGGATAATGCTTGTGATGCTCGCGTCGAGATTTTTCCTTTTTGGTTCAGGCTGGCTGCTGCGTATAATGCTGCTTTGTGATGACGGCGCGCGATGCGTCACACTGCTGGCATTTCCGCTGACCTGGCGAATATGGCCGACAAGGTTTTCCATATCAAACGGTTTGAGTATAAAGTAGGACGCTCCTAAATCGACGGCCTTTTTCGTGACATCTTCCTGTCCGAAGGCTGTCAGCATGATGACATTTGGCTGTTTTTTCAGATCTGATTCTCTCAGTCGCTCTAAAACAGCAAGTCCGTCCAAATGCGGCATAATAATGTCCAAGACGAGCACATCAGGATCTTTTTCTTTAAATAGCGACAGACATTCCTGTCCGTTATAAGCAACTCCGATGACTTCCATGTCTTCCTGTCCTTCTATATATTCACTCAACAGGCTTACCAGCTCTCGATTATCGTCAGCAACACAAACTTTAATTTTCTCCACGTTTCTTCCTCCCCAAATGTAGTTAACAGGATTCCACCTTGCTACATGTTTACATTCGACAAAACCGCTATATACCCTCTAAAAAAAATCATAACTAACAATAATAGTGGCATATCTTCGTTATTCTATGTTTTTCTCTGTTTTTCGACTAAAAATGAAATTTGACAAATAAGGAAACGTGAATTTGTCGAAAAATCTTCTTTTGTTCATTTTAACGTATGTATGATGAGAAGTGAAGAGGGAGAAAAGCAAAAAAACTGCCGGAATTCCGGCAGTTAGCTTGCTTTTTCTTTTCCGTAAATATCGATTCCTGCTTCAGACAGCATCCATTCAATATGCACGCCATAGCCGCTTGTCGGGTCGTTGACAAACACATGGGTAACGGCGCCGACGACCTTTCCATTTTGAATGATTGGACTTCCGCTCATGCCTTGTACAATGCCGCCTGTTTCCTTCAGCAGTCTTGGATCGGTAATTTTTAAGACCATTCCTTTTGTAGCCGGAAACTTTTGAGGTGTCGTGCTGACGATTTCGATATCAAATTTTTCTACCTTATCATCATCAATGACCGTTAAGATTTCAGCAGGCCCTTTTTTCACTTCATTTGAAAAGGCAACCGGCAGCGCCTTGTCTGAGATTTTGTTTTTAATCGGCTGATGCAGCGTGCCGAAGATTCCAAATGGGCTGTTTCTGTTAATGTCCCCGATCGTTTTGCGTTCAGAGGAAAATCGCGCCAGTTTTTCTCCAGGATTTCCGCCTGTCCCTTTTTCAATTGATGTTACAGTCGATTTGACGATTTCTCCATCTTCCACGACAATTGGTTTTTTCGTATCCATATCGGAGATCACGTGGCCAAGCGCTCCGTATTTTTTTGTTTTCGGCTCATAAAAGGTCATTGTGCCGATGCCCGCGGCAGAATCCCTGATATATAAACCGATTCGGTATTTGCCTTCAGCTTCATCCTTTTGAGGAATCAGCTTTGTTTTGATCTTCTGTTTATCACGTTTGATCAGCAAATCAAGAGACTCTCCGGTTTTTCCCGCTTTTTGAATAAACGGGGCAACATCATTCATTTTTTCAATTTTCTGTCCATTCATCTCAATAATAATGTCGCCTGCTGTAATACCTGCCGATTCACCAGGGGATTTTTTCCCTTCGCTTGTGTTAATTTGATGAAATCCGACCACAAGCACTCCCACGGAATGAAGTTTGACACCGATCGATTGCCCGCCCGGTATGACCTTTAAATCCGGTAGAACTTGCACTTTTGTTTTTTTGATTGGAAATCCGGCAAGATCATATACTAATTCTGACTGGCCTGATTTTTTGCCTGTAACTTTGATTTCATGCGGGTCTTTCTCAACTGTAAACGCTTCTGATGATTTTTCCTGGGCGTTTACAGATAAACTCGTTTCAATCGGTTGTGTTTGGGTTTCAAATACTCTCATTTGCGTTGGAATCAGTAAATACTCTTTTAATGGTTTGCATAAACCTACACTTAATAACGAAACAAGGAGAATTAAACCTATTGCTTTTCTAATGTTATCCGGCATTCACTACTTCACTCTCCTCGCTCCTACCCCACACCTTCTTTATGAATTGCTGCTACATCATTACTTTTGCCTTCTCAGCCCTTATTTATAACTGTCATATAAAGAAAAACATTGGATATACTGATGAACGAATGGATGAGTATACAAAAAAAATAAGCTGCGCATATGCGCAGCTTTAGACTGTTGACAAAAGTTTAAAACCGAATAAAGTTTTAAATTTTTGACATTCTTTCAGCGTGATTGAAAACCCTTGAAGTCTAGAAAGGGCGGGTGCTGTCATTCTTGTGCACCGGCGCTTAGACTTGACAACGATTGCGAGAGTTTGTCAGCACGCTGAAGCTGCTGCGTATATTGCGCAGCTTATCCAGTTGTTTTGACTTGATCCGCTTGTTTTAACAGCTCTTTCGCATGGCGTTTTGTTAAGTCTGTGACTTCGACTCCTGCTATCATGCGCCCGATTTCCGCCACCTTCTCTTGTTTAGTCAGCGGCTTTACACGCGTCGTCGTTCTTCCGTCTTTTAATTCTTTCGCAATGTAAAGATGGGTATCGGCCATGGCTGCCACCTGAGGCAGGTGCGTAATGCAAAGCACTTGTGATCCCATTGATACTTTGTGAATCTTTTCAGCAATAGCCTGAGCGACCCTGCCGCTTACGCCTGTATCTACCTCGTCAAATATAATCGAGGTAACGTCCTGCTGTGAGGAAAAAATGCTTTTAATGGCAAGCATGACCCTTGACAGCTCTCCGCCGGAAGCTACTTTAGAAAGAGATTTCAGCGGCTCCCCCGTATTGGTGGAAATCAAAAACTTCACCAGATCAATCCCTTGTTCAGTGAGCTGAACAGGCTGCCCGTTTACAACCGGCGCTTCCTCACCGCGGGTTGCTGTTCTAACCTTAAACTCCGTATCGAAAGTCGACTTTTCCATATATAAGCTTTTCAGTTCACGATGGATTTCGTCAGCCAGCTTTTTCGCCCATGTTTTTCGGATTCGGGAAACGTTTGCCGCTTCTACTGCAACATCTTTACCAACCGAATCCAGCTCCTGCTTCAGGCTCTGAAGATGGCTGTCTCTGTTTTCAATTTGATCAATCTCTTCTTCAATTTTAGAAGCATATTCTAAAATATCCTCAACGGTTGCCCCGTATTTCCGCTTCAGCTGCTTAATCTCATTAAGACGCGCCTCAATAAAATTCAATCGTTCCGGGTCATATTCAAGCTCATCCAGCATATTTCTCATCTGAAATGTAGCGTCCTCCAAAAGATAGTAGGAGTTCGAAACACTCTCAGACAGTTTTTGCAGCGGTTCGTTAATATCGGATAAATCTTCAAGCTGAGACGACGCCATTCCGACCCAGTCCAGACCGCCCTGCTCGCTGCGCAGCGCATTATAAGCATTTTGCAGTGATTCAAATATTTTCTCAAAATTTGAAATTTGCTGGCGCTCTTCTTGCAGCTGCTCATCTTCGTTCAGTTCGAGCTTTGCCGACTCAATTTCTTCCAGCTGAAATTGAATCAGATCAAGCCGATGTGCCATTTCCTGCTCACTTTCAGAAAGCTGCTTCAACTTTTTAAGCAGCTTCATGTAGCGCTGATAGCCTTCCTGATACGCTTGAAGTGCGCTTTCCACTTCGGCTCCCGCAAACTTGTCCAATAGCTGAAGATGTTTTTCGTCCTCCATTAACAGCTGGTTATCGTGCTGCCCGTGAATATCCAATAAAAGCCTGCCGATTTCTCTTAGCGACGCAATTGTTACAAGTTTGCCATTTACCCGGCATACGCTTTTTCCGTTCGTGCTGATATCCCTTCTCATGACGATCATTTCATCTGAAACGTCAATCCCCTGTTCAGCACAAACGTCAAAAACGGGATGGCCGCTGTCTAACTGAAACAGCCCTTCAAGCTCGGCTTTTGTTTCTCCATACCTGACAAATTCAGATGAGCCGCGGCCACCGACTAAAAGTGAAATGGCATCTATGATGATGGATTTGCCGGCTCCGGTTTCTCCTGTTAAAACCGTAAGCCCGCGTTCAAAAGAAACCGTCAGTTCCTCAATAATGGCAAAGTTTTTAATCGATAATTCAGCTAACAAACAGCATTACACCTCTTATCTTTGTTAGATTTCCTTTACAGCAGCTCTAGGAGCCGGCTTTTTACGCCGTCGGTATCTTCAGGAGTCCGGCAAATAATTAAAATGGTGTCGTCTCCGCAAATGGTCCCCATAATTTCGTCCCAGTCCAGATTGTCCATCAGCGCTCCAATTGCCTGGGCATTGCCCGGCATGGTTTTCAGCACAATCATATGGCTTGCTGAATCTATTTTCACAAAAGCATCCATCAGTGACCGTTTCAGCTTAGACAGCGGATTGAAACGCTGGTCCGCCGGTAGGCTGTATTTATATGAGCCATTATTTGTCGGCACCTTCACAAGGTGAAGCTCTTTAATATCGCGTGAAACCGTGGCTTGTGTGACCTTGTATCCATCCTGCTTCAGCATGTCAACCAATTCATCTTGGGTTTCGATTTCATTGCTTGTAATGATTTCTCTGATTTTGATATGCCTCTGGCCTTTGTTCATGTAAGCACCTCTATTTCCAGCTTATCTGTTCTTATATGGTATATGATTCTCCGCAAAAAGTACATGAATGCAGAAAAAAGGAATAATAGCGCCCTATTATTCCGGTACATCTGCTTTTTTTTCTTTTAACGTCCTATGTGCTTCTTCCACTATGCGGCTGATTTCCTCCTCAGGCAAGCCTGCGCCTTCTTGACCTTCACCCGGCCACTGCAAATGAAGGAGAAATTCAATATTTCCGTCTCCTCCCGTAATTGGAGAAAATGACAGGCCTTTGCAGAGATAGCCCTCGCTAGCCGAAAAACTGACCATACGCCGCAGGACATCTTCATGCACCCTCGGATCTCTGACAATGCCTTTTTTGCCGACCGATTCCCGGCCTGCTTCAAACTGAGGCTTGACAAGCGCAATACAATCGCTGCCTGGTACAAGCAATGTTTTTAAAACAGGCAGGATCAGCCGAAGCGAAATAAAAGATACATCAATCGTAGCAAACTCCGGCATGCCCTTTGTGAAGTCTGCCGGAGTCGCATAACGAAAATTCGTGCGTTCCATCACAACGACGCGTTCGTCCTGTCTTAGCTTCCATGCAAGCTGGTTGTAGCCCACATCCACCGCGTACGACTGTTTTGCGCCGTTTTGCAGAGCACAATCCGTAAAGCCGCCGGTGGAGGAACCGATATCAATCATAATTTTCTCCTGAACAGAGACAGGAAATTCTTTCAATGCTTTTTCAAGCTTTAAACCGCCTCTGCTCACATATTTCAGCGGGTTTCCTTTGATGGTCAACGGAAGCTCGCGGTCAATTTTTTCACCAGGCTTGTCCAAGCGGTTTTCATTCGAATACACGATTCCTGCCATAATGGCCCGTTTCGCTTTTTCCCGCGTTTCCGCAAGCCCTCTTTCCACTAGTAATACATCTAATCGTTCTTTCTTAGCCGTCATGATCCAATTCCTTTATGTGTCTTGGGCGGTGCCAGCATTCGAATTCTGTCTGCCACCTGCTGTTTCGTTAATCCGATTTCTTCAAGAAGCGCCGTTACGCTTCCATGTTCTATAAATCGATCCGGTATGCCCATTCTGTCGATCGGCGTATGGTACATCCCCTGTTCATGAGCAAATTCTAAAACCGCGCTTCCAAATCCGCCTTCTAAGACCGCTTCTTCAATCGTTAGAATCGGCAATCCTTCATTTAGTATGTCCTTCATCATCTTTTCATCAATCGGCTTAATGAATCGCGCGTTGACAACGCGTACGGAAAGGCCCTCTTTTTGCAGCTCTTCAGCAGCTTCAAGCGCCATTTCAATTGTTGTTCCAAATGTTAAGATGACCGCGTCGTTACCCGGACGCAGCACCTCCCACGTGCCGATTGGAATCGTTTTAAGCTGTTCATCCATTTTGACGCCGAGGCCGTTTCCGCGCGGAAAACGCATGGCGATCGGACCGCCGTCATAGCTCAGCGCTGTATGAACCATATGTTGCCCTTCATTTTCATCCTTTGGCATCATTAAGACCACATTTGGAATGTGGCGCATAAACGCGATATCAAATACGCCTTGATGCGTCTCTCCGTCTGCACCGACTAATCCGGCGCGGTCGATTCCGATAAACACATTGGCGTTTTGACGGCAGATGTCATGAACAACCTGGTCATATGCACGCTGCAGGAAGGTTGAATAGATAGCCAGAAACGGCTTCATGCCTTGTAATGCCATTGCGGCTGCCATTGTAGCCGCATGCTGCTCTGCAATGCCGACGTCGAACATCCGGTCAGGGAATTCCTGCGCAAAGCCTTCAAGCTTCGAACCCACAGGCATTGCCGGTGTTATCGCCACGATTCGCCCGTCCTCACGTGCCATTCGCTGTACTGTGCCGCTGACAAGGCTGCTCCATGCAGGCGCTGCGGCTTTTGGTTTTACAAAGTCACCTGTATTAATTTTATATGGGCCGGTTCCATGCCACGTACCGGTCGTATCGGTTTCAGCAGGTTTGTACCCTTTTCCTTTTTTGGTGATCACATGCAGCAGGACAGGGCCTTTGGTTTTTTTAGCGTATTGAAGATTCTCAATCAGTTCATGATAAGAATGTCCGTCCACAGGGCCTAAATAAGTAAATCCGAGTTCCTCGAAAAACATGCCTGAGACAAGCATATACTTCAGGCTGTCTTTGACACGTTCTGCCGTGGCGGCAAGCTTGCCCCCAACAGCCGGAATCTTCTTAAACAGATATTCAAGCTCATCTTTCACCCATTGGTATTTCCCGGCTGTTCGCAGACGTCCGAGCATGGAATGAATAGCGCCGACGTTCGGAGCGATACTCATTTCATTATCGTTGAGGATAACAATCATGTCTTTTTTCTCGTCACCGATATGGTTCAGCGCTTCAAGCGCCATTCCGCCGGTCAGCGCACCGTCACCGATAATCGGAATGATAAACTCATCCGTTCCTTTAATATCGCGAGCGGCCGCCATTCCCATCGCACCTGACAAGGAAGTTGAGCTATGCCCGGTTTCCCATACGTCATGTTCGCTTTCGCTCCGCTTCGGGAATCCGCAAAGCCCTTTATATTGTCGAAGGGTTTCAAATTCTCTTCCCCGGCCCGTCAGCAGCTTATGGACGTAAGACTGATGACCTACATCCCACAAAAACTTGTCTTTCGGGCTGTTAAATTCCTTATGCAATGCAACGGTAAGCTCAACAACACCCAAATTAGGGCCAATGTGTCCGCCAGAAGCCGATAAAGTCGTAATCAGAAACTGACGGATTTCATCACTTAATTTCTCTAATTCATCAATGGACATGTTTTTTAAAAACGACGGGTCCTGTATTGATAAAAGATCCAAAGCGGATCAACTCACTTTCAGCATGAATTTCTGCATTGATATATGTCTTAAATGCCGAGCTGAACTCAGATCATTTCTCAGGCATAAAAAAAGACAAACGCGCTCTTCCTTTTGTTTTTTCATCGAAACTGCTTACATTTTACCATATGTCGTGCAGCCGCTTCAAATAAGGATCGTTTTAGTGGTCTCTTGCCGCAATTAAATCACAAAGCTCATACAAAAGGTCTTTTTGAAGGGAGAGACCCCCAATCAAGCGCTTTGCTTCTTCTATGTGACCGTCCAATTTCTTTTTGGCCCCTTCCAGTGACAGAAGTGACGGATACGTTGATTTTTCGTTCGTTGTATCCGAGCCGACACGTTTGCCGATTTTCTCTTCACTGCCTTCTACATCTAAAATGTCGTCTCTGATTTGAAAACCGATTCCAATGTGGCTGCTGAAGGCGCGCAATGTTTCAATTTCTTCCTCAGGCGCATCCGCCAAAATAGCGCCGGCGATGACGCCAAAACCGAGCAGTTTGGCTGTTTTCCGTTCATGAATAGATTCAAGTTCTTCAAGCGTGACCTGACGGTTTTCTGCTTCCATATCAGCGATCTGCCCCCCGACCATGCCCTCGGTTCCCGCTGCTGAAATCAGTTCATTCACAAGACGAAGTCGCTTCTCTGCAGATACCTCGTCTGATACATGGGACGTAATCAGCTTAAAGCTTTCCGTAAGCAGCCCGTCTCCCGCTAAAACAGCCGTGGCTTCACCAAATACTTTATGGTTTGTCGGTTTTCCGCGGCGCAGATCATCATCGTCCATGCAAGGCAGATCATCATGAATTAAGGAATACGTGTGAATCATTTCAACAGCGCACCCGACTGGGATACCGTCTTTTTCACTTTTTCCGTATGCATTCAAAACCGCCAGCACGATGAGAGGCCGCAGCCGCTTTCCTCCGGCCTCAAGGGAATACAGCATAGATTTCTTTAATGAATCCGGGATATTAAGGTTTTCTGTATATACAAAGAGCTGCTCTTCAACCGCTTTTTTACGCTCCGCCAGAAAGCTAGCTAATTTATTTGTCACCTTCGTCTTCCTCCTGAACACTAAAAGGTGCCAGTTCGCCGTCTTCTTTTAAAATGAAGTCCATTTGCTTCTCTACTTTTTGAAGCTTTTCATGGCACATTTTTGAAAGGGCCATTCCTTCTTGAAAGTAGTTAATTGCTTGCTCCAGAGGCACATCGCCTTCTTCAAGCTTTGATACAATGCTTTCTAAGCCTTTCATCGCTTCTTCAAACGTCATGTTTTCATTTTTTTTCATGTCTGTCATTATTCTTCCCCTCTCTTATTTAATACTTCACAGGTCAGCACGCCATCCTTCAGCTTTACCTCCAGCTGGTCTTTCTCTTCTACCTGACTGACGCTTTTTATGAGTTCATCTTCCTTATAAGCCAAGCTGTATCCTCTTTCCATAATTTGAAGGGGACTTAACGCGTTCAGCTTGCCCAGAACGGTTTGAAACTGAGAATGCAGCTGCTTCATTTGGATATTCATATTTTTTTTAAGCTGATTCGTTTGATCCTCATACCGCTTTCTGGCCTGCTTCAGCTGTTCATGGGGATGCAGCGCCTCTAATCTGTAAGTTTCTCGCTCAAGCTGTCTGCTTTTCCGGTCCAAAAGAGCGGTAAGCTGAGCTTGAAACTGCTGGTAAGCAAGGTCAAACTGCTGCTCTTTTTGCTCAAACAGCCGCTTAGGAAAGCGAAATGCATATGAGGATTGAAGTGTTTGAACCCGTTCTTTTTTTCGGTTGAGATGCAGCTGCATCGCTCTTGACATCCTGACTTCCGCCGTTTTCGCCCGTTCCATTAAATCAGTTGTATGCGGCACTGCAATCTCAGCTGCCCCTGTAGGTGTCGCCGCTCTGATATCCGCAACAAAATCACTGATGGTAAAATCCGTCTCATGGCCGACAGCTGATATGATCGGTATGTTGGAAGCAAAGATCGCACGCGCTACGATTTCTTCGTTAAACGCCCACAGTTCTTCAATTGATCCGCCGCCTCTTCCGACAATTAATACGTCGCACATCTGTTTTTCATTCGCCTCTTCAATGCGCCTAACGATGGATCTGCTCGCATGTTCGCCCTGAACGAGCGCTGGAAGTACAATGACTTTTACAAGGGGATATCTTCTTTTTAGAGTTGTAATGACATCTCTGACAGCAGCACCTGTGGGTGATGTCACAACCCCGATTGTGGCTGGAAATGCGGGGATTTGTTTTTTGTAGCGTTCGTCAAATAAACCTTCTCCGGCTAGCTTCTTTTTTAATTCTTCATACGCTAAATAAAGCGCTCCGACCCCGTCAGGCTGCATTTCTTTTGCATATAATTGATAGTTTCCGCTCGGTTCGTATACGGAAATTCCGCCTCTCACCAGCACTTTCATCCCATTTTCCGGTTTAAAAGGAAGACGCTCGCTCTGTCTGGCGAACATGACCGACTGCATCCGGGCGTTTTCATCTTTTAATGTGAAATAAATATGGCCTCTCGTGTGTATTTTTACATTCGATAATTCGCCTTTAATCCAAATATTTTCAAGGTGAGGATCTACATCGAATTTTCGTTTTATATACTTTGTCAGCGCTGAGACAGTAACATACGCTGTTTCACCCATGTCTCAAACTCCTCTCGTAAGCATTCCTGCACCATAACTAAAGAAAACCCGCCCTGGCTTAAGGAGCCTGAAGAAGCGGGTATCGTGCTCATTATCCAGAGGCAGTGCTTTGTTCCATCTCTGAATATCTCCAAAGATCTATAATAACGTACGTTTCGCAGATTTAACAGTATTATGCGCAAGCATCGTGATGGTCATAGGACCGACTCCGCCTGGAACAGGTGTAATAAAGGATGCTTTTTCCTTCGCTCCTTCAAACTCTACGTCTCCGCAAAGCTTTCCGCTTTCCAAACGGTTAACGCCGACGTCAATTACGATGGCGCCTTCTTTTATCTGGTCAGCAGTGATAAAGTTGGCTTTACCGACCGCCACCACCAGGATGTCCGCTTTTTTCGTATGTTCAGATATATCTTTTGTTCTTGAATGACAGTATGTCACTGTCGCGTTTTCATTTAATAAAAGCTGGCCGACAGGTTTACCGACAATATTGCTTCGGCCGACTACAACAACCTCTTTACCGGAAAGGTCAATATTGGTTTTCTTCAAAAGCTCAACAATTCCGTGCGGCGTGCAAGGAAGAAATGTATCTTCACCTAATAGCATTTTCCCTACATTTAACGGATGAAAACCGTCTACATCCTTATCAGGAGAAATACGTTCAATCACCGCTTTTTCAGAAATATGGTCTGGAAGCGGAAGCTGTACGAGAATTCCGTGAAACTCAGGGTCTTCATTGTATTTGTCAATAATCGAAAGCAGCTCAGCTTCTGTGAGGCTGCTGTCGAATTGATCAAGCTTAAAATTCATGCCCATTGTTTCTGCCGCTTTTTTCTTTCCCCGCACGTAAGAATGAGAAGCTGGGTCATCTCCAATCAGAATAACCGCCAGGCCGGGAGTGACGCCTTGCTTTTTAAGCTCTTCTACCTCTTTTGCCAATTGTTCGCGTTTTTCTTTTGCCGTTTCTTTTCCGTCGATGATTGTTGCAGTCATTTTCTTTCCTCCTATGATTGTTCAATATCAGATTTAATGTTAGAAAGAACCCCGTTTACAAATTTTGTCGCTTTGTCATCACCAAACCGTTTCGCCAGCTCAATCGCTTCGTTCATGGAGACATTTACCGGAATGTCTTCGGCATATGCCATTTCGTATGCTGCCAGACGCAAAATCGCACGGTCAACATTGGCAATCCGATCAAGCTTCCAATTTACCAGATGTTTCGAAATCATTTCATCCAGCTGAATCTGGTGTTCCAATACCCCGTGTACAAGCTGTTCAAAGAAAGGATCTGTCTTTTCTTCATCTAATGCGTGTTCAATGGCTTCATTCACTGCAATATCGCTGACATCAATTTGAAATAGTGCCTGCAAAGCTTTTTCTCTTGCTGTTCTTCTTTTCATTTTCTTTCTCCTTTGATCCTCTTTATCTGCTTGTCGTTAAGCCATAAAGAGATCATAACATATTTTTTTCGTATCCGCATATTGAAATCAAGGTTTTTTGACCCTATTACCGAATATTTTTACAAACCTTTATATGATCATTCGGATTTCACGATCATGAAGAAACTCGGCTGACTTGAGCCGGCTTTCTTCATGCTTTGAAATAAAGGGTAACGTGTAAAAAAACCAAAGGGCCGCCCTCCCCTTGGTTTCTTGTTAAGCCATTTTACATTTCTTCGTCGATTTCGACTTCCTGGGCTTTTGTGTCAAATTGAATGCCGACGATGTGAATATTGATCTCGTTAATTGAAAGAGACGTCATATTTAATAAGGTTTGACGAATGTTTTCCTGAACGGCCGCTGCGACTTTCGGAATAGAAACGCCGAATGCGACAACACAGTAGACATCAATCGTAATTCCGTCATCCGCCAAGTCGACTTTTACACCTTTGCCATGGTTTACTTTGCCGAAGCGCTCGACGACGCCTGTCGCAAAGTTTCCGCGCATTTCAGCAACGCCGTCAACTTCAGAAGCCGCAATACCGGCAATCACCTCAATGACTTCCGGCGCGATCTCAACCTTACCTAAATGCGTGTCTTCATGATCCATCTTAAGCAAGCTGTTGTCTTTCATTCAATTCACCTCCGTAAAAATTATGAGCCCATTACATCATATGTTTCTAAAAATTTCGTATTAAACTCTCCACTAACAAATGTTTCGTGTTCAAGCAGTTTGATGTGGAACGGGATTGTTGTTTCTATGCCTTCGATGACGAATTCGCTTAGTGCGCGCTTCATACGGGCAACCGCTTCATCTCTGGTTTTTCCATATGTGATTACTTTCGCAATCATGCTGTCGTAGTACGGAGGGATGGTATAGCCCGGATACGCGGCTGAATCTACACGGACACCTAAACCGCCCGGCGGCAGATACATTTTAATTTCACCAGGTGACGGCATGAAGTTTTTGCTTGGGTTTTCCGCATTAATTCGGCATTCGATGGCCCAGCCTTCAAATACAACATCTTCTTGCTTGAGGCTGAGTTCCATTCCTGATGCGACTCTGATTTGTTCCTTAATCAGGTCTGTTCCTGTCACCATTTCTGTAACTGGGTGCTCTACTTGAATTCTTGTGTTCATTTCCATGAAGTAGTAGCGCTGTTCTCTGTAGTCATAAATAAATTCAACTGTTCCCGCGCCTGTGTAGCCAACTGCTTTTGCAGCCTTAACCGCCGCTTCACCCATCTGCTCTCTGATTTCTGAATCAAGCGCAGGAGATGGTGATTCTTCCAAAAGCTTTTGAAGGCGTCTTTGAATCGAGCAGTCACGTTCGCCCAAATGAATGGTATTTCCATAATTATCGGCAAGCACTTGGATCTCAACATGACGAAAATCCTCTATGTATTTTTCGATGTAAACACCAGGATTTCCAAATGCAGTTGCAGCTTCCTGCTGAGTAATCTTAATGCCGTTAATCAGTTCCTCTTCGGTGCGCGCAACCCTGATTCCTTTTCCGCCTCCGCCTGCGGTGGCTTTTATAATTACAGGATACCCAATTTCATTAGCTAGCGAAACCGCTTCTTCCACATTTTCTATAATTCCTTGTGAACCTGGAACAATCGGCACGCCCGCCTGTTTCATCGTCTCCCGCGCAACGTCTTTTGTTCCCATTTTTGAAATGGCCTCAGCGCTAGGTCCGACAAACGTGACATTCACTTCTTCACATAATTCCGCGAAGTCGGCGTTTTCAGCTAGAAAACCGTAGCCCGGGTGAATAGCGTCTGTACCAGTCAGCTTGGCGACACTTACGATATTTGTAACGTTTAGATAGCTGTCTTTTGAAGCTTTCGGTCC
The DNA here is from genome assembly GCF_020708615.1 of Bacillus sp. LBG-1-113. Taxonomy (NCBI): domain Bacteria; kingdom Bacillati; phylum Bacillota; class Bacilli; order Caryophanales; family Bacillaceae; genus Bacillus; species Bacillus sp. LBG-1-113. The sequence continues at coordinate 567,091 of NZ_JAJFDG010000001.1, read as the reverse complement.
GATACAAAAAGCCTCATCAGCCATTTGTACATGCAGGGCATCTTTATCAGCTTCTGAATAAACGGCGACAGTCTCAATACCGAGCTCTTTGCAGGCTCTAATGATTCTGACAGCAATTTCTCCTCTGTTGGCGATCAATAGCTTTTTTATCATGTTAAGTCTCCTTACTCTGCTTTTACAAGAAATAGAGGTTGTCCATACTCAACCAGCTGGCCGTTTTCAACTAACACTTCAACGATTTCGCCTTTTACTTCCGCTTCGATTTCGTTAAATAGCTTCATTGCTTCTACAATGCAGACAACAGTGTTTTCATTTACTTTAGAGCCTGCTGTTACATAAGGACCGGCTTCCGGTGATGAAGAAGCATAAAATGTTCCCACCATCGGTGATTTGATTTGATGCAGGTTTTCATCTTGTTTCGGCGCCTCTTGTGCAGGTGCCGGCGCTGCTTGCTGCGCTTGCGGAGCTGCTGCTTGTACAGGTGCTGACGGCGCTTGCTGCATCACTTGTACAGTACCCGCTTCGTGTTTTTTCAGTTTTAGGGAAACACCTTCATTTTCATATACGAATTCATCAATTGAAGATTCGTCAATTGTTTTAATCAGTTCGTGGATTTCTTTAATATTTAACATTCAATCGCACTCCTATGTATGAAATTTCTTTTTTATAGGTTACTACTAAAAGTACATACTATGTTTATCTTACAGGAGCGGACTTTTGAATTCAACTCTAATATGACTGGCATGCAAAAAGCCCGCGTTTCGGCGGGCGGTTGTTCATTACCTATTTGGAAGGCTCAAATGTGACTGCAACGTCTTTCATCGTTTTAATTTCTTTGGCAACAAGGTCTATGATGGCTGTAGCTTTAGATTTAGAGTGTTTGTCAGATTTGACCGTGATGTTAATTTTGTCTCCTTCCGCATTTACGAGGGCATCTTCATAGCCTTGTGTTTTAATTAGTGTTTCAAGCTGTTTTTCTGTTCCTTCCGCTTCACTGAGGGCTGTCATTTTATCATATGCTTCGCTCTTTTCCTTTGCTGTTGCATCGTCGCTGGATACGATCGCATTCAGTTCTTCCCGTTCTTTGCTTCTGGCATCTTCCAAATCAAGGCGGTATGTTGTGAAAAGATCATCGTCGGCGGTTTCGGTCACAACCGTTCCTTTTTCACTCGCTTCAGCGGAAGTTTCTTTGTCTGAAGAAGAATCTTTCGTACCCTTAGTTCCGTCTTCTTTTTCTGTTTCAGTACCATTTTTTTCCTTTGCGTCTTCCTTGGCAGGTGTTTTTTCAGTTGCTACTTCACCGCTGTCTGACGGGCTTTTTTCACTTTGCATCTGCACCGCGTTTTTACTTTCAGGCGACATGATATAATAAACACTTAACACCACAACAAGACTGAGCATTGTTAACAGCCAAACAGTTTGTTTTTTGAGCATTTATGAATCCTCCTTTATTTTTTTAGGGGCAACCGCAACCCGGTGGCTTGGAACATCCAGGACCCGTGTCACCGCTTCAATAATGGTTTGTTTTATTTGAACGTTGTCCACTCCTTGAGCAACAACGAGTACACCGCGTATATCCGGTTTTTTCGTTTGAACGACAACAGGTGTTTCTTTATCCCCATTCCTGATCATAACGATTTCTTCCTCTGATGTTTGATCCGTCACGCTTCTAGTTCCGCCTTCTTTGTCTGTTTCTTCAGTTGTTGTATTTTTGCTTGATTTGTTTTTTTCATACACCTTCAGTGACGTTGCGTCCACATTAACCACAACCGAGACATCCTCCACGCCGATAATGGTTTCAAGAATTTCCTTCAGCTGATTTTCATATTCTTTTTCATAATCGCCAATAGAGTTTTTAGGATCATCAGATTTTGAGGCCTTAAACACTTCAGCTGTTTTCTCTTTGCTGTCCGCCGAATCAGCTGATGCCGGTGCTGTTATGGTCTGGGCGTTTTCCGTTTTCTCCGGTGAAGAAAAGAGCTGGCTGACAAGCATAAAGGAGACGCCGAGAACAAAAACGAACAGAAAGTAATGATATTTGGTCAGCTTCGGTTTTTCGCCGTCCTTCGATTGCCCCGGAAGAAACTGCTTTTTCAATACGTTCCATAATCCGTTTTTATTCATTGCCGATCCTCTCCCCGCCTTCCATATGAACCGTAATTTTCTCACTGCCGATTTCCCAGATGTCTGCAAGCTTTCCCTGAATCTGTTTAGCTTCTTTTTGTGCCGCTGTATCTTTTGTGACGTATGCATGATCCGTATTAATGTCGACCGGCGCGACCGTTTGGACCGTTTTTTCAGAAGACGGGGCCATATACACGCTGATTGTTTTGATATCCTCTTCTGAATCTACTTTTTCTCCTGCCGTGATCTTGATTTGGTCTACTTTATATTCGTCATGACTGAACATCTCCTCCGCTTTCTTTTTTAGTTGGACAGCCATTTCTTCTAAAATATATGCGCGCTGGGAAGCTTGTATTTCTATTTTTTTTGAATTGATCTGATTTTTTATTTCGGCAGATTCCGATTGCCCGTTTTTGGTTAGGTATTCAAAGATGACTTCGGGGTCTGCTTTGAAAAGCTTAAAAATTGGAGTAAGCATGACGACGATCAGCAGCAGGCTGATGACCATTTTTGCGTACTTTTGCATGCTGGAGCTCGGCAGCAGCATATCAATGACGATTGCAAATAGGATAAATAAGACGATGCTGGTAAGCCATTCAGTTAGAAAACTCATCCGTCGGCCTCCTTTACTTCATCATCATCGTGAGGTTTCCGGCTGTAATAATGACGGTAAGGCTTAAAAAAAACATGAGAGACACAATGGCGAGAGCCGCAAAAATATAAATGACGCTTTTGCTGATGACATCGAGACAGGTAATGACCGGACCGCCGCCGAGCGGCTGGAGAATCGCTGCTGCCAGCTTGTAAATAAAAGCGAGAGAAAGCACTTTGATTGCCGGGAAAGCCGCAATACAAATCAAAATGGCGACACCTAGGATTCCTACCGTATTTTTCAGCAATAAGGAAGCGCTGATCACTGTATCCGTTGCGTCAGTAAACATTCTTCCAAGAACAGGGATGAAGTTGCCGGTAATAAACTTAGCCGTCCTGAGCGTAATGCCGTCTGTCACTGCCGCCGAGGCCCCCTGCACAGAAATGACGCCGAGAAACACAGTGAGAAAGACTGCCAGCGCTCCGATGGCGATATTCCTGAGAAGGTTGGCCAGCTGCGTCACTTTGTACTGTTCTGTCATTGTACTGACAATGCTCAGAATCGCTGATAAGAAAATCAGCGGCATGACGATGTTTTGAATCAGCAGACCGCTCGTATTCATAAGAAAGAGTATAACAGGATGAAAGAAGGCCGCAGATACAGCTCCTCCAGAGGAAGCCAAAAGCGCCAGCAGGAGAGGAATGAGAGCCAAAATAAAACTGGTCATCGTCTGAATCGCCTCTGTCGCATAATTGATCGCTACATGAAAGCTGTTCAGCGCGAGGATAATCAGCACCATATAGACAATTGCGTAGGCAACCTTGCTGACTGTGCTTTGCTGAAAAGCATTTTGCAGAAGCTGAAGAATGACGCAGAAAATCGTCAGCAAAATCAACGTGCCGAGAAGCTTTCCATTGGCAAGCACTTCATGAAACAAATAAGAAAAGAGAGCCTTCAGCCATTCTTGCGGTGAAAAGGATTTATCGCCGTTTATAAACTCAAGCAAACTTCCTTTTTGACTTTCCGGCAGCAGGCCGCCGTATTCCGTCATTATGTCATTCCAAAATTCACCGATCTTGTCTGTTTCAAGCGACTCTGCCGTTTTTTCAGCCAATTGCTTCGGCGTTTCGGTATGTTCTTCTGTTTGGACCGAATCGTCTGCTGCTTGTACAGTTTCTGCGCACCCTAATACGAGCAGCACCGCAAGAACCAACGCCCATTGAAAACGCTTCAATCTGCCGCCTCCTTTCGGTTATGACATGGAAGGTATAAGTCCGAGAATCGTTTCAATAATCACGGTTAAAATAGGAACAGCCATAACGAGAATCAGAATTTTTCCCGCCAATTCTATTTTCGAGGCAATGGCTCCTTGACCGGCATCCTTGGTGAGCTGCGCCCCGAATTCAGCAATATAGGCGATTCCGATAATCTTTAAAATCGTTTCAACATATACCATGTTGACATTGGCGTTGACGGCTATTTTTTCAATCATTCTGATAATGTCGTAGATTTGATCTACCAGATAAAGAAAAATAACACATCCGGCAAATACGATAATTAAAAAGGCAAATGTCGGCTTTTGTTCTTTCACGATCAAAGAAAGGAAGGTGGCGATCAGCCCTAAACCTACAATTTGAACAATGTCAATCTGCAAGCCCCCCTATCCTTGAAATAAAAACACAGCTTTTATCTTTTTAAAGAGGTCATCCACAATGGTGGCGACCATAAATAAAATATAGATAAAACCTAACAGCGTCACCCACTGGGCGTACTCTTTTTTTCCCATCTGATCCAAAATCGTGTGTAAAAACGCGACCACGATTCCCACTCCGGCGATTTGAAAAATGACATTCACGTCTACTCCCATTTTATTTTTGCTCCCCTCACGTTTACATCAATAGAAGAATGAGTAACAAGCCCGCTAAAAAGCCTAAACTTTTTATCATCTTTTCATTTTTCGCTTGTGCCTGCGCAGCATCCGCTTCCGAGGCCTCTAAGTGTGTAAGTGCCAGCTTGATATGTTTTTGTTGTGAGATTCGATCGTGAATCCCAAGCGTCTCGCCGAATTGCTTCAGCACATCATATTCAGCTTTTTTCAGTGACATGTTGTCCCACACTTTCTTTAAGCTTTGCTCCCATGCCGTTTTAGCGGAATCACTGCCTTTTTCCAGCTGTTCGCTAAAACTGAGAAATAGAGCCGAAACAGGCTGCGCAAGCTGTTTTGCGATCTGCTGCGAAGCTGTATGAAGCGGTGTATGGCCGTACATGATTTCTGCCTCAAGGGATTGGAGCGCCGCACGCAGCTGACGGATTTGCCTCGGCCGTTCTGTATAAATTTTCGCCGTCTCGAAACCTGTCCATGTTGTCGCAGCTACTATGAATACAGCGCCTAACAGCTTCAGCATGTCTTCACGTCCCTCGTTCCCGAAAGCACGTTTCCATCTTTGTCATAAATACGGCTTATCGTGCCCGGCCCCTTCGTTCTGGATAATTCCAAATAGCGGTCAAAGGCTTTTTCTTCCCACAGACGCTTTAATGAAGGCCGCTTCATTAGATCAGAAATACTCCAGCCATGCGCGGATACGATGACCGAGACACCGGCATGCAGCGCCTCGAGAAGTGCGTCTGTATCCTCCGCTCTTCCGATTTCATCGACAATTATCACCTCGGGACTCATGGAACGGATCATCATCATCAGCCCCTCTGCCTTCGGGCAGGCATCTAACACGTCAATTCTCTGTCCGAATTGATGCTGCGGAATGCCGCGCAGGCACCCGGCAATTTCTGAGCGTTCATCGACGATGCCAGTCTTTACGGGCGCAATGCGGTTCTTGCCGCTGCTCGCAAGTCTGGCAAGATCCCGAAGCAGGGTTGTTTTACCGGTTTGCGGCGGACCGATAATCAATGTATTCAACCAGCCGTTTTGATGCAGATAAGGCAGCAGCGGCTCTGCAATTCCGAGCTTTTGCCGGGCAATTCTTATATTAAAAGACGCAATGTCACGGAGACCCTTCACTCCTCCGTTTTCTGTAATGACTCTGCCTGCAAGTCCGACTCTGTGACCGCCCCTAATGGTGACATACCCTTTCTTCAGCTCTTCTTCGAGCGTATACATACTATAATTGCTCAGCCGGCTAAGGATCAGATGGGCATCCTCGGCCGTACACGCATAGGACAAAAAAAGAGGTTGTCCTTTTCGTATCAGTTCAACAGGGCGGTTAACCCGAATTCTGATTTCTTCGATTTCCAGCCATTGATGTTCCGGTATTTCAGAAAGGGCGTTTTTCATGGATTCAGGGAGAACGTCAGCAATTTCATTCAACAGAGTCTCCTCCTTTCTACCGATCGGCTTCTTTAAAATGTATGATGTGAGGCAGACTTTATGACAAGCCTCTCTTTATTTATGGACACCCGCTAAAATCAACACGACACCCGTAAAAATCAAGATCAGCTTTGCGTATGACAGCTGCCCGGCAATTTGGTAGATTCCCACAGTCATGGTAATGATAAAAATCAGCGGACCGACAATAGCAAGAATGCTGTTGACCACAACCGCTTTGCGGACATCATTTGTCACAAGCATCACAATCGCGGCCGTCAGCTCAATCATGGAGGATAAAACTCGCAATCCAGCCATTGTCAAAACAGTAGAATTGATATTTCCAAGAAAAAATTTCATAGCACTCTCCCAACCTCCCATTTTTTTATATGATATGCTCTAGCTTGTGGAAGTAGTCTTGCCATTTTCGTATAAAAGAAAGATTCTGTTTTTGCGTACAAAAAAAGCCTGCTCCCAATTGGGAACAGGCCTCTTTTTTCTCCTTACGCTCTTGAAACGTAAGAACCATCTGATGTGTTGACTACAAGTGTGTCGCCTTCATTGACAAAGAACGGCACGTTTACAACAAGACCAGTTTCGGTTTTCGCTGGTTTTGTACCGCCTGATGCTGTATCACCTTTAATACCAGGTTCAGTCTCTACCACTTTCAGCTCAACCGTGTTCGGTAGTTCGATACCGAGTGTTTCATCTTGGTACATCATGATGTGTACAGACATATTTTCAAGCAGATATTTTAATTCCTCTTCAATTTGAGTTTCACTCAGTTCAAGCTGTTCATAAGAACTTGTATCCATGAACACGTGCTGGTCTCCGTTCGCATATAAGTATTGCATTGTTTTTGTTTCGATTTGCGCTTTTGCCACTTTTTCACCAGCACGGAATGTTTTTTCCTGAATGGCACCGGTACGCAGGTTGCGAAGTTTAGAACGAACAAATGCCGCGCCTTTACCCGGTTTTACGTGCTGGAAGTCAACAACGCGCCAAATGCCGCCATCCACTTCAATTGTTAATCCTGTACGGAAATCGTTTACTGAAATCATGTTTAATGTCCTCCTATATTCCAATCACAAAATAATGAGTTCTTTTGGGGAATGGGTAATTGTCCGGTTGCCGTTTTCTGTAATTACGATGTCATCTTCAATTCGGACACCGCCTGTTTCTGGTATGTAAATGCCCGGCTCCACTGTAACCACCATGCCCGGTTCAAGGATAGCTGAAGATCTGACGGACAGCCCCGGCGACTCATGAACTTCCATGCCGAGCCCATGCCCGGTTGAATGGCCGAAGTACTCACCGTAGCCTTTTGCAGCGATATGATCCCTTGTCAGGGCGTCAGCCTCTTTGCCTGTCATGCCCGGCTTAATTTGTTCGACGCCACGTGCCTGAGCATCAAATACGACCTGATAAATTTCTTTCAATTGATCACTTGGCTGGCCTACAGCGACCGTACGGGTAATGTCAGAACAATATCCTTTATAGTAAGCGCCAAAATCCAGCGTAACAAGATCCCCGCTTTCAATCAGTTTGTCACTCGCCACCCCATGGGGAAGGCTTGACCGAAGGCCTGAGGCAACAATCATATCAAAAGAAGAGCTGTCCGCTCCTTGGTTTCTCATATAAAATTCCAATTCATTGGCAACAGCTATTTCAGAAATGCCGGGTTTCATAAACGTCAAGATATGGCTGAAAGCATCATCTGCAATCTTCGCAGCTTCCTCTAATATCTTAATCTCTTCATTAGACTTAATCAAGCGCAACTTTTCCACGGATTCAGCTACAGGCACTAATTCAGCCTCACTGATAACCGCGTTATATGACGCGTATGTACCGTAGGTCATACTGTTTTGTTCAAAACCAAGGCGTTTGATGCCGAATTTTTCAATTGTGTCGGCAGTTGTTTGAATCAGGCTGCCGCCGTGCTCGATGATTTCAAAGCCCTTTACCTGAACCTTCGCCTGCTCCGTATAACGGAAATCTGTAATAAACGCAGCCCTGTCCCCGGATATGACAGCTAAGCCCGCTGACCCTGTAAAACCGGTCATATAGCGCAAATTGATGCTGCTTGTAATCAGCATTCCGTCTATCCCCAGCTGTTCGAACAAGTTTCTTAATTTCTCAAGTTTCATCTTTATTCTCCCCCTTGCTGGCTTAATAAATAGCGAACAGCAAGCTTGTAGCCTTCAGATCCAAGGCCGACAATCTGCCCTTTCGCAACAGGAGCGATCACTGACTGATGTCTGAATTCTTCTCTGGCGTATAAGTTTGATAAATGCACCTCTACCACAGGAAGACTGATGCTTGAAACAGCATCCCTGATGGCATAGCTGTAATGGCTCAGCGCGCCCGGGTTCAAAACAATTCCATCATATTGTTCCTCAGCCTCGTGTATGGCGTCTATCAAATCGCCTTCATGATTAGACTGGAAGAAAGTAAGCTGAATATGTAAGGCTTCAGCAAATTGAAAAAGATCTGTTTCAATATCTGTCAGGGTGTGACGGCCAAATACATCCGGCTCACGCTTCCCCAGCCGATTGACATTCGGGCCGTTCAAAATCAAAAAATGAGGCACACGGCTCTCTCCTTTTCGCTAGGGTTTCTCATGTAAAAAATGTTCACTTCTCGTGAACATTTTATCATAACAGAAAAGGATAATACACTATTCTCTCTGTGTTCCCAGCGCACGTGCCAGCTTTTCCGAGTTCAGCTCATTGTATTCAAATGAAATGGAATAGCCGACAAACAGCCCGTAAAGCAGATAGATGCAAATCGTTGTAATAATCGTATCTGATTTCAATTCAGTTACGGCACGCACATCTTGGAAAATCGGGTTAAACACAAAAAACACGAGCAGCCAAAGCAGCAAGCCGTATAAAATACCAGGCCACATCGTTTTCAGGCGTTTCAAGAGAAGATAATAAAGAAACGCCCCGCCAATCGAAATGATGCCAATCACAATAATGCTGATAATCGTTCCTAAACCATGTTTTTTCCACTCTCCGAGCACGAACGGCTGCAATATCATATTGGGGCTGATTTCGGAAAAATGAAATAAGTAGGCGATATAACCGACGAAACTCCATAATACGCCTCCGCAAAAACCCGTCGCCGCTACCCTGCCGCCCATTGGCACAGGCGGTCCCTGATCCTCTTTTGTTTGTTTGTTTTGATCTGTATTTTTTTCACTTGTCATAACGGCACCTCCTTGTTAAAGTGTGCCCAAAAAATGAAATGTCAATAAAAAAGCTCACACATTTTGACAGAAGCGAGTAAAATTTGAAATTAACGGGTATACTGCATGTAGAAAAAGCTAGGCGCTGGTAAATTTTGAGCCTGTCAATCTAGAGGTTTAGCGCTGTTTCCTGTACAATAGAGTGAAAGGAAATGGTTAGCAATCCTAAAGAAATAGGCAGGTTGATGAATATGTCAAAACATAAAATCCCGCCCGCTTACGGCGGGCAGGCGGTTGTGGAAGGCGTTATGTTTGGCGGAAAACACCATTACGTTACGGCCATCAGAAGAACAGACGGAAGCATTGATTTCTTCAAGCTTCCCCGGAAACACAATCCGAAGCTGAACATGGTAAAAAAAATACCATTTATAAGAGGGATCGCAGCTATTATTGAAGCGAGCGCTAACGGCACAAAGCATTTGAATTTTTCGAGTGAGCGCTACGGACTTGATCCGTCTGAGGACGAGACGCTTAAGGAAGAAAAAAAATCCTCGGGACTGTCAATGTATCTCAGCCTCGCAGTGATCGGCGTCTTATCATTTTTGTTCAGTAAATTCGTATTTACATTGGTTCCTGTTTTCTTAGCTGAACTGACAAGACCGGTTTTTCCATCGGACACAGCGCAAATCGCAGTTGAAAGTCTGTTCAAATTGATTTTGCTGCTCGGTTATATTTATTTTTTATCCCTGACACCGCTGATTAAAAGAGTGTTTCAATATCATGGAGCCGAACATAAGGTCATAAACTGTTACGAACAGAATTTGCCAATTACTGTAGAGAACGTTCAAAATCAATCACGGCTTCATTACCGCTGCGGGTCCAGCTTTATTTTATTTACCATTATTGTCGGTATGTTTGTATACTTGCTTGTTCCGACAGATCCGCTTTGGTTGCGTGTTATAGATCGTGTCGCGCTCATACCGGTTGTACTTGGGATTTCCTTTGAAGTTCTGCAGCTGACAAATAAAGTGCGTGATATACCCGGTTTGAAATGTCTCGGATACCCGGGCCTCTGGCTTCAGCTGTTAACGACTAAAGAACCTAAGGATGACCAAGTTGAAGTTGCAATCGAAAGCTTTAACGAGCTTCTCAGACTCGAAGAAAGATCTGAACAAAAAAAGCAGCCTTCTCACAACGTCATCTAATATCCGTTGCCCTGCTATTACTTTCGGAGGTGGACAGTTATGAATCATCGTGTACAACCTATTATTGCTGTATTAATTGCGCTGGGAGCGTTCGGTTTTCTCTATGTGCTGGTAACCAATCCCGGAGAAATGGCCAAAATGGCGATAACCGTCATCCTGGCAGGTATCATTATTTATTTTATTGTGAAATATGTAATGAATCGAAATACTGGCAGTGAAGGAGCGGCTTTTAAAAAAGCGGCCAAACAATCGCAGCGTCGGCTGAAAGAACAAAAAGCAAAGCACCGCGCCGGGCATAAGGGACGGGTGAGCCACCTGCGAAGCGTTCCAAGCGCCAGCAAGCCTAAGCCGATGATTCTCAAGAAAAAAAGCCAGACGCAGCTGACTGTCATAGAAGGGAAAAAAAATAAAAAGAAAAACAGAGCGCTTTTTTAATAGGTCCACTGCTTTAAAAACTGCTCTGTCCGACTTTTACCTAGCTCAATCAGGGCTAGTTTTTTTTGTTGTGTTAAATGAAATTCGGTCGCCATCACGTTGTCAACGGGAAGAAAAATGATATTTTGCTCATAGCGTGACGCGATGTGTCTTGCGTCATGCGCATCCTTCATCGTTTCAAACAGTGCGCCAAACAGTTCAAAAGCGTTCCGGATATTTTTTTTCGGCCGTTCCCTTTCATTCGGCGCTAGCGTCACCCCGATGACAGGTCGTTTTCTTTCTTTGGAAAACAGCCATATGGGAAAATTGCTTAAAACGCCCCCATCCACAACTGTGGCGATTCCTGTATCTGTTTTTAATTTTATTGGTTCAAAAAAATAGGGAATGCTGCAGCTCATTCTTACCGCTCTGGCAACCGGAAACATATCCGGATTTAACCCGTAGCGGACCAAGTCGTCGGGCAGCACGATCATTGTGCCGTTAGTCAGATCCGAAGCGATGAGACGCAAAGAGCCTTTTTTCAAATCGCCAAAAACCCGCACGCCTTTCACTCTTAAAAGGTCAGCAATCCACTTTTCTAACATGTCTCCTTTAAACAAGCCCAGACGCCAATAAATGGACACCCATTGAAGCATTTTTAAGGGGAGAAATGAGTATCGCTGGTCCAGCAGGCTCTCTCCGTCCGCTTCTTCAATCAAAGCGTGAATTTCCTTACTTGAATAACCTGATGCAATAAAAGCGGCAATAACGGCGCCGGCGCTTGTGCCGGCAAGCCGTGCAAAGCGGAAGCCTTTTTCTTCAAGCGCTTCATACGCGCCGGCAAGCGCCACGCCTTTTACCCCTCCGCCAGAAAACACACCGTCAATATACATCCCATACCCTCCCCCTCCATCCGATGGTTTACTATCATTTTAAGAAAAAACACGAAGAAATAGACCAATGAATGAAGCAGGGCGCATTTCATCAAAAAAAGGCGGCCTCCTTTGAGACCCGCCTTTTTACTGATTATGATGTTCTGTTTTCTTTTGAATTGATTTTAGCTCTTTTTTACGCGCATCGTCTTCTTCAAAATATTGAACAAGATCACCGATGCGATCAATGCTGTTCCAGCTTAAATGATGCTCAATTCCTTCAACATCGTTATATATTTTCTCTTCATCAACACCAATGATTCTTAAAAACTGCTCAAGCAATTCATGTCTGTATACTAACCGTTTGCCTATTTTCTTTCCTTTAGACGTTAGCACGAGACCGCGATATTTTTCATAAATTAAATATTCGTCTTTATCTAGTTTTTGAACCATTTTTGTTACAGAGGAGGGATGGACTGCCAATGCTTCCGCGATATCAGAAACCCTTGCATATCCTTTTTCTTCAATCAGCATATAAATCTGTTCAATGTAATCTTCCATACTTGGTGTCGTCATCGAAACCCTCCCAAAAAGCACCTTAACTTTATAAATCATTACAAGTTTACACTAATGAACTTGAAAAAACAAGGATGCTCTGCAGGCCCAAAAGCCCTTTTTACCGCTTATAATTCCATTCATCAGAAGCATATTTTGTTTCTGCCAAGTCCTGAACAAAATCAAGTTCTTCTTGAGATAGTTCGTATGGCTCCAAGTGAATATTCAAACCTTTTTCAAATCCGGATTTAAAAGCCTTGCGTGCATCGTCCATCGTCACCGGGTGATCGGTGAGTTCATTAATCGCAACCGCTTTATTTTTAAAATTGCGCTGCATCCGCTCTCTGACTCTTTCACTCGGATACAAAAATAGATCGAACAGCTTATCCTCATCCAAATCAAGCAGAATGGATCCGTGCTGAAGGATGACGCCTTTTTGTCTCGTTTGCGCGCTTCCCGCCACCTTACGTCCCTCGACAACGAGCTCATACCAGGACGGCGCATCAAAACAAACGGATGACCGCGGGTTCTTTAAGCTTTCTTTTTCTTTTTCGGTTCTCGGAATGGCAAAATAAGCGTCAAGACCAAGATTTCTAAAGCCTTGAAGTATGCCTTCCGAAATAACCCGATATGCCTCGGTTACAGTCGCCGGCATTTCCGGATGATCCTCAGAAACGATTACACTGTATGTCAATTCCTGATCGTGGAGCACCCCTCTTCCTCCGGTCGGGCGTCTGACAAATCCAAGATTATACTTATGTACTGCTTCAAAATTGATTTCCTTTTTAATATTTTGAAAATATCCCACAGAAAGTGTCGCCGGATTCCAGCCGTAAAAACGGATGACCGGAGGAATTTTCTTCTCACTGTGCCAATATAAAAGCGCTTCATCAAGCGCCATATTGAAAGCCGGGCTTGCATTTCCTGAGTCTATAAACCGCCAAGTTTCTTTTTCCATTTTGAGACCTTCCTTACCGTTTTAATAGAATCAGTTTAACAAACTGCCGGGAAAATGAAAATATTTTAATTCCATTATGGATGACAATCGCGCCGGGCTTTACTATAATAGTATTTGTCGAAAACGTCTCTATGCCTTGTTTAAAGAAGCAGGGTTTTGATTTTATACGTTAAAGGAGTAGAATCACATTGTCTAATATGATCGTTTTAATTATTTTTGCTGCGTTTATCGTCTATATGATTGCTTCATATGTCTATCAGCAGCGAATTATGAAAACACTTACGGAAGAAGAATTCCGCGCAGGTTACCGCAAAGCGCAGCTTATCGACGTTCGTGAACCGAATGAATTTGATGGCGGACATATTTTAGGCGCCCGTAACATCCCGCTTTCTCAGCTGAAACAGAGAAAAAATGAAATCCGTCCGGACAAGCCTGTCTATCTGTACTGCCAGAACAGTGTCCGCAGCGGACGCGCGGCACAAACCCTGCGCAAAAACGGCTGCACTGAGATTTATAATCTTAAGGGCGGCTTTAAAAAATGGGGCGGAAAAATTAAAGCCAAAAATTAAAAAAACAGCTGTCTGATATCAGACAGCTGTTTTTTAATTTACAAGTTCACTGCTTACGTTTTTCTCATATCTGAGTACAGGCTGCCTGGCTGCTTTCGTTTCATCCATTCTTTTGACGATTGTTGTATGCGGTGCCTCCTGTACGAGCTCCGGAGTTTCCTCTGCTTCTTTCGCAATTTGGATCATAGCATCAATAAACGCATCCAGCGTTTCCTTGGATTCTGTCTCTGTCGGCTCAATCATGATGCATTCCTCAACATTCAGCGGGAAATAAATCGTAGGCGGATGATACCCAAAATCGAGCAGCCGTTTTGCAATATCCAGCGTGCGCACCCCAAGCTTTTTCTGGCGTTTCCCTGACAAAACAAATTCGTGCTTACAATGGCGGTCAAACGGCAGATCGTAATAAGGGGCAAGCTTTCTCATCATATAGTTGGCGTTCAGCACCGCGTTTTCAGTAACGGCTTTTAATCCGTCTGGGCCCATAGAACGGATATACGTATACGCTCTGACATTGATGCCGAAGTTGCCGTAGTAAGGCTTAACACGGCCGATCGCATGAGGGCGGTCATAATCAAAAGTAAACCGGCCTTCTTTTTTGATTAAAACAGGTTTTGGCAGATAAGGAATCAGATCTTCTTTTACGCCAACCGGACCTGAACCCGGACCGCCTCCGCCGTGAGGCCCTGTGAAGGTTTTATGCAAATTAAGATGCACCACATCAAATCCCATATCACCGGGTCTCGCTTTACTTAACACGGCATTTAAATTAGCACCGTCATAATACAGCTTTCCTCCGGCTTGGTGAACGATCTCCGCCATCTCAGTGATCTGCTCCTCAAATAATCCGAGTGTATTCGGATTCGTCAGCATAAGAGCTGCGGTTTCTTCATTCACCGCTCTTTTTAAATCCTCTAAATCAACAAGTCCGTTTTCATTCGATTTCACCGTAACCGTTTCAAAACCGGCAACTGTTGCAGAAGCAGGATTTGTCCCATGAGCTGAATCGGGGACAATGACCTTTGTCCGTTTCATATCTCCGCGCGCCTCATGATAAGCGCGGATCATCATCAGTCCCGTCCATTCACCATGCGCACCCGCCGCGGGCTGAAGCGTGACCTCATCCATTCCCGTAATTTCTTCGAGATGCTTGCTTAAGTCATATAAAAGCTCCAAAGCGCCTTGCACTGTGTCTTCGTCCTGAAGAGGATGAATCGCGGCAAAACCGGAAATCCGCGCGATTTTTTCATTCAGTTTCGGATTGTATTTCATTGTACAGGAACCGAGCGGATAAAAGCCCGAATCAACCCCGTGGTTCCGTCTGGACAACGCTGTGTAATGCCGCATAATATCCAGCTCAGAAACCTCCGGCAGCTCTGCGTCCTCATCACGGATATAGCTGTCTGACAAGAGGTCCTCCACTTTCATTTCCGGTACGTCAAGCTCCGGCAGACTGTAGCCGACACGGCCTTCTCTTGAAAGCTCAAAAATAAGTGCCTGATCCTGATTATTCATGGCGATCCCCCAATTCCTGAATGAGTGCGTCAATTTCTTCTTTTGTTCTCAGCTCTGTTACGGCAATAAGCATATGGCGGTCAAGCTCCGGATACGTCAGACCCAAATCGTAGCCGCCGATGATCCCATTTGTCAGCAATCTTTGGTTTACCGATTTCACAGGTTCATCAAGTTTGATGACGAATTCGTTAAACATGGGCCCATCAAACATTACGGTGAGCCCTGCTTTTTTCGCTTCTTGCTTAGCATAATTGGCTTTGAAGAGATTTTGGCGGGCGATTTCTTTTACGCCGTTTTTCCCGAGAGCCGTCATGGCGACGGAAGCAGCCAGTGCGTTTAATGCCTGGTTCGAGCAGATGTTTGAGGTCGCCTTATCCCTGCGAATATGCTGCTCTCTGGCTTGCAAGGTAAGCACAAAACCTCTTTTTCCGTTTTCATCCTCCGTTTGTCCGACGAGGCGGCCCGGCACCTTTCTCATTAATTTTTTCGTGACGGCAAAAAATCCGCAATGGGGTCCGCCGTATGCTGAAGGAATCCCGAATGGCTGTGCGTCGCCAACCACAATATCAGCCTGAAAAGCGCCCGGCGGGGTCAGAAGTCCCAATGCAAGCGGATTGGCTGAGACAATAAACATGGATTTCCCCTGATGAGCGATCGGCTCAATATCCTTCAACGGCTCAACCCGCCCAAAAAAGTTTGGGTACTGCACAATGACTGCTGCCGTATCGTCACAAACAGTTTCGCGTAAAGCATCAAGATTAGTCACTCCATTGGCAGCAGGGACTTCAACAACTTCAATATATTGTCCTTTTGCATAGGTTTTCAGCACTTCTCTCGATTCAGGGTGCACGGTTGTGGACACCACGATTTTTTTCTTTTTCGTATGTCCGGAGGCAAGCATCGCAGCTTCCGCCAAAGCTGTGCCACCATCATACATAGAAGAGTTGCTGATATCCATTCCTGTTAATTCACAAATCATCGTTTGAAACTCGAAAATTGCCTGAAGCTCCCCTTGAGAAATTTCCGGCTGATATGGCGTATATGCTGTATAAAACTCAGACCTTGAAATGACATGATCCACAATAATCGGCTGATAATGATCATATACACCGGCGCCTAAGAAAGATGCGTATTGAACGGTATCACAGTTTTTAGATGCCAGCTTTGTCAGTTCTTTTGTTAATTCCGTTTCTGATTTTGCCTTTTTGATTTGATACTCTTTTTTAAATCTGACGTTCTCCGGTATATCAGCGAATAAATCATCGATCGTGTTTGCGCCGATGGCATCAAGCATTTCCTGTTTATCATTTTCTGTCGCGGGCAAATAGCGGTGCTTCATGTGTTGACCCCTCTCCAAAGAAAAATTTTAGCGTTTATAAAAAGGTGTTTTAACTACCTTTGCTTTTACTAATTTTTTGCGAATCTCCACTTCTACAACAGTTCCGATCTCACTCGCTTCAGCATCCACCAAGGCAAGGCCGACGTTTTTCCCCAATGTCGGTGACTGGGTGCCTGTGGTTACCTTTCCGACGGACTTGCCGCTTTGAAACACTTCATATCCGTGTCTCGGTATTCCTTTTTCAATCATTTCAAGACCCACGAGCTTTCGTTTCGCCCCATTTTCTTTCTGTTCACTCAATACAGACTTACCGAAAAAATCAGACTCTTTTTTGTGTTTTACGGCAAAGCCTATACCTGCTTCAACCGGCGTGATGTCCCGAGTCAGCTCCTGGCCATAGAGCGGGAGCTTCGCTTCAAATCTGAGTGTATCACGTGCGCCTAGACCGCATGGCACAAGCCCGTGTTCTTCACCTGCTTCAATGATTTGTTTCCAAATTCGGACGGCGTCATCAGCGCGGCAGTAAATTTCAAACCCGTCTTCACCCGTATAGCCGGTGCGCGAAATCAGTGCTTTGCAACCGCTGATATCAGCTTCATCAATAAATGCAAATGGTTTTAAAGCAGACACTTCTGCAGCTGTCATATGTTTCAAGATTGTTTCTGCTTTCGGACCCTGCACGGCCAGAAGCGCGATCTGATCTGACAAATTGTCAATCTGGACATCTCCTGCTGCGTGTTCTTTGAGCCAAGCAAGATCTTTATCTATATTAGAAGCATTTATGACAAGCAAATAGCGGTTTTCAGATTTTTGATAGATGAGTAAATCATCAACGGTGCCGCCATCCGGGTAGCACATCGCGGTATATTGCGCACGGCCGGTTTTTAACGCGGATACATCATTTGTCATCAGCTTTTGTAAAAAAGACAGACTGTCATTCCCTTTGATTTCGACTTCACCCATATGAGAAACATCAAACAGCCCGGCTGCTGTTCGGACAGCCTCGTGTTCTTTTTTGATAGAAGAAAATTGAACGGGAAGCTCCCAGCCTCCAAAATCAATCGTCTTCCCTCCATATTCCTTATACAATTCAAATAACGGCGTTCTTTTCAGCATCAAATTCCTCCCCTTTTTCAACGGCGCAGCTAAAAACACATACAAAAAAGGACAGAGAAACACCTCATATTAAATGAAGGTTCTCTGTCCTGGCACCTGAAAGTTTACTTTGCAATAGCAAAGACGTCCCCTTTGGTGGCTTGCGCATTTCACACAAACACTCTCCAGAGTTGCGTCGAGCAAGAGTTCTTTTGCCTGAGAGATTCACTCCGCAGCTTGCTCCTTCGGCGCCTGTATCCCGGTTTTCTCGGTCAGGTCTCTCCCCTTGCTGTCATTCGCTCATATTTTCATGCTGTTATGGACATACTATAGCAATATCTTACATCAAATACATACTCATATCCTACCATCATCACTATATGCGGGGCAACAGCAATTTGGGCGGATTTTTCTTATATTGTACATTTTAAAAATTGAAGAATATGAAAGGCGGTTTCACAGCAATGAATGCAGAAATAACATATGATACAAAATGGCCTGAAGAATTTGCCGATAGACTGAATAACGACGGTCCGTGGTCAAACTGGGAGCTGTACAAGCTTTCATCAGAAATTCAGAAAACATTGGCGATTCCTGAATTTGAAGGCTTGCGGGCTCCATTATATCTCCCTTCCTTTACGCCGCTTCCCCATCAGCTTGAGGTTGCGCAGAAGGTCGTTGAAAAAATGAACGGAAAAGCGATTTTAGCAGATGAAGTGGGGCTCGGCAAAACTGTTGAGGCTGGACTGATTCTAAAAGAATATATGATTCGCGGCTTAGCCAAAAAAATTCTGATCCTTGTGCCAGCTTCTCTTGTTTCGCAATGGGTAAATGAGCTTCAGGAAAAATTTTTGATCCCGGCTGTTGAGCAAAAGAAAAGCTATGTGTGGGAGCAGTGCGATATCGTCGTGTCCTCCATCGATACTGCAAAGCGTTCGCCCCACCGGGAAATTGTGCTGTCAATCCCATATGATCTCGTCATTATTGATGAGGCCCACAAGCTGAAAAATAGCAAAACCAAGAACTATGAATTTGTCCGGAATCTTGTAAAAAAATACTGCCTGTTGCTGACCGCGACGCCAATCCAAAACCGTGTTGAAGAAATTTTCAATTTGGTTTCCTTATTAAAGCCTGGTCATTTAGGCAATCAGAATCACTTTCAAGAAATGTTTTCTAAAAAGAAATCCAGCTTAGAAGCGCATGATCACTTAAAAGACCTAGTGAATAAAGTCATGATTCGCAACAGGCGGCATGACACCGGGCTGAATTGGAAGCAGCGCCGCGTCGAAACAGTGCCGATTGAATTTTCTCCATCAGAGCAGGCGCTTTACGATGAAATTTCCCGTCTGAAAGAAAGCATTAACAAACCGGCCAGCATGTTCTCCATTATGACACTCCAAAGAGAATGCTGTTCAAGCAGGGAAGCTGTGTACATGACACTGAAAAAAATGCTCGACCAAAAAGATAAACAGGCACCAGCCATTGATGAACACACCATTTCTATATTAATGGACCGCATCAATCAAGTGACGCAAAATTCGAAAGCCAATCAAGTCGTTGATCTGATTAAAAAGATAGACGATAAAGTCATTATTTTTACAGAATACCGTGCCACTCAAATTTATCTGCAGTGGTTTCTTCAGCAACACGGCATCAGCTCTGTGCCGTTCAGAGGCGGATTTAAACGCGGAAAAAAAGACTGGATGAAGGATCTTTTCCGCGGGAAAATTCAAGTGCTGATTGC
Organism: Bacillus sp. LBG-1-113; assembly: GCF_020708615.1. Taxonomy (NCBI): domain Bacteria; kingdom Bacillati; phylum Bacillota; class Bacilli; order Caryophanales; family Bacillaceae; genus Bacillus; species Bacillus sp. LBG-1-113. The sequence continues at coordinate 547,600 of NZ_JAJFDG010000001.1, read as the reverse complement.
AACTGAAGCAGGCGGCGAAGGGATCAACCTGCAGTTTTGCAATCACATGATTAACTATGACCTGCCATGGAATCCGATGCGGCTTGAACAAAGAATCGGAAGAATCCACAGGCTCGGGCAGGAGCGTGATGTTCATATTTATAACATGGCTACCAAACATACAGTTGAAGAGCATATTTTAAAGCTTTTATATGAAAAAATTCATTTATTTGAAAAAGTGGTCGGCGAGCTTGATGACATTTTAACAAAAATTCAAGTCAACAATTTTGAAGAGCACCTGCATGATATTTTGTACCATTCGGCAACCGAAGAAGAAATGAAAATTAAAATGGACAACTTAACCTCATTTTTGTCATATAAAAAACAGCAGCCCGCTGAAAAAAGAGGTTCTTAGCCGAAAAGGAGGTTTTACAAGTGAGACAGCAAGAGGTTCATCAATTTCTGCTTCGTTTTTTCCAGGCAAACAGCTGTCCGATCATCGACCAAGGCCCCGGTTACATGACGGTGCAGCTTACCGTTGAAATGGACAAACAGATCATGAATCGGCCTTTTTACTGGCACTGGCGCGAGAAGACCGGGGGTGACCCGAATCCGATGAAAATAACGTTCATTACAGATAAAGAGACTGCTCCAAAAGACCTAGATGGCGAATTTATTTATTTCGGGGCGCCACGTCTATTTCAAATATTTAAAGCTGTTAAACAAAATGGGAGATTTACCAGAATGTATGAGAAAATTGAATCAGGCGGAGCGAAAATTCCGCTTCAGCCTTGGCTTGGTATAAATGTCATGATTTCATACCAGTCCGACATGAAAAAGGATAAGCTATTGTCACTAGGTCTTCACCTTGTCTCTGGAACCATGATTGAAGATTTTCAAAGCAAGCTCATACAGCTTTCATTGACATCACAAATATGTGACTATTGTTTCACCATATCGCCTATGATTAAACCTGAAAGCGGTCTTAAGCGGATGGAGAGCTATATTACCCAGGCCGCTATGCAAGAACCGTCAGACTGGGCAGAGCAGGCGGTAAACAGGTGGCAAAACGATATGAAATTGCTTGATCAGTTTTATGAGCATACAGAAGAAAAACCAGAAGAGTACCACCTTGAAAAACAGGCGTTAAAAGCCTTGTATCAACCAAAGATATCAGTTCAGATCGAGAATGGCGGATTATTTTTTCTGCAAAATAATATTTCGAGCTAACTTTTTTCATATTCGACATCGTTCTCGTTTTTTTTGGAAAAATGCTATTATAATAAAGGTATATTGGAAAAAAATTCTGGCTATACAATTGGAAAATGACTTCCAGAGATCACAGAAGGCGTACATCATGGCCGGACTGGCTGAAATACATAAACAAGTATTTTAGGAGGAGAAACTGCATGAAAAATGCAAAACAAGAGCACTTCGAATTGGATCAAGAATGGGTTGAATTAATGATGGAAGCCAGAGAAGCAAATATCAGCCCTGAGGAAATACGCAAATATTTACTTTTAAACAAAAAGTCTGCTTATCCTGGTCCGGCAGCCAGAAGTCATACCGTAAATCCTTTCTGAATGTGCTATAATATCACAAGGAAGGTGATGACATTGATTGGCCAGCGTATTAAACAATACCGTAAAGAAAAAGGCTACTCACTATCAGAACTAGCAGAAAAAGCTGGGGTAGCGAAGTCTTATTTAAGCTCAATAGAACGAAATCTACAAACGAACCCCTCCATTCAATTTCTCGAAAAAGTCTCCGCTGTTCTGGACGTCTCGGTTCATACTTTGCTCGATGAAAAACATGAAACCGAATACGATGGTCAATTAGATAGTGAATGGGAGAAATTGGTTCGCGATGCAATGACATCTGGGGTATCGAAAAAACAATTTCGTGAATTTTTAGATTATCAAAAATGGAGAAAATCTCAAAAAGAGGAGTAGTGTCTGAGAAGAGGCACTTACTCCTCTTTTGTCAATGAACATAAGGAATGGCTCAGTACGCATGTACTGAGCCACCTCTTTTTTCTATTAATGTTTATCCTCGCTATGCGCTTTTTCATTTTCTTTAATGTAACCGTCTTTATCAGTATGTTCCTTTTTGATTGTCAAGCCATTCCACTGTGTAGCTTCGAATGAGAATTGAAGCTGTAAAGAGTTGCCTTGATATTTATTTTGAACCATTTGTCCCTTTTCATCTTTTGTTTTATCGTCTTTAAATTGAATTTCCATTTTAACCTGGTCAAAATCGGTTGGTGTTTTTGGAACACCATCATATTCAGGAGCGGTTTTACCGTCAATTGTCGCTATATTGACTTTTCCGCTTGCGTTTAAGAATTTAGGATCAATTTGTTTTTTAATTTTTTCAGTCGCCGTAGCATCATGCTTAGAGGACATTAAATATAAGTCTTTGAGGTTGGCATCATCCAAAATGATGTTTTTCGGATAGCCGTTGCCTCCCTCTTTGCCGACTGTCAATAATGTAACCTCAAACTGGCTGAGAAAATCTTCTGGAGATGTATTACTTCCGCCGTTGGCTTTAAATTCCCCATAATTCAGGGCCATTAATACCTCTTTGATCGCAAGTGAGCCGTTATTTTCAAATTGGAAATCTTTCGTCAATTTGTCTCCCGGCTTTAGATTTGATAAGTTGACACTTGCAGAATTTTCTTTAGCTGCTAAGTCAAGCGTACCAGATGCAAATGTAGCATCTGTTGATTTAATATCGTTAAATGCTGCCCATGTTCCTCCTCCTACTAATGCTAATCCTAGTGCTGCTGATGCAACTCCTAAACTTAATTTCTTTTTCATACCCATGGTAAACTCCCCTTTTATTGAATGATTATATTATCGAAACCTGTTGCCAGGTTTACAACTGATGTTAAGTGGACATCGTATTGTCCTTTGTCTCTGTTTCCAATGCTTTCGTCTTTCTTTCAATCTCTCTGATCGCACTGCTGATTGTCACAAAGGAGTAGATCAGCAGCATAACGCCTGGAACAATCAGTAAAATAGCAGTGCCGATCGGCTGACTGGCAAAATGAAGCATGTAGCCGGCATAAGGAAGCTGAAAACCTGTATATTGCGCGCGGACATTCTCATCCGACACAGGCGCAGAATCCGCTGCAGCATTATTATCCCCTTTTGTTTGGAATAACAAATGATCGCCTTGCTTTGTAATATCAATAATTCTATGGGTTACCGCAGTGTCTGCATCCTGCATAAATGTGATTACGTCTCCCTTTTGGAGCTTTTTCACATCTGTGATTTCTTTCACGAGAATTAATGAGCCTGTTTTAAATTCAGGGTCCATTGAGCCAGACAGTACTGATTTCAGCGTGTATCCGAATACTGCCGGCTCTCCCCCGGATGAACGTGTTGATATCACAACAAGCGTTAGCACAATAATCAGAGTAAAGATGATAACGTAAAGGATATTACTGATCAGCTTTAATGCTTTTTTCATCCTCTTCCCCGCTTTCCTTCTGAACTTGTTGATTTTCTTTGTCTTCAGTTACGTCTTTGTCAGCTGTTTTTTCTTTATCTGCTTCTTCTCTTCTGTCACTTTCTGCTTGATTGTGCTGAGTTTTCGCAGCCTGCTGACTTTCCTTTTTCGGTGCTGTCGGTTTTTCGTCACACTTCCCAATTGTCATTGGTTCAGACCACTCATACTTGCTGCCGTCCGCCGGATAGCCGGCCGGTTTATATACTTTAAACGCATAAATGCCAGATTTCACTTTTTTCTTTGTTTCAATGTTGTAAAGTGATTCGCCTATTTGGTTGGAAACGTATCCTTTATCTATTACGTTCCCGTCTTTTAGCGGTTTGCTGGTGTTTGCCAGTTTATGAAGCTCCCACTTCCATTTCGATTTCTTAAGTTTCTCGCCTCTGTTTTCCAGCTCGGCAAATAGACTGACAGGTGAACAGACAGTACCTTTTGTATCTGTTTGATTCACCACGTGTAAATCACTTTGGTCCCACCGTTTATCATAATGACAGTTTTTATCTGTATGCTGAAAGTTCTCACACGTTTGAAGCGAAACATCCAAGTTTTCAATATCATGAAAAGCAGCGCTTGTATCTCCGGTAAATTGTAAGCATATCGCGGCTGTCAGACTGAATATGGCTGAAAGCTGAAAAACAAGCAGCAATCTCAGTTTCATCTTAGCCTTATGCTGATTGCGGAACAATCGAAACATACCTTACCTCCTGTAAAACACTGTAACTAGATGTGACAATCGTTCTCTTTTAAGAACCGCACAAATTGAGTATAATCAACGAGTGACGGATTGAAAAACACCAAAATCCGCCATTTTGTTCGTTTAAGAGAATGTTTTCATCATATTGCATAGCCTTACTCAATATTGCTCACATTTTTAATTTTTTTGAATTTTTTGGGATTGTTATGTGAGAAATTAAACGCATATCAGGTTAACAATTGGCAATAATAAACAACAAAGAAAGGGTGACGGCTTATGATCAAACAATGTGTAATTTGTCTGTCTCTTCTAGGTTTCAGCACCGCTGCCGCTCAAGCAGAAGAAGGGCCGCTTGTATCCGCCCGCCACATGTCAAAATGGGAAGAGCTTGCTGTAAAAGAAGCAAAAAAAAGGTACCCGCTCGCACAGGTACTGGTTAAACAAAAAGTTTGGGACCGCAAAAGAAAAGACGAAGCTGTGAAGCAATATCATTTAACCCTGAGAGAAGGCTCAAAGGAATTCGGCGTGTTTGTCACGATTTCATTCGATCCTTATAGTCAAAAGGTGAATAAAATTGCAATTTTAGAAGAATATCAATAAGGTCCTCCATGTGAAGGACCTTGTTCGTTATATTGGTGCAATTTATTTTTTTCTTTTCAGCCATAGCCTAAAACCATAAGGCAAAATTCCAAACCAATGCTGAGAAGCCGGCGTTTTTGTTTCTTTTCGAACCTCTTTTCGTTCTTTTCGCTCATCTTTCGGAGTGTCTATATATTTTACAAATTGCTGAGTCATATATTTGACATAATCATTCGTTTTCACGTGATCACCTCATCATTCAGTTATTATGAAGTGTTGGCTCACACGACTTTTTTTATACACATCCCCCTGGTTTATTCTGTCCAGCTCAGCAGTTTTTTCTGATTTTGATCGAACAGCAGCTTGGCGCTTTTTTCTGTTCCCGACTCTGTGATGGCTTTGAGGGTGATTTCTTGCTGTTCTTTTATGGTTGTTTCGCGAATGTCATAAGAAACCTGTCCATATGGAAGCTGCTGTGAACCCTTTTGGCCTTGTCTGTGCTCAAGAATATGCCTGATGGATAGAAGCGCACCATTTTGCAGCAGATTTTCTCCTGTGTAATACTCTTTTGTTTCCTTCTCAAACATATGGCGGGAAACAAATTGAGAGGCGGTGTAATTCACAACCAGCATCACAAGGGCAAATGTAAAAAGAACGGCTGGATAGATAAACCCTTTTGAGCAGTGCATTCACCCACCACCTAATGACGTATATACCGGAACAGCGGTTTGATACTCTTTATCATTCTCACTCTTGACTTTCAGCCAAAGCATCCCTTTTCTAACCTCTGCTTTCATTGTTTTAATATGGCCAAGAATCGGAACATGCCCTTTCCCGTCTACTCTTTTCCTGATCATTGAATAGTAGATTTCAAAACGGACCTCTTGCCCAGACAGATTTCTGCAGATTAAGACGCTGCCATGCTCAGCTGTCTGCACAGTCTGCGACTGCTTGCACTCATTCATGATCTGCTCTACCGAAATGATCCATTCTCGCTGCATGAAGCCCTCATTCTCCTGTTGACGTGCCAAAAATAGATGAAAGAACATCGCTAACGATCCTGATATGAGCAAATAAGCAGAAAGCGAAAATAGCACATTAAGAAGCGTATAGCCAGTCTGTCCGCAAAATGCTGAGGCAAAATGGCTTGTCTTTATAGGCGTCTGATGAGATACATACGTTTTGATATTCTCCCTCCTCCTCCCATGTCATCGAGTATTTGTTATTGTTCATTGAAACAGTCTTTGATGAATTTCCTGCCCCTGTCAGCATATATTGGCCTATGCTTTCATTGACAAGCTGATAACCAATTTCTCTCGACTCCGCTATATGTTCATCAGCTATCAGCTTATCCCACATCGGCACAATTGTCAGAAGCATAAACAGCCATATGCTGAGGGCAGACATTGTTTCAATTGTAGAAAAGCCTTTATTTTCTCTCCACATTGACTCTTCCGCTCCCTAAATAAACTGTAATGTCATAGGCGGCATGCCCTTTTATACGTATTTTTCCGCCTATATTCGGGTGCCCTTTCTCATTAAATTCCAATCGGTCTTTTAGTGTCAGTGTCTCTGCTAAAAGACCATTATCATAAATACGGTCTATAACAGTGTCACCTATGATTACTTGATATTTTTTCTCTTGAAAAAGAATTTTTGTTCTTTGATGATTGGAAATTGCAGTCTGCTGCGCAAGTAAAATATCGTTTTTCAACTGTGATACTGTCTGCTGTAAAGCTGTATTTTCATAAACAGGAGGAAGCGTGGTAAACACCGCAATCAGCATAATAGAGGCGAGGCTTAAAACAAGCAGGCTTTCTAAAAGGGTGAAGCCAGCTTCTCCTTTTAATTTAATGTTCAACCTTAACCTCCCCGCCGGTAATGATAATTTGCTTTCCATTTGGACAAACCGCATCCTTTTTCACATAGCCTTCTGCCTGTAAATCGCCGAGGCTTGGTGTCTTCCCGTCATGATCGAGTTCATATGCTGTTACCTGCGCCTTTATCATGTTTTGCAGGCCTTCACAGCCTTTTTTCTGAATGGTTTGATTATGTTTTGTTACATTCGGTATGGTGATCAATAGCAAAATAGAAATAATAAAGAGCACGATTAGCATCTCCACAAGTGTAAACCCTTTCTCATTCATCAGCCTCTTCCTTTCACATTTGATTCATCATCTGATACATAGGCAGGAGCATCGATAAATACACAATTAAAATCATCGCTGCTACAAATCCATAAATAATGGGCTGAAGAATGCCTGTCCATTTTTGTGACTTGTCCTCAAGCCGCTGCAATATAAACTGACTGTACGTGAAGAGTTCCCGGTCCAAACGGCCGCTTAGCTGGCCATGAGATATTACTTTTGAAAAATCACTTTCGTAAAAAGGGTGTTTGTCTAAAGCAGTTTCAATGGTTTCACCGGCTTTTAACTGTTCAATCATTTGTTCAGCTTCGTGGCGGTAGAAAGGAAGAAACGTTTGATGTCTAAATGCTTTCAAACTGTCATAAATAGAAAGTCCTGATGCCAGAAGACTGCTCAGCTGTAAAGAAAAAAAGTAGCTGTTAAACAGCCTGACCAGCTTTCCAAACAGAGGAATACTTACGCAAATGTGCATTTGGCGGTCAGGGGATTTTTTCTTAAACACAAACCAATAATAAAGACCTATCCCTGCGGCCAAAATGGCCATTAATATGAAGACGGCATCAAGGTGCTGAAAAAACGCAAAAATGATGCCTGTTGTGCGTGAAGTTTCTACATTCATCGATTGATAAATACCGGAAAACTGAGGGATGATGATGTTTTGCAGCATATAGAGCATGACACCAACGGTAAAGATGAGAAAAAGAGGATATCTCAGCACCCTTTTAATATGCTCTGCCTGCGCTGTTTTTCGTTCCAGCAGCTCTCCGCTCTGAATCATGGAAGCCGGCAATTCTCCATGTGTTTCAGCAAAATAACAAATACCAATGGCTTCCTTATGAAATGACAAGCTCTTTAATACATGGTAAAACGATTCTCCTTCTCTCAGCCGTCTTATTGCGGCAGCCAAGTCCGCCAGCTGCCTTTTATTCATTTGCAGCTGCATTAGGCGCAACCCGTCTAAAAGACTGTATCCGCCCGCTGTCATTTCCCCCAGCCTTTTCAGTAAATAGGCTTGATCCTTTAACGGCCAAACTTTTCTAATCTGTTTCATGATAAACCCACCGGTCATAGTTATTTGTCGTTAAATAGCCGAGCGCAATCCCTTTTCTTATAATTTGACGCAGCGTTTGATATTGGTAATTTGCATTGTCCCCTTTTGCTTCCTGAATACACTGCTGAAGGTTTTTCCCGTATAGCAGCTCGTATACGCTTGCTCTCCTTATGTTTCGTGACAGTCGGCAATACACTGAAGAACATCCGTTTTCACAATACGGGCAAGCCAAATCAACTAAACGCTGAGCCGCTATCGCAATAACTGTCTGCTCGATTTCATTCATATTAATGCCAAATTCAAGCAGCCTGTAAATCGCGCCCTTGGCATCTCTCGTATGAAGGCTCGTCAGCACTAAATGACCAGTCATCGCTGCCCGCACCGCGATTTGGGCTGTTTCAGCATCTCTAATCTCACCTAAGATGATCATATCGGGGTCATGGCGCAAAATAGCCTTCAGCCCTGTGGAGTATGTGACACCGGCTTTTTCATTCACCTGCACCTGAAGAACATCTTCATCCCTCGTTTCCACTGGATCTTCAAGTGTGACAATGTTTCGATTAAAATGTTTTTTTGCATATTGAATCAGAGAATATAACGTTGTTGTTTTCCCAGAGCCTGTTGGTCCGGTAAAAATCAGCATGCCGTGGGAGTGTTTTAAAAATGAAAGCAAGGTGGCTCCTGTCTGTGGGAATAAAGACAGTTTATCAATCGAAGGGATATTATACTGAGGCATCACTCTGATGACGAGGCTTTCTTCGTTAATTGTCGGGAGCGTTGACATCCTTAAGTGAACGTCACCCTCTTTTAATTTTAGAGTAAGCGATCCACTTTGCGGCTTTCTTCTCTCCCCAATGTCCATAGCTGAGAGAAACTTAAAATGAGAAATGAGCCTTACACACTCTTCTTTTTTCATGTTTCGCTTTTTCAGCAATGCATTGTCAACCCGAAAATGGATGATCGCGTCCCGTTCCCTTGGCACAATGTGAATGTCAGAGGCCTTCGTCTTATACGCCTCTTCAATTAAGGTTCTACTTATGTTTTCTATCGAATCCAATTTGATTCCCTCTCCTTTCAAAGCGTATTGTAGAAAAAAGAAGACATAGTAATCAAACAAAGAAAATGTGATTTTCTGATCTATTTACAACCTAAAAAAATCATTTATCCCTATCAAAATAGAAATTCAGCTTTATTTAACACATGATTTTCGATTTTAATAAGGATATGAAAAGAGATTAAATGGACAGTGTACGCAGTCCGGCTCTGGCATCTAAGGAGGGAATGATAAAATCGGAGTTTGACGCTTACTAAAAACGGCGGATCAGTTTAGCGTATACAAAATAAAAAGGAAGAGGCAGCTACCTCTTCCCGACTGTTTGTTATGCTGATTTAGAAATGTCACTTAATGGTTAGGCTTTCTGGTCTGTGTCTTTCTTAACGGAAGGGTCGCCTAACGCAACAATACCCGTTAAACGTTCATTTTCAAGAATCGGTAAACGGGGGATTTGATGCTCTGCCATAAGCTGACTCGCTCCATCGTCAGACCTATCCAGATGACCGGCAACGATTTCTGTGCTCATGGATGTCATTAGCTTGACGCTTCTATTTGATCTTCAGCTAATGTTCTGGTGACAATGTCCCGATCAGAAACGAGCCTTGAAGTCTGATGATTCCACAAATTGGAATAGGACCGAGGTTGGAGTCTTTCATCTTTTTGGCTAGGTCAGTGACTGCTGCGGTCGGTTCGCAGCAGTCAAAGCTCTTTTCCCGAGTGCTATTTATTCTTTATCCGTGCACAAAAAATGAAATACCTACTGCCTGTGCCTTTTTCGTGAATTTTTTCTCTTCCTTTCTTGCAGCATATCTCCCGTCCAGCCTTTTTTCTTCAGATACAGGTAAATCAGAATTGTTGAACTGAAAATTAAAAATAGAGAAAAAAGATATCCGTATTTCCAATTCAGCTCCGGCATCACCGAAAAATTCATTCCCCAAAGGGCGCCAAGTGCTGTAATCGGCGTAAAAAGCGTCGTGAAAATAGTAAGGGCTTTTACGATTTCATTTCCCCTATGAGAAGTAATGACCTCTTCTGAATGCAAAAGGTTGTTAAGCTCCCCCTCAAATTCACTGATGTATGTGAAACCTCTGTCAATCTTCAGATGCGTGCGCCGATAATCCTTTTTCCCTTCATTTTGAGGCAAGAAGGTTTCTTTTAACGCCATCTCAAGTTTTTTGGCGCTTAAGATCAAGTTTTTCCAAATCATCAGCTCATGGCGCAGTAAATGAACGCGGTTTAAAATACTTTTGCTGTTATCATCCTTGATTTGCCACCTAAGCTCTCTCAATCTCACTTCAAATTTGTCGACACCGATTAAATAAGCATTCATTAATTCCCCTAGAAGTATTAAGAACCCCTCTATGGCATTGTCCGCTCTTTTCATTTGCTGGACAACTTGTTTCCCCTTAATCCCTTCTAATATAGAGAAATCAAAATTGATGGTGAAAAAATATTTCCGTGTGATATAAAAGTGAAATACGGTGTGATCCTGTTCTTCGTTCAACCCTTGATCATATACGATCGATCCGAATACCGCTTCATTCTCCGCTTCTGTTGTATCCACGCGCAAAAAGTTAATATGATGATTATTTTCAAACCATTTTTCACATTGCGGCCAATGAGAAAAATGGATCAGATCTCTTGCCTTATCTCTTTCCTGAGGCCCCATTTGGTACCAAAACCAATCTTCACCTGTATGTACCTTCATGTTACGATCCTCCAGACTTTTATTCTTTTGTTCTTTAATTGCCCAATGAAAAGCATTCCTAAACCATTTAGGCACTTTATCACATGTTTTGTGAGCTATTCCCGGTGGTATGGAATGTAGAAAGACATCGGAAAGGGAGGTGCATGCCTTCCTTGGAGAAGGCAGTTTATTTTGGAATTTATCAATTTATTAGCAGTCGCGTTTTTAATTTTGTTGACGGGATTTTTTGTCGCCGTAGAATTCTCGATCGTAAAAGTAAGACGATCCAGAATTGATCAGCTTGTCGCAAAAGGAAGAAAAGGGGCTAAAGCGGCAAAACATGTGGTCACTCATCTTGACGAATATTTATCAGCCTGCCAGCTGGGCATCACTGTCGCAGCTTTAGGACTCGGCTGGCTGGGTGAACCGACCGTACAGACTCTGCTTCGTCCGCTCTTTCATAAAGCAGGCTTAAACGAGTCGCTTACCCATCTTCTTTCTCTTATTATCGCCTTTTTAGTGGTAACGTATTTAAATGTCGTCATTGGGGAGCTGGCACCGAAGAGCTTCGCGATTCAAAAAGCAGAAAGCATTACGCTGATGCTCGCGAAACCATTAATCTGGTTTTATAAAATCATGTTTCCGTTCATTTGGCTCCTTAACCAGTCTGCCCGATTAATCACGGGGCTTTTTGGGCTGAAGCCGGCATCAGAGCATGAACTGGCTTATACGGAGGAAGAGCTTAGAGTACTGTTGACCGAAAGCTATAAAAGCGGAGAAATCAGAAAAAGCGAATTAAAATATATGAATAATATATTTACATTTGATAAACGAATGGCAAAGGAAATTATGGTGCCGCGAAACGAAATGGTCAGTTTGTCAATTGAGGATGACTCAATCCCAAGCATGCGGGAAACGGTTAAGCAGACCAAATATACCCGGTACCCGATTGTTAAGGAAGATAAAGATAACGTCATCGGTGTGATCAATATGAAAGAAGTGCTGTTTTCATTGCTGACGAAAGACTTTTCTTTTCAGAAGCACAAAATTGAACCCTTCATACAGCCTGTCATTCATGTCATTGAGACCATTCCGATTTACAAATTACTCATCAAAATGCAAAAGGAACGCACCCATATGGCGATTCTCATTGATGAATATGGCGGAACTTCAGGTTTGATCACCGTCGAGGATATTATCGAAGAAATTGTAGGAGAAATACGTGATGAATTCGATTCAGATGAAGTGCCTCATGTTCGTGAGCTGGGAAAAAATCATTATTTATTAAATGCGAAATTATTAATCAGTGACGTAAATAACCTGCTTGGAACTGATTTATCAGATGCTGAAGTTGATACGCTCGGAGGCTGGTTTCTCACACAGAACATAGACGCCGAGCCCGAAAGTGTCATTGAATATGATGGCTACTCATTCAAGGTTAAAGAAATTGACAGTCACCATATTTTGTTTATCGAAGTAAAAAAAGCTGAATAGCCCTAGCACAGGCTGTTCAGCTGTTGCTTCTCTTGCGTGTTGAACGCGCTTCAAAAAAACACATCAAGCAAGAAACATCTTAAGATTCTTGTATCTTAAATCCTTTATTGGCTAAAGCTTTAGCAAGACTTTGCTCTGTTTTCACCTTCGAAAAATCTAATCCGAGCTTCACAACAGTCTGGGCGATTTCAGGCCTGATTCCTGAAATAATCGTCTCAATGCCCAGCAGTTTAGTGCTGTCAATCACTTTAAAGATTTGAAAGGCAACCATCGTATCAACGATGGGAACACCGGATATATCTAAAAATAAATATGAAATCTTTAACGCCGAGCATTGGGCCAAAACGGATTCCAAAATGGTTCTCGCTCTGTACGTGTCAATTTCACCGACAAGGGGAAGAATTCCAATCTCTTTAGAAATCGGCATAATCGGTGCGCTCAATTCATTGATCATTTCTTTTTGCGCATTTAATTGGATCACCGTGACCTGGTGATATTCTTCTGTAAATACTTCGATAATCTCATCAATCGTTTGATTCAAAATCTTGCTCCACTCACATACATCCTGAATGCCGATTTCTTGGGAAGGAGCAGCTTCACTGAAATCCTGAATCCATTGCCACATAATGTGCCTAAACGCGTTAAACTGACCGACACTTTCCGTCACAGTCACCTCATGAACAGCACGGTCTCGGGCACATTGAAGTGACCATTGCTTAAGCTCATCCTTCACATCTTCTTTTCTAATGGATTTTGCTACAATCGCTACCAATGATTCATGCTGCTCTTTTAACTTTTGTTCTAATTTTTGCTGATCTTTAGCAGAATACAGTAAAGTTCCTTTTAACGTGCATGTTTCCAGCCATTGAAGTGTAATATCTTCTTTGTGCTCTGTTAAATACTGATCTAGAGCTTTCATTTCAATCGGTTACCTCCTGACCATGTTTATCTTTCAAAAAATTTATGATTGATTTGTATAACTTGTCTCACGTTACACATACTATTTTTACATACAGTGGGCTATAGCCAAGCGGTAAGGCAATGGACTTTGACTCCGTGATCGTTGGTTCGAATCCAGCTAGCCCAGTTTCTGAACCGTGAAAAACCGAAGATAAGCTGATTCAAGCAAATCAGCGGATCTTCGGTTTTTCATCATGCAGATTGATGAACCGTTTTCTTCTTCGATAGCTTTAACAGTTCTCCCGGATTGTATCCGATAACAAGCTTCCTGTTGTCCACGAGAATCGGACGGCGCAAAAGCTTCGGTTTCTCAATTAAAAGTTCAAGCACTTCGTTTACAGTCATATCTTCAATGTTTAAATTTAAATTTTTGAAGGTTTGGCTTCTTGTTGCTAAAATTTCGTCAATTCCTTCTGTCGTTAAAGATAAAATATACTTTAATTCATCCATCGTTGGTGTTTCTCTGAATAAGTGCCGTTCGTTAAATTCAATCTGGTGCGCTTTGAGCCAATGTTTTGTTTTTCGGCATGACGTGCAGCTTGGGTATGAGTAAAATGTTAATTGTTCCATTATGTTTTTTCCTCCTCCAGTTAACCATCTCTTTGTAGAATAACTACCCGTATCAATTTTTCTTTAAACCATTTATTGAACTTTTTTTCGGGTTATTTCTAAAAAACCGTACATATAATAGAAAACGCAATCAAAGGGTTAAATACCATTTTTCATATTAATAATGAAAATGTTTACATTTTTGTCCGTGATCTATTATAATAACAGTCAGAGGGACTCTCGGGAGGGGATAAAAAATGAATCGCATGTTCCGGGTGTTAGGATTTTGGACGGGAATATTTGCAGTCATGTTTTATTTAGGTGATATGAAAGATGCTTCCCTTTTATTTTTTGGACAGACGATCTTATTTGTGTTTCTATCGTATTTGAATTTAACAGAACGGATGTACATTTATATCTTTGGCGCTTATTTAACCATCTTCTTTGCCGGCTTCACATACTATTCCATTTTTATTATGGTACCAGGCGGCGGAGGACATTAAATGCAAAAAGAGACAAACCTCACCGGTTTGTCTCTTTTTCTATAATGAAAAACCATTTAAAAACGGATTTTGATCCTGCTCAGTCTGCACGTCAGTTTCAGGGCCATGTCCGCTTAACACCAATGTGTGCTCAGGCAGCGTAAGCAATTTTTCATGGATAGACGTAAGCAGCGTTTCTTGGTCGCCTCCATGTAAATCTGTACGGCCTATCCCGCCTTGAAACAGGACATCACCGGAAATTACCAGGTCGGCATCCTTCACGTAGTATGAAACGCTTCCTGGGGAATGTCCCGGTGTAAATAGCGTCTCCAGATGGAAAGGCCCGATATTCAGCTCACCGTCCCCTTCAATCAAATGATCTGCCGGCTTAGCTGTCACTTCTATCCCTCTCAGCATTCCTGAGCCGTTCAATGAGGCATCTGTAAGCCAATTCTTTTCATTTTGATGCAGATAGACAGGAATGTCCCATCTGTCTCTCACGTTATCCAGCGCCCCAATATGGTCAAAATGGGCGTGTGTCAGTAAAATGGCTAAAGGCGTTAATCCTTTTTCTTTTATGTATTGATTGATTTTATCTCCTTCGCCGCCCGGATCAAAAATCAGGCATTGATCATCACTGATTAAAAAATATGCATTCGCTTGAATCGGCCCTACAGGCATTCTTCTCCATTTCACTTTTCTCACCTCTTTCCTTTTTATGCTCCTATTATGAGGGTTTTTGAAAAAAGATTCAAACAATCGCTATGAAAACGCTATCGACAAACACACTGAAAACGGGTAGAATAAAAATGGAAAGAATTGCAGGTTTTTCAATGTAAAGGGGGCTGCGTAATGTTACTTGTCGTGATTTTCGGCCTTGTCGCTCTTTTCGCTTTATGGGGAGTCTTGCGTTCTGTGAAAAACAAAAATATACTTGGATTTTTATTAGCCGGAGCCACCTTGTGTGTGTTTGGCTGGTTTACAGTGATGACGGTGATAAACAGCGGTTATCCTACTGCACATTAAAACCTGTATCCAGTGGGATACAGGTTTATTTTTTATTGCTGTAAATGTTTATTCACGCTTTCTATTTTACTTTCAAGCGTCGTTTTTTTGTCCCGTCTGTCATCGATGCGAATGTTGGTCGCCACTCTGTGAAGCCCTTTTTGAAACGGCGCTTCGTGAATCGCCTGAATCACAGTGAAAAGGTCGCTGAGCTCGCCTTCAATCAATGTGTTCATCGGTGTCAGCTGATATTTGATTTTCCCTTCGGCTTTATAGCCCTCTAAAATTTTCTGCACATCCGCCACATAGGCGCTTACACTAGGTGTTTCTGTTCCGATTGGGATAATGGTTACATCTGCGATAGCCATTAATTATTCCATCTCCTTTTTATCAATGATGATTGGCTTCATTTCATGTGATATTAATGAAATTATGCGCTCAAAATGAAACCCGTACAACGCATATTTTCCGTTCGGGGATACTTGTATCGGCTCCATTTCAGGCAAAGTAAAAAGATCCTGCGCCTTTCCCGAGTTCATATCGATCGCTGACAGCTTATATGCATCCCCGCTTTCTTTAAACGTATAAAACAGTCCGCCACCCTCATCATAATCATACTCCATCGGAGCCAGGCTTGTATATTTGGTTTGGAGCGGCCATTCCGCTGTAACTGCTTCACCATTCGATTGCGGTGATGTAAACTCATACAAGCCGTTCTCTCCGGAATCTGCTTTGACGGTAAAGCTCATATCATGAAAAGAATCAAAGTAAAGGACATCCTCCTCCAGCTTTTTCTCCTTTTCAGAAGCAATATCATACGTATACAAAGAGCCTTCTTTATCGTTTCTTCCCTCTTTTAGATAGTCAAATGTGTTTTTTGAGGTCCAATGGACAAACGGAACCTGTATTGGACTTAAAGCAGATTTGTCTTTTTTGGCATCCACGTAATATGTATTGAAGTCCCAGTTTTCAGTGAATACCGTAACCATCATTTGATACGGATCATACTGATTCCATGCTGCCTCCAGCTCATACGTTTCGTATTCTTTCTGATACAGCGTCTCCCCTTTGTGATTCAGCAAAACTACTGTTGTCTGTTGGCTATGCGTGATCTGCAGCAGAATCATCTGTTTCTTGGGATTGATTTGAACATCAACGATTTGACCATCCGTCTGATAGAGCTTTTCCGTTTTGCCATTAAAGATTTGATATGCAAGAAGCTCTGTTTTTGTCGGATCTGAGGCTGTATACAGAATTGTGTTGTTATTGAGCCAACCTTCCGCTCCGTCCGCTTTTCCTGCTGGCAGCGGAACAATCTCTTTTTCCTCACTTTTTGCCGTCGCTGCCTGTTTTTGCTGCTGATGAGACGGTTCGCATGCCGATAAACAAACTAACAATGCTGACAGCAGAATCAAACAAACTGATCTCATCAGCCTCCCCCTCCGATCATATTTATTGTCCCATATTTGATACGGCACGAAAAAGAAAAAGTTTCAGTTAGTCAAGAAAAAATAACGACCTCCATAAGATCCCGCTTGTCGCCTGATAAATCTGTGTAAACTGCTCAAACGGCAAGGGATTTTGACCTTTTCCGAGTTCCACCGTATAACCTTCTTTAAAATAGTGATGAATAAACCAGTCGCGGAATCCCGCATAGCTGTCAATATCCTTGACACCTTTATAAATGTTTCCGCTTATCGTCTCAAAATCCTTTATTACAGAAGCCGATTCTTCAGGCTCAAGGCCTTTATATCCCCAATAGATTTCTTCTCCCTGAGTGTGAAGGGCCAGCAGCCTGTCAGGCGGATCCGCCGTTATCAGCTGCTGCATCGCAATGGATTCCGGCTCCGTGAGCGGAGAAGTTCCAGGAAAATCTCGGTAGCTGGGCATTTTCGGTTTTCGGTATTTTTCAATTTCCCATAAAGACGGGAATTGTTTATTTAAATCAACGCCGTTAATATTTGCCTTCCATTCATTAAAATCCGGACGATGGCAGTTTAGTCTTTCAAGTTCATCTCTCCTGTCCCCCATGCCCGCTGATCCGTGTAAGACAAGATCAACACCATCCGGATTCACAAGAGGAACAAGAGACAGAGAGGTTCGGCTGAACAGCTCCAAAGGAGTAAAGCCAAAGAAATTCGTATTATGACATAAAGAGAGGCAATATTCCTTCAGCCATTTCAGCAGTACAGATGTGGTAATCCACTCATTCGCATGAAACGATGCATTCATGTGAACTTTTTTGGAGGTATGCTCGCCACCAACTGTCAGCTCCCAGATCGGCCTGCCCAAAACGGAACGTCCGATTTCCCGGCATGAAACAAACGGAAACACATTGACTATTTTTTTTATTTCCTCTTCGACAGCAAAAAAGTCATAGATTTTTTCCTGCTCCAGCCAGTTATCAGCAGGCTGCAGCTGCAGCGGGTGTAAAAAGCGCTTTACTTCCTGAATGGATTGAAGCTCCTTATCATTGCCTTCTTCAATCTTATAACCAGGACAGTACAATTGATGTTTCTGTGCTGTTTGATTGGCACTTCTAAGCAATGTCTCATCTATCTTCAGTTCTCTTGCCACTAAAGCCAAATTGT
The DNA here is from genome assembly GCF_020708615.1 of Bacillus sp. LBG-1-113. Taxonomy (NCBI): domain Bacteria; kingdom Bacillati; phylum Bacillota; class Bacilli; order Caryophanales; family Bacillaceae; genus Bacillus; species Bacillus sp. LBG-1-113. Next base: position 529,815 of record NZ_JAJFDG010000001.1, on the reverse strand, counting down.
GTTTGATCTCAGGTTTTATCGTAATAAACGCCATCATCATCCCCCTTTTTGTTACTATATGACGGCGTTTTTTAAAAAAGAAAGCCTCCCGCGTTTTTTGATACGGGAGACTTTATGATCATGAAGCCTGATCAAGAATTTGTTTTTCTTTTCTTTTTGACGAATTGTCCAGCCTTTCCTGATCATAAAATCGCAACAAATCTCCGTAAATGATTTCATCGGAAAGTGAAAGCTCCTGCTTCGCTTTATCTGCAAATGTTTCACATTGCTTTGCCTCTTTCAAAGGCTTTCCTGTCGCTTTGTCATAACATAGACCGTCAGTATACACGATCTGGTCTGTGATAAAGCTTCCATCACGCAGCACTGTAAAGTCCAGTTTATCGTCAGAAAGCAGATCGTTGCCGAATTGAATGAGGTTCTTTGTATCAATACCTAACAGATTCATCAGCGTCGGCCGGATATCGATTTGTCCGCCTACCTTGTCAATCGTTTTCGGCTTCTTGTCTGTAATTCCAGGAATATGAACGACAAACGGCACTTTTTGGAGTTGCACTTCTTCAAATGGTGTAATTTCTTTCCCTAAGTATTGTCCCATCGCTTCATTATGGTTTTCCGATATCCCGTAATGGTCACCGTATAAAACAATAATGGAGTTATCATATAAGCCGTCTTCCTTCAGCTTTTCGATAAACCGTTTCAGCGCCTCATCCTGATAACGCACAGTCGGGAAATACTTGTTTAACGTTTGGCTGTTTGAATCATATTCCTCAATCAATTTGTCCTCTTCATCAAGATCAAACGGAAAGTGGTTCGTGAGTGTGATCAGCCTAGAGTAAAACGGCTGAGGCAGGTTTTTCATCAGCTCTGAAGACTGTTCAAAAAATTCTTTATCCTTCAGCCCCCAGCCGACTGAATTATCGTCAGTAACATCATACGATTCAATATCAAAAAATGAATCATACCCAAATGAATCGTACATTAAATCGCGATTCCAAAAGCTTTTATTATTGGCATGGAGCACCGCTGAATAATACCCGTTATTTTTGAGAATCTCAGGCGCGGCCATGTATTGATTGCCCGCATTTGTAAAGAACACAGCGCCTCGCCCAAGCGGATAAAGTGAATTGTCCACGATAAATTCAGAATCAGAGGTTTTCCCCTGCCCGGTTTGGTGGTAAACATTACTAAAGTGATAGCTTTCTTTTATAAAATCATTCAAAAACGGGGTGATTTCTTTTCCGTTCACCTTTTCATTGATCACAAAGCTTTGCGTCGACTCTAGAGATACAAGTATGACGTTTCTGCCTTTTGCGGCGCCAAATAAGTTCTTATTGGCATCTTTCGCATTGGCTGTGACATAGTTTTCGATTTCCGTCAGGCTGTTGCTGTCAGCCAGCGCTCTTTGCGCGGATTGCTTCGACTGAAGTACTCCGTCATAAATATGAAAATTAAACAGGCTGATATTTTTAACGAGCATTTCTCTGTCAAATGAGCGTGTCAATAGCTGCGGCCGTTCTGCCTCAGACAGACCTAAGTTGAAGAAATAAACGGAAGCCACAAACAAAAAATATGCCGCCCGTTCATTTTTCGTGGAGGGGATGTCTGATTGAAAGGCTTTTTGACGCATATGAAGCCATATTAAAATCACGATATCTACAGCCAAAAGGAGGTCTGTCGGCTCAAGAAGCGTTCCGATGCTGCTTCCCAGATCACCCATATTGCTCGTTTGAAAAAGAACCGGAATCGTTAGGAAATCATTGTAAAAACGATAAAAAACCATATTCGCCAGCAAAACAAACGTGACAATACAACTCATGGCAATAATGTAACGATTTCTGTTTCTTCCCTTTAAAAACAGGCTGAAGCCAAAAATAAGCAGCAAAAAGCTCAATGGGTTGATAAACAGAATAAATTCCTGCGTAAGATTGTCAATTTTAATATGAAAACTGGTTTTGTAAACAACATACGTTTTCAGCCACATCATTAAAATGGCAATCAGCATAAATGAAATCATCGAAAAAAACGTTTTTCGCATTTCAACCTCCTATGCAGCACGCTCAAAAAAATCAGTCTATTCTCAACATTCTCATTAACATATCAAATTAAATCTTAACCTGAACATAACAAAAAATCAATTTCATTTTCACAAATTTAACAATTTTGGTGTTTCAGCCATTCATTCTTAGCGATCCAAGCTCCTCCGATAACGCCCGCATCATTTCCAAGCGCCGCAATAGATATATCAGCCGCTTCCGCAGCGCGCGGAAAGGCACATATACGGAATGTTTTTTCGACTTTGGATCTCAGCAATTCTCCGGCTTTTGAAACGCCGCCGCCGAGAACAATTTTTGACGGATTAAGCGAGCTGGCCAGATTGCCAAGCACCAGGCCGAGATGCTTTGCTACATAATCGACAACTTCGAGAGCTAATTCATCATTTTCATTTGCAGCTTCAAATACATCTCGAGCCGTTAAATGCTCAGATGCTTTTAATTGTGTCGGCTTTTTAGCTTCTGCAATTTTCTCTTTTGCAATTCTAACAATGCCAGTTGCCGACGCGATGGTTTCAATACAGCCTGTTTTACCGCAGTTGCACGGCGCCCCGCCTTCAGGGATGCTGCAAATATGGCCGATTTCTCCGCCAGCGCCATTTATTCCGTGCACAATCTCCCCATTCACAATAATACCGCCGCCAACTCCAGTACCTAGCGTAACGAGAATGACGTCTTTTGCGCCGTCACCCGCCCCCTTCCACATTTCTCCGAGCGCGGCAATATTCGCATCATTTTCTATAACCGCAGGGATGCCTGTTTCCGTTTCCAGATGATTTTTTAAAGCATAGTTTTTCCAGCCAAGATTCACTGTTTCATAAACGACCCCAGTTGCCATATCTACTGGCCCTGGTGCGCCCATTCCTATATATTTGACGATGTGCTTTGGTTTATGAAGCTCATCCAGCTTGCTGTCAATCGCTTTTGCTATTGTCACGGTAATGGTATCACCGGACTTATCGGTCGGCACTTCCCATTTATGCTGAATCTCTCCATATTGATTAATAAATGCGAGTTTTATCGTCGTTCCTCCAAGATCAATGCCCGCAAACCATACCTCGTCCATTTTTATCACCTTAACCTTTACGTAAATCTCTTTCGTTTCTTTGTTTGTTCCAGCTCTTTATGAAGGACAGCTGCGGCTTTAGCCCACTGCTCCTTCTCAATCATATGATTTATATATAGTTCCTTTAATTCATCGAGCATAAACTCAATTTCAAGCTCTCTGTCACCAAAGTAAACAATGTGTCCAAATGTTTTTAATAGCTGCTGTACATCATAAAATGTATTCATATTCCTCACCATTCTTGATCTTAACTATCAATAGCGTAGTCATAAAGAACCCGCCAGTCAAGAAGAAAACGCTGACAAAAATACCCGGAATTCATTCCTTGGCAAATTCAACGCTTTCTCATCTAGTCATTTATTCTTGTTTATTTTCAATTTCCTGCTGCAGTTTTTTGTAATACTCTTCCTTCGGCTCCAGCTTTACAGCGGTCCTGATTGCCTTGTCAGCTTGACCAAGTTCATTTTTTTCCGCATACAGCAATGCTAAATAGTAATAGGACGTATGGTTTTTAGGCTCTTTTTGCACAGCTCTTTCTAAAAGAGAAATCGCCTGATCATATTCGCCGATTTGAATATCAGAAACGGCCAGGATTTTCAGAAGATCAGCTGAAGCGTCTTTCTGCTCAGCTTCACCGTTCAGCAGTTCGGTTACTTCTTTATATTTTCCTTCCTGGTAAAGCTCACCTGCCTGCTGAATCAGCGCTGTCTCCTGATGGGACGGTGAATGTAATCCGTAATAGAGAAACCCGCCGGCCAGGGCAACCAGCAGAATCGCTGACACCAATTTTTTGCCCAAGGCTTTTGTTTTTGGCAAACCAAGTGCTGCCGCAGCAAGAAAACCGCCGACCAAGCCGCCAATATGCCCTGAATTATCAATATGCGAAACCGCAAAGCCAAAACCCAGGTTTATCAGGATAATAACAATAATATTTGTGCCTATTGTTTTTAGAAACATTTTTCGATTTGACACAGCTACATACAGCAATGCGCCTAAGCAGCCGAATATGGCGCCTGAAGCACCGGCTGAAGGATAAGGACTGAACACGAAGCTGGCGATCGATCCCGTGATACCCGCCGCCAAATAAATCAGCAAGAATCTTCCTGATCCATACATGCGCTCAACAGCGGTTCCGACCGACCATAAAGCCAGCGTGTTAAAGGCTAAATGCACAAGGCCGATGTGAAGCACAATCGGCGTCAGCAGGCGCCACCATTCTCCGTCTGCAATCAGGCCGTTTTCCTTAGCGCCGAAAGCAACAAGCGTCTCCGTATTGGTGCTTCCGCCGTTTATTTCGAGCAGGAAAAACATCACGAGCTGCAGCGCGATGAACAAATATGTAAAGATCGGCTTTCCGTTCTGGAAAAACGCCGCTTCTTTTTTCCGCTGTTCTTCTTGTTTCTGCACTAGTGAAAAAAAGCGTTCTTTTGCCATTTGGGCGTGTTCCAATGAGTCTCGGTCTTCTGTCCATTCAACAGCTTCAAATGATGGAAAAATGGCTTGCAGATCTTCATGAAGTGACGTACCAGTCACAAGTGCAGTTTCAACGGATACCTGTCCTTTTTCAAAAGGCTTGTCGGCGATTTCCTGCCAGTCATCGACAGGTGCTTCCGCTGAGATCAGCACATTCAGCAGCTTCAAATGCCGCTTGCCGATAGACTTCCTGACATGCTCTATTCGCTCCGCCTGCACTTCTATGTCCCTTGCAATTTCTTGGCGAAAATCAATATTCTGTTTAAAGAGGCGAACCAGATCATGAGAGGATTTGTCCGGTGCTTCCAGCCATATTTCACCAGATTCACCCGATTGTATGACGCCATACCCTCTCCTTACTAAATGCGCCGCGACATTCCAATATGTATACTCCAACAAATACATGTTTACCGCTCCAATGGTTTTTTTTCATTATAACAGCTGGTGCTCTTGACGCCTACTAAAAGCAAAAAATCCCGTGAAAACGGGATTTTTAAAAAGCTTGCTGTATAAACTTATTGCGGATAAACGGAATTTTTAAAAAAAGATGAATAAAGGACCGTCTGATCCCAGGCTGGCTGAGTACGGTATTCATGAGACGGTAACGGTTTTGGTAAAACATCACGGCAGAAACAGCGCAAATGGCATAGATCATAAATTTTTTCATTATATCCCTCCTGCCATTAGGGTTTGTTATTCTTTCTTATTTATTCTTGACGGAGGGACGAGAAAGCTATGAAAAGCAAGAAATGATTCGATCCTCAGTAACCAGCATTTGAACCGGGATATCATGTGACAGATGCGGCACGTGATCATACAGCTGGCATTCTAAAAGCAAAGAAACTGTGTTCCCTTTATAATCACTTAAATAACGATCATAATAACCGCCGCCAAAGCCAATCCTATAGCCGTCAGGATCAAAACATACGCCAGGCACGATTATCAAATCAATCTGTGATTGGACCACTTCATGCGTTTTCTCAATGATCGGCTCCTGAAGTCCGGCGTAAACCGTTTCAAGCTGATCATCCGCTTGAAATGTGCGGAACTGCATCCTTTTCGTATCAGGATCACACTTTGGAATACAAACTTCTTTCCCTTCCCCCCAGGCTTTTTCGATGATCGGCCGTGTCGGTACCTCCAGCCCTCTTGAAATGGTGACGGCTATGGTGCGGGCATTCTGCCATTCTGGGAGAGAAAATAAACGCTCGTTGATACACGCAGTTTTCTTAGACCATTCTTTACTTGTTATCGCTGATACATTTTCCATTGTCTTTTTTCTTAATTGTGATTTCATTTTTATCCCCCTCGGAATAGAAAAAAGCCAGAACCTTTTTCAAAGCTCTGGCTTTTTTCTTACACCTCAAACAGCTATGCTGTTATTTTGTTTCACGGTGTAACGTAGATTTTTTATCACGTGGGCAATATTTTTTAAATTCAACGCGGTCTGGATTGTTGCGTTTGTTCTTTTTAGAAATATAGTTACGCTCACCACATTCTGTGCAAGCCAAAGTAATATTAACGCGCATTGTTTTCCCTCCAAACTAAATATCATTTACTTATTCAGACTTATATATAATACCACTATAATGGACGGAATGCTAGGATGTTTTTCAATGAAATCATGAATTATTGGATAGACGCTGATAAAGCTGTAAATAGGATGCTGTGATGATCTGTGGATGATGCAGTTTCATCACCCGTTCTCGGCCCGCTTCTTTTATCCGGCAGGCGTTTTCTTCATCTATTAATACGTTGTGAAGCCTATCCGCCGCTCCCCGTTCTTGCGAAAAATCAGCTGCAATTGCAGTTTTGTTATGAACGGCAAAGTCACAAAAACCGCCCGACTGCGGTACGGCTGTCAGCACGCCTTGTTCCATGCTTTCTTGTGCAGCGAGCCCAAAGGGTTCATAAAAGCTTGGGAAAACAGCCATTTCACATTGAGACAGAAACGTCACGATTTCTCTTCTATTTAAAAAAGGATAAAACATTACACTTTCCTTTATGCTCAACTGCTCAGCCAGTTTCTTATAGGATGCCAATAACGGCCCTTGTCCGGCTAGCACCAACTGAAGGTCAGGCCGGCATTTGTTCAGAATAGAAAATACCTTCAACAGCTGTGAAAACCCTTTTTCCGGAACAAACCTTCCAAACGAAAACAAGTATCTTTTATGTATCAACCTTTCAGCTAGACCTATTTTCGCCTCCAGTGACAGAGGGCTTGGGATGACGGTTATTTTTTCACGAAACGGATACGCCTTACTAATCGATCTCTTCATAAAAGTGCTTAACACAATCAATTCATCGGAAATGTCGATGAGGAGCCGCTCCGTCAGCAGCCTGTACGGATGAGGCATTTCTTTGCACACCTGCTTCCTTCCGCTTTCAAGCCCGTGGATCGTTGCAGCAAGCGGAATGCTGAGCTGCTTTTTCAAATAATGAGCCGCAGGGGCCGTCATGTCATCATGGGCATGAATCAGATCAAAGCGTTTATTGCATGACAACACTTGCTGAACCATTCTAACATTGACATCAGCTATAAAGTCTTCAACATTCGCATAGGAACATAGCTTCCTGCTTGGAACGCAGACTGTTATGTTGATATGCGGATTTAAATAGGATATAAGACGGCTTAAATGAACACCAAGCCCGCTTTTCGGTTTATAAGGATGCTCGAATGAAAGCATAAGGATATTCATTTCTCTCTTCCCTCACTGCGATAGCAGGTGTAAGCAGAAAATTGCTCCTCCCACCTGGTATGTGCTTCTGCATTGCGAAAACTGTTTATGTCGCTGACACCGTTTTCTGCAAGTAAGGTGTCCTCTGTTTCAGCTAGTTTGAGAGAAACATTCATCGAATTCAGTATTCTGTATTCAGCACGATACAAAGCATGACCAGGCACCTGAACAATGATCCATTTCCCTTTATCCCGTTTTATGCGTTTCGTCCTGACAGCTTCTATACCGTTTCTTTTCATAAAAATACGGATTTCTTTTATCATGTCGGGCGTTTTTTCGAAAAGTACGGTTTCTGCCAGTTTCATCGTCTCAACTGACAGATTCCATCGGACTGTCAATGTGTTAGAGTTTTGGATATTCATGTCGAATACGTCCCTAAAAAAAGGAAGCCCCCTTCGAATGTTATAAGGAAATGAGTGTTGGTCCATAGGCTTCTCACAATCTCCTTTCCTTCCATTGGCTCGGTGATCCTATTAAACCATTACACATAAAGGAAGAAAAGAAAGATTTCTCGACAAAAACTCGTTTTTTTCGCGAATTCCTTTAGAATCCACTTGTTTTATGGTATAAAAAAGAAGGATAAAAAAAGAATAGAAGGTGATGAAACGTGGAAATTGCTATTATTGCGTTGTTTATCGTCAGTATAGCGCTAATTGCATTCTCATATTCTCAACGAGATCCGATGAAAGATGTCGAGCAGGAGCTTGAAACATTGCAGCTTTCTGCTATGCAGGAAATTTATAAGCTCAAAAAGAAAATGACGGTGCTTGAGGAAGAATTACTTGAAACAAACCTTGTGATCCGCAAAGCAAAGAACAGCGGCATCAATCAAAAGATCGCCAAGCAAATACTTTCTAAATATAATAATGGCATGTCAGCTGAAGCAATTGCTAAAGCTGAGCATGTATCAGTAGAAGACGTGAATACGATTATAAAAGATAATGAGAAGGTGCTCGTATGACAAAACGAGGCATTCAGGCATTTGCCGGCGGTATCATATTAGCGACAGCCGTTCTCGCAAGTGTTTTTTATCTGACAGATGAAGATCAAGCAGCTGCTGTAAAAGAACAAAAAACAGTAACCGAGCAAGACGTAAACAATTATCTCGATTCTAAAAAAATGGTTTCTGTTAACCGTGATGAATATCAAAAGCTTCTCGACTCAAAAGAGAAATCTCTGAGCGATGACAGCAGCTCAGACTCGAAAACAGGCAAAGTAAAAACGTACAAGCTTATCATTAAAGACGGCATGAGCACCGCAGATGTATCAGCTATTCTTGAAAAAGAAGGCATTATTGCTTCAGCTGAAGACTTTAATGACTACGTGATAGACGCGGGGTATCACAAGGAGATCCGTGCCGGTGAATTTAAAGTAAAATCAGATATGAGCTTCAAAAAAATCGTTAAAACATTAACACGATAAAAAAACAGGCTATGTTAACAGCCTGTTTTTTTTATCCGAATTTCCCTGTAATATAATCGAGTGTTCTTTGATCTCTCGGCTGAGAGAACATTTTATTTGTATTGTCGCATTCAACAAGCTCACCCATGTAGAAAAATGCAGTTTGATCAGAAACCCTCGCTGCCTGCTGCATGTTGTGCGTCACGATAACGATGGTGTATTTATTTTTCAGCTGAAGAATGAGCTCTTCAATTTTTCTTGTCGAAATTGGATCTAACGCAGATGTCGGCTCATCCATCAGCAAAATATCAGGGTTTGTCGCAAGAGCTCTGGCGATACAGAGACGCTGCTGCTGACCGCCTGATAATGAGAGTGCAGATGAATGCAAACGATCCTTCACCTCATCCCACAGCGCCACGTCTTTTAATGACTTTTCTACAATATCTTGCAGCTTCTTTTTATTTTTGATGCCGTGGACTCTCGGTCCGTAAGCGACATTATCAAAAATTGATTGCGGAAACGGGTTTCCTTTCTGAAATACCATGCCGATGTTTTTTCTCAAATCTACGATATCGACTTTATCTTTTAAGATGTTGCTGCCCTTATAGTTCAGCTCACCTGCAAGCTTTACATTCGGCGTCATCTGAATCATTAAATTCAATGTTTTAATAAATGTTGATTTGCCGCATCCTGACGGCCCGATAATCGCCGTAACTTCGTTTTGATTAATGCTCAAATTGATATTTTTTAAGGCATGGTTTTCTCCATACCATAAATTCATTCCGTTGACTTGATAAACTTCCTGTTTCTTTACAGCTTCGGTAGCAATACTCATTGCCGCCCTCCTATCCGAATTTCCCGTTAATGTAATCCTCTGTTTTTTGCTGCTTCGGACTTGTAAAAATTTGTTCGGTCTGTCCGTATTCAACGATTTCACCGTTTAAAAAGAAAGCCGTCCGGTCAGACACCCGCAGAGCCTGCTGCATATTATGAGTGACAATGATAATTGAGTATTCGCTTTTCAATTCCGTAATCAATTCTTCTATTTTCGCATTTGAAATCGGATCAAGCGCTGAAGCAGGTTCATCAAGAAGAAGAACGGCCGGCTTCATTGCAAGCGTTCTGGCAATACATAAACGCTGCTGCTGACCGCCTGATAACGAAAGGGCGGATGAATGCAAACGGTCCTTTACTTCATCCCAGAGCGCCGCTTTTGTTAAGCTTTCTTCCACGATGTCGTCTAGCACTGCTTTGTTCCGCTCACCTGCATATTTTAGTGCATGCGTGATATTATGGTAGATCGATTTCGGAAATGGATTCGGCTTTTGGAAGACCATTCCGATTTCTCTTCTTAAGCTGACAACGTTTATATTGCTTCCCAGTATATTTAATCCTTCATACAAAATTTCACCATCGCTTCTTGCAGAAGGAATTAAGTCATTCATTCGGTTAATATTTCTTAGAAAAGTAGATTTGCCGCATCCTGACGGCCCGATCAAAGCGGTTACCGCATTTTTTTCAATCTGCATATTCACATCACGAACAGCCTGTTTGTTTCCGTAGAAAATAGACAGATCCTTCACCTCGAGCACATTTTGCTGCTGAGGAATCATTCCCACTCTCTCAGGCTTTTCTTTTACCATTTGTTCAGACATTGTTTTCGCCTCTTTCCGGTCTAATTTGCCGTAAGCTTTTTATAGATTATTGTTCCAAGCCATCTCGCTGCGAGATTGAAGACAAGAACTGAAATCACCAGCACTGCAGAACCGCCGTTGGCAATCGCTTCAGCATCCGGAATCATCCCTTGCGTATTTACGTTCCAAATGTGGACCGCAAGTGTTTCAGCGGGTCTGAAAATATTAAGCGGCGATGTTTCAGAAAACGGATTCCACTCTGCAAAATTGAGGCGCGGCGTTGTAAGTCCTGCTGTAAATAATAAAGCCGCTGCTTCTCCGAACACCCTCCCTGACGCTAAAATGGCACCTGTGATGATGGAAGGGATTGCGCTTGGTATTAATACGGTTTTTACGGTATGCCAGCGAGAAACACCTAGAGCGAGCGATGCTTCCTTCAAATCTGTAGGGACTGAACGGACCGCGTCTTCTGTCACACGCACCATAACTGGAAGGTTAAATACTGTTAATGCCAGCGCTCCGCCTATGATCGTATATCCCCAGCCTGTCAGGTTAACAAACATCAGTAATCCGAACATTCCAATGACAATGGACGGAAGAGATGAAAGGACCTCAATACATGTTCTGATAAAATCTGTCACTTTGTTGTTAGGCGCGTATTCCGCCATGAACACGCCGCCGCCCACTCCGAGCGGGATGGTAATCAGCATCGTGATAAACAAAATATAGAAGGAGTTAAACAGCTGGTCTCGTATTCCGCCTCCTGCGGCGATGGCGCTGGATTTTGTCGTAATAAAGTCTAAGCTGAGCTGAGAAACACCGTTAATAATAATATAGGAAAACAAACCGACTAGAATCGCGGCGATAATGGCTGCGCATAAACCGAACATTCCAGTCGCCAGTTTATTTGTTAATTTGCGGTTCATTACACTTTCCTCCTAGATGACAAGTAGCGAATAAGCAGGATGAACAAGAATGACATCACCAGCAACACAAGTCCCATTGACCACAGCGTATTATTTTCAACGCTTCCGTATGTGGTATGGCCCATATTCAGCGTAATAATGGTTGTCAATGTTCCTGCGGTGTCAAGCAGACTTTCAGGCAAAACTCTTGTATTTCCAATCACCATTTGAACAGCCAGAGCTTCACCAAACGCACGCGCCATACCTAGGACAACGGCAGTCATTAATGTCGGAAAAGCTGCAGGGATGAGTACTTTTCTAATGGTCTGCCATCTTGTCGCACCGAGAGCGTAAGAACCTTCTCTTAAGCTTTTCGGAAGTGATGCCATCGCATCAGCTGAGATAGATGTGATCGTCGGCAGAATCATAATGGAAAGCACAATCGTACCCGCCAATAAACTGTGTCCTGTTCCGCTCGTTTTGAACTGAGCAATAAAAGGCACCAATACTGTAAGACCTATGAATCCATAAACAACAGATGGGATGCCGACCAATAATTCGATCACCGGCTGCAGCACTTTCTTTCCCCAATTCGGCGCAATTTCCGTCATAAAGATCGCACCTGCTATGCCGAGCGGGGCAGCAATGAGAGCGGAGAGAATCGTTACTGCAAATGAGCCAAAGATAAATGGCAGCACTCCGTATTTCGGATCAGAATCTGTAGGGTTCCAATTCAGACTGGTTAAGAATTCAATTGGGCTTACACCATTTACTAGAAAAGATTGCAGCCCCTTAATGCCGAGGAAAATGGTGATTGCCACAGATGCCGCTATCATTATAAGCGCGCAGGCTGTCACGATCATTCTTCCCCGAACTTCATCCAATTGCCGGTTTTGCCTTGAGCTGATTAAACGTTCGCTCACAGACATATTTTCTCTATTGTTTATCATCGTTTTACACTCCTATGAATGTGTTAAGAGGAGAAACGGAAGTCTCCGCACTCCTCTTTTTATTTAGATCAGCTTTGCTTCCCTTTGGCATCGCGAGTCACTTTCATGTCAGTAACCGGAATGTACCCTTGGTCAGTTACAATGCTTTTTTGAATGTCTTCACTTTTTAGATAATCAAGAAATTCTTTCGCTAGATCTTTCGCTTCACCTTTTGTATAAGAATGCTGATAAGCCCAGATCGGATACTCGCCAGTTGTAACGTTTTTCGCTTCTGGCTTCACTCCGTCAATGGATAAAGCTGTTACTTTGTCATCTGTTAAATATGAGAATGCAAGATATCCAATTGCTCCCGGAGTGTCAGCAATGATTTTTTTCACAGTGTTGGAAGAATCCTCAGTAATGCCTTCTGCCGGTTCTTCTCCGTCAAGCGCGTATTTTACAAATGTCGCACGTGTACCTGAAGAATCAGGACGGTTTACAAGCGTAATTTTTTGGTCCTTGCCGCCAAGCTCTTTCCAGTTTTTGATTTTGCCAGTAAAGATTTTTTTCAATTCATCTTTTGAGATATCTTTTACACCTGTATCAGGGTTTACAGCCGCTGCCATACCGACTACTGCAACTTGATGATCGACAAGCGCTTTTGCGTCGATGCCTTCTTTTTCTTCAGCAAAAACATCTGAATTTCCGATTTGCACAGCCCCTTCAGAGACCTGAGAAAGCCCTGTTCCAGAACCCCCTGCTTGTACCTGTATATCAGCATCAGGGTTTTCTTCCATAAATTTTTCTGCAGCAGCAAGTACTAATGGCTGCATGGCCGATGAACCAGAAATGGTTAAAGAACCTGATGCCTTTTCTTCTCCTTTTGCAGAGCCGCTATTTGATTTTTCACTATCTCCTGCGTTTCCGCATGCAGCTGCAACCATCATAAAAGCAGCCATTAGAAGCATAAGCACCAATTTGTTTTTTTTCATTTCCTGAATTCCCCCTGCGTATAATGTGTAATTTGTCCTACACGTTTAGAGTAAAGGTTCTATGTAAAATAGGTTTAAATCGAATGTTAAGGTTTTGTAAATCCGTGCATTTTTTTGTATAAAAAAAACGCCCACATGATGTGGACGTTTCTGTTTAGTTAGCAGAAGACGAGGTGTTTTCTGCTTTTTCTTCGATTTTGTCTTTATTCTTTTGCTGAGTATCTTCTTTGTCCTGCTTCGATTTCAGCTCAAAATATTTATCCAATACTTCTCTGCCGATTTCGTTGGTAATGGTATATTTAGCGCTGTAATCTACATAAGCCCAAGGAACTACAACAGAGATGGCAACCTCAGGGTTATCAGCAGGCGCATAAGCAACAAGTGTTGTATTATAAGTACCTTCACCTGTTTTTGATTTATTTGGTCCGTCATAGAACGATTGCGCTGTTCCTGTTTTAGCAGCAGGTTTATAAGATGCTGAAGCAAATTGACTTGCCGCCGTTCCTTTAGTCGCGACTCGTCTAAACCCGGCTTGAACTTCTTTAATGTACTCGCCTTTCATATCAACTTTATTCAGCACTTCAGGCTGAACAGATTGTACAACTGCCCCGATTCCTTTTTCAGCGTCAGGTTCCCTTACTTCTTTTACAAGCTGAGGTTTCAAGCGATAACCACCATTTGCGATCGTTGATACATATTGTGCCAGTTCGAGCGGTGTATACGTATCATATTGGCCGATAGCGTAGTCTAGCAAGAATCCCGTCAATCTGCTTGTTCCTTTATAGCCTGTCATTTCATTTGGAAGGTCAATCCCAGTTTTGACACCAAGTCCAAATTGACTGAAATAATTCCGGAATGTATCAAAAGCCGTCGTATCAATTGGTAAAGCTTGATGCGGTTTATATTCACCTTTTCCAAGTGCAATTGCAGTTTTAAACATGAATACGTTTGAAGACTGCTCTAAGGCTCTTTGAATATTAACAGGTCCTAAAGTAGTCCACGATTTTTTGCCGTTTTTATCCTGACCAATATATAATGGTTCATCCTGAAAGACTGTATTCAGATTGATGGCACCGGTTTGAAGACCTGTCAGTACAGTTGCGCCTTTGACAGCTGACCCCATAGCATAAGATGACGTCATATTTCCCAGTGCGTAATCGTCAATTTTATATTTTCCATTTTCTGTTTTAATCTGCTTACCCGCCATCGTCAGCACTTCACCGTTTCTCGGATCCATCATGACGACAAATGCCCGGTCTAACAATTCAGTACTTGGTCTTGCTTTAGCAGATTTGAGATTTTTTTCGATAATTTTTTCAACTGATTTTTGCAAGTCAATGTCAATCGTAAGCACGAGATCTTTACCGGCTTTCCCTTCAGAAACGGTCTTCGTTCCCGTTACATTGCCGTTTGAATCTGTGATATTTTCCACCTTAGCTTTTTGGCCCTGCAAAAGGCTTTCGTATTGATATTCCAGATAACTTTTTCCAACCCTGTCGTTTCTGCTGTAGCCAAGCGATAAATAATGGTCGAGCAGATTTGACGGTAATCCTTCATCAGAGCTGGAAACACTTCCGAGCACTGAGCGGAGAAGATTTTTGTACGGATATTCACGTTCCCAGTCTGACGTGACGTCAACACCCGGCAGTTCATCTAAATGTTCACTTACAACTGCCATTTCTTTCGCTGATACATCTTCATTTTTGATGTATTGCGGTGTTAACGCATATCCAGAGTCCATCTGTCTTTTAATGGCGAGAATCTGCATGTCTTTATCAGTCAATTCATTCAGCTGTTTATCGGTAATCCGTTTCAGCTGTAGCTGATATAAATCATCATCTGATAATTTTTTATTTTCTACCTGCTGTCTTTCCTTAGAAGTAATCAGCTTTTTCGCTTCTTTTGGTCTTGTCAAAATCCAATAATCTTTTTTATCCCGTTCTGTTACTTTTTTTGTATCGACTTTAATCATGTCCGCCAGCTTCTTTGCGATTTTCAAACGCTGTTCTTGCGTTGTAGATTTAGATCTCGTGTATGTAATCGCATTTAAAGCCTTATTTGTCACAATGGCATTAAAATTTCGATCATAGATTTTCCCGCGCGGCACCGCCGAGCTGACTTCACTTTGTTCCTGCTGATTGGCTTGATTTTTGTAATCATCGCCTTGAACGATCTGTTTAATGCCAAGCTCCACAATAATCCAAGTGAAAATGACAAAAGCAGCCAAAAATAAAATATTCAGCCGGATCGGAAGCGACTTCTTTTTCTCTTTATGATTTTGCTTTTTTTGTTTATTTCTCCTCATAACATCACCTTTTCTATTTACAGAAAGAAAAGACACTCAAGTAAGAGTGCCATTTTTCATTTTAAAGGTTTTTTCGACTTTTTTCTACAGATAACCCCTTTTTGCCAAAAAATTATCTTTGGCCCTTTAAAAGGTTCGGTTCAGTCACCCGGCCCTGGCCGTCTTCTTCCATAGTTTCATTTTCCTCATCTTTCTCTTTAAAACGAATATCCTTGACAAAGTAATAAATCAGCGGATGTCCGATGCCCAAGATAGCAAGCGACAACGGTATACCTATATCTTCTTTTAAAAGGGCCACGATAAGAAGAAAGCATAAAATCGAAACAATTCTGCCGGCGTTTAGAAAAAGTTCTCTCAGCACGATATATTCAATTCTCGCTTTTCTGGCATGCCTGGCCCGGCCTATGACATCATATGTAAGCGATACATAAGGCACGAGCAGGAGAGGATAGCCGATCGCTATAAACACACCGTACGTCAATAATGTCGTAAAACTCATATGAAAGAGTATCAGAAACAACGCACCATACAGAATAAGACCGCCAAGCAAAATTGATTTTTTACGGGCCTTTTTCTTGATTAGCCTTGATGCAAAATAATAGGCAAAAAAGGAAACAGCTGAGTTGACGAGACCAAAGGTTCCGAGAGCCAGTTCGCTGTTTGTCTCAATAAACACAAAAACACTGATTAGAAAGACGAAAATCCCTTCTCTCAAGCCCTGAAAAAAATGCGCATTTGTAATCCGCCGCCAATTCATATTCGTGTGGCGTTCTCCAAATACCTTACTCAGCATAAAATGGCCCTTTGATTCTCTCCGTTTTAGGAAGAAGCTCATCACGACAGCCAGTGCAAATAAACTGAGGGAGAGACTGAAAATGACAGTGTAACCCGTATTATTTTCAAGTCTTGAGATGACAAATCCTGCAACAATCGGACCAATCATTCCTGCGGATGAGGACAGGATGCCCATAAAGCCGTTGAAAAAATCCCGCGTATCAGGCTCTGTTATTTCAAAGGTGAGCACATTAAACGCGAGCCAGTAAAATCCATAGCCTACTCCGAGCACCGCTCCGATGAGAACAAGACGTGATGCAGCCGTTTCCCCAGCCAGCAGCACACTTAAATAAAATGCTGCTAAAAAAATCACTCCGAATCTGAGAATGAAAACCCTGTCTATTTTTTTGGCTAACCGGCCAGCTAAATAAAATGTTATCGGCTGCATCGTCACAATCGATAAGTTGTATATCGCCAAGTCAATAAATTTCCCTGACTGCTTCCAGAGATACACATTCACAAATGTATTGGACAGCGCAATTCCTAACGAGTAAAGACCGCCAACGGTCAGCAGAAGGAGTAATCCTTTATTTACATCTACATCGCCAATTACCTTTTTTAGTTTGATCATTACTGACTCCCCTTTACTACCCCTTAGTCTGTCTCACTGAAACGGAGATATGTAAAGAGAAGACATAAAAAAACAAGGCCCTTTTATGAGGACCTTGTTTTGCGTTATTATTTTGCTTCGCTGTAAAGACGAGCAACTTCGTCCCAGTTTACCACATTCCAGAAAGCTGAAATGTAATCAGGACGGCGGTTTTGATAGTTCAGGTAGTAAGCATGCTCCCAAACATCAAGACCTAGGATAGGCGTTTTGCCTTCAGAAAGCGGAGAATCTTGGTTTGGCGTGCTTGTGATTTCAAGTTTGCCGTTGTTTACAACAAGCCATGCCCAGCCTGAACCGAAACGTCCAGCTGCTGCTGCAGCGAATTGTTCTTTGAATTTGTCAAAGCTTCCAAATACACTGTTGATCTCTTCAGCAAGCTCGCCAGTTGGCTCGCCACCGCCGTTTGGAGATAAAAGTGTCCAGAATAATTTGTGGTTCGCATGTCCGCCACCATTGTTGCGGACTGCTGTGCGGATGTTTTCAGGAACAGAATCTAAATCTGCAACAAGCTCTTCAACTGATTTGTTTGCAAGAGCAGTGTTTCCTTCAACCGCTTTGTTTAAATTTGTAACGTATGTGTTATGGTGCTTCGTATGGTGAATATTCATAGTTTCCTTGTCGATATGCGGTTCTAAAGCATCGTACGCATAAGGTAGTTCTGGAAGTTCGTAAGCCATGATAATTCCTCCTTAATATATATGTACTGAAATGCCGCTTTACAGCGAGCCTTTCTTCATTCAATGTAACAAAAGAACGCCATGTAATCAATGAAAAAGCTCACAATTTGGCTATTTCAGCAGACATATTTCACTTTAACCGTTACTTTGCCCCCATAAACCTCCTGTCTGGCATTATTACAGGACAGTCCATAAAAAATATCCGATCATTAGAAGCTGAATAATTCCCTTTGCAATGACCCCCGTTAAAAAGCCGATCAATGAGCCTAGCCCAATTTTAAACGCTGATTTTACATCTTTTTGATGTACGATAAGCTCTGCACAAACAGCCCCGATAAACGGCCCTAATATGATTCCTGCAACCGGAATCACAAATGGTCCGATTAACAAACCGATCGTACTCCCCCAAATAGCAGCTCTGCTTCCGCCGAACCTTTTTACACCAAGCAGGTTGGAAACATAATCTGCAGCGAATAATACTGCGGCGAATACAGCTTCAACCAGCCAGAACATATAGGAATACGGACTGAAAGAAAACAAAAATCCGTATAATACAAAACCGGCTACAATAAATACAACACTTGGAATAACAGGGTACACAAGCCCGATAAAAGCAATGATAAATAGTGCCGCGATCAACAGCCAATACAAAATATCCATAGTATCCATCCTCCTCAATATGCTTACATCTCTGATCTTACACTTCTGCCAATGCAGGTCTTCCTTGTATTCAAACGCAGGCAGCGATACAATAAGCAACATATATTGTATAGCTAGGAAGTGAAGACAGTGAATGTATTTCAGCTTTTCATCAAAAGTACATACTCTCCACGGGATATTGCAAAAACAAGATTTCAAGGAATCGGAAAAGCGATTCTTTATGTGTTTTTGCTCTCTGTCCTTTTTGCGATCCCCACTGCTTATTATGTAAGCTCAGGGACCGTCCAATCTATGAACGGCTTTAAATCCGTTTTAAACAAAGATTTCCCTGATTTCACAATTTCAAACGGCAAACTTCAAACAGATGAAAAAAAAGCCACAGAATCAAAGGCAAACGGCTTTGTCATTGTGTTTGATCCGACAGATGCATATGGCACAGAACAAATCGAAGCAAAGCAAAACGCAATAGGTATACTTCAGGATAAGTTTGTTTTGGCCATTGACGGACAGGCCCAAGAGATGGCTTACTCAATGATGCCGTCAGATTTAACAAAAAAAGATATCACTGCAGGGTTGAACCAAAATAAAGCGATGATTGTGACTGTTCTTTCAGTACTCATTTTTCTCGTGACAGCGGCGGGAAAATTTATTGAGGTATCTTTCTTGGCGCTTATCGGGCTAATCATAAAGAACGCTCAGCAAAAGCAGCTGTCCTACCAGCAGCTATGGAAGCTTTCTGCTTACTCCATCACCCTTTCAACGATATTTTTTACGATTATGCGTGCGTTAGAAATAACGGTGCCAAGTGAATTTTTAGTCAACTGGTTTGTTAACTTTGTCATCCTGTTTCTCGTTTTAAAAGAGCTCCCGTCCAAAAAAGCTGCTGCTTAATCCGGAGACTGCCTTTGCAGTCTCTTTACTTTTGTCATGAATCAACACGGACAAGCATACAATGTTATCAAAATGTTGTATGTGGGAGGCAAAGTCAATGAAACGTCTCACTTTTGTATTCGGCATTCTCTTTATCCTTTTTATCCTTTTTTATGATCTTAAAATTGGAACGATCCCCATTCAGAACCTCCCTGTCTATAAAGCATCGGCAAAAACAGCTGTACAGGAAACAGCATATAAAACGGTAACGGTAAAATCGGGTGACACGGTCATGTCAATTGTCGGAACTGCAAGTTCCCCTGACGATATTATAAAGGATTTTGAAGCGCTCAACCCAAATGTAAAAGCCAATACGATTCAGGCAGGAACAGCATACAAATTCCCGGTCTACCCATAATTAACGTTAATTTCTTGTCAGTTCGGCGAATACACTGTTACAATATAATTTGTAAAATACATTGACATACACCATACTAGGTTTATTCTATCTAGAAGCGGCAACTACAATTAAGGAGCGATTGACAAGTGAGTGAAATCACCCATCGTACAAAAACGCGTCCCGTTAAAGTGGGACCTTTAACAATAGGCGGTAACAATGAAGTCGTTATCCAAAGCATGACAACAACCAAAACACATGATGTAGAAGCAACGGTTGCGGAAATTAACCGGCTGGCTGAAGCCGGATGCCAAATCGTGCGGGTGGCTTGTCCGGATGAACGGGCGGCAAACGCCATTGCGGATATTAAAAAACGCATCTCCATTCCGCTCGTCGTTGACATTCATTTTGATTATAAGCTTGCGTTAAAAGCCATTGAAGGCGGCGCAGATAAAATACGAATCAACCCAGGCAACATCGGCCGCCGTGAAAAAGTCGAAGCGGTCGTTAAAGCGGCGAAAGAAAAAGGGATTCCAATCCGAATTGGTGTAAACGCAGGTTCATTGGAAAAACGGATTTTAGAAAAATACGGATATCCGACAGCAGACGGCATGGTAGAAAGTGCTCTTCATCACATTAAGATTCTTGAAGATCTAGATTTTCACGATATTATCGTCAGCATGAAGGCTTCTGACGTAAACCTTGCCATCGAGGCTTACGAAAAAGCGTCAAAAGCATTTGATTACCCGCTTCACCTCGGAATCACCGAGTCAGGAACGCTGTTTGCCGGTACAGTAAAAAGCGCAGCAGGACTTGGCGCGATTTTAAGCAAGGGCATCGGTAACACCCTGCGTATCTCATTAAGCGCAGACCCGGTTGAAGAGGTTAAAGTAGCGAGAGAGCTATTGAAATCCTTTGGTTTGGCCTCTAACGCTGCAACCCTCATCTCTTGCCCGACTTGCGGCCGTATCGAGATTGATTTGATCAGCATCGCCAACGAAGTGGAAGAATACATTTCTAAAGTGAAAGCGCCGATTAAAGTTGCCGTTCTCGGATGTGCGGTAAACGGCCCAGGTGAAGCAAGAGAAGCTGATATCGGCATCGCTGGAGCACGCGGCGAAGGCCTTCTGTTCCGAAAAGGTAAAATTGTCCGTAAGGTTCCAGAAGAAACAATGGTTGAAGAACTGAAAAAAGAAATCGACATCCTTGCTGAAGAACACTACGCTAAGCTTGAAGCTGAAAAAGCGAACTTAAATGAAGAAACACAAAAAGCTTGACGGGAACCCGTCAAGCTTTTTTGTATTAGAAAAATGGAATAATAAATATTCCAAGCACTAATGAGACAACACCAATCCCCATAGCCCATGCGCCCAGGCTTTGGGCTCCTCTTCTTCTTGCGATATAGCCGACAATAATACCGGCAGCTCCCAACAAAACAGGAAGAACAAACAATGAAATAATGGACAAGGCTAAAGCAATATACCCTATTCCCCGTCCTTCATTGACATTGCTGCCGCTGCGGTCATTCCCTTGGTCATCGCTTCGGTCAGAAGCACGGAAAGGCTCTGCAATTTCAGCAGCTGTTTCCTCAAAAAAACCATCATTGTCGCGGGTAATATTTGTTCCTTCAGAACCATGATCTACATAGTAACTGTTGTTATCACGTTTTTCGTAATCGTTTGCCACCTTCAATTCCCCCTTCTGTTTTATAAAGGAGCTTTTATAGTTTGATCCATTTTTCCCGATTCATGTTTGCTAAACTTTTCTGGTAATGCTAATTGTTTATGTTACACTTGAAAGGATGAAACTGAAGGAGTGTGGGCATGTTACGTTTAGGAATAGATATTGACGGCACAATCACGGCTCAGGATACATTCGTCCCTTATTTAAACCGCTCGTTTAATATTTCCATTTCATTAAACGATATGACGGATTATGATTTAACAAAACTGTTACGTATTACACAGGACGAATTTTGGGATTGGATGAATCAAAATGAAGCGACGATATATAAAGAAGCACTTCTTGCGCAGCATGCAAAACAGTCCCTTGACCTCCTCAAAGAGGAGCACCGGCTGATTTATATTACGGCGAGAAGGACTCATTTAAGCGATATTACGTACGAATGGTTTGACAGACAAAATCTCCATTATGACCACATAGAGCTTGTGGGCGGGCATCATAAAGTCGAAGCGGTCAAAAAACATGACATCGACTTGTTTTTTGAGGATCATCATGGAAACGCAATGATGATTGCAAAAGAAGCTGGTATACCGGTGATTTTATTCAATTCGCCTTATAACCAGCTTCCGATTGATTCAAACATCATTAGAGTTAACAACTGGCTCGAAGCGGTTCAATGGATAAATGAAAATAAACATTCTTTCATACGTGTGAAAAATTAAAAAAGGAGCCTGATCAGGCTCCTTTTTCTCTATCCTTTCACTCTCATGCAGAGGGTTGATCTTGCTTTTCCTGTTCACAGCTTGGGCATGTCCCGTAAATCTCAAATTTATGCCCGCTGATCTGATAGCCATCTAAGTCATCATAGAGCTTATCCATCGGACAAGACTCAATCTCCTTTGTTTTGCCGCAAGCCAGGCAAATAAAGTGATGGTGATGATGAGTAAATGAGCATTTAAATCGGAACAGCTTTTCACCGGAAAGTTCAGTCGTTTCCAAAATACCTAGCTCTTCATACAAAGATAGGTTTCTGTAAATCGTATCAAAGCTTAACCCGGGATAATCATCATTTAGTGCAGAAAGTACATTTTTAGCGGTCAGATACCTGTCCGAATCAGCAAAAAGCTGAAGCATATCTTCCCGTTTGCTTGTATATTTATATCCGTTTTCTTTCAGTAAGTTCAGCGCTTCTTGTACGTTCATGAAGGGCCCCCCTTTTCGCTTTGCTTAAGAACGAACGTATCTTAAATATCAAAAAGAAAATGGCAGCTGTCTGACCAGCAAGCCATTTTCTTAACTACTGATAAAATTATACCCATAAAATGAGTAAAAGTAAATGAAAGCCTAGTGGATTGCGGTTTTGAATTTGCCGCCTCTTGTTTCATGAGTATTCATAATGGTAATAAAGGCATTATCATCGACTTCAAACACAATGGATTTAAGCTTAGTCACTTCCAGCCTTGTGACAACTGCATAAATCACATCTTTTTCCTCGTCAGTATAGCCGCCTTTTCCCTTCAGCTTCGTTGTTCCGCGTCCGAGACGGTGTAATATTGCGTCGGAAATCTCATCATACTGGTCCGAGACAATAATCACAGCTTTTGTTTCATCAAGCCCTTGGATGACCGCATCAATGGTTTTCATGGCAATGTAGTAAGTCATGAAAGAATACATAGCTTGCTCGGGACCGAACACAAAACCGGCCCAAATAAAGATAAATACATTGATAAGCATCACAAATTCACCAACTGAAAACGGCAATTTTTTCGTTAACAGTATACCAAGAATTTCTGTGCCGTCCATTGAACCTCCGTTACGAATCACCAGACCCACACCAAAGCCGAGCAATAGACCTCCGAATACTGTAGCCAGAATAGGCTGTGTCGTAATGGCTTCTACGTGGTGAAGCGAGGATTCGATTAAGGCAAGGCCGACGATCCCGATAACAGTAGAAACGAGGAAGGTCTTACCGATATATTTATATCCGAAGATCATAAAAGGAATGTTTAAGATGACAACAAAAACAGCGAAATTCAGAAAGGGGTTTGACATAAAGAGGTGGTCTAAAATAAGTGATACACCGATAATGCCGCCATCAATAAAATCATTGGGGACTAAAAATAATTCAATACTCACCGCCGCAGACGCAGCTCCGATCAGAATCATGATGACCCTGAATATAAAGTGGGTAAATGATTCTCTTTTGTGTTGTTTTGTTGGGGTCATAAAATCTCCTTTCCTGCAATAACTATTTTAAATAGACTATGACTCTATTTTACCATGAAATGCTGACACATTTTATTGATTTGCCCATACATTATGTCTGAGAGGTGGAATGTTCGATGATATTATTTCAAAGAATTATTTTGCAGAGGCTCAATCAAGCCACTGCTGAAGATTTATTGAAGTACTCCAAGCAATACGGAATCAGTCTGACAAAACCGCAAGCAATTGAAGTAGCAAACCTGTTATACGGGAAAAATGTGAATATTTTTAATGAGCAGGAACGTACGCGGCTGCTGAAACAAGTAGAATCCATTACTTCAAAAGAAACAGCCCAAACCGTTCATGAACTTTTCAAGCAATTCTCAAGCTGAAAAAAAGCGGGGGATTGAATCCCCCGCTTTTTTATTGCTGTAAAATCTTTTCGAGTAATGTGTTGTCAAATTGCTTTTCTTTCAGCATTTGAATCTCAAAACGGTACGGCGGTTTTTTGTTCTTTTTATCTTCACCGACATACGGCGTTTCAAGGATTTTCGGAATGTCTTTTAACTGCTCATGATGAACGACATATTGCAATGCGTCAAACCCGATTTCCCCGAAGCCAATATTTTCATGACGGTCTTTTCTCGCGCCTTTAATATTTTTGCTGTCATTGATATGGAGCACTTTGATTCTGTCAATACCAACAATTTTATCGAACTCATTCAGCACTCCGTCAAAATCTTCGACAATATTGTAGCCGGCATCATGTGTATGGCATGTATCAAAGCATACAGACAAATGCTCATTGTGTGTAACGCCATCAATAATTTGCGCAAGCTCTTCAAAGCTTCTGCCGCATTCAGACCCTTTGCCAGCCATTGTTTCTAATGCAATCTGCACATTTTGATTCGGATCAATGACTTCATTTAAGCCTTCAATAATTTTCTTAATGCCTTCCTCGGCTCCCGCGCCAACATGAGCACCCGGGTGAAGGACGATTTGCTTCGCGCCGATAGCAGCTGTCCGCTCAATTTCAGAGCGGAGAAAATCAACACCAAGCTCAAAAGTAGCCGGATTGACCGTATTGCCAATATTAATAATATAAGGCGCGTGTACGATAATCTCGTCGATGCCGTTTTCCTGCATGTGAGCGCGGCCGGCTTCTATATTTAAGTCTTCAATTTTTTTTCGGCGCGTATTTTGCGGCGCGCCTGTATAAATCATAAATGTGTTCGCCCCGTAAGAGACTGCTTCCTGACTCGCAGCTAGAAGCATATGTTTTCCGCTCATAGAGACGTGTGAACCTATTCTCAACAACCGGTTCCCCTACTTTCTTTTTTTAGATTGATTTCTTCGCTGTTTTTTCTTAATTTTCTCCATCTCGTAGCTCATTTTCTTTTTATATCCGGGCTTAACCTTCTTCGGCTTTTTCACGAGACGATGGGCGATTTCATCTGCTTCGTTCGGCGTCTTTTTACGCTTTTGGCGGCGCTGACGGTCATCGCCTTTTTTCCATTCACCTTTTTCAATCTCCAGGTAATCAAACTCAATGCCCATTTTCTCAAGCTTCACCAATGCATCCTCATCAGAAAGCTCATAAATTGTCATGGCCTGTCCTGAATAACCCGCGCGCGCTGTTCTGCCCACACGGTGAACATAAAAATCAAGATCATCCGGCAGCTCATAGTTGATGACATGGCTGACACCTTTAATATCAATGCCTCTTGCGGCGAGGTCAGTTGCAATTACATAAGTGAATTCCAAATCATTAATCTGCTTCATGACTTTTTTACGCTCACGAGGCGTTAAGCCGCCGTGCAGAAGTCCGATTTTCATCCCTTTGTCCATCAAATATTTGGCGATATGGTCGGCATTGTTTTTCGTATTAGCAAACACAATACCTAAGTAAGGGGTCAGATTAGACATTATGTCAAAAAGAAGCTTGTCCTTATCACGGTGCTTTGAAGGAATAAGAATATGCTCAATTTTCGCAGCAGTGACCTGTTTAGGCTCCACGTGGGCGTATTTCGGGTTTTCCATGTATTTTTTCAAAAACGGTTTCAGCTTTTCCGGAATCGTTGCAGAGAACACAAGCATCTGCAGATCCTCTGGCATACGTGAACCAATGTAATCAACGTCTGCAAGGAACCCCATATCGAGCATTAAATCGGCTTCATCAATAACAAGAGACTCAGCTTTATGAACACTTAATGCCTGTTCTTTGATTAAATCTGCAATCCGTCTCGGCGTTCCGACGACTAGATGCGGCTGCGTTTTCAGTTTATCAATGGCTTTCTGCTTATCTGTGCCTCCGATAAAACATTTGGAACGGATCGAATCACCTTCAGCACCCTGAGTGATTTTCAGCGCTTCCTGATAAATCTGGTTGGCAAGCTCGCGCGTAGGAGCCGTGATGACAACCTGAACGACATCCTTAGCAGGATCAATTTTATTTAACAAAGGAAGTAAGTAAGCGTGAGTCTTTCCGGTTCCAGTCTGAGACTGTCCGATGACGCTTTCTTTTTTTAATACAGCAGGAATCAGCCTTTTTTGAATATCAGTCGGTTCATAAAAACCAAGGCGATGTACTGCATCTATAATAAACGGTTTCAATTCATACACATCAAATTTAGTTTCTTTCATTTTTCCCAGCTCCTTAAAGCGGCACATTATGTGTCCATCATCACATTATACCCGATTTCCCTTAAAAACACCACGTTTGGAAGGCGTTTGTTTTATTCAGATAAGGAAAGCAAATACCGAAACCCATGCATATTGTAATAGCAGAGAGAGCTGAAAGGAGGTACAAGTATGTTTTCACAGCAGCAGCCAATGAGAAACTATCCGCAGCCCGGTCCGCCCCGCCCTATGCAAAACCAGCGCATGATGGGAAAAACAGCGCCTGAAATGCGAAGACCTTCATTTGGTCCGCCGCAGCAAAGTTTTCAGCAATCAGGGCAGCAATTTCTTCCTCAGCCAAACGCCGGGGCAAGAAATGGGGCGGGCACAGGCTTAAAAGGGATGCTGTCCAAATTTTTACCCGGCACAGGAGGCACAGGGGCGCCCGGAGCAGCCGCAGGCGGAGGAGCAGGTCTGCAGGGCATTCAAAATCTCGCCAACCCGGCATCGTTATCCAGTATGCTCGGCAATGTGCAAAAAGTGCTCGGCATGGCGCAGCAAGTCACCCCTATGATTCAGCAGTACGGACCCTTAGTCCGCAACCTGCCGGCAATGATAAAGCTTTACAGTCAATTAAGCAAAAACGATGATACAGAGGGCACTGAAGAAGAAGAAACGAAGACAGAATCAGAAGATAATACAGAAACAGAAAAGAAAGCTGCGTCAAACGAATCTGGTGAAAAGGAAAAATCAAAAGCAAGCAGACCATCATCTGCAAAAAAAACAGCAGCACCGGACTTAAAGGAACAAAAATCAAAAACATCTGTCTCACAGAAAAAGGAAACACCCTCTCCTTCCTCGAAAAAAACATCCGGCAGTTCTAAGCCGAGATTATATATTTAACATTCTTTGATATCTGGAGTGAGATTGGCTATAATGGAGATCAGAAGATTGCAAGATTAGAGCCGTTTGATTACGGCTTTTTATATTGCCTTTACTCACTTCTGTATTGGAGGACAACCGAAAATGGACGTAATTAAAATTTCGCCGCGCGGCTATTGCTATGGTGTTGTTGACGCTATGGTAATCGCTAAAAACGCGGCACTGGATAAAAGCTTGCCAAGACCCATTTATATACTCGGGATGATTGTTCATAATAAACACGTCACTGATGCGTTTGAGGAAGATGGCATTTATACATTGGACGGCGCTAATCGACTGGACATCCTGAAGCAGGTTGAAAAAGGAACTGTCATTTTCACAGCGCACGGCGTTTCTCCCGAGGTTAGAAGAATCGCCGAAGAAAAAGGATTAGTCGCTATAGACGCTACATGCCCGGATGTAACGAAAACCCACAACTTAATCTTAGAAATGAAAGAAAAAGGATATCACGTGATCTATGTCGGCAAAAAAGGCCATCCGGAGCCGGAAGGAGCGGTTGGCGTTGCGCCTGATATCGTTCACTTGGTTGAAACACCGGAAGATGTCAAAAATCTCGATATCCAAGCTGAAAAATTGATTGTAACAAACCAAACGACAATGTCTCAATGGGATGTTCACGATATCATGGAGCTTGTGAAGGAAAAATATCCTCACGTTGAATATCACCAAGAGATTTGCCTGGCTACTCAGGTGCGGCAGGAGGCTGTATCGGAGCAGGCGAAAAAAGCGGACCTAACGATCGTTGTCGGCGACCCAAAAAGCAATAATTCAAACCGGCTCGCCCAAGTGTCTGAGGAAATAGCCGGGACAAAAGCGTACCGAATCGGCGATCTCAGCGAATTAAAACTGGAATGGCTTAAAGGCGTAAATACCGTCGCCGTTACTGCCGGAGCTTCAACACCGACGCCGATCACCAAAGAAGTGATTCGCTTTTTAGAACAGTTCGATCATGAAGACCCATCAACTTGGACAATCGAACACAATGTTCCGCTCAAAAAAATCCTTCCAAAAGTGAAAGCAAAAAACTGAGGCCCTCACAGCCTCAGTTTTTTTTATAGAAAAGTAAATGGATTTGTATCCGTTTCGGAAATAAAGATATTGACGTCTGCTTTTTTATCCTTACACATTGACGTCAGTTTTTTTACGACGCCTTCTTTCATGATTTTTTCAGCGTAATGGCCTGGATCAATAACATTCAGACCAAGCATCATCGCATCATGGGCAACATGGAAATATAGATCGCCCGTGACGTAAACATCTGCGCCTTTCCGTTTTGCCTGATGGATATACTTGTTCCCGTCTCCTCCGAGAACAGCTACTTTCTTCACCATGCTGTCAGCCTGTCCCACCATTCTGACGCCGTTCACTTGAAGCTTGTCTTTTACAAACAAAGCAAATTCCTGAAGCGTCATTTCATTTTTAAGTGTTCCGACACGGCCTAGCCCTTTTTCGGCTGGTGACTGCTCGACAGGATAAATATCATAAGCGACTTCTTCATACGGATGGCTTTTTATCATTGCGTTTATAACGGCTTTTTCTATGCTTTGAGGAAACACAGTCTCCAGTCTGACTTCATGTACGAGCTCAAGCTCTCCAACCTCTCCGATAAAAGGCTGTGCGCCGTCCAATGGCTTAAAGCTGCCAATGCCCTCAGATGAAAACGCACAATGGCTGTACTCACCGATATGGCCTGCCCCCGCATTTCCCAGAGCGCCTCTGACCTGTTCTTCATATTCTTTCGGCACGTATACGACGAGTTTTTTGAGAGGGTCAGTATAAGTAGGCACCAATACTTCAGTTCCACTCAGCTCCAAGGCCTCAGCAAGCAAATCGTTTACACCGCCGTCCGCAACATCTAGGTTAGTATGAGCCGCATACACGGCGATGTCATGCTTCAAACACTTTTCAATCAGCCTTCCGCCGGGCTGATCAGTTGAAATATGCTTTAGCGGCCGGAAAATAGGAGGATGGTGTGCAATGATTAAATCAACATCCTTTTCAATCGCTTCATCGACGACGCTTTCCAATACATCCAGCGTAACCATCACATTTTTAACTGGTTTATTTAAACTGCCGATTTGCAGACCGATTTTATCACCCTCAACTGCATAGGCTTTTGGAGAAAATTGTTCAAACAGCTGAATGACTTGCTGTCCGTTTACCTTTTTAGCCATGATCGATAACCTCCTTTAATAGCTCCATTCGATCGGTTAGTTCGTTCAATTTCTTTTTGTTATCTTCAGATGTCGCAGCACGGCTGATCTGTTCATATATGTTTTGAGTATGCTGGAGCTCTTGTGTCCATTTTTTCAAAAATACAGCATTCATTTCTTTTGCCAAAAATGGGCCTACGAGCATTCCTGCCGGCAAAGAAATTCCTGCATAAGCTGCATCTCTGTCTCCCGCTTCGGCGACAAGCACCTCATAGCACTTTCCGTCTTCCTCAAGAATCACTTCATCAATAAGTGCGTACCCTTCTTTATACAGCCATTCTCTAATATGAACGGCATGAATATTCGGCTGTAAAATAAGCCGTTCTTTACCTGTCAGTTTTTCTTTGCCTGCTTCTAAAATATGAGCGATCAGTGACCCGCCCATTCCGGCAATTGTTATGGCGTCAGCTTCACCTTTCTGAAGCACTTCAAGGCCGTCTCCTTGTCTTACCGTTATGTGTGCGCTTAAGCCCGATTTGTCGACCTGCCGTTTGGCAGACAAGAATGGACCGTCTGTTATTTCTCCAGCAATAGCTTTGCTCGCTTTATGATTCAGCACCGCATAACAAGGAAGGTAAGCATGGTCAGAACCAATATCCGCTACTACCGCTCCATCCGGTATGTACTCCGCTACTGTTTGTAATCGTTTTGATAATTTTAATTCGTTCACTTGTCATCACAACTTTTCTCAATCATTTTTTCCTTTTCTATCATATAAAAAATCAGCCCGGAATCCAAGCTGAGCGAATGATTTTCAGTTTATTTCTTTGCAGGAACAAAATCAGTATGGAATAGGACAAAAATAAAAGGCTGTCGAGAACATCTCGGCGGCCTGAGAACGTATAAGGAGAAAGATACATCCTTTATTTAATTTTAGACACCCATTCTGCCATGTCATCAAGCTTATCAGCCGGAACAAGACCGGAAGGCATTCCATTACCGCCCTTTTCAATCTTTGTTTTGATTTCAGCGACATCCTTCTTATCCCCTACACCTTTTAAACTCGGACCAGAAACTCCTTCATAATTTTCCCCGTGACACGTAATACAATTTGCCTTGTAAATGTCTTCCGGTGAAGCGTTTGCATCATCTTTTTCAGCAGACTTGCTTTCTCCTCCGCTCGCAATCTCGCGAGAGTCATCAAGCCCCTTTACTGATAAAAAGAAAGTCAGACCAATACCTAAAACAGCGATCAGTAAAAATGGAATAAGCGGATTCCATTTCATTTCCCTTCCCCCTTTATGATCCTTCCCCCTATGTAAACACTTCTAATTCTAACTTATTTTTACAAAAAGTAAATGGATTGGCATACAAAAGTTTTTTATTCACACTTTATACAAAATTAAATCAAAACATGCCTATTTCTCTAACATTCCTTTTATTCTATTGTATAATGTATTGTATACGCTTACAATAGAAAATATGGATTGGTATATTGAAATTTTTCATCGCAATGTTCATTTGCAAATGACATCATTTTTCAGTAAAATAAAGACATATTATCCATATATCTTTTTTAAAAAAGAAGAACGGATCTGCAAGACCCGTTCCATCTTATTCTAGAAAATCTTTCAAACGTTTACTTCTGCTAGGATGTCTTAGTTTCCGCAGCGCTTTCGCTTCGATTTGTCGAATACGCTCTCTCGTAACTCCAAATACCTTGCCGACCTCTTCCAATGTTCTTGTACGTCCGTCATCAAGACCAAATCGAAGCCGCAATACATTTTCTTCACGATCTGTTAACGTATCAAGCACGTCTTCAAGCTGCTCTTTCAATAACTCGTATGCCGCATGATCTGAAGGTGAAGTAGCCTCTTGATCTTCGATGAAATCACCAAGATGGGAATCATCCTCTTCACCGATCGGTGTTTCAAGAGACACTGGCTCTTGTGCTATTTTTAAGATTTCACGTACTTTTTCAGGTGTTAGATCCATGTCTTCCGCAATTTCTTCAGGTGTTGGCTCTCTGCCTAAGTCTTGCAATAGCTGACGCTGTACGCGGATTAATTTATTAATGGTTTCAACCATATGAACGGGGATCCGGATCGTTCTCGCCTGATCGGCAATGGCGCGTGTAATCGCCTGTCTGATCCACCACGTAGCATACGTACTGAATTTATAACCCTTACGATAATCAAATTTCTCAACGGCTTTCATCAGACCCATGTTACCTTCTTGGATCAGATCAAGGAACAGCATTCCGCGTCCGACGTACCGTTTGGCGATGCTGACAACAAGCCGCAGGTTCGCTTCAGCCAATCTGCGTTTGGATTCTTCATCACCTTCTTCAATTTTTTGCGCATAGGCGATTTCTTCCTTTGCAGAAAGAAGGTTAACCCGGCCGATTTCCTTTAAATACATACGTACTGGGTCGTTGATCTTGACACCAGGCGGTACACTTAGGTCATTAAGGTCAAATTCTTCTTCGGCTTTGGCAAGCTGCTGAATATTAGGATCTTCTGTTTCTTCATTCTCACTAATTAATTCAACACCTTGTTCACCTAAAAATTCATAATACTCATCCATTTGGTCTGACTCAATCTCAAAGCTGGACATACGCTCAGCAATTTCTTCATATGTCAAAACGCCACGTTTTTTACCAGACTCCGTTAATTGTTCTTTCACTTGGTCGAATGTTAATTCTGTTTCGTGGGTTTGTTTATCAGCCATTATGGATCCCTCCTTCCAAAGCTTGCAACGAATTCTAAAAGCGGTATGATTCTTATTCGGTCCATTCAGGCGTTTTCTATGTGAACTGCCTTTAACAATGTGCGAATAATGAAATGACAATTCATGATGAGGTCAAGCGATCTATTTGCTCCTCCGCAAGGAATCATTGCCAATGAAAGCTCCTCATCAGTTGTCCCTGTTATTTTAAAGATCGGTTCAATGTAACGATTTCTTGAGCCAGAGATGCGGCTCTCAAAAAATCTTTTTGCCTTTCGGCTTCGGCTCTTTCCGCCTCTTTTTCTTTTATCATTGACCATTTTCTGTGATTCAACACTTTTTTCACATAATCTGATAACTCGGCCTCGCTGAGTTCTTGATTAATCTGAAGCATTAAAATATCAGACAATACCTGACTTATATGATCATCCGTCACCCTGGCCATAAGATGCTGAGGCGTCAGCTCGGCACCCTCTTCATATAAAGCGTACAGATAGGCGGCCAAAGCGCGGTGTTCATCAATATTAAATTCAAACCCGACCCGGTCAATGACTTTTTTTATGACGCCCCTGTCACGAAGCATATGCGCCAGTAAAAGCCTTTCTGCATTTTCATACGCCGGGCGCAGCCGTTTTTGCCTTGCCTTAGTTGTCAAATGCGCTCTTCTTGTTTTCGTTTCACCGCTGCTGTCAACAGGTTTGTTTTGCCTGCCAAATACAGTCAGCTGCTCAGTTAATGACTCCTGGGAAATCGAAAATTCGGAAGCAAGCTGTTTCACGTAGACTTCCTGTTCAAGTGATCCTGACAGCGCGCTGATTTCTTTAAGCACTTCTTTAATGTAGGCTAATCGATCGCCTTCATCGGACAGGTTCTTTCCTTTCCGGAAATATTGCATTTTAAACGCCATCACCGTAACGCTTGCATCGACAATGTCGTTTTTGAATTTTTCTCCGCCGTACTGTTTAATGTAATCGTCAGGGTCCAATCCGTCAGGGATCATAGCGACTCTGACTTTACAATCTTTTTTCTGAAGAAGCTCTGCAGCTTTCAAGGTGGCTTCATATCCGGCTTTATCAGAGTCATAGCAAAGAATGATCTCCTCCACGTTTCTTCTCAGAATCTTTACATGATCATCTGTCAGAGACGTACCCATCGTCGCTACACTCTCTTTTACGCCTGAGTTTACCGCTGATATGACATCGGCGAACCCCTCGAATAAGACAGCTCTTTCCTGCTTTCTGATATGAAGGCGGGCCTTGTGAAAATGATAAAGCAGCTTGCTTTTATGAAAAAGCGGCGTTTCCGGGCTGTTCATATATTTTGGCTGCTGGCTGCCAAGCGCTCGGCCTGAGAAAGCCACAACAGCTCCATGATGGTCATGGATCGGAAACATGATCCGGTTTCTGAAACGGTCAAAATATCCGCTTCCGTCTTCGCGTCTAATGAGCAGCCCCGCTTTTTCCATTTGAGTTTCACTGAAGCCTCTCTTGGCGAGAAATTTCGTTATGAAGTCCCAAGAATCAAGTGCATAGCCAATCTGAAATTCATCAATCAGCTCTTTCGTAAACCCTCTTGCAAGCAAATAATCCAGCGCATCCTGGCCTTCTTTTGTATTTATTAACAAATGATGGTAAAATTTCTTCAGAAGCTCATGAGCCTCCGCCATTTTTTGTTCTCCGGTGGATTCTGGCCGGACTGCGGTGTGAACCGTTATATCATCTGGAAAATCAATGTGGTATTTGTCCGCAAGGTGGGAAACCGATTCAGCAAACGAATAACCCTCCATCTGCCTCAAAAAGGAGAAGACATTGCCACCCGCTCCGCAGCCGAAGCAATGAAAAATCTGTTTGTCTGGCGATACGGAAAACGAAGGTGTGCTTTCTCCATGAAAAGGACAGAGTCCAAAGTAGTTTCGGCCTTGCTTCTTTAATTGAACATAATCACCTATGACTTCAACGATATCTGCCGACTTTTGCACCTTGTCTACAATTTCATCTGGTATCCGATTTCCCATCTTATAACACTCCGTCGTACATTATTCGATGTTTTAGTGCAAAATCCCTTCATCGTTCGACAGGATTTTTTGCAGCAGCGTAACAAATCGTTCTCGATCTTCATGATTCAATTTTTTAGGCCCTTTGGCATAAATGCCTTTTCTCCTTTGTTTGCCGGAAACATGACGGCCTTCAAGGGCAAAATCAATCGTATCTTCCTTGTAAAGACGTCCTCTCTCCGACATGACAGTGACGTTCCTGTTCAGAAGCAGGGACGCTAAACCAATATCCTGCGTCACCACGACATCTCCCGGTTTTACATGATTTGCGATATATAAATCAGCAGCTTCTTTATGAGGATCAACATACTTCCATTTTTCTTCCTGACTTCTGGAAAGCTGGTAATGTTCAAATGAAGCGACAAAAAGAACTTGAACTTCATAATCGGATGCTGTTTGTAAAATTTCGTCTTTTACGGGACAAGCATCAGCATCGACAAAAATCGTCTTTTCTTTTTCATTAAGAAGAGTAATTCTCCATCCCTCCATTAAACTCCTGCATAAAAGCAAGCAAAATCGCACACCCTGCAAAAATGCGGGTGTATTTGAATTTGTCGAAAAATTTCCGGGAGAAATTCTTGACATCTTACCCATAATAGTTTATTCGTATCACACGAACCTTAAACCTAAAATTAATCATTTTATCACAATTTTTTATTATAATACAAACTTCACAAAGATGCTATTGTTTTTCATTATTCCCTTTTGGCAAAGTCAAAAACCCAGGATAGAGCGTCCTGAGTTACATGTTTTTCGTTTTGAGATGATGGATAATATTTGCTGTTTCTTCTACTGCTTTATTTGAAACATCTACAACCTGGCAGCCGATTCGATCCACGATCTTTTCGAAATATTCCAATTCCTCTTTAATTCTGTTGATATTTGCATAAATGGCCTTGTCATTGAGGCCAAGTGATTTTAACCGTTCTTTTCTGATATGATTTAGTTTATCCGGACTGATCTTCAGGCCGATGCATTTTTTCGGGTCAACATTAAAGAGCTCTTCCGGCGGGTCAACCTCCGGAACAATCGGGACATTCGCAACCTTCAGCCGCTTGTGGGCAAGATATTGAGATAACGGTGTTTTAGAGGTTCTCGATACACCGATCAAAACGATATCAGCTTTTAAAATGCCTCGTGGGTCACGCCCATCATCATATTTAACAGCAAACTCAATCGCTTCGACCTTTTTGAAATAATCTTCATCAAGCTGGCGGACCCGTCCCGGTTCATACTTCGCCGTTAAACCGTAGGCTGTTTCCATTTTATCAATTAACGGGCCGATAATATCATAATATAAGACATTTGCTTTTTCCGCTTCGGCAATCAAATATTCTCTTATTTCCGGCACCACAAGTGTAAAACAGATAATGCCTCCATCTGCTTTTGCAAGCGAAATCACTTCATTGATAGTGCCAATGTCTTCAACATAAGGAATTCTTCTTACATGTGTATCGTCTGCTGATCCGTTAAATTGGCTTAATGCAGCTTTGACTACCAATTCAGCCGTTTCACCGACGGAATCCGATACGACATAGATGATGCGGTTATTCATATTATCCCCCCGTTAGTCTGCGCTCTTATAGGATTTCATTTTCTGATAAACTGACAAGTATTTTGGTCATATTCGTTTTCGTCACTCTGCCGATCACTTCATATCCTTTATCGGTATCTTTGATGACAGGCAGCGCATCAATTTGTTTTTCAATTAAGTGCTTTGCAATGTCCATCACATAATCCTCGCGTCTGCACACGGTAATATTCGGCATTCTAGTCATTATAATGTGCACAGGGACAGAAGTAAGCTCCTGCTGGCCGATGCTGGCTCGTAGTAAATCCTTTCGTGAAAGCACTCCGACTAAAACAGCATCACGGTCCACTACAAACAGAGTACCTACATCTTCTAAAAACATGGTGCAAATCGCATCATATACAGAAACGTTTTCGTGAATAACGACGGGGATAGATTGAAAGTCTTTCACCTGAAGCTTTTTCAGTTTATCTGCCAGCAGCTGCGTACCGGTTTTTCCAGTATAGAAATAACCGACTCTCGGGCGCGCCTCAAGGAAACCTGACATGGTGAGTATGGCTAAATCAGGACGCAGTGTTGCTCTCGTTAAATTCAGCTGTTCGGCAATATGCTCCCCTGTAATCGGTCCGTTTTCTTTTACAATCTGCAAAATATGTTCTTGCCGTTTATTTAGTTCGATCGTACTCACCACCTTTTCACTTCATATCTATGTAAAGAGAATAATAAACCATATTATAACGTAAATGCTCTGTAATCAAACAAAAAAACGTTCAAATGGGGAAAAGACGATTACCGATCACACAGCAACCGCCTTTTCTCTCTTTATTTTACAATAAGGGCATTCATATTAGCAAAGGACTTGATCTGATCCGCCAAGTTTACCATTTGCGCTAATCGGTTTGCCTTTAATGCCTCGTTATCAGCAATAACCATCGTATGGTCGAAATAAGCATCGATCGGTTCCTTCAAGGCTGCAAGTGAAGAAAGTGCCGCCTCATAATCTTTTTTGCTGAAGCTTTCCTGCAGATTTTGTTTAGCAGTTTGATAAGCTTCGTACAGCTTCGCTTCGTATTCATTTTCGAACAATTCAGGCTGAATATCCCCGCGAACTCCTTTTTTGCTGATAGAGATCACTCGGCCTAAAGCTTCAGCTGTTTCTTTAAAGCCCGGGGCACCCAGTTTTTGCTCCAGCACTTGCGCTTTGTGGAGTGCTGAATACGGTTCAAGCTCAGAGCTTTCCAGCACGGCATCTATTACATCATGTCTGATCTGCTCCGCATTTAAGACGTATTTTAGACGCTGAGTGAAGAAATCTAACAGTTCGGTTTCTTTTTCCGTTTGTACGAAAGTCAGCAGCTCTTCAAACGAAATGCCCCAGTTCCGGTCAAGCAGAATCGCAACAATACCGCTCGCTTGGCGGCGCAAGCCGTAAGGATCCTGTGAACCAGTCGGAATGACGCCAATAGAGAAGAAGGATGCGATTGTATCCAGCTTATCCGCCATTGCCACGACTGCCCCAGTGAAAGTGGATGGTGTTTCTCCGCCTGCGGATCTAGGCATATAGTGTTCGTTGACAGCCACAGCTACAGCATCATGTTCGCCAAGCATTCTCGCATACTTTTCACCCATAATTCCTTGAAGCTCAGGGAACTCATATATCATATGTGTCACAAGGTCGAACTTAGAAATTTCAGCAGCACGTTTCACGTGTTTTAATGTATCTTCATCACCTTGAAGACGGACAGCAAGCTTCTCTGCGATCGCTGTTACTCTTCTTACCTTATCAGCGAGAGAGCCAAGCTCTTCATGGAACACAATGTTTTCAAGCTTCTTCACATTTTCATCAATGTTCAGCTTCTGATCTTCCTTGTAGAAGAAGGAAGCATCGGATAAACGTGCACGCAGCACTTTCTCATTGCCTCGCGCGACATTTTCGATTGCGTGGCTGTTTCCGTTACGGACTGTGATAAAGTAAGGAAGCAAATCTCCGTTCTTGTCTTTAACAGGGAAATAGCGCTGATGCTCTTTCATTGTCGTTACAAGCACTTCCTCAGGAATGGACAGGAACTCAGATTCAAATGAGCCGTAAAGAGCCGTCGGATACTCTACTAAATGATTGACTTCATCAAGGAGGTCCTCGTCAACCGGAATACTCCATTTGTTTTCTTCGGCCATTGCTTCCAGCTGCGATTGAATCATCTGTTTGCGAACATTTGGATCAGCAATCACATGCTGCTCTTTCAGCTGTTCTTCATAACTTGAAGGCGATTCAATAGACACTTCATGACCCAGGAAACGGTGCCCCTGTGTCGTCCGGCCTGACTCAACATTTGTGATTGCAAACGGAATGACATCCTGGCCAAATAAAGCGACAATCCATTTAATCGGACGGATATAACGCAGATCTTCATTTCCCCATCTCATGTTTTTCGGGAAATGAAGGCTTGTAATTAAGCTGTTCAGTTCAGGCAGAAGTGTTTTGGTTTCTTGGCCTGCTTGGAATTTTTGCACAAAAACATATTCTGTGCCTTTTATTTCTTTCATGTACAAGTCTTCCACGCTGGCACCTTGCCCTTTTGAAAACCCAATCGCCGCTTTTGTCCAGTTGCCGTCAGCATCAAGGGCGATTTTTTTTGCAGGCCCTTTTGCTTCTTCTTTTATATCATCCTGCTTTTCTGCTACACCCTTTACGAAAACAGCAAGGCGTCTCGGTGTATTAAAAAGCTTCACTTCACCGTGTGCGATATTTTTTTCTGCAAGCCAGCCTGTCAGCTTTTCGCCAAGCTGAACCATGCTTTCATTCAAAAAGCGCGCCGGCATTTCCTCTAATCCGATCTCTAAAAGTAAATCCTGTTTACTCATGAGAAGAACCCTCCCCTTTAAGCATTGGGAACCCTAGTTTTTCTCGTTCCTCATAATAGGTTTTTGCGACTTTTCTTGCTAAATTCCGCACTCTTCCGATATAGCCTGTCCGCTCTGTAACAGAGATTGCCCCTTTGGCATCAAGAAGGTTGAATGTGTGCGAGCATTTAAGCACGTAGTCATATGCAGGATGCACAAGACCGTTATCCATTTGCTTGATCGCTTCTTTTTCATACGTGCTGAATAATTGGAACAGCATATCAACATCAGATGTTTCAAATGTATAAACGGAATGCTCGTACTCAGCCATCATAAATAAATCTTTCACGGTAAACCCTGACGTCCACTCAAGATCAAATACATTTTCTTTATCTTGAATATAAGAGGCCAGACGCTCAATTCCGTATGTAATTTCAACGGAAACAGGTTTACACTCGAGTCCTCCAACCTGCTGGAAATACGTGAATTGTGTAATTTCCATTCCGTCAAGCCACACTTCCCAGCCAAGACCCGCACAGCCTAAAGACGGATTTTCCCAGTTGTCTTCTACGAAACGGATGTCATGCTCAAGCGGATCAATTCCGAGAGCGCGCAAAGAGTCTAAATACAGCTCTTGAATGTTATCAGGTGACGGTTTAATGATGACCTGGAATTGATGATGCTGATAAAGTCTGTTCGGGTTTTCTCCATATCGGCCGTCAGCTGGGCGTCTTGACGGCTCAACGTAAGCCACTTTCCACGGCTCAGGACCGATACTGCGCAAAAATGTATACGGGCTCATCGTGCCGGCCCCTTTTTCTACATCGTATGCCTGCATGAGCACACAGCCTTCATTGGACCAATGCTTCTGCAGGGTTAGAATCATGTCTTGAATATTCATTTCAAGCACCTCCACTTTTCTTTCATAAAATTGCTGCGGCAGCAACCAAAAAACTCCCGTCTCTATGCTTGCCAGCCGCAAACATAGGGACGAGAGTTCTCCCGCGGTTCCACCCTAGTTGCTGAGAACAAAATCCCAGCCTCTTTTTTAAAATTGCTCAAGAATGCCTTTCGTTGCGTGCTCATCCTTAGCTTACACCGTCCTAAGGTCGCTTTTATGAGGTATACGCAAGTACTTCTTTCTCTCACTGCAACATATTTTATAATAAATGATCATATAAAAAGATGGGCCAGATGTCAACTTTTGTTTTCACCCATAAGATGTTTCATGCTTTCCATTTGATCTAAAAAGCGCTTCGATTTCAGATAAACTCCTGAATATTCTTCGTAGTACAAGTCAATAACTTGCTTTACTTCATCTTTCGTTTCCTGCTTTAAGGACACATTGCCAATCCTTGAAAGATCAAAGTAATAAAACAATCTCAATAGCCTTGCCGTTTGCGGTTTAATCGGCACCTTGTAAGGGTCTTTGTCAAAGCAACGGTGGCAAATAAAACCGTTATCGCGAACAGAAAAATGGAAGGTCCCATCCTGGCTTTTACAATGCACACAGTGATTAAGCTCAGGATACAGTCCCATCACAGCAAGCATCTTCATTTGAACAATGAAGGTGATAACATCCGGGTCAGTTCCTTCATCAAGCTGTTTAAAGGATTCTAAAATAAATTCAAACAAATAGGGATTTGGTTTTTTTTCTTCTGTGCCTTTGTCAACAAGCTCGGCAATAAAAGCTGCATATGCAGTTAAAAACAAATCCTCTCTGATGCCTCTCATGCTGAGAATCATTTCACCCTGCTGAAGGGTTCCGAGGCCTGTTGTTTTCTGCATTAAGAATGAACCATACAAAAAGGGCTGGCTGACTGCTGATAAACGGCTGTTCGGTTTTTTGGCTCCTCTGGCCATAACACCTATTTTTCCGTGCTCTCTTGTCAGTAAAGTAACTATTTTATTCGTCTCTCCGTAATCATTGGTACGAAGAACGATTCCTTCACATTTTGTCAGCATTTCCGCACCTTCCTAAAACAGGAGCGGTCAAGAGGTCTATAAAATTGGAAAATCAAATCGGGCTAGCTCATCTTCTAGTTCTTCGGGTCTTTCCATGTTCTCTTTTTCCAGTTCTTTAAAAAGAAGATACGTATCAACATTTCCTGTTTGAGAAAATACGTTCCAGGTAAAATTCAACACAAGAAACCCACCTTTCTGTAGTTAAACTAGCTTACCTAAACTCCAAATTCTTACCTTTATCTTGACCAGATGTCCTCCATTTCATGTTAAACAAAATTTGCTAAGTTATCCCTGTTCATGTGAGATAATGACACAGCAAGAGATTAATATTCATCCTCTTTAAAGCCGAAGTCGCGAAGCTGGGACATTTTGTTACGCCAGTCTTTCTGCACCTTTACCCATAATTCAAGATAGACGCGAGAACCTAAGAGGGCCTCAATATCCGCTCTCGCTCTTTTTCCGACTTCTTTCAGCAGGCTTCCTTTTTTACCGATGACAATGCCTTTTTGAGAATCCCGTTCGACTACAATTGTTGCCGCCACGTGCACGGATCCGTTGTCCTGTCCTTTAATCGATTCGATGCTTACCGCAATGCTGTGCGGGATTTCTTCCCTTGTCAGATGCAGCACCTTTTCCCTGATCAACTCAGAAATAATAAAGCGCTCCGGATGATCGGTCACCTGATCACTTGGATAAAACTGCGGTCCTTCAGGCAAATAGGCTTCAATCTGCGCCAGCAAGGTTTCAATATTATTTCCCTCTAATGCAGAGATCGGAACAATTTCCTTAAAAGGATATCGCCCGCGGTATTCGTCAATTAGCAGAAGCAATTGATCAGGATGGATTTTGTCAATTTTGTTTACGATTAAGAAAACAGGTGTCGAGGTATTCTGCAATTTCTCAATAATGAACTCGTCGCCCTTGCCGTAACCTTCCTCAGCATTGATCATAAATAAGATCAAATCGACTTCTTTCAATGTATTTTGCGCCACTTTCATCATAAAGTCCCCAAGCTTATGCTTAGGCTTATGAATTCCTGGTGTGTCAATAAAAATTGTTTGTGATGTGCCTGTCGTTAAAACCCCTTGCACCTTATTTCTCGTTGTTTGGGGTTTATCACTCATGATGGCGATTTTTTGGCCGATCACTCTGTTCAAAAAAGTAGACTTACCTACATTTGGTCTTCCGATAATGGATACAAATCCTGATTTAAAGCTTTCGTTCGTCATGTAAATCCTCCGATGAAAATGCGCCTGGCAATAATTCTTCTGCAGTCATTTCTTTTATTTGTCCTTGTAAATTGGTCAGCACGACAACAACGTCCTTTGTGCAGAGCTCAGAAATCACCTGTCTGCAGGCTCCGCACGGTGATACTGGTCCCGGGGTGTCAGCAGCTACTGCCAGCATCTGAAACTCAGTATCGCCTTCAGAAACAGCTTTAAACAAAGCGGTACGCTCAGCGCAGTTGCACATGCTGTATGCCGCATTCTCTATATTGCAGCCTCTGTACACTTTTCCATCTTTGGTAAGAAGAGCGGCTCCTACTTTAAACTTGGAATACGGTGCATATGCCATGTCACGCGCTTTTAAAGCTTCTGTTATCAATTCCTGTCTGTTCATGTGTACATGTTCCTCTCTTACCTATAATGGTACCGCTATCACTTTATATTTTACATAATAGCGCTCCTTTTTTCACGCCCATTTCTAAAAATGTAAAATAAATGTAAGAATTTTCAGCCATTACAGCTTTGGCAAAAAAATAAGTAAACCAATAATACACGAAATCACGGCAAAAACGCAAACAGCCCCGGCAGCAGCGTCCTTAGCCGCCTTCGCAAGCGGGTGATGTTTATCTGTTACTAAATCAACCGTGTGTTCAATAGCTGTATTTAAAAGCTCTAGCGAAAGCATTCCGCCGATCAAAAGAAAAATAATAGCCCACTCTGTCAAGCTGAGATTAACGAGAAAACCGCAAATGATAACGGCGCAGGCAGCCGCGGCATGAAATTGAAAATTCCGCTCCGTCCGCGCCGTTTTCCATATGCCCCGTCCTGCGTGCACGAAGCTCATTAGGAATCGCTTCAGCTCATTTCTATGATCTCTTGAGTCCATAGGCGTCCAGCAAATCCTTTTGCTTAGTAAACATCTCCTCTTCTTCCTCTTTCGTCATATGGTCATATCCTAAAAGATGCAGGAATCCATGTACCGCTAGAAAGCCAAGCTCTCTCTTGAAAGAATGGTTATATTCTTCAGCCTGCTCTCTTGTACGATCTGCACTGATGATAATGTCACCTAAAACCGGCGGCATTTCAGCACCGACAATTTCAACTTCATCTTCTCCCTCTTCTTCAAGAGCAAATGAAATGACGTCTGTCGGCGTATCCTTTCCCCGATACTCTTTATTGATCTGCTGAATGTCTTCATTGGTAACGATCGTGACAGAAACCTCAGCCTGATCCTGAACTCCTTCGCGCTCAGCAGCAAATTGAAGCAGATTTTCTACTTCTTTAAGCATCTCTTCAGAGACACTTCCGGTTTCATCTATGATATCAATCAGTAAACTCATCTATTTCACCTTCTTAGTAGCCTCCGGATATTCAATCCGGGAGTGGAAAATTCCTTTTAATGTTGCACAAAGCGTTTTTGCAATTGTATCAAGCTCTTTAAATGTCAAATCGCATTCACTAAACTGTCCGTCCTGAAGCTTATCGGATATGATGCCCCGGACAAGCTTTTCAATTCGCTCAGGATTTGGATTATGCATCGATCTGACAGCCGCTTCGACACTGTCTGCCACTGAGATAATCGCGGCTTCTTTTGACTGCGGCTTCGGCCCCGGGTAACGGAATTCTTCCTCTGTAATCTGATCGCCTTTTTCCTTCGCTTTATAATAAAAGAATTTCAAAAGAGAAGTCCCGTGGTGCTGCTCAGCAATATCCACAAGCTCCTTTGGAAATTTATAGCTCCTCAGCATATTCGCCCCGTCAGTGGTATGCGAAATAATGATATTTTTACTGAGCTGCGGAGAAAGCTTATCATGCGGATTGTCAATATTCATTTGATTTTCGATAAAATACTGCGGCCGCTTTGTTTTCCCAAGGTCGTGGTAATACGCACCGACTCTTGCAAGCAAACCATTTGCCCCTACCGCCTCGCAGGCGGCCTCTGACAAATTAGCGACCATGACGCTGTGGTGATATGTACCTGGTGTTTCTGTCAGTATTTTTCGAAGCAGCGGATGGTTAGGGTTGGACAGCTCAATCAGCCTCATTGTGGACAAAATGCCGAAACCTGTCTCAAAAAACGGCATAAGCCCGATAATTAATACAGAGGAAGCAAAGCCCGACACAACTCCCATCAGCATGAGCGTCCCGATTTCCAGACCTGACAGCGCGGTGTTTTGAATCAATAATAGAGATAGAACCACAATCATATTGATAAACGCCACAAAAAGTCCGGTCTGCAATATTTTTGATCTGCCATTGTGTTTTCCTAAAAACAATACACCAGAAATACCGCTGATCAAATAATAAATACCAATGACATAATTAAATGTTCCGGTCACACCTTGATTAAACATCATACTTCCGCAAATCGCAAGAATGATACTTCCTAAAATGGCGATTCGCTCATTCATCAGCAGCTTAATTAAGATCGCGCCGGCCGCAATGGGGACAAGATAGCCAATATTGTTATATTCAATCTTTTGAAATAAACTGACAACCTCCATAATAACAAGTAAAAGCGTTGTAATAATGGAGAATAATAAGATCGACTTTTGTTTGAATTTCAGATTTTGATTCTGTTTTTCGAAATAGTAAACAAGTGTAGCTATGAAAAGCCCAATCATAATCAATAGACCGCTGATCGGCTTGAACAAATTGGAGTTATTTAATAATCCGGTCAGCTCGAGTTTTCTGTATACTTCCCGATCAATGAGGTCATTTTCTTCCACGAGCACCTGCCCCTGTTTGATCTGAACCTGCTGAACATTGTCTGACGCTTCCTGGCGCTTTGCCTCTGTTGCTTTCGGATCAAAGACGTAATTCGGAATGATGGCGTAACGCCCGATTTCCGTGGCGGCTCCCAAATATTTGGACGGAATAGAATTACTCTTCAGTTCTTTTTCCACTTTATCTTTTGCTTCAGATAATTTATCCGACGGGATTTCACTGCTCATCACTGAGTTTACTGCTGTTATGACAGTATCTCTGACAAATGAAAAATCTTCATGGTCCGCCTTCAGCAAAGTCTTGATGGCTTCCTCTGATATAGAATCATTCACATCTGACGTCAGCTTATTCTTCACCGACTTAATCATTGATTTTTCTGATGGTGAACTGCTGTCTTCTTCTGCTGAATTTTTCACTTCACTAATACTGTCAAATATCGATGACACAAGATCAATTCGATTGTCTGTATAATCCTTCTTTAAGGTATATTGATCTTCGACCGCATCCTCAGCAGCTTGCTTTTTTTCCTCTGTCGCTTTTTGATCTTCCACGGTTGCCGGAGCATAAATGGTCTTGTCGCTGACTGAAAACAGGTCTAAATCAAGCGATTCCGGCTTCACATGTACAAAAAGCAATGCGAACATAATCGCAGCCAGCAGAAGATACAGCAGTACATGCATGGAGCGTGCATTTTTAAAGCCGCGCCACTTTGTTGAGCCGCTTTTG
The DNA here is from genome assembly GCF_020708615.1 of Bacillus sp. LBG-1-113. Lineage (NCBI taxonomy): Bacteria > Bacillati > Bacillota > Bacilli > Caryophanales > Bacillaceae > Bacillus > Bacillus sp. LBG-1-113. The sequence continues at coordinate 484,875 of NZ_JAJFDG010000001.1, read as the reverse complement.
GTCTTCCCCTTCTTTTTCAACACAAGAACCTCCTCTAGAAAATCAAGCTGATAAGCAAAAATGACCCGATAACGCGCGATCGGGTCATTCAGGATTAATTTTGCTTATCGTATGCTTCAATAATTTTCGCAACAAGCGGATGTCTGACCACGTCTGTCTGGTCCAGTTCAATCACAGAAATGCCGTCGATTTCTTTCAGCATCTCTCTCGCTACTGCAAGTCCCGATTTGACGCCTTTCGGCAGATCAATTTGGCTAACGTCACCTGTAATGATCATTTTAGAGCCAAAACCCAGTCTCGTCAAAAACATTTTCATTTGGGCAGGCGTAGTGTTCTGTGCTTCATCAAGTATAACATAGGCATCATCAAGCGTCCGGCCTCTCATATAAGCGAGCGGAGCGATTTCAATAACTCCTCTTTCCAGCAGACGTTCTGTATGATCTGTTCCAAGCACATCATGAAGAGCGTCATACAGCGGGCGCAAATAAGGATCTACTTTCTCTTTCAGGTCACCTGGTAAAAAACCGAGGCTTTCACCGGCTTCTACGGCAGGTCTTGTTAAAATGATTTTTTTAATATGTCCGTTTTTCAATGCGTGGACTGCTTTTACGACAGCAAGATACGTTTTTCCGGTTCCAGCCGGGCCAATACCGAATACAAGATCATTTCGTTTCATGGCTGCTACGTATTCCCGCTGTCCCATGGTTTTCACACGGATCGATTTGCCTTTTGCGTTTTTTGTAATTTCTTCTTCATACATGCTTTCAAAATATTCAAGCTCATTCTTTTTTGCCATTTTGATGGCGTAAATCACATCACGTTCAGAGATCTCTATCCCCTTGCGAATTAATGCGAGAAGTGATTCCAGCAGCCTGTCGGCAATCTGAAACGATTCTTCACCGCCTGAAATATAAATCGTTTCGCCTCGCGTAATGATATTTACATCCAGATCTTTCTCCATCAGTGTCAAAAAAGAATCTTGATTCCCGAACAGTGAAAGCGCCTCGTCCGGGCTTTTCAGTTTTTGATTAATCGCAAGTAAATGTTCTGTCATTCTTCAGTCTCCCTGACAATAGGTGTGGTTTGAACGATATCTTCTATAACTTGGTAGAGAATAATCAACTTTACTTTACCATTCTCGACTGTCTGGTGCAAAACTTTTTCACTTTTCACCTCGCCGTCCTCGCCTATTTTATTCTCTACATCCTGTTTACCCATTTTGATTCCTTCTTGAACTGCTTCTTCTTCCGTATATTTTCGCAAAGCCTCTTCACTTTCTCTCGTTTGCTCTCTGATATAAGAAACAGGGAGCTCCAAACCGAGAAAATGAAGCGAATGCTTCTCTTGTTCTGTTTTTGGATGTTTTAATTCCTCTTTTTTAAACGTCATTCCCCAGATCGGGAAAGCCCATGAGCCAAAAGAAAGCTTGTGCTTTGTCCTTACTTTGCCCGTATAGACGTTAAATAATGTTTCAAGTGGCACTGTTACTTCAGATCTGTACCAGGTCTCACCGTAAATTTCAGCTTTAGAGGCGACTTCCTGCTGCTCATCTTCGCTTCCGATTAAGCCGGAGACAAGCATTTGTCCCTTTTCCACATGATCATGAATTGCGGCCATGGGCTGTCCTTTCTGCACAAACATTCTTGTAATGGTTGCTTTCTTTTTGGCGACAATGTGGCGCGGACTGGCATACTTTTCTTTTTCCGGCTCATTTTTCTCCACAACTTTCATATGGATGGTCGTGCCTTTCAAATCGACTCCGACCCAAGTGATATTGTCTATTCCGTTGGTTAACGATTTTTGTATTTTTTCGGGAGACTGCATTAAAAACTGCAATCGCCCTTTTTGGACGCCTATTCCCTTCAGATGCTGCATCATTTGGTGCTCCGTTTCAGGCTTTGCGCCAGTCACTTCAATTTTCCACACCATATTGGAGAGCAAAAATAAAAGGATAAAAAAAAGCGCAAAACCAATGGTAAATCCTAAATTCAGCTTGGATTTCAGCAATAAGAACGGGAATCCTTTTCGATTGATAAAACGGGCTTTACAGTCAAATTCTCTCCTGACACGCCGAAAGGCATGTACATCCTGAAGCTGTATATATAACAAGACGGCTTCTTTCTTTTTTTTCAGATGAAAGATCGGAATCCCTCTTCTTGTGCATTCATTAAGGAGCCGTTCAATGCCTCGTCCCGTCACTTCAAGCTGGACCTTACCCTCAAAAAAAGACAGCCATTTATTTTTCACAACATTTCCCCCTCGGCTTTATGACTCAACATATCGAACGACATCAATCGTACCCTCCAAAAGTATTTCTTCCGGAAGAATCGCTTTGATCACAAAGTTTTCTCCTGATATGATGCACTGGCCCTGCTTCAGCATCAGCCTCACTTCATTCTCACTGAACAGCAGAAGGCCTCTGTGGTTTTCTATGTAGATATGAAGTCTGCCGACCATTGTTATCCGCGGCAGATCCATCATAACGTCCGGGGGAATTTCCAATGCTCTTGTCAGCCAAGCTTTTAAACGATTCTTTCTATGCCCCATACAAAAAGAACCCCCTTTCATCTCATATGTATGATTTGAAAGAGGGTTCTAACACTTAATTTTTGCGGGCTGCACGCATTGTGTGATGAGGTTTTTTTGCCCTTGGCGGACCGAATACTTCGCCTAAGACAATGCCTTGCACCACAGTGTCTTTATTGACCTGTAGCAGTTTTTGCTTGGTGTACACCGCTTTATTTTTGGCGGCAGTAAGATCCCGCTCAAGCCCTTTCAGGTTTCTTTCTGTTTCCTTTCGTCTTTCTTCAGCTTCTTGTCTCATCTGTTCCAAGCGGTTTGGAATAGGAGCAGGCGTTTCTTTAGCTGATTGTTTATTCTGAACAGAAGCAGGTTTCATGGTCTGCGGCTTTTTTCTTTTTTGATTTTGATTGTTTTTTTCTTCTTCTTTTTTCACTTTGCCGAAAATCGTGGAAATAATTCCGATAATCACTGCAATAACAAGCGGATTCGTCAGTATATCTTCCATCAATATTCTCCCTTCTGCATAGAGAGATTATGATTTGCGGTCTTCATCCGATTGGTCTTTCGTTAATTTACCGAATGAATCACGCATATCTGTGTCTGCATCAATGTTTTTAATATTCATGTAGTCCATGACGCCGATATTTCCTTCGCGAAGCGCTTCGGCCATCGCAAGCGGCACTTCCGCTTCGGCTTCAACCACTTTAGCTCGCATTTCTTCTACACGTGCGCGCATTTCCTGTTCTTGAGCAACAGCCATTGCACGACGTTCTTCGGCTTTGGCCTGAGCAATATTTTTATCGGCCTCTGCCTGATCCGTCTGCAAGATCGCCCCGATGTTTTTACCAATGTCAACATCAGCAATATCAATCGAAAGAATTTCAAAGGCTGTGCCTGAATCCAGGCCTTTACCGAGAACTGTTTGAGAAATCATATCAGGGTTCTCCAGCACTTTTTTGTGGTTTTCGGATGAACCGATTGTAGAGACGATCCCTTCGCCTACACGGGCTACAATCGTTTCCTCACCAGCACCCCCGACGAGGCGGTCAATATTGGCTCTTACTGTAATTCTCGCTTTCGCCTTCACTTCAATTCCGTCCATGGCAACACCCGCAATAAATGGTGTTTCAATGACCTTCGGATTAACGCTCATTTGCACGGCTTCCAATACATCACGGCCGGCAAGGTCGATGGCAGCACAGCGTTCAAATGTAAGCTCAATATTGGCGCGCTGAGCTGCAATAAGTGCGTTAACGACTCTATCTACATTCCCTCCGGCAAGATAGTGGCTTTCAAGCTGGTTTGTTCCAACGTCGAGTCCCGCTTTATGCGCTTTAATTAACGGATTAACTACCCGGTTCGGTATGACGCGGCGAAGCCTCATCCCTACTAAAGTGAAAATGCTGATTTTAACTCCGGCTGCTAAAGCTGAAATCCAGAGCATAACTGGTACAAATGTAAAAAATACAGCTAAAACAATGATCCCTACTACAACAATAGCCAGTATCATTAATGTTGATGGGTCCATGCTACTTCTCCTCGTTTCTGTTTAAATTTCTCTCACGACAATGCGCGAGCCTTCCACTTTGATTACTTTTACTTTTTTATCTTTCGCTGTAAATGATCCTTCTGATACCACATCAAGACGTTCGTCATCAATAATGACGGTTCCCGCGGGACGCAACGGCGTAAAGGTCACGCCCTCCTTGCCAATTAAGTCCGTGCGCGTTTGATTTGATACATAACCGCTCTCTGTATTTGTAGAATCATTTAATATAAGTTTCTTAAAGAATTTCATACGCTTTCCCAACACCCTTGTCAGTAAAATGAAAGCTGTAATGGAAACAGCTGAGGCGATCAAGAGAGAAACCGCCATGACTGTGAAGCTTCCCGCGGCCAAAAATAAGCTCGCAACAATTGCTCCCAAGCCAAGTAAACCAATAATTCCTCCGGGGAGGAATATCTCCATCAGGATCAGAATCACCCCTGCTATAAAGAGGAGAACCGTTTCATATCCGGCAAGACCCGCTGCAAGATGTCCGTAAAAAAACAGGATCAAAGCAATAAATCCGGCTGTTCCAGGCAGACCGACACCTGGAGAAAAAAGCTCAACAGTAAGGCCTAAGAAGGCAATTGTCAATAAAATAGGAACAACAATCGGACTGGTCAGCCACCTCACTGCCTTCTCTGCAAAGCTTTCCTCGGCATAGCTGATATGTGCATTTTCGTATCCAAGCTTCTTCACAAGCGCGGAAAGATTGTTAACGGTTCCTTCCGAATAGCCTACGTCAACAGCTTTTTCTGCATTCAGCGTAAGCAGATCTCCCTTCGGCGCGCCCGCTTCTTTTGCATCTACATCAGGGTCTGCCATGGCACGCGCATATTTTGGATCACGGTTGTTTTTTGCTGCGGCATCTTCCAGCTCCGCAAGCCAAAATGATTCAGCTTTTTTGTCAGCAGCATTACCTTTACCGTCAATGATCGCCGCGGCTCCCATTTTTCCTCCTGGTGCCATATAAATGGCGTCAGCCTGTAACGCGATATATGCACCAGCAGACAATGCCCGTTTGTTTACATAAGCAGTTATCGGAATATCCGTTTCGTTGATCGTGTCCGCTATATCAATAGCTGATTTCACCAGTCCTCCCGGCGTGTTAATATCAAGAATAATATGGTTTGCATGCGCAGCCTCTGCATCTTGTAGCGAACGCGACAAAAAGGAGGCGAGACCCTGTTCGACATTTTTTTCAACGGGAATGACGTAGACGGTTTGTTTTTCTGCTTTTGTGTGCAGCTGAACTCCTAATAATGATAGTAGAAATATGCTCAAAAGAGCCGCTCGGAATCCTTTTGTTTGAAGCAAGGGCGATGTATCCCTCCTTCCTCGTATAATAAGTGCCTTCTCTTCATACGTAACAAATGTATCAAAGGTTTCATTTTTTTATGTATAAAAAAAGACATCTCTCTTAGAAAGATGTCCTTTTCTTCGCCATTTAAGACAGTTGACTGCTAACAAGTTTATTAATTAAACTTCCGTCAGCTTTACCTTTTACTTTAGGCATAATTGCCCCCATCACTTTGCCCATGTCCGCTTTTGAGCTCGCACCGACCTCAGCGATGGTTTCATTTACGATTGTACGCAGCTCTTCTTCTGATAGCTGCTGTGGTAAATAAACTTCTAAAATGTCCAGCTCTTTTTGAACTTTATCTACTAAATCTAAACGATTAGCGTTTGAAAATTCCTGGAGGGAGTCTTTACGTTGCTTAAGTTCACGAGAAAGGACAGTGAGTTCCTCATCCTCGGTCAAACTGTCTTTCTTAAGCTTAATTGCTTCGTTTTGAAGTGAAGCCTTAACCATTCGAACGACAGTCAGTTTGTCTTTCTCACGGCTTTTCATATATAGCTTCATATCTTGGTTAAGTCGCTCAAGAAGACTCATAAATCCACCCTCTTTTAGAATTTGCGTTTTCTAGCAGCTTCAGACTTTTTCTTGCGCTTTACGCTAGGTTTTTCATAAAATTCACGCTTTCTTGCTTCTTGCAAAGTACCTGTCTTTGATACACTGCGTTTGAAGCGACGAAGAGCATCTTCAAGCGATTCGTTTTTTCTAACGACCGTTTTTGACATTCTCTTTCCCTCCCTCCGAATACACCAATCGACTACCTTTAAGTTACACATATAAACATGTACTTTGACATTATAATATAAGCCTTCAGTCAGGTCAACTAAGTGCGTTCACTTTTCCGTCATGAGCGGGACTGCCTGTCTATATAATGATAGAAAGGGGTTGGTGAATAAAATGTTGCTTCTGATTAGTTTTACTGCTCTTATCTTATTCTTTCTCGCAGGGATGAACATGCTTCGGAAAGGTTTAATTTCGCTGACGTATTCAAAAATTGAAGAGCAGCTGCTGATTTTTACGGATCATCCGTTAAAGGCATTTCTTATCAGTATTGTTTTTACAGGATTTCTCCAAAGCAGCTCCGCCTTTATGGTAATTGTCATCGGATTTGTGAGTGCGGGCGCCCTTTCTTTCAAACGGACAATACCGATGATTCTTGGAACAAATATCGGGTCTACCTTTACAACCGAATTTCTTGCAATCAAAATGGATGTGTTGATTTGGATTCTTTTGATTGTCGGTTTGCTGTTTTTTCTGACTGGCAGGTATCCGTTCAAACAGCTGGGGACAAGCTTCCTCGGACTGGGGATTATCTTTTTTTGCATCACAGGCTTCAGCCGCCTTGCAGAACCGCTTACTCAGCTGAAAACGGGAGCAGGCATACTTCATCATGTGAACGACTCAAACTGGGCTGCTTTGTTTATCGGCATGGTGTTAACTGCTATCATCCACTCAAGTTCTGTCTGCATCGGCATTTTAATGAGCTTTATGAATGAAGGCGTTATCGGACTGACACAGGCAATGAGCGTTGTGCTTGGGTCAAACATCGGGACATGCATTACAGCTGTCATGGCTGCTGTATCCGGCGGATATGCGGCAAAACAGACAGCGTGCGCCCATGTTTTGTTTAACGTGATCGGCGTAGCAATTGTATACCCGTTTTTGGCGGCAGCGACCGGCTTTGTTGAACAGCTCTCGGCTGACCCTGCCCAAAGAATTGCCCATTTCAGTCTGCTATTTAATGTTGTATCAGCTCTCTTATTTTTGCCGCTTACCAACTTGTTTTACAGCCTTATCAAATGGCTTATCCCAGTTAAAAACTGAACATAAAAAACCGGCACATTTAGATGCACCGGTTTTTTTAGGTTAAGAAGACATACGCATTTGTTCTGTTATGTCATCCTCAACAACACGGACAAACTGTCCTTCGTTGTATGGATAGCCTGCTTTTAGTATTTTTACTTTCACGATTTTGCCGATCATGTCTTCCGTGCCCTTGAAAACAACTTTCATGTAGTTGTCTGTGTAGCCGACATACATGTTTTCTTCATCTGATTCTTTAAATGCTTCCTCAGGGATAATTTCGAGGACTTCATTTTCATAATCAGAGGCATATTCCTTCGCAAGCTGGTCAGAAAGTGCAATCAAGCGGTGTACACGTTCATTTTTGACGTTTTCATCCACTTGGTCTTCCATCCGCGCAGCTGGCGTTCCCGTACGTTTGCTGTAAGGAAACACATGAAGTTCAGAGAATCTGTTTTCTTTAATAAAGTTATAGGTTTCCATAAATTCTTCTTCTGTTTCGCCAGGGAAGCCTACAATGACATCGGAGGTTACGGCTAAGCCCGGAAGTGCTTTTTTCAGTTTATTTAAACGGTCAGCGAAAAATTCCATCGTGTATTTGCGTCTCATCCGTTTAAGCACTGTGTTTGACCCGGATTGAATCGGAATGTGCAAATGGCGCACAATCTTATCTGAACGGTCTAAAACTTCAATTACTTCGTCTGTGATCTGGCTTGCCTCGATGGACGAAATTCTGATCCGTTTCACGCCTTGAACACGGGCGTCAAGTTCTCTCAAAAGCTTGGCAAAGTTGTAATCTTTCATATCTTCACCGTAGCCGCCTGTATGAATACCAGTAAGTACGATTTCTTTATAACCCGCATCAACAAGCTGCTGTGCTTGTTTAATGACTTCCTCCGGGTCACGTGAACGGAGAAGTCCGCGCGCCCACGGAATGATACAGAACGTGCAGAAGTTATTGCAGCCTTCCTGTATTTTTAATGACGCTCTTGTCCGGTCTGTGAAAGCAGGTACATCAAGCTCTTCATATACTCTAGCTTTCATAATGTTGCTGACGCCATTGATCGGCTGACGCTCTTCACGATATTGATCGATGTAGCCGAGCATTTTTTCACGATCCTGAGTTCCGACTACAATGTCAACGCCCGGGATTGCCATAATCTCCGCTGGCGAGGTTTGCGCATAACAGCCTGTGACGCAGATGACGCCGTCAGGATTTTGACGAATGGCGCGTCTGATCACTTGGCGGCTTTTTTTATCTCCCGTATTTGTTACTGTACATGTATTAATGACATATACGTCAGCTGTTTGTTCAAAGTCTCTTCTTTCATAGCCCGCATCTTTGAAAAGCTGCCAGATTGCTTCTGTTTCATAATGATTGACTTTGCAGCCAAGCGTATGGAACGCAACAGTTGCCATTATTAATCACCTCTTAATAACTCTGTATGATAAGAAATCGCGCTCAGCGCGTATAGCGGAGCGGTTTCTGTTCTTAAAATTCTCGGTCCGAGGCCGCACGGAACAGCGTTTTTCGCCGTGAGCCGCTCAACCTCCGCTTCTGTTAAACCGCCTTCGGGACCGAATACGATCAAAAGGGATGATCCTTTCGGAAGGCTGCTTACAACTGCGCTGAACGAGCTTGTTTCTCCTTGCTTCGATGACTCTTCGTATGCAACGACACATTTATCGAAATTGTGCACCTTGTCAAGAAGCTGCTGAAAGGAATGGATATCCAGCACTTGCGGCACTTCGTTTCGGTACGATTGCTCCGCCGCTTCCTTCGCAATTTTTGTCCATCTTTCCCGCTTTTTCTTCGCTTTCTTGTCATCCAGCTTGACAACAGAACGTGCGGCTTGCAGAGGAATAAAGGCATGAGCTCCCAGCTCAGTCCCCTTTTGGATAATCCATTCCAGTTTATCCCCTTTCGGGAGGCCGCTTGCAATATAAACCTTTATCGGAAGCTCTCTGTTTTCATTCGTCCATTCTATCATAAGACAGGACACTTTTTCTTTGGAAACAGATTGAAGTTCACATTTTGCTTCGAAGCCATCCTGAGAGCAGCAGATAATTTGGTCTCCCTCGTTCATTCTCATGACATTGACAATATGATGAACATCTTCTCCGGTAATTGAAATAGCCGGCGCTTCCTCCATTTGCTGCTTCGTGAGCTCGATAAAATATCGTTGCATACGCTGTGACACCTACTAACTGTTATTTTTTCGCAATAATGCTGACCCAATCTTCCATTGAGAGGATTTCCACAATGGTAAAACCAGCCTGTTCCAATGCTTCTTTTACCTCTTGCTTTTTTTGGCCGATAATTCCTGAAGTAATAAAGTGCCCGCCGTCTTTCAGCAGATGATAGGCCTGTGAAGTAAAACGAAGGATAACTTCAGCCAAAATGTTGGCAACGATCACATCATGTTCTCCTGAAATCCCGTCTAACAAATTATTTTGTTTGACTTGAGCTATATCGCTAACCTTGTTTAACTTCAAATTGAGACGTGCGCTTTCTACAGCAACGGGATCAAGATCATAGGCATGAACCGATTCAGCCTCAAGCATTGCAGCCGCAATACTTAAAATTCCGGAGCCTGTGCCTACATCAATCACTTTATCACCCTTTTGCACAAAGCGTTCAAGCGCCTGAATACAAAGTACGGTTGTCGGGTGTGTGCCTGTTCCGAATGCCATTCCCGGGTCCATTTCAATAATCAGCTCATCCGTATGTACCGGCGTATATTCCTCCCACGTTGGTACAATCGTAAACTTTTCAGAAATTTTCACAGGATGGTAATACTTTTTCCAGGCAGTCGCCCATTCCTCTTCGTTCACTTCGGAAATGGTGATATGGTTTCTGCCCAAATCAATATCATAAAGAAGCAGATTATTAATTGTTTCTTTAATGCCATCTACCGTTTCTCCAAGAAAGCTGTTGACCGGCAGATACGCTTTGACAATGACACCCTCGTTCGGATAATCATTGGGGTCGAGCTGGTAGATTTCCCCGTATACATTCTCACGTTCTTTAATTAAATCAAGCGGGTCCTCTATCACAACCCCACTCGCACCAGCTTCATGCAAAATATTTGAGATAGGTTCGACCGCTTCATGTGTTGTGTGAATGCTTAATTCGGACCATTTCAAAACTACCAACTCCTCATCCAATAATTAATCGCCTTTAAACGCGCGTTTTACCTTATCAAAGAAACTCATTTCCTGTTCATCAGGCAGGTTTCCGCTGACTTCGGCAAATTCACGGATAATATCTTTTTGTTTATCTGTCAAGTTTGTCGGCGTGACAACGCGGACGACGATATGCTGGTCACCCTGTCCATAGCCTCTGACATTTTGAACGCCTTTGCCTCTTAATCTGAACTTTGTTCCTGTTTGTGTACCGGCAGGGATTTTCAATTTCACTTTCCCGTGAAGCGTCGGAACTTCCACTTCATCTCCAAGAGCGGCTTGAGCAAACGTTAACGGCATTTCACAGTAAATATCATCTCCGTCGCGCTCAAAGAATTCGTGGGCGCGCACGTGGAATACGACAAATAAATCCCCTGCAGGGCCGCCGTTTACGCCTGGTTCACCCTGTCCTGAGAGACGCAGCTGCTGCCCGTCATCTACACCGGCAGGAATTGTGACGTTGATTTTTTTGCGTTTTTTGATTTTTCCTTTGCCGCCGCAATCCGCACATTTGTTTTTAATGATTTTACCCGTACCTTCGCAGTGGTGGCACACTCGTCTGTTGACAACTTTTCCAAACGGCGTGTTTTGCTCCACATTTAGCTGGCCGGAGCCTCCGCAGTGCGAGCACGTTTCCGGTTTTGTACCAGGTTTTGCCCCTGAGCCTTTACATGTATCGCACGTTTCCTCACGCGGAATCTCGATGGTCGTTTCTTTTCCGAAAACGGCGTCCTCAAATGACAGAGTCATCGTATATTGCAAATCCGCCCCTTGACGCGGTGCATTTGGATCTCTTCGTCTAGTGCCGCCGCCGAAAATACTTGAGAAAATATCATCGAAACCAAAACCGCCGAAGTCGCCGCCGCCAAAACCGCCGCCGCCGAAGCCTTGGTTAGGATCAGTATGGCCAAATTGGTCGTAATGAGACCGTTTTTGATCATCAGACAGCGTTTCGTATGCTTCTTTGACTTCTTTAAACTTTTCATCTGATCCGGCTTCTTTGTTAATGTCAGGATGATATTTTTTCGACAGCTTTCGATAAGCCTTTTTTATTTCATCCTTTGAAGCGCTCTTACTTACACCCAGCACTTCATAGTAATCACGCTTACTCATCTACTTCACTCTCCCGAATTTCTCACATAAATTAGATTGTATCATTTTGAATTATGATTTTTCAATTCCTTTTATCCCGGGCAAGAAAAAAAGTCAAAGCCAAGAGATGCCTGACTTTGACTTTCTAACCATTGAATCAGATTATGAAATGTGTTCTTTTTGCCAGTCCCAGAAGCGGGACTGACCCTAAAAAGAACTTATTTTTTGTTTTGATCGTCGTTTACTTCTTCGTATTCAGCGTCGACAACGTTGTCATCCGCTTTGCCTTCAGCGTTTTCTCCGCCTTGAGCTTGCTGTGCCTTAGCAGCTTCTTCATAAAGCTTCATAGAAAGCTCTTGAACGATTGTTTGAAGCTCATCTTTTTTCGCTTTGATCTCTTCAAATTCGTTTTTCTCAATTGCTGCTTTTAAAGCATCTTTGGCATCGTTGGCTTTTTTCACTTGTTCTTCGTCCACTTTGCCTTCTAGATCTTTTAATGTTTTCTCAGTTTGGAAAACAAGCTGATCTGCTTCGTTGCGGACTTCGATTTCTTCTTTTTTCTTCGCATCAGCGTCAGCATTTTCTTCCGCCTCTTTTACCATGCGTTCGATCTCATCATCAGAAAGACCTGAAGAAGATTTGATTGTGATATTTTGTTCTTTTCCTGTGCCTAAGTCTTTTGCTCTTACGTTTACGATACCGTTTTTGTCAATATCGAAGGAAACTTCGATTTGAGGCACGCCGCGCGGTGCTGGCGGGATATCAGTAAGCTGGAAGCGGCCGAGTGTTTTGTTGTCGGCAGACATTGGGCGCTCACCTTGAAGAACATGGATATCAACAGCTGTTTGGTTATCAGCAGCAGTTGAGAACACTTGTGATTTGCTTGTCGGAATTGTTGTGTTGCGGTCGATCAGTTTTGTGAATACGCCGCCCATTGTTTCAATACCGAGAGAAAGCGGTGTAACGTCAAGAAGAACTACGTCTTTTACATCACCAGTGATAACGCCGCCCTGAATTGCAGCACCAAGCGCTACAACTTCATCCGGGTTTACGCCTTTATGTGCTTCTTTTCCAGTTTCTTTTTTGATTGCTTCTTGTACGGCAGGGATACGAGTTGATCCGCCGACAAGGATGACTTTGTCGATTTCGCTTGCAGAAAGTCCTGCATCTTGAAGCGCTTGACGGACAGGGCCCATTGTGCGCTCTACTAAATGAGAAGAAAGCTCTTCGAATTTAGCGCGAGTTAATGTCAGTTCAAGGTGAAGCGGTCCTGCTTCTCCAGCTGTGATAAACGGTAAAGAAATTTGCGTAGAAGATACGCCGGAAAGATCTTTTTTCGCTTTTTCAGCTGCGTCTTTCAAACGCTGTAGCGCCATTTTATCTTTAGACAGATCAATGCCGTTTTCTTTTTTGAATTCAGATACAAGGTGATCGATGATGACTTGGTCAAAATCGTCCCCGCCTAGACGATTGTCGCCGGCAGTTGAACGAACTTCAAACACACCGTCGCCCAGCTCAAGGATGGAAACGTCGAATGTACCGCCGCCAAGGTCGTATACTAGGATCGTTTGATCTTCATCTGTTTTATCAAGTCCGTATGCAAGCGCTGCTGCAGTCGGCTCGTTGATGATACGTTCTACTTCAAGACCTGCGATTTTACCAGCGTCTTTTGTCGCTTGACGCTCAGCATCGTTAAAGTATGCAGGAACTGTGATAACTGCTTTTGATACTGTTTCGCCAAGATAGCTTTCAGCGTATGATTTAAGGTGTTGAAGGATGATAGCAGACACTTCTTGAGGAGTGTAATCTTTTCCTTCAATCTCAACTTTATAATCTGTACCCATATGGCGTTTAACAGACATAATGGTGTTAGGGTTTGTAATAGATTGGCGTTTAGCCACTTCCCCTACTTGGCGTTCGCCGTTTTTGAACGCAACAACAGATGGAGTTGTGCGGTTCCCTTCAGCGTTAGCAATGACTTTAGGCTCGCCGCCTTCAAGCACTGCCACACATGAGTTTGTTGTACCTAAGTCGATTCCGATAACTTTACTCACTTGAATAACCTCCTGCTATGTAATTATTGATTCACTTTTACCATGGAAGGGCGAATGACGCGATCCTTCAGCTTGTAGCCTTTTTGCATTTCCTCAACGACAATGTTGGAGCCGTAGTTTTCATCCTCAGCCTGCATAACGGCTTGGTGAAGGTTCGGATCAAATTCCTGTCCTACAGCTTCGATTGCTTCTACACCTTCTTTTTTCAAGGCTTCAACGAGCTGGCGGTGGACCATTTCCATTCCTTGGAGCAAACTTTTCGTCTGTTCATTGTCGGCTTCAACATGAAGCGCTCTTTCAAAGCTGTCAAGAGCTGGCAGCAATTCAGTAACGATGTTTTGAGAACGGTATTTCTGGGACGCTTCCATTTCTAAACGGCTGCGTCGTTTATAGTTTTCAAAGTCTGCTTGAACACGCAAAAGTTTGTTTTCCTTTTCCTCAAGCAAACCTTGCAATTCGTTAATTTGATTTTGAAGAAGTTCGCTTTCGTTTGTTTCTTCCTGCTGTTCTTCAGCGGCAGCTTGTTCTTCGATTACTTCTTGTTCTTCTGTTTCGTTTTGTTCCGCGGTTTGTTTTTCTTCTGACATTGTGTTCACCTCCCTCAAAAGTGTAAGGAGAAGGGCGGGTGATGCCCTTCGATAAAATTTGCCAATTTTCCCTTATTCATCATACAAACTTGTTAATGCTTTTGACAAGTCTGAAGTCACATGCTGAAGCAGACTGACGACCCTTGAATAATTCATGCGGGTTGGTCCAATGATCGCAATTGAGCCTATTTGCTTCTTATCTACTGAATATGAGGCAGTAATCAGGCTGCAGTTTTCCATCTCTTCATAGTCGTTTTCTTTTCCGATCTTAATCGAAATGCCCGTATCTGAAGATTGGACAAGCTTCAACACGTCCTGCTCCTTTTCAATCAGAGAAAGCAACGACCGCACTCTCCCGATATCATGGAACTCCGGCTGGTTCAGCATATTGATTTTCCCGCCGAAAAACAATTTTTCAACGTGACTTGTCGAATGAAATGTTGAACGCAGCGCTTCAAGTATGTTGTCATAGTTCTTAATGTGCTGCCTTAAGTACATGACAACTTCTTTAAAAATGCGTTCATTCAGTTCATCCATCGGAACACCGGTTAAACGGTCGTTCAGTATATTTACCAGCTTTTCAATATCAGACAGATCCATTTTGGTTGGAAAATTAATCGTTTTGTTTTCCACATGCCCCGTATTGGTAACGAGAATGGCTACCGCTTTATCGGGCTGAATCGGTATGATTTGAATCTGTTTAAGATAATTCTCGCTCAGGGTCGGCCCGAGCACGATAGACGTATAATTCGTAAGATCGGACAAAATTTGTGCTGATTTTTGAACTGTCTTTTCCAGCTCGAATATTTTTTCTTTGAAGATCGAGTGGATTTGGTCTAGGTCGGTTTTTGTCAGTTTGACGGGCGACAGCAAATGATCAACATAGTACCGGTACCCTTTTTCCGACGGAACACGTCCTGAGGAAGAGTGGGTTTTCTCAATGAAGCCCAGTTCTTCCAAGTCAGCCATCTCGTTTCTTATTGTTGCAGAGCTAAATGTGATTTCATCTTTTTTCGAAAGAGTTCTTGATCCGACGGGCTGCGCCGATTTAATAAAATCGTTGATTATGACCTGAAGGATCAGCAGCTGACGATTGGTTAACATCATCATCACCTCTGTTAGCACTCTCAACAAGCGAGTGCTAAATCTATAACAAAAGTATCAAACCACAAGAAAAATGTCAATTATAACTCACCCAAAAAAGCGCCAAAAACTTCATTACCCAATAATTTTCCCTGATGAGACAAACAAACGGCTGACTCCGTGTTGAGAATCAGTCCCTTTTCAGAAAGCTCTTTTAAAATGCCGGGAAAAAGTTTATCAAGAGAACGGCCGTATTTCTCCGCAAACCGTTTTTTGCTGACTCCGGATGTTTTTCTTAACCCTAAAAACATCTCTTCTTCAATTTGTTCTTCCATCGTCACTTCATGTGTATCCCGATAAGGAAAACCTTTTTCAGCTATCAGGTCAATGTAATGTTTGACAGGTCCGACGTTTACTGTTCGAATTCCCCCGATATACCCGTGGGCTCCTGCTCCGAAGCCGAAATATTCCTCGTTGCTCCAGTACGTCAGGTTGTGCTTAGATTCCATGCCTTGTTTCGCAAAATTGCTGATTTCATATTGGTGAATACCGGCCTTTTCCATCCGGCTCATCACCGTTTCGTACATCTCGGCTTCCTGTTCCTGCGCCGGCAGATGAAGCCGCCCTTTTTGCATCAAATTATAAAATACCGTTTTCGGTTCTACAATGAGAGAGTAAACGGAATAATGCTCTGCGTTCAGGGATAAAGCAGTTTTTAAAGAGTGGTCAAGGTGTTTAAGCGTTTGTCCGGGAAGACCGAACATCAAATCGAGACTGATATTTTCAAAACCAATTTCCCTTGCACGTTCAAAAGAGGCAAATACGTCTTTTTGTTTATGCACCCGTCCGATTTTTTCTAGAAGGTCGTCTTCGAATGTTTGCACACCGAAGCTTAAACGATTAACGCCCGCTTCCTTGAGTATTTTCAGTTTTTCTGCCGATAGGTCGTCCGGGTTCGCTTCAACAGCGAACTCTATTAAGGCGCCTGAAGGCTTCAGCACACGGCTGACCATGTCCATTAATTTTTCGAGCTGGTCTTCAGAGAGGGATGTCGGCGTGCCTCCTCCGATAAAAATCGTATGCAGATCAGGCTGCCCCGTTTTTTCTATCGTATTTATCATTTCCTTCTCGAGTGCGTTTAAATACTCGCCGACAGGCTGGCTTTGAATAAAATATTTATTGAAATCGCAGTAGTGGCAAATATGCTCACAAAATGGAATATGGATATAAGCTGATTTCAATGTATTCACCTTCTTTAAAGAAAGAAGCCGCAGTACAGGACTGCGGCGGCTTCTATTATTTTTTCGGATTGTCATCCATTTTCAGGACCGCCATAAATGCTTCTTGCGGCACTTCAACTGAGCCGACCTGCTTCATTCGGCGTTTTCCTTCTTTTTGTTTTTCAAGAAGCTTCCGTTTCCGCGAGATGTCTCCGCCGTAACATTTAGCCAATACGTTTTTACGCATCGCTTTAATGGTAGAGCGGGCCACGATTTTCTGGCCGATCGCCGCTTGAATCGGTACTTCAAAGTGCTGGCGCGGAATGAGCTCTTTCAGTTTTTCTACAATTACTTTTCCGCGTTCGTACGCGTAATCGCGATGCACGATAAATGAAAGGGCGTCGATTTTTTCTCCGTTCAGCATAATGTCCATCTTGACAAGTTTAGACGGTTTGTAGCCGATCAGTTCGTAATCAAAGGAAGCGTAGCCTTTTGTGCTTGATTTCAGCTGATCAAAAAACTCATAGACGATTTCCGCTAACGGCATGTCATAGACAATGCTGACGCGATTTGCATCTAAATATTGCATGTCGATAAAATTGCCGCGTTTTCCTTGGCAAAGCTCCATCACCGCACCGACATAATCGTTCGGCACCATCATTGTCGCTTTAACATACGGCTCCTCGATCCTTTCGATCTTTTGTGGGTCAGGCATATTGGACGGGTTGTCGACAACAACCTTTTCCCCGTCTGTCATATACACATCATATATAACACTCGGCGCTGTAGTGATCAGGTCAATTTTAAACTCCCGCTCAATCCGCTCCTGAATGATTTCCATGTGAAGCATACCTAAAAATCCGCAGCGGAAACCGAATCCGAGCGCTTGGGATGTCTCTGCTTCATATTGAAGCGATGAGTCATTCAGCTCAAGCTTTTCAAGAGCTTCCCTTAAATCGTTGTATTTGGCCGTATCGATCGGATATAAACCGCAGTACACCATCGGGTTCAGCTTGCGATATCCAGGCAATGCTTCGGCAGCTTGATTGGACGCGCTTGTGATCGTGTCACCGACGCGTGTGTCACCGACATTTTTGATCGCAGCAGTTAAAAAGCCTACATCGCCGACCGTCAGTTCATCTGTCGGAGTTGCTTTCGGCGTGAACACACCGACTTCTGTCACTTCAAACTCTTTGCCGGTTGCCATCATTTTGATTTTTTGCCCCGGCTTTACCGTTCCTTCTACGACTCTGATATAAGCCACGACACCGCGGTAAGCGTCATAAAGCGAGTCAAAGATCAGCGCTTTAAGCGGCGCCTCTGGATCTCCGGTCGGAGCAGGCACCTTTTCCACGATCTGCTCTAAAATCTCCTCAATCCCGATCCCGGCTTTTGCTGAAGCGAGCACAGCTTCCGATGCGTCAAGGCCGATGACGTCCTCCACCTCTTGGCGAACACGTTCCGGCTCTGCGCTTGGCAGATCGATTTTATTAATGACTGGAAGAATTTCAAGGTCATTATCAAGCGCCAGGTAAACGTTCGCAAGCGTCTGCGCTTCAATTCCTTGCGCCGCGTCCACGACAAGTATCGCTCCTTCGCAGGCAGCAAGACTTCGGGATACTTCATATGTGAAATCGACGTGTCCCGGTGTGTCAATCAGGTGGAAAATATATTCCTCTCCGTCTTTTGCTTTGTATTTAAGCTGAACAGAGTTTAATTTAATGGTAATGCCCCGTTCGCGTTCAAGATCCATAGAATCAAGCAATTGTTCTTTCATTTCTCGTTGAGTGATTGCCGACGTTTTTTCTAAAATACGATCCGCTAAGGTCGATTTTCCGTGGTCAATATGGGCGATGATGGAGAAATTCCGAATTCTCGACTGCCTCTCTAAACGCTTTTCTTTATCTGTCACAATCTATCACTCCTACTATTAAACGCAAAATACACTAGCTTAGATTATATCAATAGGATTGTAAAGATTCAATGTAAAACAAGAAAGAGAAAAGTTCCCTCTCATACTGGGGCTGCTTTTCTCTTTCAAGCATTTATTTTCTCATATCCCGTATCCATTCATACATCGATTGAGCTGTGTTGGTCACTGTGTCAGAAAGCGTTTTTCCTGCTTTAGAGAAAAGGTTAAACGTTTCCACCTGTTCAAGCTCTTTTTGTTTCTCTTCTAAATCTTTCGAGGTTACTGTTTCCCCTAAAACGGTTGCTTCTTTTTCATTATTTTCTCCGTCTGTGAGCGTAAACGCGCCTTTCAGTGAAGGATCATGATAGCCTTTCATGCTCAGCATGCCGTTATTTGCCTGCTGCATGCCGAACAGGACGCCTATAAACATCATCGTCACAAGAAGCAAGCATTTGCCAAGATATGCAATCAACTCGACCACCTATTTCTATTGTTTTTTCGTCTCGCCGCTTTCGGCGTTAACTTTTTCAGCATCCCAGTACATTTCGCTGAATACGTCAGCAGTTGCGTTAGCCGCCCGCTGCAGCTCTTCGAGATTGTTATCCACTCCGCCAAATTCAAGCAAAAGCGCTCTGTCGTTTAAGTCTTGGTTGTAAACTCCGTTATCTCCTGGTGAGCCTTTAGAGAAGACCCCTGTGCTGAGTCCCGGGTATTTTTTCTCCATCAGCTTGTGAAGCTCGCTTGCAATTTTGTAGTTTTCTTCGAAATTCTTGCTTTTTTTGCCGACCACAAATGCGACCCGGGCATAGCTTTTCCCTTTAATGGTTGCCGTCGTATTTTTCTTGCGCCTGGAGTCTCTATGGATGTCAATGATATATTGCAGATTTTTGTTTGAAGCAAGGGCTTCTTGTACGACCGGCCTTGATTCATCGTAAGATCTGGCATAATTCAACCCTTTTTTGCTCAGTTTTGCCTGTATATCCGTTTTATTAACTGTGGCTCCGATACCTTGAGATTCCAGCGCTTTCCCGAACATGTCTCCCACGAGGGTGACGTTTGCTTTAGAATGACGCGCCATATCGGGATCGGTCTCACCTTTTAATAGCGGGAGATAAGATTCCGTATTATGCGTGTGATAGATAAAGACAACCTTCTTATCGCCGGTTGTTTGTTTTGGCGGGTCTTTTTGCGTATTGTCTGTTTGCGTCTGCTGTTTTTCAATCTCCGCCAAATTCGCTTCTCTTTCTTCCTGCATCACCTTTGAAGGCGGCGGGGATTCCGACGGCATGTTTGTATAATCGGTTCCTTGTCCCGCTAAAAGAATCTCTGTGTCAAATTGCGCAAACCCAGGCAGCTCGCGTCCAAGAAAACTTCGCGGATCCTCGAGATTAATACTTGTCGCCAGCTTTAAAGAAAGACGTGATAGATGAAATGAGCTGTCGGTTTGAGAAAGGTCAGAAGCGAAATAATGGTTTTCCATCCGCAGCAAGTGTGCAAATACGTCACCCGGCAGTTCGTCGGCAATCCCGTAAAAAGAGTTAGACGATGGCCTGAGTTCCGGCCGGAGAGACGTCAGCACACCGGATAAAACAAAAATCACTAATAGGCTTGCGATAAATAGAAAGATCGCCTTTATCGCTTTCCCGCCATTCACCGCAACAACAATTTGTCTGTTTCTGCGTTTATTTCTCATTGAATCCCTCCAGCGCTTGTCTAGTAATTACTCTATGAACAAGCTAGAGGAAGTAGAACCGTTTAGTGATTATAGGAGCCTTTGTTTTCCTGAGACACCTTTTCATGAAGCGCTGTATTTAATCCGTTTGCCAGCACATTTGCCATATCGTCAATAAATGAATCGACTTCCTTCGGCGTGACCATCAAATTATGGCCCAGAGGTGCCAGCACCTCATGAATGAGCTGCCGCTTTTCGTTGTCTTCAAGAGTCCCCACTATGCCGAGAAACGATTGACGCTGTTTTGGGTCGGGAAGGTCCTCTTCAGTAAGCACTTTCTTTTTCCCAAACGTCATCCCCGCCGGAACAAGCGATCTCGACGGACTGTTATCTCTCATTTCTCTGCCAAAATGCTTTAATATGTAGTCAACCGTGTCGCTGGCAATTGTTACCGCGTCAACGACCGTCGGTACACCAATTGCAATGACAGGTACGCCTAGGGTGTCCTTGCTCAAGTCTTTACGTTTATTTCCGACGCCTGATCCCGGGTGTATTCCTGTATCTGATATTTGAATGGTTGTGTTGACCCTTTCTACCGCCCGCGCCGCAAGTGCATCAATGGCAATCACGAAATCGGGTTTCGACTGCTCGATGACCCCTTTAATAATATCGCTTGTTTCGATGCCTGTAATTCCCATGACACCAGGAGCAAATGCGCTGACAGGCCTGTAGCCCTCCTGCACATTTTCAGGCTGGAGTTTAAATAAATGTCTTGTCACTAATAGATTTTCTACAGCCATCGGACCGAGCGCATCAGGTGTCACGTTCCAGTTGCCGAGGCCGACAATTAAACAGCTCGCATCCTTTGAGATCTTAAGGCTTTCCAGAAAGGCTGAGAATTCTTCCGCAAATACAGCAGAAACTTTCTCTTGCATTTCCGAATCATTTTCTCTGATCCCCTGGGCCTCAATCGTTAAATAACGTCCTTCTTTTTTTCCGGAAAGCTCTGCGCCTTCCTTCGTGATATCAACAGTGCGGATTTTTATTCCGCCATGATCGCGTTCTTTTTCAATAAAACCTTTTATCTCTTTTGCAGGCACAGCCTGACGATTAGCCATGGCTTCCTTCGTTTCAACCGCTAAATCCGTACGTATCAAATACTGATTTACATCCAGCTCACTCTTTTTCATACAGGGCCTCCTTCGAATATTCACTAACCATATTGTTTCCATTTATAAAATGAATCATGCTTAAAAGCATTCCTTCAATGAAAAATACTTTACATTTATATTGCAATCTAAAGGTGTGTTTGATAGAATACAATTTGTTCTATTGTGAAGAAGATTTAACCTTAAGACACTGTGCTACAGGTTGTATCTTAGGAGGTGAAACACATGCCAAACATTAAATCAGCGATTAAACGTACAAAAACTAATAACGAACGCCGCGCTCATAACGCGACAATCAAATCTGCTATGCGTACTGCAATCAAACAAGTTGAAGCTTCTGTTGCAAACAACGAAGCTGACAAAGCGAAAACTGCTCTTACTGAAGCAGCTAAACGTATTGATAAAGCAGTGAAAACAGGTCTTGTACACAAAAATGCCGCAGCTCGATACAAATCAAGACTAGCGAAAAAAGTGAACGGACTTTCTGCATAAAACAAAAACGATCCTCATAATTGAGGATCGTTTTTTTCATTTCTTTTTAACAGCTGCAAGAGAAAAAGCTCTAGTAAAAGCTGCTTGTCCTTTTTCCCGGTTTTCATCTCATAGTCCATCACGGCAAGCTGTTCAATAATAGACCGGAGCTCAGCTTCTGAAAAAAGCCTCGCTTGATCCATTGCCAGCTTTACCCGGAATGGATGCACCTTTAAGTTAGAAGCAATCTGTTTTTGGCCGTACCCTTGTTCCGCGAAATATTTCGTCTGCAGGATCAGCCGGAACTGGTTCGATATGAGAGCCATAATTTTGATCGGCTCTTCATTTTGTTTGAGCAAATCATAAAAAATTTGCAGACTCTCAGTCCGTTTTCGGTTGACGATTTTATTAATCAGTTCAAAGATATTTTGTTCCAGACTTCTCGCCACAAGCGTCTTTACATCATCCAGCGTGATTTCTTCACGGTCTCCAATAAACGTGCAGAGTTTCTGAATCTCCTGAAAAAGTGATGACAGATGCCCGTTTACAAGCAAAACCAAATGCTCTGCCGCCTCAGTGCTGATTGTTTTCTGCTCGGTTCTCGCCAGATTGATCGTAAAGTCTGTCGTTTCCTTCGCGTTTAATTCCTTTGCCTCCATCATGAACGCCTGCTTTTTTAGTGCTTTGGTCAGTTTTTTCCGTTCATCCAGTTTTTCATAAGGCGCAAGCAGAACAAAGACCGTGTATGGCGCCGGTGATTGTATATAAGATTCAAGCGCGCTGATGTTGTGCTCAACTTTTTCTTTCTTTTTTTCACCCGTTAAAAAATATGGATTTTTCACAATGACAAGGCGCCGCTCCCCCATAAATGGGAACGTTTCAGCGTCGGCAATCGCCTGTTCCAGCGGGTCTTCCTCCAAATCAAAAACAGACAGGTTGAAATCTTTCGTCTCTTGATCAATCACCGTCTGTCTGATCCTGCTGACAGTTTCTTGGAGCAGATACGTCTCTTTTCCGTATAAACAATAAACCGGATGGACATCGCCTTTTTTCAGGCTTTTCCACACATCAAATACCATTGTTGTACGACTTCCTCTCTTTCATCATCCTCTTCTATCCTAAATTGAGTTTGCAAAATAGTAAAGAGGAAGCCTGACAGCGGCTTCCCCATTTATATTAAACGCCTGTTCGCAAGCCCCCGGGACAGCTTGTAAAAAGGCGATAATCACCAGAACAGAAAACGTTACCTTAGCTTCTAGATTTTTCAAATCGATTCCATTATACTTAAGTCAGTCAGGGGGGATGAAATTGAATGATTTTGAAAAAAACGTTCAAAGCAAACGAAATGATGCTGTAGATTCAGCGGTTGGTTTTGTTGTGTCCTTCGGATTTTTCGCCTTATTGTTTGTCATGGCAACGGTTATTCACCTGGTTGGTTCATAACACGACTGCCCGGGCTGCTGATTTCTCGGCAGTCTTTTTTAATTCTCCTCTGTCATATCTGATGTATCATATGGAGGATAGACAGAAAAGGTTCCTGATCCGTTTTTGTACGTGTATTGGATCGTGCCGCTTTGATCAGTGCGCAGCACACGGATGGGTCGGCTCTTTAACAATTGAAGAACTTCTTGATGCGGATGATGGTACCTATTGTTTTCTCCCGCTGAGATGATCGCCGTTTTCGGCTGAAGCTGTTTGATGAATTCTTCACCGGTAGAGCCCTTGCTTCCATGATGCCCCACCTTTAACACATCCGCTCTTATATTTGGGAAGACACTAATAATCTCCTGTTCCCCCTCTTTTTCCAGATCACCCGTCAGGAGCCAGCTGAGACTGCCTGTTTTCATCCATAGAACGAGAGAAGAATTATTTTTACTTGCCGGATCAGGCGTTTCCGGTGACAGCACATGAAACTGCAAGTCCTTTATTTGCAATACATCACCCCGTTTCACCTCTTCAATTGCCACACCCTCCTGTTTGGCAGTCCGCAGCACTTTCTCATCATGAGGTTCAGAAACAAACCCTTTCGGAATGACGAGACGCTTTACTTTATGATGCTTTAGCAAAACCTCTGCCTCTCCGATATGATCTTGATCTGCGTGCGTCAGTATCAGCGCATCAAGCTGCTTGATGCCCTTTGCCGTTAAAAAAGGGATCAGCACCTTTTCCCCCAGTGAAAAAGGATGCTGTTTTTCCCGCCAAGGCTCTGACGAATAAGACAAAGTGCCTCCTGTATCAATTAAAACACGGCCTTTCTGATAGGGTGCACTGACAAACATACTGTCACCTTGTCCGATATCAATCATATCTACTTCTCCATCGGAACTAACATAAGGGAAAATAAAGAGCAGGGTAAGCGTTGCACAAAAAAGGCCTGCGGATACGGTCAGCCGGAGATATGAGCGTTTCTCGGTACTCATAAGCAATATGATGACAGTGAGCGTGAATAAGAGAAGAAGTGCGGGTGCAGGACGTGAGATGATGATTGTGAATATTTCTATATCTGCGATTTTAGTGATCAGTCTGTTGGTCCAGGTCATCATTACATCAAACCAATAGAACAGAAATTGACCGACGGATGCTGAAAAAAATAATAGAATCACTCCTATAACAGCAGCCGGTAAAATACAGAATGTATAAAAAGGCACCAACACCATATTCATCGGAATGCTCATAATAGAAAACTGCTGAAAATGATACAGAAGAATGGGTAGTGAGCCTAGCTGGGCAATAACAGATACCATCGTCAGCTGTCCCAGACCCGTTTTGCTATGCTGAAAAATAGATGATGAGAGAATTAAAGAAAAACTGACCGCAAATGAAAGCTGAAATCCAGCTTCAAAAAGGTAGTAGGGATTAAAAAGCAAGAGGAGGATATAAGAAAGACAGATTACCCCTGCAGAATTCACTCGCTGCTGAAAAAGGCTTCCCGCTAAGTAGATGCCCGACATCAGAGCGGCTCGGAGAACAGAAGGCGCTGCGCCTGTCAAAATAACATAGATCGGCAGAAACAAAAGGAGTAGGATTGACGCATTTTCTCTTGTTATACCCAAACGGATCATTGCGTAAAATAGGCCAGCTGTCAAAATTCCGACATGGAGGCCTGAGATGGCTAATAGATGGACAACACCTAGATTTTGGTAAGCGTTAAGCACATCGTCATCCAAATAAGACCTCTCACCTACTGTAAGCGCCTGTACGATTCCTGCTGAATCTGACGGAAGCTTGGTGTTCGTGAATGATACGATGTATTTTCTCAAACTGAGAAGCTTATACCGGACACCTGAAGACTGACTGCAATTTCTAATAGATGTGACAGAGTAGCTCCAATGAATATGCTGCCGGTAAAGATACTGGTGATAATCAAATGTTCCCGGCACTGTTGCTTGTTTGGGCTTCTCCAAAGTACCAGTCAATTCGCATGCCATACCCGGCTCTAGATGTGACAGTTTGTCTTTCTCAGCTAAAGACTGAATCCGATAAGAGGCAGCCCATTTTTCGCCATCAGGCGTCTTGATCAGCAAAGACATCCGATCTCCGTCAATTTTAGGAATACTATGAACGACCGCCTTGAAGTGATAGCTGCCCTGCTTGTACGAAGAAGTATTTTGAAAATCTGTAATCTTAAACAGGGCAAAATTGAGCACAAAAGAGAATAAACATACAAAAATGAGTGGAGCTTGTCTTGTTTTGACTGACACAATAAGAAGAAAGAGGAAGAAGAGAAAGACAGCGGAGAAATAAGAGGCGGCAGCAATTCCAGCCGTTGCTGAAGCTGCCGCCAAAGGCAATAGTAGACGCGAATGTCGCATCAATCACACATAACTCGTAAAAAGTTTATTAGCCTGTTCATGTATTTTCTTCAAATCTTCCTCTGCGAGACCGGCATCCGCTAATTTCTCTAAAAGTCCCGCTACAAATGAAAGCTTTTCTCTGTTTTTCAGATCAACGATCATCTCATCAAGTTCAACCTGTTCAACCGTAACGCCAGACTGCTCAAATAGCTCCTGGGCATACGGATGTGTTTTATAATCCTCAGCGTAATATACTGTTTTGATACCGGCTTGAATGATAGACTTACAGCACTGAATACACGGATAGTGCGTAACATATATCTCCGCTCCATCTGTCGGCACTCCAAATTTAGAGCATTGAAGAATCGCATTCATTTCCGCGTGAATCGTTCTCGCGCAATGATCGTCTATCATTAAGCATCCTTCGTCCGCGCAATGTACGCCGCCTGCGATTGATCCGTTATATCCTCCTGCAATCATACGTTTATCTCTGACAATGGTAGCGCCGACAGACAATCTCGGGCAGGTGCTGCGCAGTGCCAGTAAATGGCTTTGCGCCATAAAATATTGATTCCATGAAATTCGTTCCACGTTGTTCCCTCCAAATGTTGTGTTGCCTGTTCTTTAGTTTACCTATCATCATACATGACCGTCAATTCACTTTACTGTAATGGAAGACTTTATTTTTTCAAATGATTTTTCGCCAATTCCCGAAACCTTTGTGATATCTTCAATTGCCTGGAAACGCCCGTTCTCTTCCCGATATGCAATAATCGCTTCGGCTTTTGAAGGCCCTACTCCTGAAATGTTTTGTAAATCCTCTAATGTTGCTGTATTGATATTGACCAAGGCCTCTTTCCCCGTGCTGCTTTGTACAGCACCTCCGGCCGCTTGCTGCGGCTCCTCTTCTCCCTCACTCGGTATATACACCACTGTACCGTCCTGCAAAAGTTCCGCCAAATTCACTTGCGTTTCATCTGCTTTTTCGCCGATGCCGCCTGCTTTCTCAATAGCCTGCGACACTCTGTCCCCTGCATGCATTTCATAAACGCCGGGATGCTTAACAGCACCTTTTATGTCAATTACAATATTTTCTTCCGCTTTGTCTTTTGTCACTTCCTGCTTGACCTCAGCATTATCCTTTTCACTAGATATCACTTGTTTTACAGGCTCTTTGTTATGCCCGATGAAAAAAAAGAGACAAAGAACCGCAATGAGAACAGCAGCAAAGGCCACTGACATGATGATCATTTTATGTTGATTCAACCAATTCAACTGGCATGCGCCCCGCTTTCGTCATATTTTGTTTCTTTATCACATATGGTTTAGAGGATAATAGCTCAAAGGAGGGGAAATCATTGAAGATTGGCTTTATCGGCACTGGAAATATGGGTACGATCCTTATAGAATCATTTATTGAATCACAAGCAGCCGATCCCTCAAGCATCACAATCACAAACCGCACAATTGAAAAAGCGTTGAAGATAAAAAACCGCTACAACAGCTTAAACGTAACAGAGAGCCTTGAAAATCTTGTTGCAGAAAATGAGATGATTTTCATCTGTGTAAAGCCGCTTGATATATATCCATTATTGTCAAGGGCAGTTCCTTATCTAAGAAAGGATCACATTCTCATTTCCATTACAAGCCCGCTTCAGACTGATCAGCTGGAACAGTATGTGCCATGTCAGGTGGCACGAGTAATCCCGAGTATTACAAACCGGGCGCTTGCTGGCGTTTCTCTCGTCACCTTTGGCAAAAGCTGCGGGGAGGCAGCAAAAACAAAATTAAACGAGCTGATGAAGCACATTTCGAATCCGCTGCAAATTGAAAGTGACATCACAAGAGTAGCGTCAGATATCGTAAGCTGCGGACCCGCTTTTATGAGCTATCTGGTACAGCGGTTTATAGATGCAGCCGTTACGGAAACGTCAGTGTCTAAACAGGACGCTATTCACATGTGTAAAGAGATGCTTGTCGGGCTGGGAAAGCTGTTAGAAACCGAATTGTATACTCTTCCTGCATTACAGGAAAAGGTTTGCGTAAAAGGCGGTGTGACAGGAGAAGGCATAAAAGCCCTCGAAAGCGGTGTACAGGATATGTTTCATCGGGTGTTTCAAAATACGCATTTGAAGTATGAAGAGGATATTTCCGCGGTGAAGAAGCAGTTTCATGTGTAAACGAGTATGCCATAGTCTTTTGTTGTATGCAAAATGGTAAAAAAGCATTTTAAAAACCATCGTCTTAGTAAACGATGGTTTTTGATTTCTGTGCTTTAAAGAACAGGCGTTCAGAGTGTGGTGACGGGGCTGAATCGGTAAAATCAGCGGTGACCTTATGAAACTGAAAACCGCAGCCTGCCAGCATTTCTTCGTATTCATCCACTCGGAACGTTCTTTGCTCATGTGTCTCGTCGAAGCGGTCGTACGCCTCTCCGTTCCAAACAAAAAACGTCATATCATGAATGGCGGAAAGCTCTTCACTACCGGCAAAGCTTTGCCAAATATAGCTGATATCTTCGTCCTGATCAGCAAACGTGCTGCCAGGAAAAACCTCGGTTATTTTATACGGTGAATGAACATCAAACAGCAATATGCCGTCCGGCTTCAGCACCTGAAATACACTTTTAAAGGTATTCATCACGTCATTTTTCGTTTTTAAATAATTCAAGGAGTCACAGCAGATCGCAACCGCATCAAACTGGCCTTCAAAGCCGGTAATCTCTCTCATGTCCTGCTGAAGGAAAAGAATCGGCTGTTTAGCTGGTACTTTTTGCTGGGCGTATGAGAGCATTTCCTCACTGAGATCAATCCCAGTGACTTCAAAGCCTTTTTCGGCAAGCCGGATTGAAATTTCTCCGGTGCCGCATGCCAAATCGAGAATACGGCCTTTTTCCGGCAGAGATGCTTCAATCCACTCTGTCCATTTGTCGTAAGGTGCGTGAGACATTAACTCGTCATACACGCTTGCAAAGCCTTGGTAAATCATTGGTTCATTCCAAGTTCCAGGTCTGCGAGCGGAGCATCTCCCCACAGTTTTTCTAGGTTGTAATAGCTTCTTTCGTCCTTGTGAAACACATGGGCAATCACATCCCCAAGGTCAACTAATACCCATCTTGCCTCATCGAAGCCTTCCATCTTTTTGACTTCAATGCCGTTTTCTTCTGCCTGGTCCTTGATTTCACGCGCAATGGCCTGAACTTGTTTGTCTGAATTACCGTGGCAGATCAGAAAATAATCAGCAACCAGAGAAATTCCTTCCATATCCAGTGCTAAAATATCCTCTGCCCGCTTATCGTCGCAAGCCGCAGCTGCAATATTTAAAATGGACTTTTGATTCATTCACATATTCCTCCTGTTCATTTGCCAGACACAAGCCAGTTATAAGTTAAACATGTATCTGGAAAAACCTGTTGATTTTTTTTCATTAGAAAAATCATTGTATTTTTGATCGACTGAATCAACGCTTGATTCAAATCCGTTTCGGCTAGTTCGCGCACCTCATCAACACCGGGAAATTTACGGCCTGGTTCAATATAATCGGCAACGTAAATGACTTTTTCTAAAAGCGTCATGCCCGGACGCCCAGAGGTATGGTATCTGATCGCGTCAAGAACATCTTCGTCATGAATTCCCGCTTCCCTCTGGACTAGGTAAGCGCCGACCGGAGCATGCCACAGCTCCGGGTTGTGATCTAACAGATGCGCGGGCATGTTTTCTCTGGCAATAATTTGTTTCATTTCTTCTTTTGGACGGAATTTGGCGTAATCATGAAAGATAGCCGCCGTTTCCGCTTTTTTGGAGTCGGCGCCAAAGCGCTCCGCAAGTTCAATCGCCGTGTTCATTACGCCAATTGTATGGATATATCGATGCTCGGTCAATTGCTGCTTGACGCAGGCAAGTGCCTCCTCACGATTCATATAAACCATTCTCCTCTACATACTTCTTCACTTTATCAGGGATTAAGTAGTCAGTGGGCTTCTTGCTTTTAAACCGTTCCCTTATCATAGTCGATGATACCTCAAACTCCGGAACGTCTGCAAAGAGAAGCGGATAAGGGGTTTCAACATGAAAACCGGGGCGCTTTACTCCGATAAATTGAATAAGGTTCAGCAGCTCGTCCAGCTTATACCATTTCGGCAGGTATTCAATCATGTCAGCACCGATGATAAAGAATAGCTGATCATTCGGATATCGCTGCTTTAGTAGAGAAACGGTATCAAAGGTATATGACGGGCCTTCTCTTTCCATTTCAGCCAGCTGCAGCTTAAAGGATGGATTAGACTGAATAGCAAGCTTCAGCATTTCCACCCGATGAGTGCTGTCTGTATAGTCTTCATCCTGTTTATGGGGAGGAATTTGATTGGGCATAAACCAAATTTCGTCGAGCTCCGCCTGATACAGCACCTCATTCGCCATTAAAAGGTGACCGTTATGCGGAGGATCAAACGTGCCTCCGAAAATTCCGATTTTCTTCATTTCAACCACCTTAAGGAAGCTCGATCTGTTTATTTTCCTTTGATTCCTTATATAAAACAATCGTATTGCCAATCGTCTGAACCAACTGTGCGCGGCTTCCATTAACAAGAGTTTCCGCAACATCATTTTTATCGTCTTCGCAGTTTTGAAGAACGCTGATTTTAATCAGCTCTCTCGCTTCAAGCGCTTCAGAAATTTGTTTAATCATGTTGTCATTGACTCCGCCCTTTCCTACTTGAAAAATCGGGCTTAAATGGTGCGCTTTTGAACGCAAAAAACGTTTTTGTTTTCCTGTTAGCATTATTTTCCTCCTAATTTCCCTACTACAATAGATCTCATTTTTTCAACATCAGGTTCATGTCCCGTCCACAAGCGGAAAGACAATGCCGCCTGCTCAACAAACATGCCGACTCCATCCAGTGTTTTCAGACCTTTTTGCTTTGCTTCTTTTAATAGTGAAGTCTGAATCGGATTATACACGATATCGCAAACAACCGCACTGCTTGCAGCACGCTGCAGCGAAAGCGGAATATCTTCCACGTTTGGATACATACCTACAGATGTTGTATGGATAATTACATCATACTGCTCAAGCCGTTCTTCTGCTTCTTTTATGCTTAACACTTCTACATTGCGGAACGAGGGAGCAGATTCTGTGAGCTGTTTGGCTTTTTGTATCGTTCGATTGCAAATATCAAACTTTTCCGGATTGTCACGGACGATCGTCGTAAAAATCGCTCTCGCTGCCCCGCCCGCGCCGATCATTAAGAAAGACAGCTCGGAGATTGGTTTGTCCAAAATTCTCATTAAAGATTTCACAAAGCCTTCTCCGTCTGTATTATATCCGACAAGCTTGTCTCCTTCTCTTCTGACAGTGTTAACGGCACCAAGCACTTTTGCGCTCTCATCAATATGATCGAGATGATCCATGATGGAAACCTTGTGCGGAACAGTCACATTGATGCCTTGTACGCCAAGAGCTCTTATTCCTTTTACCGCATCTTCAAGACTATCCTCTTCCACCTTAAATGCATGGTAGTGTCCGTCCAAGCCAAGATCCTTCAAAGCCGCGTTATGGATATCCGGCGACATGGAATGCGCAATCGGATTTCCGATAACCCCGTACAGCTTCTTCATACCCCTCTCCCCTTTTTGTTAAATTAATGAGCGCCGAACAAATACGTGAACGCCTTTTGGCGCATAAGCCGTTATCTTTTTATCCGCGTCATGCACCGTTACCCAGCCTAACCCAGAAAAAACGATATCTGTCTTTTGCTCTTTCATCGTAAACGTATGGGCAACCAGTTCTGGAAACTCATCCATATCATCTTTTCCCGGCGGTGTGAGCAATTCTCCTGCGTGCTTTTCATAAAGCGCGTCAGCATTTTCCAGTTTCGTTCTGTGAATCATTAATTCATTCGGCATATAGCAGACAAAGGCAGCTCTTTCACCTGAAACATAATCAAACCTTGCCAGTCCCCCGAAATACAGCGTTTGCTGATCGTTTAGCTGGAATGTGCGCGGCTTCAGTTCCTTTTTGGGCGAAAGTACTTTTAAATCCCTTTTGTTTACATAGTGCGCCATTTGATGGTGATTGATGATTCCAGGTGTATCATAAAGCGCTGAGCCGTCATCTAACGGAATTTCAATCGCATCAAGAGTTGTGCCCGGGAATTGCGATGTTGTGATGATGTTGTCTTCACCGGACACTTCTTTGATAATCCGGTTAATGAACGTTGATTTCCCTACATTGGTACAGCCGACAACGTAAACATCCTTGCCGTTACGGTAATGCTCAATCGCATCAATGACTTCTCTGATTCCCTGGCCGCGTCCCGCACTGACCAAAAATACGTCAATCGGTTTTAAGCCAAGCTCTTTCGCTTCGCGCTTCATCCACTGGATCAGCCGTTCTCTTTTGAGCGATTTAGGCAGAATATCCGCCTTGTTTCCGACTAACAATATAGGATTTCCTCCGACTAAGCGCTGCAATCCATTAATCCAGCTGCCGTTAAAATCGAAAATATCAACAATTTTAACGACGAGAGAATCGGTTTCTCCAATTCCATGAAGGATGTTTAAAAAGTCATCATCCGTTAAGGAAACGTCTTGTATTTCATTGTAGTTTTTCAGTCTGAAGCAGCGCTGGCAAATTACACTTTCTTTAGAAAGCGAAGCCGGCGGCGCGTATCCCAGACCGTTTTTGTCCTCGGTTTGAATTGAGACTCCGCAACCGATACAAACAACCTTTTCCATTCTTATTCCTCCCACTGAATGTGCCCTTTTCGTTTGAGAGCACTCAGTATTCTGCGTTCGACCTGGCGGTTAAAACGCGTAATAAAGCCGTCTGAGGAAGCCACAGGCACGACCAGGATCGTATGGTAGCCGTTACGGTTCCCGCCGAGTACATCAGTCAGCAGCTGATCTCCGATGACAACACAGTCCTCTTTTTTCAGCTCCATATTGCGCACTGCTCTATTAAAGGCTTTGCCCATCGGTTTTCTTGCTTTATAGATGAATGGTATACCGAGCGGTTCCGAGAAAAGTTTTACTCTTCGCTCATTATTATTAGAGACAATCGTCACTTTAATGCCGTGCTCTTTCATTTCTTCAAACCACTCGATCAATCGCGGCGTCGCGTTTGGTCTGTCCCATTCAACAAGCGTATTATCCAGATCAGTGATAATTCCTTTTACATTTCGTTCTTTTAATTTTTCAGGTGTAATATGAAAAATATTTTTTACAAACTCGTCAGGTAAAAAAAACTTTTTTAACAAAACCCGCACCCTTCCCTTTTCTTTCTCTTAAAATTAATGTCGAAAAAAATCGAACTTGCGCTTAAAGAAAAACTGAGCAAAAAAATTTCGACAAAAATTGGGTTTCTTCACCAGGTGTGGATAAATTTACACACACTATCCACTCTTATTACATCACTCTTTAGACAAATTATAAACATGATACTCACAAGTTATCCACTTTTTGGTGTGGATAACAGAACGATTGTTCTTATATGCAATTCATGGTAGATTAAAGATAATCTTCAGCTTCAGATGAACGCAACCTATAAATGTATGTCACAAAGTCATGAATGATTCCAACTATGAAGGAGGTGTCTCTCCCATTAATTGGGTTCCTAGCATGAGAAAATTGTCTGATGAACTATTAATAGAATCCTATTTCAAAGCCACCGAAATGAATTTAAACCGCGACTTTATCGAGTTAATCGAAAACGAAATAAAAAGAAGATCGCTCGGACATATTATTTCCGTATCTTCTTAATAGGAATTTGTCTATTTTTTCCGGGCGTATTTCCTTTTTTTACTCAGATGACTGATATTATATCACTTCAGTTACGCGCTTTACTACTGTTTTCAGCAAAAAACACCCCTAAAAAGAGGTGTTTTCAGGGCTGGATTTTATGTGAACTAATACACTCCGCCCACAATCAGGAGAACAACAATCAAAACAACGATAAAAGCGTATCCGTATGCTCTGCTTGTCCATATGGCCAGCCGCCGAATGGATACGTGTATAAATACCCGCTGTACATGTGAAGCGCGCCTCCTTAAAAATGTTTCTATAACAGCCTATGTAGGAGAAATAAAACGGCTTAGGCCTTTGTCCGGATCAGCGCTTCAGGACCTGCCCATCTTGTATCCCTTCATAAACAACCCTTGCCCCTTTTGGTGTCATATGATTGCCTGAAGGATCTATCAAGCCGGATTGGATAAGCGCTTCATCAGTAGCTTCTCCGCCGTCTGCTTCAATAAAATGCTTCCAATTGTCTACGAGAGGCACATTCATATGTTTCGCGACATCTCTTGTAATATCATTGTATGAGTTATGCCACTTTCTCGCCCCGCCTTTTGATTCAAAAGCAGCCGCTTTATATCTGGAATAGTAAAAGAGGTGATGCTTTCCGTTTCCTTCAATAATAGGAATACACGTCATTAAAACAGGCTTGATGCCGTGTTTTCTGCTTTCTTTTATAAAGTAAACCAGATTCTCTCTGAAACGCAGCTTTGACACTCTCGGCTTTCCTTCAGCCAGAATCGCGGCGTCATTAGTGCCAAACATAATAAAAAGATGCTTAGGTTTTTGATCGAGTACATCTGTTTGAAACCGTAAACGGGCATCTTCTGTCGTTTGTCCTCCAATTCCTGCATTGAGGATATCAAGATTCCCGCGTTCAGCCGTTTTTAATATATTGACCCACTGCTGCGCTTTTGGATAGTCACGATAATCCCAATTAGAGCCGCGTGTATTGCTGTCACCAAATGCTACCACGTCTTCGTATCCCCTTCCTTCGCATCCTGCTGTAACGAACAGCACTAGGAAAAGGATGAACATATACTTCATCTTTACACCCCCAAAAGCTTCACCTTTATGTTATACCTCTGCTCTGTTTCATTCAACGCAGAGTTTTTTCGTTATAGCGTTCTCTCTATTGTTAACGTGTCCCTCTCGACTAAAATCATTCTGTTTCCATTAAGGGGTGAGATATCTATTTCAGTTCCCGTCTTTTTCTGCGAAAAAACACTTCAGAGAGTTGATTGCAATAACCTGCTTCAGAGGAAACAGGCTACTGATTACCTCTGCATTTATTTTAATTTCGCTTTAAGCTTGGCCTTTGTTTTCGGTCCGTAGATACCATCAGCTTTTAATCCATTCATCAGCTGAAAACGTTTCACGGCATTTGCTGTCTTCGGTCCATAAATGCCGTCAATACCATTATTCTTCGCCCCTTTATCGGGGTAAAAATGAAGTGCTGCTAAAGCCTTTTGCAGCTGAAGAACTTTTGTGCCTTTTCTATAAGGCGCAGTAAGTTTTATTACTCCTGAAGGCAGAGGATAAGATTTGGGTGATTCTTTAGATGGCGTATCAGAGGAAGAAATTCCGTTTTTGAATGCACTCCATTGATTTAAGAGTTTGCGGGGACATTCTTTTCCGGACCATTTTTTGTGGGGAACAACACGATCCAGCGAAATATTGTGATCCTTCATCAATTTTTTGATCAGCCACTGCGCATTAGCTACTGCTTTGTCAAAATCGCCGTCTGCATTTTCGCAGATTTCAATCCCGATTGATTTGCGATTCCCTGTACCATCGGTGCCGTCGCCAGCATGCCACCCGTTTTCAGTAAGAGGCAGATGCTGATAGATGTCTGAATCGTCTACTGTAAAATGCCAGCTGACAGATGTACTTGGGTTTTTTACATAATCAGCGTGCATTTTTGCATCGGCACCTTTGGCGGTATTTGCTGTATTGTGCACCGTAATGTAGGCAGGTGTCATCGCATAGCCGGGACGGTTATCGTTTGATTTTGGTATAAAATCTTTTTTTATCGCTACCATTTCTATCCCTCCCTACTATTAAAGAATGCAGCAACGAGTGAAATGGACAGCCTATTTTACTAGCTAAAAAAGATTTGTATTTCCCCCCACTCGTATGACAGTTGAACCTCCGAAATGGTACAAGTTATACTAACGTAGATGCCGGAGATTCTGCCTCCTGACATCGCCACAAGTGTTGGGAGTGGATAATTGATATGTTAAAAAAGACTTTAGGTATAATCTTGATCATCGCCGTTATTGCAGTCGGGTTTTATCAGAAAGAGGCTTGGCTTGATGCTATAAAAGCAGGCGGCTTGATTTCCGTTTTATGTAGTATGCTTCTGATTGCAGCCGACGTCTTTTTCCCGATTGTGCCGTTTGCAATTATTGCAGCTTTAAATGGCGCTGTGTTCGGAATTGCAAATGGCGTTTGGATTACTCTGGCCGGTTCAATGCTCGGTACAATATTGCTATTTTTTCTCGCGAGGTACAGCTTTCGTGATTGGGCTAGGAAAAAAATAAAAGCTTACCCTGCTATAAAAGGATACGAGGCTTCCTTCGATAAAAATGCGTTTACCGCTGTTTTATTGGGAAGACTTATCCCTGTTATTCCTTCTCTTGTCATGAATGTTGTATGCGGACTAAGCAGTGTTCGTTGGCATGTTTTTTTCGTCGCCTCTTTAATAGGAAAAATCCCAAATATTTTAGTTGTTACAATTGCCGGCGCCAATTTCTCCAGCAACAAATTACTATCCTTCAGTATTTACGGGGCCTACGTTCTGATCCTGATGCTGATCATATATAAAAAGTTTCCTCATCTTGTGAAAGTGTCAAAAAAATAAGGGCGGCCCGCTTTGCCCCCTTACTTTTTTTCTGTTGCATGTCCTCCAAATTCATTACGGAGCGCAGCAACGACCTTTCCTGTAAACGTATCGTCTGTTAACGAACGGTATCTCATCAAGAGCGACATCGCGATCACCGGGGTGGCTGTCTGCAAATCTAGTGCCGTTTCCACTGTCCATTTCCCTTCCCCTG
The DNA here is from genome assembly GCF_020708615.1 of Bacillus sp. LBG-1-113. Taxonomy (NCBI): domain Bacteria; kingdom Bacillati; phylum Bacillota; class Bacilli; order Caryophanales; family Bacillaceae; genus Bacillus; species Bacillus sp. LBG-1-113. The sequence goes on along the minus strand of NZ_JAJFDG010000001.1, from coordinate 448,560 downwards.
AGGAATGCATGACGCCTTTGATCTGTTCCAGCTTCGCGTCTTTAGAAAAAGCTCGCTCAGTCAGCCTCATAAGCCACGACCTTATGACAGATCCATGATTCCATACCCTTGCAACTTTCTCGTAGTCAAACTCAAACGGGCTTTTTTCCAGCACTTCAAATCCTTCGCCAATAGCAGCCATCATTCCGTACTCAATGCCATTATGAATCATTTTCAAAAAGTGCCCGCTGCCCGCTTCTCCGGCATATAAATATCCATTTTCAACAGCAGTATCCCGAAACAGCGGCTCGGCAATTTCCCATGCTTCCGGGTCTCCCCCCACCATAAAACAGGCTCCGTGCCGTGCACCTTCCATTCCGCCCGACGTCCCCGCATCGAGATAATAGATACCCGCTTCTTTCATTTGATTATAGCGACGAATCGATTCTTTATAATGAGAATTTCCGGCTTCGATGATAATATCACCTGTGCTTAATAAAGGTGTCACATCACGCAAAACAGTATCGACCACGCCATGGGGCACCATAACCCATAGTATTCGCGGCATGTCTAATGAAGAAATCAACTCTTTTATACTCGTTGTCCCCTCAGCCCCATAAGATATCAGTTCATCAACAGCGGCTTGGTTCACGTCATAACCGATTGCTTGATGATTGCGGTCGATCAATTGCTTTCCTATGTTGATGCCCATTTTCCCTAAGCCGATCAATCCTATTTTCATGTGAGTTCCTCCTGGTTGTCTAAACTCTAAAGCCCTTACTCTTTATGTTCCCTGTGAACTGCTTTGTGATACGTCATGTTTTCTCAAACAAAAAAACAAAAGCGGTCCGTGATCAACCAGAGTGATTTCTTTTCCCGTGTCATATCGTTTCTGTATGATCTTTATCAGAAAGAGGGTGTGATAATCATTTGGCGCCTTCATGAATTACAGCAGAAATCGTGGAAACATCCTTGATTTCCTCTCTATTTAAGTTAAAATATGGGAAGAGAATTCAATTTATTTCTAGCTAAGAAGGTGACAACTTGCAGGATCAAACACAAACAATCATTGGAATTAAGAAAACCGCGAAATGTTTATTATACGTTACACTTGCAATGATCGGTCTTCTCATTGGTTATTTCTTTCATCAGCTTGCGAAATGGGCATTATCCCTGCCGTGGATTCCATTAGAAGGCCCTCTTCGGCTTGTTGCCTCTTTTCACGGATCACCGGTGAAGTTTATCACCGCGCTGCTTGGCCTGATTGCCGGTATATGGTTCGCTCATTCAATCATCAAAATGCTATTAACTGTACACATTACAGACGACTCCGTGAAATTAATGAAAGGCAAGCATGTTCAAACGATCAACTCGGAAGACATTGCTCTGGTATTTATTGATCATAAACGGCTTGTCCTCTTAGGAACAGACGGATATGAACTGGCACGTGAAGAAATAGATGAAAAACCTAAAATCATTGAGCAGGCCTTTAAAAAACACCATTACATATGGTCGGCAGAAGGTGACCCGTTTAAAGATAAATTTCGACGATGGGTACCTGAATCACCCGATCTCTCTCCAAGCGCTCATGCTATATTGAAGGCTCGTCAGAAAGCACTGAAAAAAGAGGAAACAGACGACATTGAAGATTTTCGTCTTGAACTTGCAAAGATCGGGATCGTTGTACGTGAAGAAGGCCCACGCCAGTATTGGCGAGAAGCAGAAACGTATCCTCCTCAGGAAAATCAGCCTAGCGGCAACATAGGATCATAGCAAAAGAGGCTCAATTCTGAGCCTCTTCTTTTATTACTGAACAATAAACAACACTTTGGTGCCATCTGGATAACCGCTCATTTGATTTCCTACCCATGAACCGGCGCCGCGATTATCAGAAGGCGTTACATAGCGGACATCGGCTCCGGCGCCTCCTTCTTCACAAACTGCCATCGGCCATTCATCCCGATCGTAGCCAGGCTTCGTCGGAATTCCTTTTAATGATTCCTCCCGCCTTTTGTCCGCTCCATCACGATCAATTGTACAAATATCAGAATGTCCTTCGGCAATCGCATCTCTTATATGATCCCCGGTTTCCGGATAACGAGACAACGGAAAATATAAAACTTTGTCATATAAAGCAGCCCCCTTGACCTGTTGCGGAGCCGTCATATCCTTTCCCAATAAACAAAGAAAAACTGCTGCCGCCAGAAGAAGCATTGCCAGCCATTTTTTCATCCTCATCCCCCCATACAGTTTCGTTCATTTAAATGTATGGGGGCAGCCTAAAGATTATTTTAAAAAACAAAACCTAAGCTCCCCATTGAGAAATTTCCCGGTACAGACACAGACAGCCTTCCGATCACATACATTGACATATAGGCTTTTGCCTACATAATCATGTGGAGGTGACGATGGTGACAGGTGTTTTCGCAGCGCTCGGTTTTGTAGTTAAAGAGCTTGTCTTTTTAGTATCTTACGTGAAAAACAATGCCTTTCCACAACCGCTCTCAAGCAGCGACGAAAAAAAATACTTAGAGCTCATGGCTAAAGGGGATGAACATGCCAGAAACATGCTGATTGAGCATAATCTTCGCTTGGTCGCCCATATTGTAAAAAAGTTTGAAAATACAGGTGAAGACGCAGAGGACTTAATCTCCATCGGAACAATCGGGCTGATCAAAGGGATTGAAAGCTATTCCGCCGGAAAAGGGACAAAACTGGCGACGTATGCTGCGCGATGTATTGAAAATGAAATCCTCATGCATTTACGCGCATTGAAAAAAACAAAAAAAGACGTGTCCCTTCATGATCCGATCGGGCAGGATAAAGAAGGGAATGAAATAAGCCTGATCGATGTCCTGAAATCAGAAAATGAAGACGTGATTGATACAATCCAGCTCAATATGGAGCTTGAAAAAGTGAAGCAATACATTGACATTTTAGATGACCGTGAAAAGGAAGTAATTGTCGGGCGGTTTGGGCTTGATTTGAAGAAGGAAAAAACGCAGCGTGAAATTGCCAAAGAACTCGGTATTTCGCGCAGCTATGTATCGCGGATTGAAAAGCGGGCGCTGATGAAGATGTTCCATGAGTTCTATCGGGCGGAGAAGGAAAAGCGGAAGAAAGCGAAGGGGAAATAATGCAGAAGAAGCCGGATCTAATATGCCGGCTTCTCTCATTCATGTACATGCTTCTTTTAAAACTCTCGAAACTAATGGAGACAGAATATACGATAGAGGTATGAAAATGCTTCCAACTAACCGCTTGTCTCACTCTCTCAACTCGTCAGCACTGATAAGCTCAATGATCATTTCCGTAAAGACGATGAGGATCGTAGCAGATGACTTGACTTTTAAGTCCTTTGCTTGCATCCTCTCTCAAGCGATTCAAAGCCATAGTTTGAAACCATCGGATCTGTTCTAGGATGAGTAGACTGGATCAATTTTCAACAGAGGATTTTATAAACTTCATGAAAATTGCTTCTGTAGTAAACGACCATATGAAAGACTCAACTCGAAAAAGTTTCCGTTAATTTCATATACCTTACAAAATCAATCACTAAAAGATAAGTAATAGTGTTATGGGAACTTTATCTGAAAGCAACTAAAAAGAACCCATTTTGAAAAAAATCAATCAAAATGGGTTCTTTATTATTTTTTAAGCTCTGTTTAATATAATGTTTCAATTGCCTCACGCGTAAACGGAATTAATTCTTCTGTTCGTCCATCTCGGATTTTGTTTGCCCAGTCAGGGTCAGCCAATAATGCGCGACCCACAGCTATCAGATCAAATTCTTCACGTTCTAACCTCTCGATCAAATTGCCCATTTTGTTGGCTTTACCAGTGGCCTCTTCTCCAGTAGCGAAGAAATCCAAGAAATCAGCGCCATCAAGACCGACAGATCCAACTGTAATTGTTGGTTTTCCTGTTAACTTTTTAATCCATCCTGATAGATTCAGTTCAGATCCTTCAAATGCAGGTTCCCAAAAACGACGAATAGATGCATGAAAGATGTCAACGCCTGCATCAACTAATGTCGTTAAGAAACGTTTTAGTTCTTCTGGAGTTTCTACTAATTTTGCTGTATAGAAATCATACTTCCACTGTGAGATTCGCAAAGAGATTGGAAAATCTGGTCCAACAACACGTCGGCAAGCTGCGATGACCTCACTCGCAAAGCGTGTGCGCTTAACTATGTCGCCACCATATTCATCAGTACGTGTGTTTGTTTTTTCCCAAAAGAACTGATCAATTAAAAATCCATGGGCTGCCATAATCTCAATGCCATCAAAACCAACCTTTTTAGCATTGGCTGCTGCCTGTGCAAAAGCTTCAACTAATTCCAAAATTTCTTGTTTTGAGTAATCATTAGCGTTGCCTCGTGCACCCATGTGCCACAATTGAGAGAAAATGATTCCACCGGCCTCGTGTACCCCATCAACTACTTTTGACCAACCGTTTAGCGCCTCTTCTCCGTATAAGTGTGGTACGTCCTCCTGCCATGCTGGCACCTCTGATGCAACATCAGGATGGTTGATAAACGTACCCTCTGTCACAATAAGTCCAACACCATTTTCAGCTCTACGACGATAATACGCAGCGACATCCACCCCTGGTACTCCATTTGGAGAAAAGTTTCGCGTCATAGGTGCCATCAAAATACGATTAGATAGTTTCAGATTTCCCATTTCGAATGGTTTAAAAAGAACTTCAACTGACTGAAAATTATTCATAAAAACCTCCAAGTTTTATACTTTAAGACTTATTCATTATGCATTAACTCCATGATCAAGAGCAGATCCGACTTTCAAGGCAGTTGCTACTATAATTGATTCAGCAACTTCTTCTTTGGAATCTATGTTTTTTAACTTGTTTAACATCGTCTTGACTAATAATTCTTCCCTCTAATTCCTTTTATCCGTACCTACCGTTTGGTACAATTTTATGTTAGCAGATTAGGCGGACAAGCTGTTAAGAAATGTTTCAATTTCTTCTTGTGTTTTCCGAGCCTTGCTAACAAACCGCCCTGCTTCTTCTCCGTTATGATAAGCGATAAAACTCGGAATACCAAATACATTCAGTTCGATGCACAAATCAATAAAGTCATCCCGGTCTACATAAATAAACTGATATTCAGAATAATTTGCTTCAATGTCCGGCAAAATTGGCTCGATCACCCGACAGTCTGGGCACCAGTCCGCTGAAAACATAAAGACAACGCGCTCTGTTTTTTTTAACTTCTCAAATTGATCAATTGATTCTAATTTTTTCATCATGATTCCCTCCATTTTTTCATATACATAATCTTTGAATTCTTTAGCACCTATAGGATGCTTGATATCATCTATATTATCCATTTGAACTTCTCGCATCCATCCTTAATCATAAGGGGATTCATTTACATATTCAGGACTATCCTCTAATACGGTGTTTACTTTTAGAATTTAAAGGATGAGATAAGGAGTAGTTTTAATGGACTCCACAACACCACAGCTATTGTTTATCGTTAATGAATTCCCTTCCTCGGGGGATCTAAGAATACAATTTCATCAAATTGTTGTTTGAGCATTATATCTGTAATCCCTAAACGTACTCGATCTTCAATTGCCCATATAGGGTCCTTGGAATAATACAGTTCTGTTGGTGTAATCACTTAACCTCCTTCTATCAATAACTAAACTCCTGTACCTACCAGTCGGTACAATATTATATTAGCATGCTTTTTTAGCTTTTTGCAACCCTGTATCTTTTTATAATATTCACCATTTTCATTCACAAAACACAATAGATGTACAGATTCGTTGTTACTACCAACCATCAATTATCTATCTTATTTAAAATAGAGTACAACAGAGTAGCTTAAGAAAAAAATCACTGTATTTCAGTGATTAATAAATGCATCATTCCAGAAGGGGCCATGACTATTACATCATCATTTAATTTGTGACCAATTAGACTTTTTCCGATTGGAGACTCATCGGATATATAGTTTTCAGATAAATGTGATTCTGCGGGACTAACAAGTTTAAGATGCATCTCATATTTTCCTGTCTTTTCTTTAACAGTGACAATGGATCCGATCCCTACTTCTCGTATATTTGCATTTTTAATTATTTTTGCTTGCTTTATAATGTATTCCAAATCATTTATTTTCTTTTTAAGTGTAGCAAATTCATCTACTGAAATTTGATACTCAGGATCTTCATTAAAATCACAAAAATTTCTGCTCTCTTGAACTTTTTCACTAACTTCTTTCCATCTTTTTTCCTTTAAATAAAGTAATTCTTTCTTCAACGCATTATAACCAGCTTCCGTAAGTAACTTCTTGTCCATCAATCATTCACCCTCCTTTACCGAAACTACTTTTCTCAGCTTTGTTGGTTCTGTTACATCTTGCATAAAGAATGCACCAAACACTAATGTGATAATCAGTAACGGCAGGGAAACCCGGAAAATCCATTGCCATGTTAAAGTTTTTAAGATTAAGCCTGATACTGTTAGTCCAACAGCTGGTTTGACCTTAATTACAAGCTTCATAATTCCCATGGAACTTCCGCACTTATGCAGTGGAATAATAACAAGAATGGTGTTAAAAATAAGGGATGAAGGCAAAGCTGTTCCTATTCAACTAAAGGATTGCTTTAATTAAAGAACAAAGATTAAACAGGTAAAAATGGAAAGAGAATCCGTCAAGTTCTCTTAAAAACGAAAAATACATGCCATTACTGTGTTAAAAAACAAAATGAGTACATCGGTTTAATGTTTATAACGGATAAGAGAAATCATTGCCAAAACTCCTATAACAGGACCGATCGCAAGGATTGAGAATGCCCATTTCCACCCTACAATAACTTCAAAGACCGGAATCAAATAAATAGAAAAGACTGTCATAAGAAAACCTATAGCCATTTGAAATGTCAAGGCAGTTCCTACACATTCTGATTTTGTGAAATCTGCAACCATTGCTGAAAATTGTGCCGAATCTGCAACAACTGATATCCCCCAAATGATTGCTACAATAACGGTAATCCATATAGAAAGACCAAAGGTAAGTCCGATACATATAGAAGATACAGCACTAACAATCATGGCAATCATAGAAAGTCGTGCTTTTCCAATTTTATCAGCATATAATCCACCTATTATTGAACCTATAGCCCCCGAAATTCCAATTGTTAAAAATGCGAACAGTGTACTGGCCTCTTGTGAAGCTGTCCCCTCTAAGGATGCTTTAAAACTGGCTGTTAAGAAATAGGGAAGCCATGTCCACATAGCATACAATTCCCACATATGACCGAAATAGCCATAGTTAGCTAACATTACAGGTCGATCTTTTAAGATATATTTGAGTGTATGCATCGACACAGTAGCCACTTCTTCTTTAGACTCCGGAGCATCCGGAAGACCCCAATGCATAATACCAGCTGCGACCAATGCTAATAAAGAGCTGACCAGCATTAATATCTTCCAGCTGACATTCGGAATAAATAAATTAAAAAGATGTGGCAATGAAGAACCTAATGTCAGAGCTGCAATTAGAATTCCAATACCAAATCCTCGTCTATCTTGAAACCAAGTAGAGAGTAGTTTCACGGCAGTAGGATAAACACCTGCCATAGTAATTCCTGTTAGAAAACGTAAACTTAATCCCACTACCATTCCAGTGCTTAAAGTAAATAAACTATTGATGACAGCTCCGAATATGCAGGCAATAGCAAATATTTTTCTTGGGTTATAACGGTCTGCCAAACCTAGAATAGCAAAACAAATGGCTCCAATAATGAACCCAACCTGTACGGATGTGGTCATCCATGACCCTTCTGTTGCACTCATTCCCCATTGACGTTCTAATTGGGGAAGAACGGCTGAAGCGCTAAACCATAAACTGAGGGCAAATAGTTCAGCCAATGCAATCAAAAATAGAGCTCTCCATCTATTAATACTGTTCACTTCAGACATAATGGGGTTTTTTCCTCCTCTCGCGTTTCCAATTCCACCTGCAACGTATGAGAACGTAGACATTACGCATGGAATATGTCGCGTATATCTACGTTCTTTTTAAAATTGGTTATACAAAGTAAAGTAAGATCGACCCTGTCATAAAGCTTTTTACTTATTACGTTTAAAAGTTGAATTTACTTGAACATTTCTTTCTAATGAATTTTTCACAGGCGAAATTTCCATTGCTTTTGAAACTAATTCTTCAAGTTGTTTATCGTCTGCATCACTATCTATTGTGAATTGAACATCAATTTCGTTAAAACCTGGATTCCCTTCTTTTAAGCCCAAAAATACATTTAAATCTAATTGTCCTGAAGCGTTAACTTCTAGTGAATTTACCTTAATCCCCATTAAACTAGCTGTTGCAATAAATCCAATTGATAAACAACCACCCAATCCACTTAATAAAAGTTCAACTGGATTTGGACCCTTATTAGATCCTGATAACCAATCTGGCTCATCAATCAGAACGGGTTTGTGATCACCTACTTGCGCTTCAGCGTAAAATCCATCTTTCCATTTTACCGAAGAAGACCATCCTGCCATTCCTTCCTCAGGATTTTTCTTGTAATTTTCTACTAAGTTTTCAATAACTTTTGTATCGACTCCATTAATTTTTGTCATTTTTATATCTCCTTCATTTTGTTTTTTTATAAGGATTATCTCTTTCCACTTTCGTTATCTAATAAAAGTTTTTAGGGGGAATGACACAGCTGCCATCAGTACATCCCCCTCCATAAGACTTATTCATCATAAGCAACTAATGCATTAACTCCATGAGAAAGAGCAGATCCTGCTTTCAAGGCAGTTGCTACCATAATTGATTCAGCAACTTCTTCTCTCGTTGCTTTCACTTTTTTGGCTGCTTTAGTGTGGATATCAATACAGTAAGGACACCCTGTTGTATGCGCCACTGCTATAGCAATCAACTCTTTTTCCTTCACACTAAGTAATCCCGCCTTCATCGCTTGTTGGTCAAATGTCATAAACGCTTTAAAGGCATCTCCATCTAACTGAGAAAACTCTTTTAGCCGGTTGATATAAGGAGCTCTATATAATTCATCATCAGCTGTTCCATCATAAGCGTTTAAAGCATTGACCCATGAGCAAGAGCAGACCCTGCTTTCAATGCTGTTGCTACCATAATTGATTCAGCCATTTCCTCCCTGGAAGCTCTATGTTTTTTAACTTGTTTAACATGAAAATCAATACAATGGGGACATCCAGTCGTATGAGCAACAGCAACTGCAATTAATTCCTTTAATTTAGCTGTTAACTTTCCTTCAGATAACGCTTTTCTGTCAAAAGCTACAAATGTTTTAAAGCTTTCAGGTGAAAGTGTACTAAATTCACCTAAACGGTTAAAATGTGATTTTTTGTATAAACTATCGTTCTGATTCATAATTTTCCCCTCTAACTTTTTTATCTCACACCTGACTGTACCTACTATTCGGTACAGTTAGGTGTGATGATATATTACCAAAATAGATCAGTGCTGTTTCTTATGAATCCTCAAGGTTTTCAATATAATGTTGGACGCTTTGAGCTGCTATTGATCCGTCACCCGTAGCTGTGACAATTTGGCGCAGGGTTTTATCACGGATATCTCCAGCTGCATAAATACCAGGAATCTTTGTAGCCATTGCTTCATCCGTCACTACATAACCTTCTTCATTAGTTATGTCTAAGTTTTTGAATGCACCATTTAATGGAAGTGTCCCCACGTAAATAAATACACCATTTGCAGGGAATTGAGATTGTTCCCCTGTTTTTGTATCTTTTAACGTTACTGTATTCACTGTTCCATTTCCTGCATTTATACTTGTAACTTCTTTATTCCAAATGAATTCAATCTTTTCATTGCTAAATGCTCTTTCTTGGAGTATTTTTTGCGCACGCAACTGATCTCGACGGTGAATAATGGTGACTTTTGAAGCGAAACGTGTAAGATACACAGCTTCTTCTACAGCTGAGTCTCCTCCACCCACAACAACAAGTTCACGTCCTTTAAAGAAGGCTCCATCACACACGGCACAATATGAAACTCCTAGACCACCAAGCTCATTCTCCCCTGGAACTCCAAGCTTTTTATGGTCTGCCCCAGTAGCGATGATAACAGATTTTGCATAAAATTCTTTCTTTGTAGTTACTACTTTTTTTAAACGGCCTTCATCTATAATTTCTTTTATATCTCCATATTCATACAAAGCACCAAACTTTTTAGCGTGCTCAAACATTTTATTAGAGAGGTCTGGACCTAAAATATGATCAAAACCAGGATAATTCTCTACATCCTGCGTATTAGCCATTTGTCCACCAGGTATTCCACGTTCAATAAGCAATGTGTTCAAATTAGCACGTGAAGTGTAAACTGCTGCTGTCATTCCCGCGGGACCTGCCCCAACTATGATGACATCATAAATTTCCATTTCCTCCAATATGATCTCCCTCCTTTAAAAGAATACATTAATGCACATTTGATTAAAGGGACTTAATTTTTGAAACTTCTTCTTTTAATTGCGCAATACCAACAATACCAGCAAAAGGTTTTTCGAATTTATTATTAGAATAGAAGCGTGTATTAGGGATACTCATTACACCAAATTCTGCAGCAAGCTCCGGATTCTCATCCACATCAACTTTAACAACTTGTACTTTATCACCAAACTCTTTGTCAAACTCCTCTAATGTCTCAGCAAAAACCCGGCATGGTCCACACCAAGATGCTGAGAAGTTTAGTAAAACCACTTTATCTGTATTTAAGTTCTTTTCTAAATTACCATCTGTTACTTTGATTATAGTCATTTTGTTTTCCCTCCTAAGTTGTAAAAAGCTTTTTTAATAATTAATTGAATCGATTAAAGAGTAGACACTTTACCTTTGACTTCTATTTCTACGCCTGCTTTTTTGACCATGTTACCTACTATACATGCTCTATCAGCTGCTTCATTCACTCTTTCCATTGACTGTACTTCTTTTTCTGTTGCATCAGCAGATAAAACAACACGAGGATAATGGATAATATCAAAACTACTGTCAGAAGCAACCATCTCAGAATCAACCTCAATACTCACTACTGGCAGTTTTCTTGATTCAACCATCGACACTAATGTTGCTACATAACAAGCTTGTACTGATGACACAAGGATTTCTTTAGGCGATGCTCCTTCCCCATTACCTCCATACTCTGTTCCTATAGCAATGAGTGTATCAATATATTGAGATTTGATGATGCCGTTTCCTTCTACTCCTCCTTTCCAAACAGCATTCAGTTTTACATTCACATTAGACATATGAAACACTCCTCTAGTTTTTGGTTGCCATACTTTTTTAACATTGTTAAAACATCATGTTGTATATATTTTACTTACTCTTTCTAGTCTTTTTTCTAATTGTTCAAAATGAACAAAGCGTGCTTCTCTCAAATATTCAGTTCCTTCAATGAATAAAAGGAGTGCAGGAACCGTAAGAATTGAAAACCTTGAGGCTATCTCCTCTACGTTGTAAGCATTGATATACCCTAATTTGATATGTGGAAATTTATCAAGTAATTCTCTGAGTTGAGGCAAGACTGCATGGCATACTCCACAATCCGGCCTTGAAATATACAAAAAACTAAATTTATTTTGATGGATAAAGTTATCTATTGAATCTAAAGATGTTAATTCAACTGTTTCTACCATTAGTTCTCTCCCTCCTAATACTAGTCTTTAATAGGATTAAACTTAAAATTGCCATTACTAAAGAGATCAGATCAGTTTTAGAAGAGAAGTTAGAGTTTAAAAACAAACTCATCTAAGAGAAATTTGTTGCTCCCACTTATTTTTTACTTGTAGGAATTCCGCAGCTTCCATCAGTACAAAGTGTGTCATCCTCACTATTCACTGATAGATTCTTAAGTTTCAGTAACGGATTTTCTTCTTCCCATACCTTGTTGAGTGCCTCTAAGAAAGCCTCTGCTGGTTGTGCCCCAGAAACGGCGTATTTCTGATTTATAATTAAAAAGGGAACTCCAGAGATACCATAACGCTTAGCTTCTATTTGATCTGATCTTACCTCATCTGCATAAAGAGACTTGTCATTTAGGACCTTCAGAGCCTCTTGTCTATCTAAACCAGAAGCTTCTGCTAAATCTGCAAGCGTTTCATGATCACCTACATCCTTAGAATCAGTAAAGTGTGCATAAAGCAGAGTTTCCGAGATATCAGCTTCTTTTCCTTTTGTTTTTGCCCATTTTGTTAAGCGATGGGAATCAAACGTATTAGTTGGTTTCAAACCTTCTAAATTAAATGTTAATCCAACCTTTTTTGCACTTTGAGTTAAGTTTTCAAGGAACTGTTTTGTTTGTTCGGAATCCCCAAATTTAGGGAGTAATTTTTCATAATAACTTTGCCCGTTATATACTGGCGCACTAGGATCTAATTCAAAGCTTTTATATTCAACTTTAACTTCATCTCTAAAAGGGAATTGTTTCAATGCTTTTTCTAAATTTTGTTTACCTATATAACAAAAGGGACATGCTACATCAGACCAAACTTCAATTTTCATATGAACACTCCTTTAATTAAATTATTTAAATTTGACTTACGTAATTATCGTATTCCTCCGCATTTAGAAGTTCTTTTATCTCCTCTGTGTTAGAAGCTTTTACTTTCAGTAACCACCCTTTATCATAAGGTGATTCATTCACAAATTCTGGACTATCTTCTAATTCTGTATTCACTTCTATAATCTGTCCGTTAATCGGAGAAAAAAGCTCCGATGTAGTTTTAACTGATTCAATACTCCCAAAGCTAGTATCTTTCACTGTTAAAGTTCCCATTTCTGGGAGTTATAGGAACACAATTTCTCCAAGCGTTGATTGAGCATAATCAGTAATTCCTAAGGTAACAATATTGTTGTCAACCTTTCCCCATAAATGTTCTTTAGAATAAAACATATCTGTTGTACTCCTTCAGTCAGTTATAAGCAAGTTACTGTACCTACTATTCGGTACAGTAACTTGCGAAAAATACTCTTATAATTATTCTTTTTTCTTATTGTGACTTAAAGATGCCTGAACATGAACATTTCTTTGGATTGTATTTTTTACAGGTGAAAGTTTCATGGCCTGTGCAACAAGTTCTTCAATCTGATGTTCATCCGCATCACTATCGACATTAAAATGCGCATTGATTTCATCAAAACCAGGATTTCCTTCCTTTAATCCTAAAAAGACATTCAAATCTAGTTGTCCTGAAACCTCTACTTCTAACGAGTTTATCTTGATTCCCATTCCACTAGCATTTGCAATAAACCCCACTGACAGGCAAGAACCTAGTGCGCTTAATAAATATTCCACTGGGTTTGCTCCCTTATTGGAACCTGCTAACCATTTTGGCTCATCAACATGAATAGGAGCATGATCACCTACTTTTGCCTCCACATGGAAACCGTTATCCCATTTTACAGAAGATGACCAACTTCCAGTACCTTCAGCAGGATTTTTTTTGTATTGCTCCACTAAACCTTCAATAATACTCATATCAACACCATTTAATTTTGCCATTGTTTATCTCTCCTTCGTACAGGATTGTACCTACCAGTCGGTACAAAAAGAGCTTAACATAAGAAAGACAATATTGCAAGAAAAAAAACAGTTGACTATTCTAGATTAAATTGTTTTCGAATTACTTCTATAATGTCACTTAAAAAGTTGACGTTTTGTTGGTTTTTCATTAGCAAAATTCCTCCTTCAATCATAGCTACAATTGCTTGAGCATCTTTTTTTGTATCAAAGGAATCTAACAGGCCTTGTTCAACCATTTCATTTAATGTAATCTCTATAGCCCCTATCCAACATTCAAATAAATGTTGAATTTTTACACGAAACGTTTCATCATGCTCACTCATTTCAATGGCTAAGTTTCCTATCGGACAACCTGATTTATTCTTCACTTCAGTATGAAAAGTAAGTGTTCTGTCCAGCATCATATTTAACTTATTTACTGGAGTATTATCTGACTGAAGAATATCTGATATTAACTCTGTTTGCCATTCATGGACTATAGATTCCACTACTGCTAATCCTAAATCATATTTAGAAGAGAAGTAATGATAAAATTGGCCTTTTCCAATCTCTGCAGCCATAAGAATATCATTTATAGAGGTTGCTTGATATCCCTTAGAATAAATAATCTCTCTTGCAGCTGATATTATTTCATGCTTTTTAGACAAATTTCTCACACCTTAATCGCAAAGTTTAGTTTATATATTATATGATTCCATTAGGTTTTGCCAAGTAATTTATGAATGGTTCATATTTCTATTATCCAGTATAATCATCAGAACATTGCTTTCAAGTAACGAACAGTTAAGAAATAACTTAAATTATAAATGCGCAGAACAAGCAGGAAAAGTTTTAACGGCTCCCTTTTCCTTTTGACTCAATTGTCAATGTTGAACCAATCCAATACATAAAGAAAAAACTCAATTGAGAGGGTTTAATAATTCTTATGTTTGATTCCGGTCAGAAAGTTGATGATATGCTGCACTTTCTTCTATAGTAAAAGTTGCAACGAAACCTAAGCTTAAAGTAACTGCAGTAAGAATAATGATTACGCCTTTTTTAAAATTCATACAGGCATTCTCCCCTCTGAATTTGTTTTTGCGTTTCAAGCATTTTTTGATGATAAATATAGGATGTTTCAAACTCCTTTGATTTTGCAAAAACTTCAGCCGTATCAATTGCGATATCTTCCACATACGCATAATTCTTATTTCTTTCTAAGTAATCAATCGTTTTTTTGATTCCCGCTTGATCTACTGCATTAATATAAAGTGCTTCCAAGTACTTTTGCAGGGACACAAAAAGTTTGTCACCTTGGGATATTGCAGCGGATAAACCCTTTTTACTCATTTTTATTGCTTCACTTGTTTTCCCTTGCTTAAAAAGAAATTTAGCGTATGTAAACAGTGAATGTGGTAAATTGCTCAACTTAGCACTTTCTGATACCTTGGCAGCCTCATTTAAGAAATGATCTGCTTTATCATTTATTCCTAAATCTGCGTAATTCTTTCCGAGATTGTAGTAAGCCGAGCTAAGTAGCCTTTCATTGCGCTCTAATTGTTTGGACAACTCTAAGGCTTTTTCAAGGTGCGGCAAGCTTTTCTCGAAATGTTTAAAATCAACGTAATTTCCAGATATCACGAAATGACATTGTATTTTTTGCACTTTATCAAGTTCATATTGATTATAATGGAGAAATAACTGATGAAATATTACAGGCTGCTTTGGAGATTATAACGGAGCAATTAAAAGAAAGACGGAAATCAGATAAATAAACGCAGTTTGTTTATTATTATTTATTTCTGTTTATTATGTTTAATTCTGTTTACTAATAAGATTTAGATCCTCATTTATAAAGTGATTTTTGAATCCCTTACAAACCCTTACGTGGCAAGGGTTTTTGTTGTTTTTCTCATTTATATTTTCATTTATGTTTCTTTTACATTTTCATATATAAAAAAGAGCGTTTGTTGTGAAAAAAACTGCTAAGTATCGAATTGGAAAAAGAGGGCTTCTTGTTAAAAACCTTGCAAGGTTGTAAATGAAAAAAATACGGTTTTCTCGTCAACGCCAACGCTTTCTGCGACCTCTACAAAAGTCTTAGACATGGATTGCTCTTGGATGGATTTTAAAAGCCTTTTGGTCATCTACGTTTTTCATCAATGGATATTAAGCGTTCCCAGATTCACGACACTTGTATCGTCTGCGGTTCAATTGTAAGCCCACTCGCTTTAAACGAATGGGCAAATCAATAATTGGTTTCTTTCTTGAACTGTGTTTGTACAACTTGTCAAAACCACATTCAGGACAACGTTCAGGTGGATCGACTGCTTCAACTTTAAACATCATATCTGTGTTATTTTCTTGTGGTGATTCAATTGGAATTAGATCTGAAATACATAGTAGGCCTCTCATGTTTTTATCCTTTAAACAGAGGGTAGGAAATATCCCTGCTTCGTTACTGTATAGGAACTAATATTTCACACAAATGATTATCAATCATTTGTGAAGTATATCTTTCTATAATTGGTTGTTCTCTTATTGATAGATTATTTCTTTCTATCTCAGTAAAAATACTGCCCCAAAATTCACTGACTGCCTCTTTTATATGGTCAAGCAAGAAAACAGCGTATTTCCCACCAGAAAATTCACCAACATGAGCTGGTTTTTCCACATTAAGATCTT
Source organism: Bacillus sp. LBG-1-113 (assembly GCF_020708615.1). Taxonomy (NCBI): domain Bacteria; kingdom Bacillati; phylum Bacillota; class Bacilli; order Caryophanales; family Bacillaceae; genus Bacillus; species Bacillus sp. LBG-1-113. The sequence goes on along the minus strand of NZ_JAJFDG010000001.1, from coordinate 432,350 downwards.
TATTTATAACAACGCAAACATCATAACGACATTCTTCTTTAGGAGTAATCTCTGGGTTATCTTGTGGTATGCCTAAAATTGTAGAATGATCAAATACACCATTCGATTTTGCCCACTTTTTAAAATTCTCCATTAATTCTTTGTTTTGCTTTTCACCATACTCCCCAACATTTCGGAAGTAAGCAATCCTTGATTCAGGTAATTCTTCAATAGTTATTTTCATATTTTAATCCTCCTTTCTTAGATAAGGTAATTCGATTTAAAATGTTTTTCAAGTTATTTTTTAGAATATTCTGATTATTGCAGTTTAATTAATCCATTATTCCACTTTACTATATTTTAAGCACATCTGTTAAATAAAAGTAAGCTACATAAACTTTACTCAATGATTTATACAGTCATTAGGCGTAAAGATGCGACTTACTGTCGGGAAGCTGGTACAGGAACCCAGTGACTAACCGCTACCCGTTTTTTCCCCGTATGTGTATCGTAGATATGACGCTCTATTTTTCCAATATTGCCGCCGTACACATGAATTCCTACACACGGATCATTGGAGGCACACTCCACTTTGTGAAGGTCTTGGTCAGTGGAGCAACAGACGACAACCTCCCCTTGCAGAATATAACGGTCATTACATGCTATCAGTTCCTCATGCTTATTAGAAGGCGGTGCATACTGTATTTCGTGTTCTGTTCCTTGCACTACTCCAATTACGCCCCACGTTCCATGATCATGGACAGGAGTGGATTGCCCAACATCCCAAACCGCAACCGCGATAGAAAAACTCTCATCGTCAGCAATATACAACGGATACAGAGCGTATTTTGGGTTCGGTTGCCGATACTGTGAAGGGAGAATATTATCAGCCTGTAACAGATGTCTCATCCTCTCCGCAATCTTGCCAGTCAAAACCTCTTCAGTCCCGCCGTCATGAACAATTCGATCCACATCCTTAATAAAAGACTCAATTTCAGGATTTTTCATTAACAAACACCACCTAAACTAAATTTTATATACCCTACCCCTGTATTGTATATGAATTTCATGCTGAGTTTCAAGGATAAATTCCCTTCCTTATCCAATTCAAGGTAATAGATTTTATTCGAAAAAGTACTTTTGTTAAATGCGTATATAAAGATGTGCTTCTGGTCTTCAACAATTAAGATAGGAGATTGATTATTAAGATTCTGTTTAAACACTTTTCATTATCAATTATTGTCATTAATTACTTAGCAGCTCTTCAATAAACACCACACTTATCTTAGATGCATTTTCCCGTGAAAAAAGTCTTAGTTTCCCCTATAATATTTAATAAATCCAATTTTTAGATTGTCGTCTTTAAGGAGGTTTTCATCTTGAGGTATACAAACAGTCATTTAGAGGATGGATTGAAAACTTATACAGGAAGATTGATATGACAGAGCCTGAACAAATTAATTTTGAACGGATTGCCGAGGCTTTAGATATCAGGCTTTAAACCTGTTACAAGCTTCGCGCTTAAACACAGTGGAATTTATAATACATGCTTAGACAGCCGAAAAAGCCGAGTTGAACAATGGTATGATTTCGCTCATGAATTTTGCCATATATATAGACATGAAGGCGATAAAAAAACAATGCCTGCAACTTGGACTGATTATTTAGAGTGGCAGTCCAATTATTTTACATATCACTTTTGCATTCCAACTTTCATGTTGCGTAATATTAATCTTTCGTACATACAATCACATGCAATTGAAAATGGGCTTGGCTTTTTAGTTTGAACATATATTACAGGAAGCTGACCCAACATTTATTTAATCAATCAGTGACGGAAAATCTGTGCACCCCCCTTTTGAATAAGGAGAAACTAGTTACTGATTAGTAACTAGTTTTTATCTTAAAAGATTTAAATGTTTGGTTTCACCATATCTTCTGGCTTAACCATTTCATCAAATTGTTCTTCCGTTAATAGTTCGAGTTGGACAGCAGCCTCTTTTAACGTTAAGCCTTCTTTATGAGCAAACTTAGCAATTTTCGCAGCTTTTTCATATCCGATATAAGGATTCAATGCTGTGACAAGCATCAAAGATCCGGAAAGATTTTCTTTAATGGTTTTCGTATTAGGTTCAATACCAACCGCACAATGATCATGGAAAGATTTTATTCCATCACTCAGTAATTGCACGGATTGGAGGAAGTTATAGATAATAACTGGTTTAAATACATTTAGTTCAAAGTTGCCCTGACTTGAAGCAAATCCAATAGTTGCGTCATTCCCCATAATTTGAGCCGCAATCATGGTAAGGGCTTCACATTGAGTAGGGTTAACTTTACCGGGCATAATGGAGCTGCCAGGCTCATTTTCCGGGATTGAAATTTCCCCGATACCACAGCGAGGACCGCTTGCAAGCCATCTAACATCGTTCGCAATTTTCATTAAGTCAGCAGCTAATGCCTTCATAGCACCATGTACATACGTTATTTCATCATGACTGGTTAAGGCATGAAACTTATTAGGTGAACTTTTAAACTGTTGGCCTGTAAACTTCGAGATTTCCTCTGAGACAACTTCTCCAAACTGTGGATGTGCATTAATACCTGTCCCCACTGCCGTACCCCCGATAGCAAGTTCACGCATTTTTTCAGTTGCTTCCAATATCATTTCTTTCGAACGATCAATCATATACACCCAACCGCTAATTTCTTGTCCAAGGGTTAAAGGTGTAGCATCTTGAAGATGTGTACGACCTATTTTAACAATGTCATTGAATTTTTTTGCTTTTTCATCTAATGTGTTCCGAAGTTGATCAAGTGCAGGAACTAATTGTTCATAGATGGCTAATACACCTGCAACATGCATCGCTGTTGGGAAAGTGTCATTCGAACTTTGACTGCGGTTGACATCATCATTTGGATGTATGGTTTGTATAGAGCCTTTTTCTTTTAATAAAGCTGTTGAAAGGTTTGCTATAACTTCATTAACATTCATATTGCTTTGTGTACCGCTCCCCGTCTGCCAAACAACGAGTGGAAAATTGTCATCATATTTGCCTTCAAGAATTTCATCACAAACTGCTGTAATAACCTCTGTTTTTTCACTATCCAAATTACCTAGACGATTATTAGCAATAGCTGTACTGCGCTTCAATATAGCAAAAGCTTTAACAATACGGATAGGCATTTTTTCAGAACCTATCTTGAAGTTCTCTTTACTACGTTGTGTTTGCGCTCCCCAAAACTTATCAGCAGGCACCTTTATTTCTCCAAAAGTATCTTTTTCAATTCGATAGTTCATTAAAATAATCCTCCTTCTGAATACACAATTAGTTTAAAATTCATATAAAAATTCATATATTTTTTCGATAAATTTATCATAACACTAATAAATTATGATGTATAATGCATAATAAATATGATTTTAATTCATTTATGTAATGATTTATAAAAAGGTGGATGTTTTAATGGAATGGGAACAATTAGAGTACTTTCAAACTCTTGCTCGTATACAGCATGTAACTAAAGCTGCTGAAACGTTATCAATAACACAGCCAGCACTTTCTCGGTCTATTGTTAGATTAGAAAATTACTTAGGGGTTCCGCTTTTTGATAGACAAGGCCGGTCCATTACATTAAATAAATATGGGGAAAGATTCCTCAAGAGGGTCGATTCCATCATGAAAGAATTTACTGAAGGAAGGGAAGAAATTCAATCCCTTTTACAACCAGATCAAGGTGAAGTGTCTTTAGGCTTTTTACACACACTGGGTACAACCATCGTTCCAAATTTAATTGGAGCATTTAAAGATCAATACCCAAATGTTCATTTCCAACTAAACCAGTCTCACTCTAATCAGCTTTTAGATAAACTAAAATCAGGTGAACTAGATCTCTGCCTGCTTGCTTCTTTTCCAGTCGAATCAAATATAATGTGGAAACCCTTATGGAAGGAGGAGCTCTTTTTATTCTTGCCCAAACATCATGTGTTAGCTACTCGTCAGGAGATTACTTTAAACGAAATTGCTACTGAGCCTTTTGTTTTAATGAAAGAAGGTTTTGCTCTTCGAGTAACTATAGATCATATATTTGAACAGGTTAATATTACCCCAAACATTGTATTTGAAGGCGAAGAAGCTGCTACAATCGCAGGTTTTGTTGCAGCAGGTCTGGGCGTTTCAATTCTTCCTGATTTTAAAGGCTTAGACCAAACAAATATCGCAAAGGTTCGCATTAGTTGGCCAAGGTTCGAGCGCGCAGTTGGTATTTCCTGGATTGGAGGGAAGTATCTATCACCTGTCGCTGAAAACTTCAAGCAATATATCATCAATCAGTTTCCTCAAATAGATTCGATATAGTATTAAGTTACTGTTGCTGATGCCAAGTCATGATGCTCCTAGATGGATTTAATAGCTCTAAAAAAACACAAAGAAGATACCAAAATGGCTTTTTGGTATCTCTTTATTAGTTCGTTGCCCTCAATAAAGTGGAAGTATATTGTCAGTTACAGAAGCTTTCAAGCATCTGAAGTTATCCAATACATACTCATTGCATCATTTTATATTTATTTTGGGCACAAAATGGGCACGATTTTTTCCTTCCTTTAGTCCCTAACTTGATCTCCAACTATTATGAAACCAATATTTGAAGCTCTGTCTGTATCTACAAAGTGAGTAAATATTTAAGATGCTATTTTAATCCATACTGCCAATGAAAAGTTCAGTCATTGCAGGTTATTTACTTATTTGTTTTCACCCACCATTAAGATTTAGCCAGACGTTCAAGCAGCATCATCCCTTAGGTAATGCTATGTAATAACTGATTATCCTAATGAGGAGATTTTCAGGGAGTATGAAAAAAACACTGAAAAAACCGATAGTTTAAAAACCATGAATTTTATATAACCAGTAGCCCTCAACATAGTAAATCCATATCATTGGTTATAGAAGCTTGTTTTCATTACACTCTTTATACTCATTTGCCATTAATTCTATACGTTTATATCAATTATGGTTAAAAAATGGTGAGCAAAAAACACCCTCTAGTGTTTGAACTCGCCAAATAGTCCGAGTTATAAGTAAATGTTTCAACTATTGAAAAGTGAATTCCACAAAATATTCCGAAGACCCTAATATTTAATTAAAGTCTTGCATTAACGTATCAACCACTTCTTTTACAGTTCTGATTTCTTTAATTGGCGTAATTCCAGTACCTATAGAAATATAGCCATCGTCTGTATTGCCTTCTAGCATGCCGATACGCATTCCAATTGATCCACGCATCATTTTTGCTATTTCTTCACGACTAACACCTTGTTTATCCATTTCTACTAGTTTATTCGCAAATTTAGTAGGTAAAGAACGATAGTATGCTGGTAAAGTACGGAACATTAGTAAATCTTCTGCTGTAGCATCTACAATCATTTGTTTTACGTTTTCTGCTGCTGGATTTTCTTTTGTTGGAATAAAGACACTACCAGCAAACACACCTTCAGCGCCTAAAGCAAATGCAGCACGCACTCCTCTAACATCTCCAATACCACCAGCTGCCATTACAGGGGTATTTATAGCATCTACAATCATTGGAACAATCGAAAATGTTCCAATAACTCGTTCAGGAACCGTACCACCTTCATCAAATCCAGTCGCTACATAAACATCTATTCCAAATTCTTCTGCAGCTTTTGCATTTTCAATAGTAGGAGTAAGTGGTCTATAAACAATTTTAATATCGTTTTCTTTTAATGGTTTAAAGATTCTTTCATCCAGTATATCGTTCACAAGAACCACAGGAACTTTCTCGTCAATAATCGTTTCTAAAATTGGCCATGTGTAAGCTAAATCACGATTTACGATTACAGGTACTCCAAATGGCTTATTCGTTAATGATTTTGTTTTTTGTATTTCAGTTCTCATTCTTTCCGCACTTATTTCGGGTGAACGAGTTATCTCAACCTGACCGGCATTTGGACCTAGAAATCCTAATCCACCAGCATTGCTTACCGCCGCAACAAATTCGGCATTAGTAACCCAAGACATCGGGCCCTGTATAATCGGCTTTTCTATATTTAATATTTTGCATATTCTATTATTCATTATTGAATCCTCCTGCTCAGATTATTTTCAACCTTCAGTTGGTTTAAAGAAATACTTAGTCTGCTAAATAATTTCAGTTTGGCTTACTTATTAGTACAATATTTTGGGTAGAGTATCTTACAGGTTACTGAATATTTGTTTAGGGTGCTAAATATATATTTGAGAGAAAACTTAGGATAAGTTTTTCTCCATACGCTTTATTAAATCCCTTAATATTAAGCGTTCTTCGGCTGAAATTGACTGTAGTAATTTTTCTTGATGTTCATTCCATTTCATTCTAACAGGTTCTTCTAAATCTTTGCCTTTGTCCGTTAGATAAATTCGCATAACCCTTGCATCTTCTTTATCACGTTTACGGTATATGAAACCATTCTGCTCTAGCGATTTAACCATATTTGTTACTGTAGGCGGTTCGCATTTTAAATGTTCACATAGCTGCATTTGTGTTATTCCATCACCCAACCACAAACGCGAGAGTAAATTATCTTGGCCGACATAAAGATTGAGTTCTCTAAGGCTTTCACTATAATTCCGACGCATTTGGGAAGAAACTTTATCCAAGGACATACGAATATCACAGTCCACACTAACCTTCAAAGATGAACCTCCTCTGCCGAAAAATATTTAGCGGGCTAAATATATCATGGTTGTGTTTTAGTTGTCAACGTTTCTACATTGATTGCTCTTCTTCAGCTAACCTGCTCCGTTTGTGACATAAGAACGGTATATCTTTCTTTTAGATTTAAAACAATGCGATTGTTGAACAAAAAATATAAGGAGTGAAACATATTATTCATGTATAACATGTTTCACTCCTTATTTTATATGACTTTTTACAATTTAGGTCTTGATAAACAAAGAGACGAATAATGATAAGGCAAAAATTAAAAGATTTCAATATGGTTTTGTACCTTCATTAAATCGAGTCCCTCAACATAGTAAATCCATATCATTGGTTATGGAAGCTTATTTTCATTACATTCCTTATATTCATTTGCCCTTATTTCCATACGTTTATATGAATTAGGGTTAAAAAGTGGTGAGCACAAACAATAAACGTCCGTCTACCCTTTTATGACCGGCAGGAATTTTCTACTTGCCGTCGAAAGTAATTGTCGAAAAGTAATCTAGGAGGATAGGGGGGTTCTGAGGGGACTCAAATATTCTGATGATGGAAACCAATTTAATGGAGCAACTCCACATGTTAAAAAGATTACAAAAAAGTTTTTTCCTTTTCCGATTTCATTAAGTCGTATTTCTTGTATTCGTAGAAAGACAAATAAAAATGGATCCCCAGCTTATGGGTAGCATAAGTGAGCGGCTTTAACTCATAAATGGTATTCTCACAACGATCAGAGCAAATGATCTTCTTGAACCGTTTGACCTTCTTAGTGTATTGGAGGCGTGATCCTTGGTATTTACGGGCGCCCACCATATTAAAACCTTGCTGTTGAAAGTATCGGATTGTCTTTGGCTCTGCTGAATCCGCCTTTATTAATTCCTTAGTCTCTGCAAATTCCTTGAGTTCTTCGGCCGTTTTATCTTCCGTTAGTTCATTTTTGTATACTCCCAGTAGATATAGAGATATTTCTTTTCATGTTCCACAGCAACCCTAACGACGGCGTTATACGACTCAACAAAACCAAAGTCCATGCCAACCCGTTTAAGAGGGCGGTTAATATCAGCGCTAACCTTCAAAACCTCTTCATTCGGTCGCTCTTCGAATTGTGGCAGTACCCGAATTCCATTCATGCCAAAATGACCTTTCCGCGCAATTCGGTAAAGGTCTGGATCGTATGTCTTCAATTCTTCAAGTTGCTGGACATAGCTTTCTGGCAGGAAAAGATTATCATCTGCCGTTGAGTGATGATAATAGGTGTCGTTGCTAACGATTATCCGATTTCCATAAAGTTCCTTTTCATCCAGTACAAAGCGCTTCTCCCCCTATCATCCTTGAAGAAATGCTTAAAAGTCCAATTGTCCTCTCCAACTGGATTTGTTGATAGTATCAAGTAGAGCGGCAAAGTCGGGTGACGAAGACGTCCTAGAAGCTCCTTGAATCCCTCATATTTCACTTCTGAACATTCCTCAATCCAGATGAGTGAAATATTATTTATAGATTTCAGTTTGGCTGGCTTATCCATCCCTTTAAAGATAATCCGGCTACCATTTGAAAACCGAATCTGCATCGGAGAAGATACACACCTAACGATATGATCTAATTTCAGATCACTTACAATTACATTAAAAAGAGAAAATGTTGAGTCCCTATGTGTGTCGTACACTTCTCTGATAACAAGTGCAGTACGCTTTTCTTTGAGCAATTTCAGAACAATCTTGAGCGCCACATGATAGCTTTTGGATGATCCATAACCTCCTACTAAGAATTGAAACTTTTGATTCCAGTCAAAAAGAAATTCTTTAAAATGAGGATTTACTTGTTTATTCACTGTCATCACCTTTGTTTACAATGGTGATCTCAAAAGGTTTATCTTCTTCTGTATGTTCTTCAATCTCTAATTTCTTCTTGTCTATACTTAAACGCATATGCTCCAATTTAAGGCGTCGTTCGTCTTCCGAATGAGCTAACTCATCAAACTGTTTTATTAGGTTCCTGAGCTCTGCCATGGCCCGAGATTGGGCATTCAAGAACGTAGCATGACGATCCCAAGAAAATTGGAATTCGTATTCTTCCTCTTCGGCTTCATTTGTCTCAGATAGGACTGACTTTTTCTTTTTCAGTTCCTTAATCATTTCTGCCTTATCAGAAACAAACATGATTTTTTGTGCCCTTATAATTGCAGCATATTGGATCTGTATCTGATCCCATATCATATCGACAGGCGAGCGCTCCTGAATCTCTTCCATGATAGAGAGTGTGTCTTTAGGTAAGAATTTAGAGAAGAAACCATGAGTCACAGCGTTTTGATTTCTTAGTGGAGCGGCACCGCCTCTGTTTCCTAACGCATTTTTGTTGCCGGGCTGTCCACCCTTTTTTGAGTCCACACTTTTTTCAGAGGGTGCACCCTTTTTTCTTTCCCAACCATGCCTCTGCTTCCACGATTTAATAGTGTTCACTGACACCCCGTATTTTTCGGCAAGGTCCTTATATTTCAAGCCTTTGACGTAATCCTTATACGCCTGAATGTGCTTTTCAGCCATCTACATTCACCACCGCCCCCTTCTGATTCGTGTTTGTTTTGGAGATATTCCCTCTAAACCAACACCGTACTTAAGCCGTTAACCGCCAATTGTCTATTCTGAGACTTACCGGAAGCAGTTTACAGAGAATATAAAAAAGCATCATACGTGTTAATTTTGTATGATGCATGAATGCGACCGTGTTGTGCCCTCATTTCGGGGTGCAGGCATTCGAGATGCTCTATATTTAAACTAAATTCACAAAATATTAACAAAAAATACCTTGGATATTTTTGTATATCGTGTGATAATACACTTGTATTAAAAAAACAAAGGGAGTGTTTAAAATGAAATTGAAAAAAGTTTTAACTGGTACTGCATTGTCACTTGCTTTGCTTGTTTCTGCCGCTCCTGCCTTTGCCGCAAGCCCTACTGATACTCATTCTGAAGAAAGTCAAACAAAGGAAGTATCTGCATTAGGTACCCTAGTTGTTCGTGGACTTCCTTCTGATCCAGACCCTGGACAAACAATCACTATCAACGGAACAACATATTATTTAGACAGTGTTACTTTTTATCCTGATGGATCTTATATCGCCTACTATTCAAGTTAACTATGAGGAGGTTTATAGCCTCCTTTTTCTTATAGTTCTACTACCTGTTTGATAGTCATTGACTTGACGACACATTAGAAGTTCAACTTGTAATGGCACCCACCATAAAACTCCCTTTCATTGCTTACCTGACTTTGTAACCTATTTCATGATCAACCCGCGCAAAGCTACCCTTTACAGTTTGAATCACCGTTTTACCGTGCTCAGGAACATCTAAGACATGTGCTGTACCCTGATTCCCATCTAAAACAATAATTTTAACCTTCCCTGGGTTAATCTTCTGCTGAATAGTGAAGTCTTTTTTTATGTTTATTTCTCTTGGATTGTACACTCAAAGCACCCCCTGTGTATGATAGAAGTACCAGTTCATATCAAGAACACTGAGGCTAAGCGCTTCGGTGTTTTTTATTTTTAGGCAGAAACCTCTTTTATCATGACTTCCACTCTCGGCTCTTCGCTATAAAACTTGCTGACTTTCAAATCCACCACCTGACTATCATCTTTGTATATCAGATGATTCAAAGCATCTTTCACGCCCTTTACATAATTATCAACGTCGGGCTTTGTAGTCGGCCGCAGAAGACCCTTTTCAGCTTTTTCTTTCTTCTTTGATGAGTTTGAAACTGATTTTGGCATTGGTCTATACACTTTGACATCCATTGAGACAGGACCAGTAATAATTGTTTCTGGGCGATGCTGAGATGCAACTAATGCTACATACTGTTTAAAATACTTTGATTTCGCTGGATCTCGCATATGCACCTTCCCATTTCGTATTGATCCACGCGGCCGTCCTTGTGCGACTGGCTCACCATAAACAGTGAACTTAATGCAATCCAACTGTTCTTTACCTCCTGTCAAGCTGTTCCCATAGCTGAATTTCTTTTTCTATTCTCGGTGCGGAGAGTAAAATTGCCAGCAGAGACACGACTGCTTTAAGCACTCAGCATCCGCTCCATTTGCTTTATTTTTTCCTCAAGTAAACGGATTGTTGGTGTAAGATCTTTACCTTCAGTTGGATTTGAAGATCCAAATATATAAAGTCCGCCAGTTGCTTTTATATTCATTTTCTCCTTCATGCCCAATCACCTAACCTATGATTTAATTGCATTCGATCGCCTTTAATAATCACTATGTAATCACGACACATCTGGTGAATTCGTTAACCAAGAGCCTCGTCAATGTCCAAAAGCCCATCGATTGTTAACTCCGAAGAAATCAGCAAAGGCATATGATTCAAGTATCGATAATTTAAGACTGATTGGATTTGTTCAACCTGCCAATCGGTTGCCCTTGGTTGACCGTTTATTGGTTTGAATAAGTCATCAATGAATAGAACTTCGACCTTTCTCATGGCATCGAGTTTCGCTTCTAAGTTATCAAAGTTAGCTTTCAAATCACCCATGCCCTCTACGTAAGGGAAATACATGCAGTGTACTGATTTTTTCTTGATCAGATTATTCATAATCGCCGTGAGCAAATGAGTTTTACCGCTACCTGGCTGTCCAAGTAATGCGATACTGTTTTGCCGTTCTCCTTTGATTTTTTGAAAATCTTTATAGTATTCCACTGCACATTCATAAGCATCTTTGATCATGTCTGGCTTACCGCCTGTAATGAAGTTACCAAAGAGAAGCTTTTCAAATTCTTCTGTAATGCCACTAGCTGCCATGAGTCTGGCAATTTTCTTTCGTCTCACATATTCACACTGTTTTGAATAAGTATCTTTCCATTCACTAGCTTTGTCCGGCGTGCAAACCTTACCTAACAGACAATCATCTTCCGTTACCATGTCGTCTGGAACCGTAAGGTCTAACTGATCATCCAAATGCCAAGGAGTGTCCTTATGTACCCGATAAACGACGATTCCACGATCCTTACAATAAGGACAATCAAATTCAGCCTTTTCTCCGGATGCGGCCTGTTTTGTTCCCGAAAAGCGGGCTGACTTTTCCCGAAGTTCCTGCATGATCGTTTGAAATGCGGTGTCTATACTGACTGCTTTGTTTATAGCCATATTGTTTCTCCTTTCTCTTTTGAGTGAATGGATTTGATAAGATGGCTTGAACATATGACAAACTTGCTGATTTCCCCTTTAGCTGAAACGCTGTCTTGATAGCCTCCATCACTTTTTCTTCACCATAATCGTCGACCATGTAGCTGATCCGCTGTGCCTCAATCGGGCCGACTGACCGAGCAATTTTGTTTTCATATAGCTCAAAGGCATTTTTCATTTCGTCATCGAGTTCCTGTGTTCAATCTCAGCTGCAATATAATCACTGACGATGCAAAAAAAGTATTAAACGAGCCTGAAACATTCCTTGCAGCTAAAGACGGTGAAGTAACTGATGAAATTTCACAGGCTGCTTTAGAGATTATAACGGAGCAATTAAAGGAAAGACGGAAATCAGATAAATAAACGCCGTTAGTTTATTTTTATTTATTTCTGTTTATTATGTTGAATTCTGTTTATTAATAAGATTTAGATTCCCATTTATATTTCAATCATATCCTCATTTATAATGTAATTTTCGAACCCCTTGGAAACCCTTACAAGACAAGGGTTTTTGTTGTTTTTCTCATTCTTATTTTCATTATTTATCAAGACCTAAATCAAAAAAAGTCATAAAAAATAAAGAGTGATACATATTTTACATGACTACTTTGCATCACTCCTTTAGTTCAATAATCATGCCCGATTGTGAAGAACGTTATTGAACTAAAACCCCCGATAGTTGGATGAGAAAAAGCAAAAGAACTTGCTATTCCTCAAATACATCCACAAAATTTTCAATGTTAGTTTGTTTTTCATACACACTAATAATAAAAGTAAAACCTTATTAAAACTTTACAAGACAAACTGAATCGACTATAGTCTAATTAGACTAAAATATTGATGTAAAGAAGTGAAAAATGAGATGATAAAGTCTTTTTTAATGTTGGGGCAGTCGAATATGGCAGGCCGTGGATTTTTGAATGAAGTAGATCCTATCTATAATGAAAAAATAAAAATGCTGCGCAATGGACAGTGGCAGATGATGACAGAGCCGATTAATTACGACCGTCCGGTTTCCGGCGTTGGCCTGGCGGCATCTTTTGCAGATGCATGGTCAAAAGCTCATCCCGATGAAGAAATTGGCTTGATCCCTTGTGCGGAAGGTGGCAGTTCATTGAATGACTGGCATCCGGAAGGCGTCCTTTTTCAGCATGCTTTGTCCGAAGCCCGCTTCGCCCTCCGGTCCAGTCAAATTTGTGGAATCCTTTGGCACCAGGGTGAGAGTGACAGTTATCGTTCGCTACATGAAACATATTACGAGAAATTAACCCTTATCATCGAGACGCTAAGAAACGAGTTGAAACTTGATGAGGTACCGTTGATTATTGGAGGGCTCGGTGACTTTCTTGGGAAGACCGGTTTTGGGCAGCACGCGACTGAGTTTCGACAGGTTAATAAACAATTGCTGCGTTTCGCTAATGAACAACAGAATTGTTATTTTGTTACTGCAGCAGGTTTGACTGCGAATCCTGATGGCATTCATTTAGACGCAGCTTCACAACGCAAATTCGGTTACCGCTATTTCGAGGCTTTTTCGAAAAAGTACCATATCCTGAAACCCCTTTCGGGAGAGGAGCAATCACTGAAAGTGAATGGTGACTATTCTAAAACAGAACAGATTTACCTTCATAGTATGGATTTGGCTTCGGGTAAAATCACGTACGCGGAATTTGAGGCGCGGATGGCAGAGGTGATGAAACCATAATTCCCTTACTTATCCTTGGCTTGCTTATCCAAAATCCCGGAGCTCACGGATATGAACTTCTGGCCTTAATGGAAAAACGTCATTACAAATACATTGTTAACTTCACGAAAGGTTCATTTTATTACAATCTGCAGCAGCTTGAAGAAAAGTGTTTTATTGAACAGATTCAGCAGAAACCCTCAACCAGTGGGCGTGAAATCCGTAACTTTAAAGTCACAGAATCAGGAAGGGCAGAATTCGAAAAATTAATGATCAAATACGGCACCAAATCGGAATATGTGAACCTGCAATTTTATGGGGCGTTACTCTTTGCCGATGAATTCGACAAAAATAAATTACTGGATCTGATCCAATCACAAATCGATCAGACTAAAACTCGAATCGAGCTCCTTGATGAATACCTGTCCATCACTCAAGAAATTCCCGGCACAATCAATTACTTTCGCCGTATGAACGAAAATTCCCGTTCACATCACTTGGTTAATTTAGAGTGGTTCGAAAAATTGAAAGCAGAAATAGAGTGAACGATTGCATAATAAAAAAATGCAATGTTAAATTTAGTTACCTAAATATAAAACCTGTGTCGTAGATATCTAGTAACATCATTGATACAGGTTTTATACTCCTTCTTTAATTAAACCAGTAATAGGATTGTCAACACTTGCCCCCCAACAAGAGCAAGTGAATCTGCTGCGTGTTCTTCTTTTTCAATCCTTCGTATTAATAACCACTTTTTACACCTATTTAGTATTCAAGTATCAACTGATTTTTCTCCTTCTTCCGCTAAACTGCTGCTTTAGTCGAATAAGTAAAAGTGATCTCCCTTAAGGAAGAATCACTTCCTCTAATTGAACAAGCAGTGAAGGTGAACATCGTTCTCGACATAAACTAAAATTTTTTATATACCTCTGCGTAAGCAAATTTCAATTGATCCCTAAGTTGCTTGTTATTATCTTCTAATTTCTTAATCTTACGTTTCAGTGGTCCATCATCAGTATTTGTATCCCAACCAAGTAACATCTATATCTCTGCCCACATTCTCAAAAATGAGAAATGTATGAAAATTACATATACCCCAAAAATTAAAAACTGAGCGGCAGTTCTTCAAGTACTCTCATCAAAAAAATCCCTTTCCATTTAATTTGTTCCTTTTCACCTTTTATCTGTATATTTGGACAGCGGCGTAATAAAGTGGAAATAGCAATCTTTGATTCTAAGCGGGCAAGCTGTGCACCAAGACAAAAGTGGCTGCCATGGCCAAAAGCAATATGGCGGTTGTTCTTTCTTTCTATATCAAATATGTCGGCATTTGGAAATATCTTTTCATCACGGTTTGCTGATGCTAAGGAAATGATGATCACATCTTTCCGTTTAATCTCCTGCCCATGCAGTTTAAACGGTTCAGCTGTCCAGCGAATAGTCGTTAACTCAACAGGGCTGTGGAACCGCAATGCTTCTTCTATCGCTGAATTCATCAAGTCCCGCTGCTGCCGAAGCTTTTCTAGTTGATCATCGTGACACATCAGAGCATATGTCATATTGGTGATTAAGTTTACGGTTGTTTCATGACCTGCAACGATAAGCAGCATAATCATCGAGTACAGTTCTTCTGTACTTAATTGTGTGCCTTCACTTTCCACTTGAATTAAGGCACTGATTAAATCTCCTGCCGGTTCGTTCCTTTTTTTACGAACTAAGTATTCCAGATATTCAACAAATTCCCCTACCCTTTGGTCATTCTCCTGAAGTTTTTTAGGGGCATCTGAAAAATCAATAATTGCTTGCGACCAAACTCTGAATTTTTGACGATCTTCTAGGGGAATGCCCAACATTTCACTTATCACGATAATCGGCAAAGGAAACGCATAATCATCTACTAGATTTATGAATTTGTTGGGCTGTACTTTATCTAATAAAGAGTCTGCTATATGTTGGATTTTGTCTTCCAACTGCAAAATCATCCGATGAGTAAATGCCTTCTGAACAAGAGTTCGCAAGCGATTGTGATCGGGGGGATCTGAATTAAGCATATGCTTTGTTAAAGGTTCTTCATTCTTCAATAGAATAGGACGTGTTTCTTCTTTTGCAGTAATTACATTCTCATAGTTTTTCTTTAATTTTTCATTCTTTAATAAATGCACTGCATCATCATATCTTGTTATGAGCCAGCCATCCCCCAGAGTTCCTAAAGCTAATGGGTAGAGAGGGTGTGATTCTCGCAATTCTTTGTAAAAATCATACGCTTCATCTTTAAATGCCCTGGAAGACAATTGACTTTCCGTCAAAATAGTTACATTCTTTTTATGTTTTGAAGACATTCATTCAACCTCCATCTTCATTAAAGGTTATGATATCTCTAAATATAAAATCAGTACGATTTGTAAAACTTTCTATTGATCTGAATGCCTTCATTTCATGAAGGCTTCGATCAATCAATCTCATCCATAATTAAAAAATAGAAATACTTAAGTCATTATCTACCATAAAAAAGATTCCTAATTATATGTTTTAAAAAGGTTTTCTTTTAAATCCCCAATTACAAATTTCATAATCAAAACGCCTGATACGGGATTCACTAAATTCTTCAAAGCCGTTCTCTTTGTAAAATGATCTGTTTAGATCAGTATTGGTGAATTCTGTTTGCTAAAAAACAGAAATGCTTATTAAAATATGCTTTTGTTAGTACTTTATGCATTTCAAAAATAAATGAACGACCTTTTTTCTCCACGTTTTACGAGTAGATAAAAGGATATTGATTGAAAGAATCATGGAATAGCTTTGCCACTTTGCTTCATTCATCAGCTCTTGCTTGCCGATAAAGAAACATTGATACACCTCCTTTCCCAATAAACATGTTTTGACTCATGAACACATGTTCATTATAATGAGAAGAAAATTTGAGTATCAATCTGCAATTTAGCTGTATATGTTCATTAATGAACACTACATGATGAATTGTATATTAACGGAGGACGCTATGGGGGACAGACGATCAATCAAGACAAAAAGTGCTATAAAACATGCCTTTTTAAAGTTGCTTCAGGAAAAAGAAATCAACAAAATAACTGTTTCCGATTTATCTAAAAAAGCCGATATAGGCCGAGGCACCTTTTATCTTCACTACAAAGATGTGTTTGACTTGTATGAGCAGATCGAAGACGAGATATTTGAACAGCTAGGAAGCTTTTATGATTCATCATTTCCAAGTGAGGATCCACTAAGCATGCTGACCTTTATAGAAAAAACTACAGAATACATATATCAAAACGTCGAAATTTTTACATTGTTAACAAAACCAAAAATGAATGTCCTTTCAACCAACAAACTGAAAGAGTTTTTTAAAAGGAAAGTAATTGAGGAATTGAGCATGATACGACAATCAGCAAATTCAATTACGGAAACTGAGAAATTCGAAACAACATTTATCGTTTCAGGTGTAGTAGGAATTATAGAGGAATGGATTAACAATGGGATGATAAAAACACCTACTTGTATCTCTAATATCATTCATCAATTGTTATTAAAATTTGAAGATTAATATGAAAAGAAGGAGACTTCTTGTAAATCCAATAGATTTTTCACGGAGAAGCCTGTTTTATTCCACATGCATATAACCTTATGAATTTGGTCTCCTGGGGGAAGAAGAATTGTTTGCTGAAATGCTCGAGTACCTGCGGATATGCTGGTGTACCGAATGTGCATGACCTGTTTCTTTCAACTGCTGTATAACATAAAACGTCCTCCTTTTTAAACACATAAAAAACGGACACCAAACAACGTATTCTGTAAGTTAAGTATCCGCAGGCTTTCCGTCTTTGACTCTGATTAGATAGAAAATAACCTCAATGTAATATGGTTCGCAAAACTATGAATATTATACAATTCAATTAATCACTTTTTATAAAAAAGCATATCTCTCCCAAATTCCTTTATCATTTTTTTCAATCAATTGAAAATTTATGATAAAAATACTTTTTTTTCTTGTCGGTTACGTTATAATACTTGAGTAACAGATAAAAGGGAGGAAAAAACATGAAGAAAGTTTTATTGACAATACTTACTTTCAGTCTACTTATTTCTTTATTTGCTATTGGTGGGGGTAATGAAGTCAAAGCAAAAGGAGTAGAAAGTGCGCATCTCCAAAAATCATCAATTAACGGCTTAAATAAAATTGTTGATAAAAATGGCAAAAAGCTTATAACTGAGGAAGAGTTATTAGAATTATTCAGTTCAAGCGATTTTAGTCCAAATTCCACGAACCAAGTAAGTTATTTCTATACTAATATTGATAACAAAACCACTATTCTAAAGTTAAATTTAGTTGTACATAACAACAAATTAACCTCAGTTTCTTTAACAGATACAGAAGAAAAATCATCATCAATTACAACAGCAGTAACCAATCAAGAAAAGGCCTCACCTCAGTTTCAAATCCTTAAAAAGCTGCCAAAACCTAAACCGAAGCCTAAACCGAAAAAACCTAAAATCACTAAAGATGTTCCTTATAAAAAGAATGGTGGCACGATTAAAAAAGATTTTATAAGTGAACATGCGTATAAAAGACACAAGTATGACGCAAGTCGAAAATCTACAAGTAATAGAACTCAATATGGAAAAGATGTAGATGTTGCTGAACTGAGAAGATTAACAATGACACAGCCTGATCAAGCTTGGTCATCTCGTGATAAAGGCGGTCCATGGCGGACTTTCTATAAAAAGCAATTTAATAAAAATATCAGCACAAAAGATACCTCTACGACTCATCATCGTGTCATTATCAATACAGCTGACAGTAGTAAAAATACACAATTTCCGTTATCCTTTAAGAACTAATACATTTTTTGCAGGGAGCTAGCCATGATTGAAAAATACACAACTGAAGTTTCTTTAGACTTTTTTAATGGTGATGAAACAGATTTAAAGGATACAATTGAAGAGATTAGACTTTTTGCAAAGACATATGAGAACGATAAAGTAACCGTCCTAAGTGTTACTGAAAACGAATCTTCAAAGGGAAAAAACTACAAAGTTCTTTTACAGCACGAAAGAGATACAGATAATCTAGGACGTAAATATGAATATGATGAAGAAAAACTATTCGGTTTTTTTGAAGATGAAGAATAGTTATTACCCCGTTAGCTGATACAAAGAACCCACATTTTAGTGGGTTTTTTCAAATCTATCTGATGATTAATCCGCGCAAAGCTGCCCTTTACAGTTTGGTTCACTGTTCTGCCATGCTCAGGAGCTTCTAAGACATGCGCAGTACACCGTTTGAACATATATTACAGGAAGCTGACCCAGCATTTATTTAATCAATCAGTGAGAGAAAATCTATGCTCCCCCCTTTTGTAATTAATAATGAAATCCTCATCATGCATTTACGCGAAATGAAAAAATGATTTAAGATACCGTTCCTTTTGCAACATATGAGAGTAGGGATGATTAAACCAATCAGTAAAAATCTCTTTCTGTAGAATTCTACACCCTTCCTTTAAAATACTTTATTTTTATAAATACGTATCGATAGAAGCCAAGAACAAACATATAAAATCATAACCGAAAACAGAATTAAGAAATAAACATTAAGATTTTGTAATGATAATAATATTCGAACACATTCTCTGATTATATCATTCAAATTTCGGAACAAGGTATTAACTAATACCATATAAATACCAAGTAAGATAAGTGAGCCTTTGAACAAATATTGGCTGTTAAACTGATAACTAAATGGAAAGATAAATGAAGCAGATACCATCACAAGGCATACGATAAACATTAGATCTATCCATGTTGTTAGTTCTCCATGAATGATCAAGTTCCCTATGAAAATTGTAAAAACTATAATCAAAGTAAAAATAAGTACCCCAATGTACTTTGAACTAACAATTTCCCTTCGTGTATAAGGCAATGAATTCAGCAGAGTATTTATTCGGGCTTTTTCATCCATTGAAAAAGCGGTCATTATTATGACAATACTAAATAAAAAACCTGACCAGATATATGATATATTTAACGTTAAATAAACAAATAAAGCAGGCAGTAATATCATAAGAGATTTCTTTTGTAAAATGATATCTTTTCTTATTAAGTGAAACACCTTACTTAGCCCCTTTCTTTGTATAGAACATCAGCTCTTCAATCGTTGGTTTTTCGATCAAAACTAAGTCACCAAACACATCTTCTATACGTGCTTTATTGGCTGCTAATGCCTCAAAACCAGCATTAGATTTCCGAATGGAGATGAACTCCTGTTCTGTATCTCGATCTAATAGCTCCATGCCTCCTTTTACAATGGCGTACTCTTCTTGAATTTGATACGATTTCTTTGTGAAAATATGCTCGCCATTATGAATAAAAGTAATATAATCTGCAATACGGTCTAAATCTGTTGTTATATGAGTAGAAAAGAAGATCGTTTTCTTTCCATCTTGCATTATATTATGTAGTATATCTAGAAACTCCCTGCGAAATATTGGGTCTAACCCCGATGTAGGTTCATCCATAATAATTAACTCTGCATGATGTGATAAGGCTATTGATAAAGAAGCTTTCATCATCATTCCTTTAGAAAATGATTTGATTTTTTTATTTAACGGCAGTTCAAATTTTTCAACATAGTAATTAAAAAGGCTATCATCCCAATTCATATAGCAGGGCCTTATCATCTTCTTCATTTCTGCAAATGTTAAGTGTGAGTAGAACATATTTTCATCAAAGACAAAGCCAATCCGTCGCTTTATCTCTTTTTCATGTTTTTTATGATCTAGCCCAAATATTGATATCGACCCGCTATCTGGTTGCAATAAGTTCATCATAAGTTTAATCGTTGTAGATTTTCCAACACCATTACCACCAATAAACCCAGTTATAAATCCTTTTTTAACTGTCATTGAAATATCTTTTAGTTGAAAATCACCAAATGATTTATACACATGTTTTAATTCAATAACATTTTCCACTATTCTTCCTCCCTATATAATAGTGTAAGTATGTCCTTTAATTCTGTAAGTGAGATGCCAATTTCTTTACTGTTTTGAATTGCCGTCAACAATTGCTCTTCAATTACCTTCATTTTTCTCTCTTTCATCATCTCACTATCCTGCTCCGATACAAAAGAACCTTTCCCAACAACCGAATATATGAATCCGTTCTTCTCCAGTTCCTCATAGGCACGTTTTGTTGTAATAACACTTATATCCAAATCCTTCGCTAACTGTCGCATTGAAGGTAAGGATTGCCCTGCATGTAATTCATTGGTCAAAATATGTTTTTTAATTTGAGTATAAATTTGCTCATAAATAGGTTCTTTTGAATGATTGGAAATGATAATTTGCATATAAAACCCCACTGTCATATTGTATATATACTTTATATACAATATACCTAAATTAATATCAGATTACAACTCTTTTTTAATCCAATCTTTCAAGTTTATCGTTTGGTTAAGTATAGGGCTATAATGCTTCATCACTTGTAAGGTGCAGGAATCATTGCCAAGACAACAGAGGGATAGTTGAGAAGGTTTATTTCTTCACAATTTATAATTAAATTGCTAATTATGTATACACTCCAAATCAGAAAGAAACACATATTACATAAGAATTAGGATAAAATTTTTAATAATGTACAACATTAATGTAGTTCCCATGAGCAAAAGTTTTCTTTAAGGAGTGTAACAGCCTGAGATATAAACAAAAATAAGCCCCCTACCTAGAACATAATATCCAAGTAGAGGTGCATATAAAAATGAGCAGGTATATAATTGTGTGCCGACGTATTATCTCCAGGTTATTTCAAGAGAGACTCAAATCCCGATTTCGTTTTCGTTCCATAAATGCCGTCTATATCGGTATTGTTCGCTCCTTTATCTTGTTTGCTGCTTGGGCTTAATGGTCTTTTTTCTTGGCCGCACTTGTTTGGCTTGAGCCTGATTTCCCGTCCGACGCCTTCCATTCTGCTTCTATGGCAGCCTTAACTCTGGCAAGATCCGATGTGGACAATACTTGCCTAATAATGATCTCTATTTCAATTTAGACTAAAGTATCATTTTAAAATTCATTTCAACTAGCATCCCTTTCAAAGGAACTCGACCCGCATATCATGTACTATCCTTTTTTACTGGAGGTGGACATATGGGATACTCAAATGGTTGTGGTAGCTCCTTCGCATTAATCGTGGTGCTATTCATCTTACTAATCATTGTTGGAGCAGCTTTCTTCGGAGGCTATCCAGAAGGCGTTCCTATTTAACCGATATGCAGGAAGTACCACCCTGTTCTGTTTGACGCCATAAGAAACTTTTATGGCGTTTAAATTTGTTTTTTAGACAAAAAATTCATTTTTTCTTATTTAGACGTAAATCTATGTCGAAAACTATCGTTTGGCATATCTTATACTATCCTCACTAAAGGAGGTGGCAATATGTCTAATGGTTACGGTAGTTCCTTCGCGTTAATCGTGGTGTTATTCATCTTGTTAATCATTGTCGGAGCAGCTTTCTTTAGATATTAAGTTAAATCTAGACTAACTCCTCCGTAGCAGCACCTCCCTGTTCGGCTAAACGCCATAAGAAATCTTTATGGCGTTTTGTAATGTGATTAACTCCTTATCCTGATGTTTTTGTACCAGGGAAATATAAATTACAAATCTTCATCTTTCTGAAACTCTATGAGCTTTTTTAAAACGTCCACAGTTTTACCTTACATCATTCATATTGATCCAGAGCCATTTTATACGCTCAGCTGAAGTTATATAGTGCAGCAATATAAAACAAGAACATCGGGTTCCAAAACAATACCTATATTCTTACATTGACAAGGGTATGCTGCCTCCTTAAAATGAAAATGATTATCAACGTCAATTAGGGGGAAATACAGATGCTTAGCGGGAAGATTCGTTTGAAAATTAAATTTACTTTCGTATCGATACTCATCTTTTCTATTTTATTAGCAGGATGTACAAATGCAGGACCAACAGAGAAGAAAGCTCCTCACAATATGGTCACAATTGCTTGGCCTAGAGATATAGGAGAAATAAACCCACATGTCTATAATCCTTCCCAATTGTTTACGCAGTCAATGGTGTACGAGCCTTTGGTCTCTTATGAAGCGGGCGGAAAGCTTAAACCGCATTTGGCTGAGTCTTGGGATATATCTCATGACGGCAAAGTGTATACGTTTCATTTGCGTAAGAATGTAACATTTTCTGATGGGACAACATTTAATGCAAAAATCGTGAAAAAGAATTTTGACTCCATTTTAAAACATCCTGAGTTACATAGCTGGTTAGGATTTATTACAAAAATAGCTCAAACAAAAGTGATCGATAATCATACATTTCAATTGACACTGAATGAATCATATTATCCAACCATTCAGGAGCTTGCAGTTGTACGGCCTGTTCGGTTTTTAGGAGAGGCTGGGTTCCCTAAGGATGGCGATACATCAAAAGGTGTAGCAAAACCGGTCGGGACGGGCCCATGGGTATTGGAAGAGCATAAAACCGATGAATATGCGATTTTTAAACGCAATGAAAATTATTGGGGTGAAAAGCCTAAAGTCGAGAAAATCAAGGTGAAAGTCATCCCAGATGCAGAAACAAGAGTACTTGCATTTGAAAAAGGTGAACTGGACTTAATTTACGGTGAAGGCGTCATCAGTTTGGATGCATATAAGCAGCTGCAATCGACAGGTCAATATGAAACAAGCCTTTCCGAACCGGTGGCGACGAGACAGCTTGTCATGAATACAAAAAAAGAACAGCTTTCTGATGAACGTGTTCGCCAAGCCCTGCACTATGGTTTTAATAAAGACGCCATGGTGGAAGGCATTACCTCCGGATTAGAAGAAAAAGCAGATTATATTTTGCCGACAACCTTACCATACACGTCTGATATTGATGTAAAGCCAGTGAAATATGATGCGGAAAAAGCGGGAGCGTTATTAGATGCAGCAGGTTGGAAGCTTCCGAATGGCAAGACGGTGCGAGAGAAAGACGGAAAGCCTCTTGAATTTAGTTTAATGTATGATTCAGCGGAATCCATTCAAAAAGCAATGGCAGAAACGCTGCAAGCAGAGTGGGCAGCGATCGGGGTGAAGTTGAATCTTGAAGGAGTAGAATTGGCGACTCAGGTTAAACGATTCAAAGCGAATGAATTTGATATGAACTTCTTTAGCAACTATGGCGCACCTTATGACCCGCATACATTTGTAAACATTGTCGCGTCAAAAGGATTTGGATTTAATGAAGCGATTTCGGCATATCCAAACAAGGATGAGCTATTGAAGCAGATGGCAAAAGTTCCTGAAACAACTGATAAAAAAGAGCGTCAACATCTTTACTCATCTATTTTAACATCCCTTCAAGATCAGGGAGCCATCGTTCCGATCTCTTATATAAAAAAGACAGCGATCTACCAAAAGAATATTACAGACTTTACTTTCCCTGCCAACCGTGATGAACATCCATTTACAGGTATTCGCATTAAGCAGTAGGAGGCTTTTATGGGCATCTATATATTGAAACGAATCATGTCCATCATACCAGTGTTTCTTTTAGCTACACTTCTGACAACTGGAATGATTCAACTCTCACCGGTTGATCCGGCTGAAGCGTATGTAGCCGCAGCGCATATCCAGCCAACCGATGACATACTAGAGCAAAAAAGACATGAGTTTGGCATAGATCAACCATTCTTTATTCAATATGTAAACTCTATTTTGAAGAAATGCCAATTCGATTTCGGCATTTCTTATGTTACGAATAAGCCGGTTTGGGACGAGGTTACACTCCGAATGCCAGCAACGATCGAACTTGCGCTTGGTAGTTTATTGATCGCGGTGGTTGTCAGTGTGCCTCTCGGCTTCTTTGCGGGAATGAAAAGAAATCGCGCAATTGATCATATCAGTCGCTTCATTTCCTTTTTCGGGGCATCCATTCCGACTTTTTGGTTAGGGTATATGTTGGTTTTTTTCTTTTCAGTTCAATTAGATCTTTTTCCAGTAGAAGGAATTGGGACATGGCAGCACCTCGTACTGCCGTCATTGACGCTGGCGCTTCCTTTAATTGCAATGTATACAAGGCTTTTGCGCGCCAGTGTTATCGAAAACCTGCAAGAACCATATGTACAATACGCAAAAATCAGAGGCTTGAAGAATAAAAGCATTATGGCTAAGCATGTATTGAAAATGGCCATTTCTCCGATGATTACAGGCCTAGGAATGAATCTTGGCAAACTTCTCACCGGAACCATTATTGTTGAAGTGGTTTTTTCTTGGCCTGGCTTTGGCCGTTATTTTATTGAGGCCATTTTCAATCGTGACATCCCTGTCATTCAATGCTATGTGTTCATAGCCGCCACATTTTTTATATTGAGTAGCTTAATCGTTGATCTCATTCAAATGTTTATTGATCCGCGCATTTCCAGGAAAGAAGGGCAGTATCGATGATCACAAGCATACGCATGATATGTAAAAGTCAAAAAGTGATAACGGCATGTATCATCATATTATCAATTCTATTTCTCATCGCTGTATTCGCCCCTTGGATTGCGCCGAATAACCCTGTTGCTGTTCATTTGGCATATAAGCTGCACCCTCCATCCTTGGAGTTTCCTTTAGGAACTGATCATTTAGGAAGATGCAACTTATCCCGCCTTTTGTACGGAACACGAATTTCTTTGGGATTTGCAGTGCTCATTTTTATTTCCTCACTTGTGATCGGTCTCATCGTCGGTACGATTTCGGGATATAAAGGCGGATGGATTGATCATCTGTTAATGAGATGTTGTGATGGTGTGATGGCCTTTCCGAACTTAATTTTAGTTCTTGGTCTAGTGGGCATATTCGGACCTGGACTTCCTCAAGTCATTCTTGCCCTCATGCTTGTGCAATGGGTCTATTATGCGAGAATCTTTAGAGGAATGGTGCTTAGTCTGAAAGAGGAGAACTTTATAAAAGCCGCACAAATCAATGGGTCATCACAATGGAAGATTCTGAAAAAACATATCATACCTAATGTGCTCCCTCCCCTCGTTGTCATGGGTACATTGGAAATGGGCTGGGCCATTATGGACATATCCGCTATGTCGTTTCTTGGTTTAGGCGTCCAGCCACCGGCTGCGGAATGGGGAGCGATGATTCATGAAGGTAAATCGTATATCCGGACGAACCCTGAGTTGATGATTTATCCAGGGATGATGATCATGATTGTGGTTATAACGTTCAATTTATTGGGCGAGAGCTTATCAGAAAGATACGGAGTCAAACGTCGATGATAAAAAGGAATGAGGAAGTTGGGAACAGAACAATCACCGGTGCTGCAAGTTAGAGATTTGCATGTACAGGCCAAAACGCACAAAGGAGTTTCTACTCTTGTGCAAGACGTCAATTTCGAACTGAAGCGCGGTCAAGTCCTTGGCCTGATTGGTGAGAGCGGATGTGGAAAAACAGTAACAGGCATGTCCATTCTTCAGATGCTTGATCAGAAAACAACCAAGGTGAAAGGAAGCATTTCACTCCTAGGCCGAGAATTAAACGGATTGGCAGATAAAGAAATGTGCAAAATACGCGGCAAAGAAATTGCCTATATTATGCAAAATCCGATGAACGCTTTTACCCCCGTTTTTACGATTGGTCATCAAATGATTGAAACGATTCGCTCTCATACGTCTTTTAACAAAAAGCAGGCAAAGGAGCTTGCAATCGAAGCGTTGCATAATGTGAGCTTATCCAATCCTATTAAACTTTTAAAATCTTACCCTTTTCAATTAAGTGGCGGAATGCTTCAACGGGTGATGATTGCAACCGCTGTATGCTTACATCCAAGCATTCTCATTGCGGATGAGCCCACAACCGCACTAGACGTAAATAATCAGATGACCGTGCTGAAACATTTAGACGCCATGCGCTCTGAATGTGGAACGGCGATTTTGCTTATATCTCATGATATGGGCGTCATTGCTGAAATGGCGGATGAAGTCGCTGTGATGCAGAAAGGAAGAATCGCAGAAAAAGCAGATGTGTTTCAGCTGTTTGATGCACCAAAGCATGAATATACAAAGAAGCTATTAGGGGCACGTTTGACATTGCCAATTGATGAACGTGCCATTGGGTCAATTTGACGAAAGAGCGGCATTTTAATGAGGTGAACAAGTGAGTTTATTACAAGTGAAAGAAGTCTCTCATCGTTATGCGGAGCGTTCATTATTCAAATGGAAATTTCAATCTAAACAAGTCCTATCCGATGTCAGCTTTTCGATTGAGAAGGGTACATGCTTAGGCTTGATTGGGCCAAGTGGAGCCGGTAAGAGTACATTGGGAAAAGTGTTGCTTGGTTTAGAACGGCCGCAATCAGGTCAAATCCTTTTTCAAGGCCATGATATGTATAGCGTAAATAAATCGATCCGGCGAAAAATCCGCCGTGACCTTCAAGCTGTCTTTCAAGATTCATACTCGTCCGTCAACCCGCGAATGACGGCGGAACAGATTATTGCAGAACCATTAGAAAACTATGAAACCCTCACTGCGGCGGAACAAAGACGAACCATTATCGAGTTGTTGGAAAGAGTAGGCCTAAGTGAAAATGATTTAACAAAATATCCGCACCAATTCAGCGGCGGGCAATTGCAGCGGATCAATATCGCCAGAGCAATTTCGCTCAAACCGAAACTGATCGTTTTAGACGAATCAGTCAGCAGTCTGGACATGGTTACCCAAACACTTATACTCGATTTGTTAAAAGAGCTCAAAGAAGAATTTGGGTTATCGTATTTTTTTATTACGCATGATTTGAAAGCCGCTTATCAATTGAGTGACACATTAGGTGTACTAGATAACGGAAAATTAGTTGAGCTATACGAGTCCAAACTTCAGTTCTTTACATCAGACCATCCAGCAGTAAAAGAAATGAGAAGCTCCATACTTGCAGAACATCCGCGCTTTCGTTCGATAGGAAGAGGAATGACGCTACAATAAGAAAATCGCGTGTAGATATATAGCATTCCCGGTTACATCGTTCATGATATTTGCTTTAACAAGTACGGCATGTCTCTTGTTGTTCAAAGCATGGAGTGCTGATTTCAATAGAACGGTCGCACCGTTAACTGCTTTCAACTCACGGCTACACATGCCATATTTTAACGAATGTTCCTGCTTTAAATAGGACATTGAAAAAGAACCGTTGTCTTTAAACCATTGGTTCTTTTTCTCTAACTGTTTTTGCTTTCGTTATTGTGTTCGCATAACATACACTCACAGAACTTTGAAATAATACCAGAGAAAATAAAGCCACTACCAAGTGCTTCTTCATCTTTAGTCATTTCATTTTTTCCTCATACTCTCCCTTACTCTTCACCCTATCTCCAAAAAGCTTTTACCCAACCGTCAAGTTAATATTGATCGTATCTTAACTTTGTTAATGAGCCGTCAATCCCCGTTGCGAAGAGAAAGAAACGGATAAAAACGAAAGAGGGCAAAAAAGCTGCTGACGAGGAGTCAGCAGCTAAAAGTATTTAAACATTCAATCTCCATAAGGGACTAAGCTTGTTTTTCCCCATTCTCCACAGTGAAAAAATAACCGTTTGTGTAATAGAAATGCATGGTATGTTCCTCTTCATTTAATGCGCCATCATATCATGAGCAATATCGTGTCCGTCCATTTCTGACGGGTAGTAGGTAGGCCAGTTTTTCACTTCATCAAGTAAAGCTTCACGGTCCTCACCCCAATACAGATGGTAATGGCTAGCTTTAGTCGGGTAGATACTATGATCGCTAAACTGAATATACTGAGGAAGTCCTTCAGCTTTTTTAGCTAGTTTGAATATGTATCTTACCCCTCTATTGCCCGCATCATATGTTAGAATTTCGTACCCGTCATACGTATACTTACCTGAATATTCTTTTCCATTTTTGAAGAACGTTACAGTATCTTTTTGGATTACAATACGGTCAACATCTGTTTTATACCCTTTTTTATAATACTCTTTATATTCTTCAGCTGTCTTGTCACCTTCATGTTTTGATTTATATGAAAATACTTCGTCCAGAGTGCCATCTTGCAGATATGGATATACAGATTGCCAGTCTCCTTCCCAATCAGAAAGTGAACGATCCTTTACTTGGCTGTTTTTAAAATAGCCGTCATGAATTTTTTCTGTCTCTTCATCATGTGCATGACTATGGCTATGATCGTGATCATGATCATGAGATTCTGATGTTTGCTCTTGCGTGTTAGAAGAGTTTTCTTCAACTGCTGAGGATGATGTTGTTGTTTTATTAGACTCACCTTTAGATGAACCTGAAGTCTGACATCCTGCCAATATTAGTAATAAACCAATCATAAATATCCCTAATCTCTTTGCAAATAAAATTTTCATTACAACACTCCTTTTCCCAAACCGAAATAATTACGATTTGTATTATACAATTATCTTGTTCAAAAATCAAAGGGAAAATGCTCCTAATCTCGCTTGAATGTTGCCGGGAGCAGATGGCGATTTCATTAGAATCCTACTTCGTTAATCAGATATTCTTTTAAAATACGAAAATCTATGAGAGTCCATGAGGAGAGATTTGTTGTGAAGTATACCTTTTTAGGAAGAACAGGATTGCGGGTCAGCCGTTTATGTTTAGGTGGGTCGATACAGATGAAAAGACCGCGTTCCGTATTATGGATGAAGCGCTCGATAGCGGCATTCCACTAATGCAGGTGCGGAAGACATAATAATAGCAAAAACCATACCAATATTGTTGGTATGGTTTCTCTTGAAGAGACTCTATTGTACGAATTATATAGCTAGTTGCATTTGTAACCGACAGGGCCGTCTGAGCCTGTGTAGACATATGTGTCAGAAACATATCCAATGTTCACGACACCACGTGAATCTTTCCACTGGATTTGATCCCAAATATTACTCGTTCCATACTTTCCGGTAACAGTCGTCCCATAAGCGTAACAATAGTAAGGAACACGTGAACCGCTAGGAATGGAAAGCATAATAGGATAGTTTGTACCTGGACCGCTGCGCATATTTACAGGCGCACCGCTGCTTGTTGAGACAGTAAAGTACTGAACGGCAAGTGCTTGACTGGAAAAAATGAATAATGATGCGATCATCACGGTTAACATACTCAGCATTTTCAGTTTAGTCAATGTCATCCCTCTTTCTTCAATTTCTTCATTTTAAGAACGATACATATGCTACCAGCTGCATTTAGGAACTACCGGGCCGTCTGATCCTGTATACATATATGTATCAGAGACAAATC
The DNA here is from genome assembly GCF_020708615.1 of Bacillus sp. LBG-1-113. Lineage (NCBI taxonomy): Bacteria > Bacillati > Bacillota > Bacilli > Caryophanales > Bacillaceae > Bacillus > Bacillus sp. LBG-1-113. The sequence continues at coordinate 402,490 of NZ_JAJFDG010000001.1, read as the reverse complement.
CAGGAACGATCTCCCCGCTGGCAAGCGTCCGTTCTGTGTAGTTCCAAATATTACTCGTTCCATACTTTCCAGTTACAGTTGTACCGGTTTTGTAGCAGTAGATCGGGATGCGGGTTCCGCTCGGAATAGTCGTTACAATCCCCCAACTTGTACCTGGGCCGCTGCGCATATTTACGGGAGCACCGCTGCTTGTTGAGACAGTGTAATACTGAACTGCTTGTGCATGACTAGAAAAAATGAAGAATGACGCCATCATAACGGTTAATAAACTTGCCATTTTTAACTTTCTCAACTTATACTCCTCCTCATAATAAATGTCCTGCGTCTGGTTTTCTTACATTCAGTTCAGGAATGATTCGGCAGACCATCTTCGCTCCTTTCGTTTACATATATTGATCATATTACCATCAAACAGGTATATGAGAAGTGCCATTATTACTGAATTTTCCGACAGAAGAGAGGATAAAATTTGGGAATATAGGGATGACAATGCAAGCAAAAATAATGCATGAAAGATATGTCACACACCAATTAAAAGCTTGATTACTCATCAAAATTTTTGATGATCCCTCGGTCAGTTTCAATCATAAGTGGTGCATCTATACTGTATTTATCCGAGAATATCCACCTTCTTCCGACAGGACCTAATAAAATATAGACTCCTTCTTTATACTCCCCCATGAAATGTAAATGGTTTTTTGAGAAAGGTTCATCATTTCTTTGCCGGATTCCCAACTTTAAAAGGTAGTCAAAACATTCTTTAATATGATTCGTAGATAAACCAATCTCGCTTATCCCTATTACATTGTCGGGCGTGAATTCTTTTGACCTCGTTTCCGGAGAGGTTTCTAATCGAGAAATAAACTCAACAATATTACCTGCTGGATCTTCAAAATATATGGATCTTGCCTTTGCATTTGCAAAATATACTTCATCATCACCATTTTCTTCAAGTAAATTAACCTTCTTTTTCAGCCATTCTTTTGCTTCTGCGAAAATATTCGAATGGATATTAAACGCAAAATGATAGTAATATTGATTCACTTCGTCTTGATGCAAGGTTAAAATGCTTTCTCCCACTTGAAATATGGCTAATGTATCAGTTAACGCCAGCCTTTTAAATTGAAGGATATCTTTATAAAAGCTTACAGTTTGATTAAAATGAGAAACAAATATTTCAAGATTTTTTATTTTCATTATTCACACCCCCTCTCTTAATATATCTAAAATGAGAAACAAATTCTTTCTACATTTAGCTTATTTAATCTACATCATTAGACCGAAAAATAAAAAACTACATAAATTTGTTTTTCATTATTATTCATTAGCTTTAAGGATGGATGAAATGAATCACCTTGGTTTTTCATTTCAAAAATCTGTAACAGCTGAAGTAAGGTCATCATCAATCTATGCCTAGGCATAGGCTTCAGGATTGTCATCTGATTCCTGAACTCGTCACCCGTGTCATGTCTAAAACTGGATAGGTATACCGTTTAGTATATAAGAACAGATATACTCACCTCACTACGCAATTGTTTTCAAAGTCTATCTATTGTGTTAGTGAGACCTTGCTGCCGTCTTCAATATCTTCAAACACAATTTTCAGTGGAAAGGATCATAATATTATCACCCCTATAAAGAGCCTCCTATTTTATGACTTCTATAAACATAATAAAAAAACCGCTCTTAAAAAACGGTTTTAGAGTATAGGAAGGAACTGATTCTAAGATGAAATCGAAAGAGATTTATTCACTGCTTCTCGAGCATGGATTAAGGTTGTATCAAATATTGGCACTTTGAAATCTTCAGCTTTTACTAGTAATCCAATTTCAGTACATCCGAGAATTATTCCCTCCGCTCCTCTATTCATCAAATTATTTATGATGGTGTGATAAATGTTTTTCGATGACTGTTTAATTTCACCCAAACATAGTTCTTGATAGATAATATTATTTATTAATTCTCTTTCATTATCATTAGGCACAATAATATTAATGCCATGAGTCTCAATACGAGTTTTATAAAAATTTTGCTCCATTGTATATTTGGTACCTAGTAATCCTGCTGAACGAATATCTTGTCTGTTCATTTGATCAGCAGTTGCATCGGCAATATGTAAAATAGGTATTGTGATCATTGCTTGGATATAACTAATTACTTTGTGCATAGTGTTTGTGCATATTACAATAAAATCTGCTCCGGCTTTTTCTAATGATCTTGCTGCTTCCCCCAAGGTTTTACCAGCTTTATTCCAAGCTCCTTCTGATTGAAAGTGTTCAATCTCTTTAAAATTAACACTGTACAAAAGACACTTTGCCGAATGTAACCCCCCTAACTTCTTTTTTATTTCCTCATTGATAATTCGATAGTACTCAGCCGACGACTCCCAACTCATTCCGCCAATAAGACCAATCGTTTTCATAGCCCACCTCGATTTAAAATTCGAAATATTATTAGTATTTTAATATATAAGTCATTTTAATACCAGGACTGCTATTATCAAGTATAAAATGATTGATTGGTCTTCCAGGCCCGTAGCTACGGTGGAAATATAATTAAAATGATAGAAAACTATGCCCCTTTCTTGTCATGTGTATCGAAATCCTAAAATAATAGCGGATTTTTTATAATATGAGTTTCTTGTCTAGGACAACCTTTTTTCTTCATCATAACTTATATTGTAAGACAAGATTTTTTGAGAGGGTGATTTTGATGAGCTGCAACAACGGTGGGTTTAGAAGTGTGGACGAATTCATGTTCGGCTCTCGTCGCGGGAACAACGGTACCAATAGCTTCAATGGCTTCAATGGTTTTAATGGGGGTAACGGAAGTAACGGAGGTAATGGAGGTAACGGAGGCAACAATGTAGAAACAATTGTTTCTCCCACAAGAAATGTTGTAAATACGACAACCAATGAACGTACTGTTAGACGTGTTCAGCCTACTCATATTGTTAATGTTAATAGAAATGTTACAAGAGTAGAAAATTATTATCCAGTGACACAATCTGTAGAGAATGAAAATATCGTTGAGGAATATGATTGTGGAAGTGACTTAAGAAATCCATGCTGTAAACCAGTAAAAAGATGCAATAGGTAATCATTCAGTAAAGATTCATTTTAGGCATCCTTATGGATGCCTTTTTTATTACCCTATCCTTTCCAATTATAAGATTTCGGCTTTAAAATAAGAGAAATGAGTTGTTTCTTTAAAGATAGACATTTAACAAAACGCTCCTATAAAAAATAGGGACTTGGAGCGAGTCCCTGAAAATGATAAAAAAAGAGAGGTTTTCTACCTCATTTCTTTGTGAACTTGTTTTTTTGCAAATGATCTTCTATCACTTGTAAAGCCTGTTTCTCGTCAAAGCCATTAGCTCTTATCCTAATGTGGGTATTAGGTTTAATTCCTAGTGACATCACATCAATGAGGGACTTGGGTGTATTTTTCAGATCGACAGCTTGCCCTTGATATTCAAGATATATACTGGAGCTAAATTGACAAGCCGCACGTACTAACAAGGCCGCTGCACGTGCGAAGCCTGTACTCGCGATCATTGTATACTGTTTTTCTATCATTCTCCCTGCTCCTTAGGCCTGAGAATTCCTTGAAGAATTGGAATAGGCCAGTTTTTATCATAAGCCCTCTATCCTTTCTCTCAATCCGAAACATAGTATCTTGTTGATTGATTTCCAGCAATATCGTTTTCGAGCACAATTAATGATGACCAACTATTCGGTGAGGTACATATGGTTTTCTAGAAACCTAACTTCTTGAGGCGTCAATTTAACTGCAAGAGCATCTACGGCATCTTGGAGTTGTGACATTTTCGTAGCACCGATAATAGGAGCTGTTACAGGCTCTTTCTGCAGCAGCCAGGCAAACGCGATATGAATACGGGGAACACCGCGTTTTTCCGCGATTTCCCCTGCTCTTTTATGATAAATGTTAACAAAGAAGGAATTGTTTCATTCATTCTAGCCTTACTTGCACTTATCCATGAAAACTTTCCATTTTGGGTCTGCTTTTGAGTTTGTCCTCATTTTCGCGCAGTTTCCCATCATAATCCTCAATTTTTTTATTTAATCTTTTTATTGTTTCATCAATTTCTCTCCGCTTTTCTATCAATCGCTGTCTTTCGTCCGCCAGGATATTTTTGCGGGCTTCTACTGTTCGGTCTCCTTCAGTAAATAACGTTGTATATTCAATTAACGCGTCTATCGTTAGTCCAGCATTTCGCATGCATTTGATGAATTCAACCCATTTGATATCTTCTTCACCATAATCGCGGATGCCGCTTTCTTTTCGTTTTACCGGCGGGATCAATCCAACACGTTCATAATAGCGGAGCGTTGCGGCTGTTAGGCCAAACTGCTTTGCCACTTGCGTAATATTCATATTTTTCACCTCTTTATCCTGTTGTTTTTGAAGATAACACTTAAAGTTCACTTTAAGTCAAGAAGAAACAAATTGAAACTGCTGACGTATTTCTCAATCTCATTCTTCAGGAGATGTCGAGAATATTCCGCCGCACGTAAAACATTGGCATGGTGTAACTAAAGACAGTGGGTGTGTGCATATAGCCATTACTTCTGGAGAGGCGGACCTGTTCATGATGAATGGTATGATACATGATAAAACGAACACATCGAGTCAATTGATTCGATGCGTTCGTTTTATATGATCGATCATACAGAATTTAATACTTAATTGTTTACTCTTATACTTTTATAAAAATATGTTTCTTAAAAAACTCTTGCCTTAAAGTGGACTTCAAGGTTTAAAGTGATGTTGAACACACCTGACAAACATCAAGTGACATGTTCTTATCTGGAAACTGACTATATGAAAGGAAGGTCTGTATGTGTAATCATCATAAAACTCGTGTATTAAGCGTACCAAATGCTAAAGCGAAATTTGAACAGACTACAATTGAAAGAAGAGAATTACGGGCGCACGACGTCTTAATCGACATTAAATTCAGCGGTATTTGCCATTCCGATATCCACAGTGCGTTCGATGAATGGGGCGGAGGAATTTTTCCGATGGTTCCCGGTCACGAAATCGCCGGAGTTGTGGAGGCTGTCGGAGCAGAAGTCACAAAATTCGCTGTCGGAGATCGCGTTGGCGTCGGCTGTTTTGTTGACTCCTGCGGAGAATGCGAATACTGCCTCAGTGGTGAGGAACAGTTCTGCACGAAAGGTGTTGTCCAAACTTATAATTCACTGGACTATGATGGAAATCCGACGTATGGCGGGTACAGCCAAAAAATCGTTGTCACTGACAGGTTCGTTGTTCGGATACCGGACAGTTTGGAGCTGGATGTTGCCAGCCCTCTACTGTGTGCAGGGATTACAACATACTCCCCTCTAAAACACTGGAACGTCGGCCCAGGCAAAAAGGTTGCGATTGTAGGAGTCGGCGGGCTTGGTCATTTGGCGATTCAATTTGCGCATGCTTTGGGTGCAGAGGTAACCGTCCTGAGCCGCTCTATGAATAAGAAAGAGGAAGCCCTTGAACTAGGGGCTGACCATTACTATGCAACCAGTAATCAAGCTACATTTACTGAATTGGCCGGGCGTTTTGACGTAATCTTAAATACAGTATCCGCGAACCTTGATGTAGATGCCTATTTATCAATGCTTCGGATAGACGGAACCCTTGTGAATGTAGGGGCACCGGCCGAGCCGGACAAATATAGTGTATTCTCTTTAATCATGGGCCGCCGCAGCCTAGCGGGTTCTCTTGTCGGCGGAATTCCAGAAACACAAGAGATGCTTGATTTCGCTGCTCAGCATGGCATTGCACCTAAAATTGAGGTGATTCGTGCCGATCAAGTGGATGAAGCATATGAGCGTGTTCTTCGCAGTGATGTACGCTACCGATTCGTTATTGATATGTCTACATTATAAATCGGAATAGTTGTAAAAGGTGGGGGTAGCCATACTATTTTTTGTTTATTGCACTCCGCTCCACAGGACGTGAAAGTCATACCAAAAAGTCTACTTATAAAAAAAGAAACAGGTTGAGAAGATGCTTTCCTTCTGCTTCGTTTTGGCGGCAATTTTACCAAATTGTGATAAATGATATAAAACCATAAAACCTATAAAGCAACGCCTTCGCAGGACTTCTGCGAAGAACATCTGACAAGCAAATATTTTGAAGGAAGATGTACCTGCCTGTTATTCTATGGTATATAAGATTTTATAGGAGGTATAAATATGAGCAAAAAAATCGCTGTTCTCGTTACAGACCAATTCGAAGATATTGAATATACAAGTCCGGTAAAGGCATACGAAGAAGCTGGGCATAGCGTCGTAGCCATTGATTTGGAAGCGGGCAAGGAAGTTACCGGTAAACATGGCGAGAGAGTGAAGATCGACAAAGCGATCTCCGATGTAGATGCTAGTGAATTCGATGCCCTATTGATTCCTGGAGGATTTTCCCCAGATTTGCTTCGCGGAGATGACCGCCCAGGTGAGTTTGCGAAAGCATTCGTAGAAAATGAGAAACCTGTTTTCGCTATTTGCCACGGCCCGCAGGTACTCATTGATACGGATCTTCTGAAAGGCAAAGACATCACTGGCTACCGCAGCATCCGCAAAGACTTGATCAATGCTGGTGCAAACTACAAAGACCAAGAAGTAGTCGTTAGCCACAACATTGTAACAAGCAGAACACCTGATGATTTGGAAGCATTTAACCGCGAATCATTGAAACTGTTGAAATAACACAAAGGCACAGACGGTTTGAGTCTGTGCCTTTTTTATAGAGAAGATGTATTAGGTCTTCTCTAATCACAAGTCCTTTGATTCAAGTATCATCTTTTCAATTCTTTATCTTCTGACATCCAAGCTTCCCGCGTTGACATTCTGGAAGGCTGCTGTTGCATCCCAAACGTTCAAGCCAAATTGGCCTTCTGAGAATGCAGAATCCTCAGCATCTATCACCAGACGGTCATCCAAATATATTTTAAAGTGAGTGCCTTGAGCCACAGTTTTCAGATGATACTTTTTATTTATATCTATCGGTGTTTTGTATTCAGCAATAACAGTGGCAATACCGTCCTCAAATTTAAAAAATTTCACAAGATCATGTTTCGCATCCACATTGGCTAGATAACCATTTTGTGCATCTTTGTCTGAACGAAACACAAGAGCTCCTGCCCCTTTTCCGTTCCCATCTTTAATTGTAATGTCAGATTCATAGGTGGAATCTGCTCCGGATGCTGAAGACATAATGAAGGAATCGCCGTCTGATCGTCCTTGTTTTCCATCAATTGTGTCAGCCCACGTACCGTTTACAGTTGTCCAGCCAGTCAAATTAGATATAAACGGTGACGCTCCCCATACTTTATTTAAAGGATGAATCGTTAGGGAGTTTACCTTAACACGGCCATTAACAGCATATAATTCAAGACCTTTGCTTGATCGATCCGGAAGAATGATGTCAGTCAACACCTGCTGCCCGTCATTGCCAAATACTTCGACTGAAGAGCGGTCAACAAAAATACGCATTTTTATCTTTCCATTTACCGGCTTCAGCGGAGCTGCTTGTTTCCCAGTGTTAAAGGTTGGATTGAAGGTGACGTTTCCGGATTGGCTTCGGTCAACGAACAGTTTGCCGCTCTTTTGATGGTAGCCGACTTTTGTATATTGATGTCTCCCTGTTCGAACCTTAAAACCAAATTCAGAAGCCGAACCTGGATTCACTTGAAACTCTGCATTCATTTCATAAGCATCTCCAGATAGGCCCGCCAATACATTACTGCTCTCTGGCGATATGCTCTTATTTTTCCACTCATGTGAGGCCCCGCGGATGGATTGCAGCTCTGTTACTGGTGTTTGAATGACTCTGACCCCTTTAGAGAACGCTTTCAATTTTACTTCTCTTGGAATAGTCATTGCACTTCTCCATGGAGATGTAGGAACATCGTTGGCATATTGCCAATTGCTCATCCACCCTAGCCAAAGCCGCCGTCCGTCTGAAGATGGTGTATCAGACCAAGAAACAGCTGCATAAAAGTCTTTACCGTAGTCGGTCCATAATATTTTGTCTGGGGGGTTTTCGTTCTTAAAAGTTGTTCCATCGAAACTCCCTACAAAATATTGCATGCCTGATCCTCCTGAAACCGCACCGTTTCCGACACTGACTTGCATCACCCATTTCTTTTGTTTCGGATTGCCGTCTACAGGAAGCTCAAATAGATCCGGGCATTCCCATACGCCTCCATGACTACCTTGTCCTTGCCCAAACTCACTTGCATATGTCCACTGCTTCAAGTTTTTCGATGTATAAATGAGAATTCGGTCACCAGCTGCCAGCACCATCACCCACTTTTTATCTTTTTCGTACCAAAACACTTTCGGATCGCGAAAGTCTTTTTTTCCCGGGTTAGGAATGACCGGATTACCTGAGTATTTCGTCCACGTTCTTCCTTTATCATTACTATAGGCAATGCTTTGCACTTGGCCATCTTCGTGATCCTGCGTATATATAGAGACAAGCGGCTTCTCCTTTCCGGTTTGAAAACCGCTTGTATTATTCCAATCGACCACTGCGCTCCCGGAAAAAATCGTGCCTTTTTCATCTGGTGACAGCGCTATAGGGAGATGCTTCCAATGAACTAAATCCTTGCTTACTGCATGGCCCCAATGCATCGGCCCCCATTGCAGACCATATGGATGATGCTGATAAAACAAATGATACTCCCCTGCATAATAAACCATTCCGTTTGGATCATTCATCCAGTTTGCCTCTGGTGTAAAGTGATATTGAGGACGGTAATCCTCATCATAGTAGCTTGAATCGGCTGCACTTACTGGTAGTGCCATAGTAAACAGCATGGTGAACAGGATCACGACTTGAATAAGCTTCTTTTTCATTCTGATTCTCTCCTCTCTAACATTTGAACACATTCAAGAGAGACAACTGCACGAGTGGATCCGTGATAAAAGCTGTATTGAATGATGAAGAGGTTATGAGAAAGACTGCTGCAGGTTCTCCCCTTTTTACCTGTTAAGCGCTTATGCCAGAAATCCAGCCCAATAGCCAAGAATACCGATCACAAATATGCCAACTATAATAAGGAGCGGATTTACTCCTTTTCGCAGCATCCATGCCACTAATAAAGTCAATCCTAAAGGCAGCACCCCCGGCATAATGCTGTCTAAAATATTTTGCACAGTTTGAACGTCAACTTTTCCGTTATCATCTTTAATTCTTGAAACAACGATTGGGATGTTGATGGTGGTCCACTTGGAGACCAAAGCTCCCATCACAAATAACCCGAGGATGGATGCACCTTCTGTCAGTTTTTGAATACGATTCCCTGCTAAATCCTGCAAAATCTCCATCCCTTTTACATAGCCGTACTTTAAACCGTAATATTTTGTGGTTAATCTGATGGCATTCAACAGGAAAAAGAACAGCAGAGGACCGGCAATGTTTCCGCCTAAAGCAAGAGAAGCCCCTAAAGCAGCCAATACGGGACGTACGGTTCCCCAGAAAATAGGGTCACCCACACCCGCTATCGGACCCATTAAACCGATTTTCATCCCGCTTATTGCTTTCCCGTCAATTCCTTTATTGTTCGCCATTTCTTCTTCCATGGCAGCTGTCACCCCAAATATGGGTGCGGACAGCCACGGATGTGTATTAAACCATTCCAAGTGCCGCTGCAATGCTGCGTTTCTTTTCGCTCCCGGACCGTACAATTTTTTGATCGCCGGTATCATCACATAGCAATATCCCATTGCCTGCACACGTTCAAAGTTAAATGAGCCGAGCAAGAAATTCGAACGGATAAACATACTGAAAATGTCTTTTTTCGTTAATCTTTTTTCTTTCTCCATTTTTCATCCCCCCTCGTTCTTTATGCATCTAGATCATCATCATCATAGACAGCGGCATTGCTGCCGTCTGTGGCTGCGGCGACTGCTCCGTGTGCGCTATGTTTTTGCATAACCTGCTGATATAAAAGCGCCAGACAAAGGCCGAGAGCGCCAAACCCTACTAAATTGAAATCGGTAAACGCTGCCAACAAAAAACCAATATAGAAAAACGGCTTCAGATAAGGGATATTCATCATATTGATCACCATGGCATACCCCACAACAACAATGATGCCTCCGCCTATTTGCAACCCTTTGGTAATGACTTCCGGAATATTTCCCAAGAACGCCTGAACAGCGCTCACACTGATTAAGGCCACAATCAAAGTCGGTATCATGACACGCAGCGCTTGAAACACCATAGCGGTAATATGCATAATTTCAATTCCTTTGATATTTCCCTCCCTCGCATATTTATCAGCACGGTGAATGAAAAAGACAGTAATTGTTCGGACAAAAATAGTAAGCGCTTGACCTGCAGCTGCCAAAGCAACAGCGACGGCAATGCCTTCACCAATGCCTTGATCAGCGGTAATCACCAAAATGGTTGAAATCACAGAGGCAATAGCTGTATCCGGTGCCATGGCAAGGCCGACATTCATCCAGCCCAGCGCCATCAGCTCCAGCGTTCCTCCTAAGATAATTCCTGTTTTCAGATCACCCAGCACCAGGCCAACCAACGTGCAGGCAATCAGCGGACGGTGTGTTTGTCCTTCATCCAATACACTTGCTATACCTGTAATGGCTGCAATGATTAACAACAAAATAATTTGTATTGACGTCATCATCTCATCCCCTTGATGATTTTGTTACATTTCTTAAAATCTCCAAAAAGTCTTCGCTGGCATCAGAAGGCACCTGCCTCAATTCCAGTGTGACGCCTAATTCATTTAATAATTCAAACGCCTCTATATCCTTTTCCGTTACGCTGACTGATTTGGTGATTTGCCGGCGATTATTCTCAAAACGCATACCTCCGACATTTACGGTTTTGATAGGGACGCCTGCTTCTATGAGAGATACAACATCGGATGGGTTTTCAAACAAGAGCATCGCCGTTACCCCTTCGTAGCGCGGACTATGAAACGCCTTTGCCATTTTAGAAACTGATACGGCACTCGCCTTTACATTGGAAGGAGCAACCGAAAGGATCAGGGTTTTTCTCATTTCATCCTGCGCAACGTCATCTGACACCACGATGATTCGGTCTGCTGCATGGACTTTAATCCATCTTGTCAGGATTTGTCCGTGAATAAAGCGGTCATCAATTCTTGCCAATGTAATGTTCATCATAGTTCATCCTCTCTTTTTTCTTCGCTGACTGTTTTCACTTTTTCTAAATGTTCACTGCAAACTTGGAAGCTTTGCTGGCTCATTTTTTTTAAGTGATTCAGCAATTCTTTGAGTTTCATGTGTTCTCTTAGGCTTAATACCTCCAGTACGATCGGCAGGTTTATGCCGGCAGCCATATCCATCCTTTGATCCTTAGCGATAAAGGAAGCCGCTGCGTTATACGGTGTACCTCCAAAAATATCAACTAAAAACAGCACCTCATTTTCTTTCGGAATATCCTGAAGCGTCTGATGATATTTTTCTTGCAGCGTTTGGATGCCCTCTCCTTTAAAAAACGGCACCGCTATCAAATGATTTTCTTCCCCGAATATCATGCCTGAAGACTCTTTTAATGCTATGGGAAAGTCCCCATGTCCGCTAATAATGACTGAAATCATAACTCGTTTGCTCCTTTCCTTTTTCCTACACCCATTTATAATGCAAGTATCGTGCCAAAGAAGCTGTGTTAAGCGTTTTCATTTGTTTTACAGCACATAAAGAAAGCTGATTGAAACACTTGTGGATACAAAAATAAACCTGTATTAAAATGGCGTTCCATTTAATACAGGTTTACGTAAAAAAATCGCTTTTAACACATATGGCCATGTACTTCTTCAGCAAAAATGGCGGCTATATATAATTTTTCATCATCGCTTATGTTCAGCCCTAATTTTTCTTCATAAGGGATTAATGTTCGCTCTGTTACCTCAAAAATCTCTTTCAGCTGATCGGTTATTTCGTCTTCTTCGGAAAAGGCAATCGGATTCTGTTTAATCACCCTTTCAAAGGCAAAAGCCGTATGCATAATCACTTTAATCATCACTGTGTTATTAAAAATGATGCCTAGCTCGTCTTGAATGGTTTGAAGCCACTCTAATAAGATATCTATAATGTGATGGGGGTTCAAAAAAACCAGATACTTTTTCAAACTATCCTCGCAAAGCTCCCGTACAATGATGTTTGTTCCCGATAATCCATTACTCATCGGGATGGTGCCTTTTGTGATCGCCTGTTGGATCATCTTCTCTCCTTCACCTTCAATTAAGACCTCCAAGGATACATGCGGAGCATTGATTTTAGGATCTTTTGTTCCTACTGTCGCAAGGATCTCATACTCTTTTTCGATTTCTTTAATGCTGTTTGCCAATTTAATCGATGATACGGTCAATATGTGGATAGGTGCATCAGAGGCCTTGTTTACGATTGTTGTTAAGATGTCTTCCAGCTTTTTCGCCGTTCCGCTGCCTGTTGTGCAGATCGAAACCAACGCCCTCTTTTTGCCTGGTGAGGCGGCAGGCTGCCGATCCCATAACTCAATAAAATCCTTTGTGACCGAATCATATATGGCATGTAAATGTAAATTCAGATAGTTCACCTTTCTGACGGCGTCCAGCACCATTGAGGTCGTGACATTGCTGATTGTTTTAATTTTGATGCCTGTTTTTTCTTCAAGCTTGCTTTCCAGCATTGCAAGTGACCCCATGTCAACAAGCATTAAAACACCTTCACCTTCATCTACCTGCTTCATTTTCTCCGCTAAGCGTTCCATGATTTCCGCAGGTGAAACAGAAAGAGGCATATCGACGGCCGCAATTGGGGTGCTCCCTAAAAGCTCCGTCGCTACTTCAACCATTGAACTCGCCATGCTATTTCCATGTGCGGCAACCACTATTCCCACTCTTTTGTTTTCTTTTAACGTTTTGATGGAATGAATCAGCATCGTTAAGTAGATGACTTCTATTTCCGGGACGGTTACTCTGAAGTGTTCCTGAATTTTGTCTTTAAATATGAGCGCCACCTCATACTCTTTCACATGTGTATCACGGATTTCATCTGTTTCCTGCGCATTTAAAACATCAATTTGCTTACCGCGTTTTAAAAATGAATCGATATGCATACTTAAGAAATAAATAAATTTACGGTCAAATGTGCAATGCAATTCATCTTCAGCTACTTCTTTTAATTGCTTCGTCATTTGAATCACGTCGTCCTCAACAAATGTCAGCAGATTGTCATTTCGAAAAGCCCTTTGGTTAAAAAAGCTTCTGACATGCAAATGAATATCCGTTAAAATATATTGGTTTATTTCCTTTTTGGACAAACCTTCTTTGTTTAACACTTCGACCTTTTTTTCTATCAAATGATACAAATTAAATGATAGATCATCATCAATTTTTGTTGTTTCATCTTCTACTATCGGGGATATGATGGTAGTGATATTGACATATTCAGAAATCGTTCTGCTTCTTTTCATGTTTTTGCTGCTTGACATCCAATCTTGCTTGATTTCATCCGGGAGATCCCGGACGGTCAGTTCAACAACTTCATCTCTGTCAAGATTATGTAAAAATCCATGTGCACAAACTAATTGTACATTTGATTTCAGCTGTCCCACATTCCCAAATTTCGCAGAATGAATCAATGCATTATATACATCGATATGCACACTTAGATTCTTCTTAATACGCTCTGCTTCTTTTCCCAATAAAAACGTTGTCAGATCAACTCTTTCTTTAAGAGATCGTTCTTCCAGCGATGGAATATGAATCGTCATTGGAATTCTTCGCAAAAATGTTTTTAATAAGGCAGAATTAGGATTTTCGGTAGTTGCACAAATAAATAATACTTTCGATGTTCGTTTATGCTCAGTTTCTCCAAGGCGGTTATAAGAACCGCTGTCAATGAAATAAAACAGCATTTCTTGTCCCTCAGGCGGAAGACGATGGATTTCATCCATAAACAGAATGCCCCCGTCGGCCTGCTCAACTAAACCGGCTTTATCTTCGCTGGCGCCAGTATATGCTCCTTTCTTATGACCAAATAATTGAGAGAGTAATAATTGAGGGTTGTTATAGTAATCTGCACAATTAAATGTGATGAACGGAGAACCCGGCTTCAAAATGTCAGAATAAGTCGCAAACTGATAAATTCGGTTCGCAAAAAGGGATTTACCGGAGCCTGTTGGCCCTAAGAGGAGCATGTGCAGACCGTGTGGAGGATAAAAGACAGCTGCTTTTGCTTGAGAAATTGCTTTCTTCAAACTCCCTTTTGCTCCAATCATAAGTTCTAAAGGATTCATAGAAATGTTTTGATGTATCTTTTTTGGGTTTTCAGAAAACTGCTTCAGCTCTTTAACTTCCATTATCTCTGTATCCCATTTTTTGTTGAATGCTTTTTCCACTACTTCCACCGGGATGTAGCGCACGGGAAACGTTTTAATCTTTATCACCTTTTTGGACCGCACGAGATTGTTTAATTCAAAACTGACATTGGACCGGTCTATCTTTAATTGCTGCGCAATTTCCTTTGCTGAATTTCCCTGCACGTTTAGAAGATGATGTACGTCAGTCTTATGAAAATTTTGCAGCAGCTGGCGGTATATTTTATCAATCCTTTTCATCTATATCATCCTTTGTCCTTATTAGTCAAAATGGAAAAAACGGACATCAGTTTTTATGCCTTGTACTGAGGGAATCTTATCTCATTTAAGACCTTGCATTCACATGGATCCTTTCTTTTTGAATATTCCGTTAAATGTTTTTATATGCAGGAAACAATCAGCATCCTGTCTCACCAGATTGCACCAATTAAAAATAATTACGAACAGACGCCCTTTCTATTTTTGGTGTTTTTGATCTATGATTTACTCAGGTTGTCCCCCTTCAAAAGTAATAATTCGTAAACAGTTTATCACTCTTCAGGAACATATCGATGACAAAATTCCGATACTGCGGAAAATGCATCTTATAGATCAGGACAAACAACCCAAGAACTCAATCTCTTATCATGTCTGAATGTTAACTAGTTATCTTCTTCTCACATTATTATTTTAATAAAAATAGTGGAATATATATGAGAGCGGTAGAAGAGCGATAGAAAAGAAACCCTTTACACCTCCTGATGGATATGACACCTTATAAAAATAGAGAGAAAGATAATAAATTAGTTACATTTAATTAAAAAAATCAATAAAATTTAATATAATTTAAGTTTTCCTGTTATAATGATAGATAAAAAATTTAGGAAGCTATGTACCTAAACAACCAAGATAACTTATATTTTTTATTGGAGGAAAACATAAAGTGACGGA
Organism: Bacillus sp. LBG-1-113; assembly: GCF_020708615.1. Taxonomy (NCBI): domain Bacteria; kingdom Bacillati; phylum Bacillota; class Bacilli; order Caryophanales; family Bacillaceae; genus Bacillus; species Bacillus sp. LBG-1-113. Next base: position 387,175 of record NZ_JAJFDG010000001.1, on the reverse strand, counting down.
CGATTCCACTATGGACCATTCTCTGCACAAACGAAAATTGTCCAGAGGCCTTAAAAACAGGCACATACAACTCATAGCGATTGGGGGGGCAATCGGAACTGGTTTATTCCTAGGATCAGGGAAATCAATACATTTTTCAGGCCCCTCTATTTTATTTGCTTACATGATTACGGGTGTATTTCTCTTTTTCATTATGCGTTCACTGGGAGAGCTGCTCCTATCTAACGCGGGATATCACTCTTTTGTTGATTTTGTAAGAGATTATTTAGGAAATATGGCAGCATTTATTACTGGCTGGACATACTGGTTTTGCTGGATCTCACTTGCTATGGCTGATTTAACAGCTGTCGGACTTTATACCCAATATTGGTTTCCTGATGTACCCCAATGGATGCCAGGGTTCATTGCGCTTGTGATGTTGCTCATTATGAATCTCGCGACTGTCAAACTTTTTGGAGAATTGGAGTTCTGGTTTGCGTTAATCAAAATCATCGCAATACTGGCACTGATTGTTATCGGTATTGTCTTGATCATAAAAGGATTTTCCACACAGTCAAGCACAGCCGCCTTCACGAATCTTTGGAGTCACGGCGGCATGTTTCCAAATGGTTTACATGGATTTATTCTCTCATTCCAGATGGTCGTGTTTGCGTTTACGGGCATTGAACTTGTGGGGCTTACTGCAGGCGAAGCAGAAAACCCAGAAAAAGTAATTCCTAAAGCCATTAACAATATACCTATTCGGATTTTACTTTTTTATATTGGCGCTCTTCTTGTGATTATGAGTATTTATCCATGGAATATCATCAATCCTGCTGAAAGCCCATTTGTTCAAGTATTCTCAGCGGTCGGTATCATAGCAGCCGCCAGCATCATTAATTTTGTTGTACTGACATCTGCTGCTTCAGCTGGCAATAGTGCTCTATTTAGTACAAGCCGGATGGTATACTCGCTTGCCAAGGATCATCATGCACCTGAACCATTGCAAAAGCTGACTGCCTCAAATGTACCAAGCAATGCCTTATTCTTTTCAGCCATTGCCATTCTGATTGGTGTTATTCTGAACTATATAATGCCAGAGCAAGTCTTTACGCTTATCACAAGTGTTTCTACTATCTGCTTCATCTTTATTTGGGGCATTATTGTGATTTGCCATTTGAAATATCGGAAAACAAGACCAGATGTCGCAAAGGTGAATACATTTAAAATGCCGCTTTTTCCATTATCCAATTACGTAACACTGGCTTTTCTAGTGTTCATACTGGTGGTGCTGGCACTCGCGAAAGATACGCGTGTTTCTCTATTTGTCACTCCTGTTTGGTTTCTCTTATTGATGATTGCGTATAAAGTTCGTAATACTAAGTGAAAATCACAAAAAAAGACAAGGGAGTTATGATCCCTTGTCTTTTTTGTGTGCTGCGAGGCACTAATAAAGCTTATTGTCCTTATAGAAATCAATGTATCAGGTAAACTGCAGAAACTAAAGGGCCTTCTATATATTTTCTGCTAACAATAAGATATTGCTTGTTTTATGATCCCGCTCAGTTAGTGACATGATGTTTTTCCATACGGATATCTACCAATACACTTTTGAGGAACATAAAATACTTACCTTCATCATTTAATCCTTATTTATTCATAGACTCCGTATAAATGGCCGCTCATCAACTCAAACCAGTTTTGATACCGAAACCCACTAGCATGATCCCCGTTATTTTTTGAAAAGCTTTCTGGAACTTGGGATTTTTCATCCATTTTTTTGCGTAATCAATTATATAAACGAGAAAGAGGAACCATAACACCGCTAATAGGGTGAGAATCGAAGCTAATATAATAAGCTGCTGGTTTACATTTCCCTTCAGATTGATGAACTGGGGCATGATCGTGACATAGACCAAAACCGTTTTGGGATTGAGAATGTTGCTAAGAGACCCTTGCATAAAGGAAGATTTATAGTATCGTTTCGGAGAAATTGCTGCGGTTTTTGCTTGGGCTTGCATGTCGTCTAAAGAGAACATATTCTTTGCAAAAAAACTTTTTATCCCTAAATAAATTAAGTATGCTGCTCCCAAATATTTGATCGTTGTGAAAAGAATCACCGACTTGGCTATAACCATTGATAAACCTAGAATGGCAATAACCGTCCAAAAAGAAAGTCCCGTTGCCAATCCAAGAATATTATAACGGCCAGCCTTTGCGCCATACCTAAGGGTATTTTTCATAACAAGCATCGTATCTGCTCCTGGAATGATAACCATCATAGCAGCTATTGGTATGTATGCGAGTAAGCTGTGCATGTTCTTTCCCCCTTTAAATGAATCCCCCCATATATAGTGACTACAAAAGTAACTCCTTATAAAAAGTGTATCAATACGTTTGGAAAAAATCAATATGGTTTGTTAAAATAGCGATTACAAAGGCAGCGACTGCTTTTTATATTGGAGGATGTATGAAGGAGAATATATTAGACATTTTAAAAAACCTCAATTTTACCGAATATGAATCAAAAGCTTATCTGGCCTTATTGCAAGAATCGCCTTTAACAGGCTATGCGGTAGCCAAAAATTCGGGCGTGCCTCGTTCAAAAATATATGAAGTCTTGGAAAGCCTTGTCTTAAGGGGAGATATTTTTGTAAGTCACGGAAATACGCCCCAGTATGTCCCCGTGCCCGCTAAAGAACTGGTTAAAAACCGCCGGCTTAAAGCGGAAGAGAATTTTGACCAGGCTGAAAAATACTTTGAAAAATTTGAGCAGACCGCAAATGACCGGGAGAATATCTGGAATATCACCGGCCGCAATGAAATTCTTGAAAAGGTGAAGGCCTGTATATCATCAGCAAAAAAAAGAATCCTCTTAGAAATATGGAAAGAGGATTTTAAAGAAGTGGAATCAGAACTTAAACAGGCGGCAAATAAAGGTGTCATCGTCACCATTATTGCGTACGGAGAGATCGCATCTGATTTTGCTAATGTTTATCTTCATGATATGAGCAGTGAAATTACAGAAGAGTATGACGGACGGTGGCTTGTATATAGCGGAGATGATTCAGAAGTTGTAGCAGGTATTGTCTCTCTGGGGAACGATAGCCGCGCTGCATGGACAATGCATGTAGGGTTAGTCATGCCTATTACAGAAGTAATCATTCATGATCTGTATCTCATGGAAATTATGAAGAAGCATAGAGGGCTTTTAGAAGATAGTTTTGGAAAAAACCTCATCCAGTTACGCCGCAAATTTTCAATCCACTCAGATTTTAAAAAACATTACTTGGAATAGAACACATGATGCTTCCTGTATATTATGTAACCAAAAAACATGGCTCGTCTCCACAAGCCATGTTTTTTTATGCACTCACCAATTAAAAGGATCTTTTCCGTTTATTTTTAAGCAATTGATCCTCCCCTCCCGCTCCTGATCATTTTTTTAAAAAATGATATCTGCGCAAACTATTTTTTAAACTGCCTCGTCTATCCTAGGTAACATCCAACGATATACGTATATTCAAAAAGGAGCCCTTTATTGCAATGAAGAAAAAACAAACAATAAAAGCGTTGCTTGTCACGTGTATAACTGACCATAAGCAGGATTTCTACAGGTTAGCCTTCAGTTATGTGAAAAATCAAGATGACGCGTTAGATATTATTCAGGAATCTATAAAAAAAGCGCTCAGCTCAGTTGAAACGGTCAGAAACCCTGAGACGATAAAAAGCTGGTTTTATAAAATTTTAGTTCGTACAGCTATTGATTTTTTGCGAAAACAAAAAAAGGTAAAGGTGATGGATGACGAAACGATAGAGTTTTTAAGCTCCGGAAAGGAAGATCACTATAAGGACACTGATCTTCATGAAGCGCTCGACGAATTGCCATCCCACTATAAGACAATTATTATTTTGCGTTTTTTTGAAGACCTCAAACTAGAAGAAATTGCGGAAATTACAGGGGAAAACTTGAATACCGTCAAAACGCGCCTTTACAGAGCATTGAAGCTGATGCGCATTCAGTTGACGAAGGAGGATCTTTCTTAATGGATAAGAGATTACAGCAATTAAAAGAAGAATATAAAAATGTTCAGATTCCTAAAGAACTGGATATCATTGTCGAAAAAGCCCTTCAGCAAAAACCAAAAAAGAAAAGAATCGTCATGTGGCCGACATCAGCAGCTGTCGCGGCAGCTATTTTATTCACTGCACTTGTCAACATCAACCCAGATGCAGCTCAAGCTATGTCAAAAATCCCTGTCATCGGCAAGATCGTCAAAGCCATCACTTTTATTGAGATCAAAGAAGAGAAAGATCAATCAAGCATCGATGTCAAAACGCCTGCTCTCTCGGGACTTTCTAATAAAGAGCTTGAAAACAGCATCAACCAGAAATATTTGAAAGAAAGCAAGAAGCTATACAAAGAATTTATACAGTCCACATCCAAAAACAAAAAAGGACATCTCAGCATCTATAGTGATTACGAGACAGTAACAGATACGCCAGATTTAATTTCTATTCGGCGTGATATTGAAAAAACACAAGCATCATCTTACACACAAAGCCGTTATATCACAATTGACAAAAAGAACGATATCTTACTTACCTTAAAAAGCTTATTTAAAGATGACCGCTATATCAAAGTCATCAGCCAAAACATCAAAGAACAAATGAAACAGCAAATGAAGGAAGATCCAAATAAAATCTATTGGGTCACTGACGAGATTGCAGAACCATTCAAACACATTCAGCCTGATCAAACGTTTTATATTACAGAAGACCATAAACTTGTGATTTCATTTGATGAATATGAAGTTGCACCCGGCTATATGGGCGTTACAGAGTTTAAAATTCCGACCAGTGTCATCTCAAATCTGCTCATGGGAGAACGTTATGTTCGATAACAGAAAAACATCCATGTCATCCTCTGGCATGGGAGTTTTCCCTTTCGCAAAGGGACCTGACAACTATCAAGAAGGCGTAATCTCGCAGCCAAAGCAACAAGAATATCTGCACATTATTGGAGGAATACCATGTATCACAAGACACAACATCACCGCTACATCACTGGACTCGATGGCCTTCGGGCCTTTGCCGTCCTGGCAGTTATCGCTTATCATCTAAACTTTAAATGGGGCAACGGAGGCTTCATTGGAGTTGATATCTTTTTTGTATTATCAGGCTATTTAATTACTTCTATCATATTACCGGCACATGGAAATGATATCAGCCTTGATTTTCGGGACTTTTGGGTGCGCCGAATGCGGCGGCTTCTGCCAGCGGCATATTTTATGATCATTTCTGCTGTTATTTGGGTCGTCGTGTGCAACCGGGAACTATTGCACACTGTACGCGGAGATGCCATCTCTTCTCTCTTTTACATGAGTAATTGGTGGTTTATTTTTCATAAACTCTCGTATTTTGATAGCTTCGGCTCCCCGTCACCGCTTAAAAATCTTTGGTCGTTGGCCATTGAAGAGCAATTTTATATGATATGGCCGATGTTCTTGGTTGCTGGGATGTACATATTTAAAAACCGTGCTAAACTGGCGGCGGCGGTGTCATTGCTTGCGCTCTGTTCAGCCGTGATGATGAGCGTATTGTATGAACCCGGCGGAGATCCGAGTCGTGTGTACTACGGCACAGATACTCGTTCGTTTGAACTTCTCATAGGGTGTGCTATGGCTCTAATATGGCCGATGAAAAGACTGTCTTCAAACAGGCTGTCAAACAAACTGAAGCGCCTTTTGCATGTCACTGAACTTTCGGCGTTTTGTGTTTTAGTATTGTGTGTCTATTTTACAGATGAATACGAACCTTTTCTTTACAGAGGCGGAATGTTTTTAATAAGCACTACCGCAGCAGTCCTTATTGCATGTGTATCCCACCCGAGCAGCTTTTTGGGCATTCTGCTTTCATGGAGGCCTCTTCGTTGGCTTGGAACAAGGTCTTACGGTATTTACCTTTGGCACTACCCTGTTATTGTGTTAAGCACGCCAGTTCAAGAAATCGGAAACCCTGTTTTATGGCATATCGTGCTAAAGATCATCGCTACATTTATACTCGCCGAGCTTTCCTATCATTTTATCGAGAAGCCTATACGGACACAGGGATTTAGATCATTTTTTCGCCGTATTTTTATCCATAGAATCAGAGAATGGAAAACGACATCTGTCGTCAGCAAAATGTCAATTGGTCTCATCATTCTCGCTACACTTATTTTTGCGGGAGGGCTGTCTGGGCTAGCTGGGGAGCAAAAGCACCCCACCAAATGGACGTATAGCTCACAAGAAACAAACGGTGATACCAGCCAGGCTTCTGAGGATAGAAAGAAAGCTGAAGCCAATGAAGACAGTGAAAACAATCCCGAACAAAAGACAACAGACTCCAATCAAGATCAAAAGCAAAACAAAGATAATGAACAAGAGACTAGTAAAAATAAACACAAGCAATCTCAGCAGCAGAAAGAGCCGGCAGCTACTGATAAAGAAGTATTAGCTATAGGGGATTCCGTCATGCTTGATATCGCCTCCAGCCTTCGCCAGTCACTTTCACATGTCACAATTGATGGGAAGGTGGGAAGACAAATGTCTCAGGCTTTAGAATTGACACGGGAATACAAGTCTTTTAATCAGCCGAAGAAAGCTGTCATCATTGAGCTGGGAACCAACGGCTACTTTACAAACAGCCAAATCGATCAATTGCTTACATCTTTCTCAAAAGCTCATATCTATCTTGTCAATACACGTGTGCCCCGGCAATGGGAAAGCAAAGTGAATGAATCTTTACGGCAGCAGGCTGACGCGCGTGACAATATTACGTTGGTTGACTGGCATGCAGAAGCTCTCCAGCATCCGGAGTATTTCACCCCTGACGGCGTACACTTGGTTCCTCAGGGGGCTAAAGCTTTAACCGCTCTTATCGTTCAGGCAATTAAATAGATTAGCAAAAAAGAGGTCCTGCTGAGGACCTCTTTTTTGCTATAGATCAATTCCAGTTACAGGCCCATCGCATGCACAAATTGCTTTTAAAAAAGGATTGCCTGTCACATTGATGACATGGACCAGGCATAAAACCTAATCTATTGGAAATTTATATTCTGCATTCTAAAATTATTCCTTCCGTTTCGTTCTCAATTTCACTTAATATGATAATAATATTCGATCCGTTAGTCATACTGTCACCCCTTTCGTTTATGATTCATTAATATTACAATATATTTCACTTTATGTAAATAATTAGGTTTAAAAACCTCGCAATCTCTCTTCCTAACTTGAGAAATGGCTGGCTTATATATGGTTCTAATAATCTTTAATTCTAGCTGTGAAGACCTTATGTTTACCTATCGTTTCCGTGAGGGTAAGCAAATATAGAATGGAGGGGGGATCATAGTGTCAGCTAATGCAGAAAATGAAATGAAAAAGCAAATAAATCGGTATGAGCCATTTTTCAAAAAACGATATAAAGTTCTCTATACAGTAAACGATTTTATCATTGGCGCTTTATTTTTCATCGGTAGCTTTTTCTTCTTTTACGATGAATTAATGTCTGCAGGAATATGGCTGTTTGCAGTTGGCAGCTTCCTGCTTTTAATCAGACCGACGATTCGACTGGTTCATGATTTTCATTACAGAAAGCATCTCGAGCGTCAATATCAACAAGGAGTGTCCTCTGACTAGTTTGAAGAAGCGAACAGTCTGAAACCTGTGGGGCATTCAAGTGCCGGGTCTCAATCGGACAGTCTAACTCAAACGGCAGGATGATGGCAAAACGCTTGATTAAGTCAATAAAAAATCAAAGTCCAATACACAAATATATAACTTTATAACTATTTATATATAAAATAATACAAAAAAACCTAAAGTTTTATATCTTTCGGACGATAATAATAATAAGGCCGGCGCGATACTCCCTATAACATCCTTTTCAGTAGATTTCAATATCGTGCCGGTTTTTTTTCACATGCTAAAGTAATCCCGCCATCTCTGGCGGGATTTATTTTTACCTACATTCCTGTCCATACATCTTTTACATATCGTTTTTGATCTTGCAGCGTCTTCAGCCATTCTGCTGACGCTTCCTGACTTGCTCCTTTGTCACCTTCATAAGCCGCACGCAGAGTGTTCTCTACTTCAGGAGCCATATGCGCACCATCGCCGCATACATAAACGTGCGCACCTTTTTCGATCAGTGAAATTAATTTCTTTGCATCTTGTTTTAGCAAGTGCTGAACATATACTTTTGGCTCGTCTTCCATTCGTGAATAGCATCGATGGACTGTTACCAAACCGTCGTTTTCCGCCTGGTCAAGCTCTTCTTTATAAAGATCGTCATGATCAGGACGGCGGCACCCAAAGTATAAATGAGCTTCGCCAAGCGCACTTCCTTCCTTCTTCAGAACGGACCTGGCCTGGATGAAACCTCTGAATGGCGCAATTCCTGTGCCCGGTCCCACCATAATAAGAGGGGTTTCGGGATCATCAGGCAGCTGGAATCCAGATTGCGGCGTCCGAATGAAACAGGCAATCGTATCACCTTGACGGAGTCCGGCTAAATAATTGGATGCAACGCCTTTGTATTCTCCGCGTCCACTCCAAGCTGTCGCCTTTACAACTCCTACCGTCATACTGACCTTATTTGCTTTGACCTTCGGTGAGCTTGAAATTGAATAATATCTCGGCTTTAGTGATGGCAAAAGCTCTAAAAACCGTTCAAACGGCATTTCACAGGCCGGATAGTCCTCTAACAGATCCAGCATGGTCACACGTTTGGTCAGAACCTGTTCCTTGTACATTTCATCACTTGATATAAGCAATTCCAGCTCTTTTTTATGAGGCGGGCATACTGTATATGAAGCCAGCTCACGAAGCTGAAGCCTTGAAGCAGAATCCTGCAGCTCTACGTAGGATGATAATAACTCCGTCACTCTGATTGGCCGATCCAGCGGAAGGTGAGCCATATGCGGGCTTCCGTTCATTTTTATCACAGCGTGCGGCTGCAAATCGAATCGATTGAGAACCCGTTGAACCAGCTCTTGGCTGTTTTTCGGCAATATTCCGATGTGATCGCCTTCTTTATACGTTTTTGAGTCAGGGAGCTCCAATTCTATATGACGAGTTGAACGCAAACTACTTTCTGCCTGAAGCTCACGGTTTTCAAGAACGATACCTTCAAACGCGCCATACGCTTTAGCAAGCGGTGTCTCTGTTGCTTCACTGAGAAACGTAATGGATAGTGAAGGCTTCGCTTCTTTCTCGGTTATTTCGTTCACATGAAAGGCTTCCATTGTTTCCTTCCAAAAGCGGTTCTCCCAAGACTCGCGATGGCTTTCAAAGTCGTCAGCCGCATCTCCTTCCCCAATGGATGTCAAACGTGATGCTCCTTTTGATGCCATCATGTCATCGATAAGGCGAGGAATTCGCTGATACGTGCTGGCCCAGCTTCGGTTTCCGCAGCCGAATACCGCATAGGAAACATCCTTTAATTGACCTTCCTCCAACTCTCCCAGCCACTCGACAAAGCCAGCAGCATTATCAGGCGGCGCTCCATTATATGAGGCAGTCACAATGATAACAGCACCTTGGTCAGGGAGTTTTCCGATGTAATCATCAAGAGGTGCCGTTTCCGCTGTAAAGCCGAGCCGGCGCCCGTAAGCAGCCAGTTCACCTGCCATGCCTTCTGCTGTGCCGAGATTTGAACCGTAAAGAACGAGTAAAGGTGTGCCGTGTTTAGGTTTTGTCTCGTTTTCCTTCGTTTCGTGCGCGGTGCCAGTCTGTTCTTTTTTCTGAACATTCATTTGGACCGTTTTCCTTGGTTTCACTGTAATTTTAAAATCATCCGGTTTAATTGTTAATGCCTCTTTGATTTTGAGCTCATAACCGGTGTGATTTATCAATTCAAAGTGCTTTAACACAAGGCCGAGAACCATTGTCGCTTCTTGAAGCGCAAACTGCATCCCGATGCACGCGCGCTGGCCGTTTCCAAACGGTTTATACGCATGGTGAGGAATATTCTCAGGCTTCTCAAACCGTTCCGGACGAAAATCTTCTGCATCTTCACCCCAAGCGTTTTGGTCTCTGTGAAGTTTTGGGATCAAGACGGAGACGGGCTGTCCTTTACTGATAGGATATTCACCGCCTAAAACTGTATCCTCCTTGGCATAAAGAGAAAATGCGGGCGCTGTCGGATACAGCCTAAGCGTTTCATTGAGTACCATCCGGACATATTTCAGCTGCTGAATGTGTTTATATTCAGGCGTGTCTTCCGTTAACACGCGATCGGCTTCCTCTTGAGCTTTTTTAAGTTTTTCCGGATGTTTAAGCAGACAGTAAATCGCAAAGGAAAGCAAGCCGCTCGTTGTTTCATGGCCTGCGATTAAAAACGTGATGATTTGATATCTGATGTTTTCATCATCCAGTGTCTCACCCGTTACAGGATCTTTCGCATAAAGCATGAGCGATAACAGATCCCTAATATTTTGATCCGGATATGCTTTTCGCTCTGCTATTATTCTGTCGACCAGCGAATTCATCACTTCGATATCCTTTTGGAACTGCTGTCTCGTTTTGACCATCATCTTATCCTGCAGGCCCAGTCTTTTTGTTTGGTTCATTCCCTCTTTTAAAGCCCGGAGCATGCTGGTGATAAACGGATGCTGCGTATCACGGTAAAAGCTGTTAAACCGATAGTTAAATCCGCATAACCCGATGGTATCAAGCGTCAGGCGGGTCATATCGTCCGCCACGTCAATTTCTTCATTCGGATTCAGCCGGCTCCATTTTTGAATCAGCTGTGTCGCGATATCCAGCATCATAGAATGATAGCCTTTCATTGCTTTTTGACTGAAGCTCGGCAGTAGAATACGATGGGCTTTCTGCCAATTCGGCTCGTGCGTCCAGCTTGTAAACAATCCGTCTCCTCCGAACTCACGCACTTTCAGCAAGCCTTTTCCAAGGTTTTTGTCAAAGCGGCTCTCGTCACACACTTCAGCAACGAGTTCATGGCCTGATACGAAAACGCCGGATACACCTGGAAAATCAAAACGGAAAATCGGCCCTAACTCATCAGCAATCCGCCATAAGGATTGAGAAAGCTGTTCCTTTTCCAAATGCGGGAGATTTTTTAAAGGTCCGTATGTTTTCGGCTGAGGTATTGCACTTGCCTGTTTCATAAACATCTTCCTTTCTTTATTCTTCTGAAGTCAATGAATGAAGTTTAATCGCGTCCCAGCAGCACTGCTCCAATTCAGAAATCAAATCAGCATTCATCTCTATATCACCTTGTTGCATTAGCTGGTACAGCTTGAGAAATGCGCCTAATACAATCGCAATTAATACATTGGAGGGCAAGGAGCGGATCACTCCTTCTGTTTTTCCCTTGTTAAAGAAATCGTCAAGCATTTGAGTCAGGTTTTCTATCATTTTTTTGCTTGTTTCATTCAAATAGTGAGCATCCTTTTTCGTCTCAAGGAAAAAAAGCGCGTAGTCGCTCTCCTTCGTAAATTGAACGAGACAGCAAAATATGTGGCGAAAGCCCTCTCTGACAGGCATTTCTGAATAATTCCGCTTTACCTTTTCTGAAAAGCGCTGAATGCTTTCTTGAAACAAAACATTGACGAGTGTTTCTTTGCTGTCAAAGTAGCGGTAAATCGTGCCTGTACCAACTTCAGCTCTTTTTGCTATCATGGGGATGGTGGTGGCATCAAATCCTCTTTCCGTAAAAAGCGATAGCGATGCCTTCATGATCAAATCGTATTTACTGATAAGTGCGGATGCCATGTAAACTTAAAACCTCCGTTTCTTTTAGGAATGAATATTCATTCCGCTTGTTCATAAATGATATCCACTCTGCTACGAATCACCTCTTACCCATACTTATGTTTATAGTTTATATGAAAAAAACTTTTTTTAATATAAATGCTATGCAAAATATATAAAATTAAGAAAATATACCCAATTCCCTAGATGTCAGAAGTCTGGATATATTTCCCGAGAAATTTTTTATTTAACAGCAATTATACAAAGACACGAATCACGTTCGATGACAGAAATGTCTCTAAAATGCTGATCTTGCAGCAATTGAATATATTTTTTCTCGCTTTTTTCTGCATTGTTATCAATACTGATGTAAAATCGGCCGTCAATTTGAAGCACTCGATAAATCTCTCTTAATGCGAGCCTGACATCAGTACAAGTCTGAACCGTATGTAACGAAAACACTTTATTGAAGGTACGGTCTTCAAAGGGGATCCTTTCCGGATGGCCATAGAGAATGTCCCCCTGATCTGTTTTCGTTTGCTTTCGGATTGCACGGGACATCTGTCTTACTTTTCGCTTAGAAGAGTCGATGCTTTTGATGCTTCCCTTTTCAAGTTTTTCCGTTATTTTCTTAAAGGCAGAGCCGTTTCCGGTTCCAATTTCTAAAATTCTGTCATTTTCTTGTATGTCTATAGAATCAATCATCATATGCTCAATTGTTTTCGTTTGCTTATATTTCCTAGAAAATAATTTCAATAGGTTGGATCGTTTATAAAGTTTGTTTTCTAGCATCTTAAACACCTGCTTTTGGTTTCCTATGTTTATTTATTATATTGAAAAAATAAACATCGCTTCATTTCTTATACAGAATGAAGATATCAACTAGACGGCAATGTGTTTAGAAATGTTTCAACAGAACTGAACATTTTCATTTTTTCCCGCAAAAAAGGCAGAAAACAAAATGTTTTCTGCCCGCTTTTTAATGCCAATGATATGGGAACATATACAGCCTTTGCTGCTGGGTCGCAGCCAGTCTCTGCTGACGGAATGGATTGCCATAGCCGTGTTTGAAGGAATGCGGCATGGATGCATAACCATGGCCTATCGACGGCAGCCTTTTTTGTTGAAAGTTCATCATGCCATCACCTGCCCTTACATAAAGTGCTCTGCTTTTTTATGATATGCAGGACAGCATTTCCTTGACAGCTTCATTCGCTACACTTGGTCCTTCTCCATCGTATAATGCATCAATAGTTCCATTTTAAGCATATGTCATCTCTCCCTTCCTGTTTTTTATTTGCTCTTAGCGCCAGTTTGTCAAATAAAGATGTTTCAGCTGAGATTCTTTCATTTCATCATAAATCTGCTCGATCTGCTGTTCTCGTTCGAACTCTTCCGGGCTTTTAAACCGTTTGTTGATCGTTAAAGTCAAAAAGAATAGGTTAATCGTCATATCGCTCACCCCCTTTCAAAGTCCGCTCCAAGCGAAATAACCCGCGGCATCTCCCTGCTGCGGGCACATAAAAAACCGCAGACAAAAGAAGACACCCATCCTCTACTGCCTGCGGGGAGTTGCGTATGTCCGACGATTCCGATTTTAATGCGTGCGATAAGCATCGGTTAAGGAAGGACACGAACTCTTCCACAGGCTGAATAAACCATTATACATTCCTTGTACATTACGTGAGCCACTAACTGGTCTGCGTCGTTGTCGCATTGTCATTTTGATTCAGCCTCCTTTGCTTTTTTTCTTACTTTGTAAGTATATCCACCAAATTCCATTTTGTAAACATCTTTTTCTAAAAATGGACGTAAATTGTGTGATTTATCGATTGTCTTTGTCCCTTGTTTATGAGACCTGCTTCATTTCTTTGCTTAAGCGGTCTTTCTTGTGAAATGCAATAAAATAGATGAATCCGACAAACACGGCTCCTCCAATAACATTGCCGATAAAAGCCGGTATGAGGTTACCGATAAACTGCCCCCACGTAAACGAGCCTGCAAAAATGGCAGCCGGAATCACAAACATGTTGGCGACAACGTGCTGAAATCCGATTGCAACAAAGGCCATGACAGGGAACCAGATGCCAAAAATTTTCCCTGCCCCATCTTGAGCACCGAAGGAAAGCCAAACTGCAAGACAGACCAGCCAGTTACAGCCGATGCCGGAAACGAGAACCTTGCCAAAGCTCATATCAAGCTTTCCTTGCGCGACAGCAATCGTCTTTTCCAAATATGGCCCCGTTTCGGTTAAGCCGACAAGATGACCGAAAAAGTAAGCAACAAACAAAGCGCCGATTAAATTCATAATGGTGACGATCACCCAATTAACCGCCAAATCCTTTAGTGATATTTTTCTGGAAAATAACGCCATTGCCACTGACATCATATTACCTGTAATCAGTTCAGCCCCTGCAAGAACCACAAGTATCAGTCCTACAGGAAATACCGCAGCACCGATAAAACTGGACAGGCTTCCCCATTCTTTTGGAAGATCGCCGATCACCCTGATATCAAGCAAATAGCCGAATGCGATAAAGGCACCGCCTAAAAACCCTAGCACCAAGAGAGACAGCAGCGGAAGCTTTACCTTTTTCATCCCTGCTTCAATTGCTGCTTCTGCTATTTCATCCGGTTTCCGAAAACCCATACTACATACGCCTCCATTGTTTCTTCATTTTTACAGTTATAAAAGAAAAGCAACAAAAAAGGCAGCACTCAAATAACCTGTATCACTCAGGTGTTTGAATGCTGCCTAACTTGTTGCATACCCATACAACAACATCAAGCAGAATTAAGATGTTGGTAGAGAATATATACAGTTCGTGCATATATTCCATTGCTTTTGTCCTTCTATAACTGCAGTAAATCCATCATAACAAATGTGACAATTTTGTGTCAACGGCAAATATGCTAGTTATAAAGGACTTCTTTTTGGTCATCAATTTTTCGATCAAAGACAAATACAGATACGGCGATATTTTCTTCAATTTTGATGTCAGAAAACAAATGAACAAGCTTAGCCCCGATCAGTTCCTCCATTCCTTCCGGCGTTTTTTTAGAGTAAAGGTCTTGAATCAGGCTTGTCCGGGCCGCATGCACCATCTCTCTTCCCTCAGGCGTGCGGGCGATAAACTGCTCGCTCGCGCTTAAATTGCCGTAGAGCGTTGACACAGCCATATTATCTACAAATACCGTGTGAATCCGTTCAGGCCCTTTTCCGAACAATTCTTTGCGAAGTTTTCGAATAATATCATTGAACTCATGAATTTTCTTTGACATGCTCATTACCCCTTCCGATTTTGCCTTCATAAAAGGCCGTTCCCGGTTCCCCTCAGGACATTTCACTTGGTTAAAATTTTCCTGTCATATTGTATTATAATAAATATCACTTTATAATAAAAGCAGTGTTGATGGATTTGTAATAGGATCTTGTTATGAGTCTATCGGTTTATAAAAATCAAGGATTGGTCTGTTAGTAAGACTTGCTAGTGAACTATTCCGCCATGTGTGTTTACACCTTCTGTGAATGAAAGACAGGTGTATCTATACATGGCTTTTTTTGACTTCTTGATAGAAAGATGGAGGGGAATATGAATATGATGGACGATAAGTCGATCAGTGTCCGCGTTGACGGAACAGAAATTCAAGCACGAGCAGGGGCTACAATTTTAGATATTTTAAATGAAAATGGGATTGAGTATCCGCAAATCTGCCATGTCCCAGAGGTTGACCCGATTCAAACATGCGATACATGCATTGTAGAGGCAGACGGCAAGCTGGTTCGTTCATGCTCTACGGCCGCTGAAAACGGTATGTCAATTGATCTTTCGGGAAATCGCGTGAAAGAGGCGCAAACCGAAGCAATGGACCGGCTGCTTGAAAACCATTTGCTGTATTGTACGGTATGCGATAATAACAATGGGAACTGCACGCTGCATAATACAGCGGAAATGATGGGGATCGAGCATCAAAAATACCCTTATACGCCAAAAGAAGATCCGTCTTGCGCGGTTGATATGTCTCACCCGTTTTACCGCTATGATCCAAACCAATGCATCGCCTGCGGCCAGTGTGTTGAGGTGTGTCAGAACCTTCAAGTCAATGAAACGCTCTCTATCGACTGGGAACGCGATCGTCCGCGGGTTATTTGGGATGAAGGAGTTCCCATCAATGAATCATCTTGTGTCAGCTGCGGCCAATGTGTCACGGTTTGTCCGTGTAATGCACTGATGGAAAAATCAATGCTTGGCCAGGCTGGCTTTATGACAGGTATCAAACAGGATGTCATGGAACCAATGATTGACCTTGTCAAAAATGTTGAACCGGGGTACGGCAGCATTTTCGCTATTTCTGAAGTTGAAGCGGCTATGCGTGAAACAAGAACGAAAAAAACGAAAACGGTATGTACATTCTGCGGCGTCGGCTGCTCCTTTGAAGTATGGACAAAAGGACGGGATATCTTAAAGGTCCAGCCTGTTTCCGACGCTCCGGTTAACGCGATTTCTACATGTGTCAAAGGAAAATTCGGCTGGGATTTCGTCAATTCTGAAGAGCGGATTACAAAGCCTTTAATCCGTAAAAACGGGGCTTTTGTTGAATCATCTTGGGAAGAAGCCCTCGATCTAGTCGCAAGCAGATTAGGTGCAATTAAAGAGACATACGGCAAAGGCTCTGTCGGATTCATTTCTTCTTCTAAAATTACGAATGAAGAAAACTATGTCATCCAAAAATTAGCGCGTCAGGTATTTGAAACAAATAACGTCGATAACTGCTCTCGCTACTGTCAGTCTCCTGCAACAGACGGGTTGTTCCGTACTGTCGGCATGGGCGGTGACGCAGGCACGATTAAAGACATTGCCAAGGCCGGTCTCGTCATCATTGTCGGCGCCAATCCGGCTGAAGGACATCCGGTGCTTGCTACACGAGTAAAACGTGCACACAAACTTCACGGACAAAAATTGATCGTTGCCGACCTGCGGAAAAATGAGATGGCTGAGCGGTCTGATCTGTTCATTAGCCCTAAACAAGGTACAGACCAAGTATGGCTGATGGCCGTTACAAAATATATGATCGACCAAGGCTGGCATGATCAAGCGTTTATTGATGAGAACGTGAACTACTTTGAAGACTATAAAGAAACACTTAAAACCTATACCCTTGATTATGCAGAACGCATCACAGGCCTCTCAAAAGAGTACATCATTCAAATTGCCGAGATGATTCGTGATGCTGACGGCACTTGTGTTCTTTGGGGAATGGGTGTTACTCAAAATACAGGCGGCTCCGATACGTCAGCAGCGATTTCGAACTTGCTTCTGGCAACAGGCAACTACCGCCGTCCGGGTGCCGGCGCTTATCCTCTGCGCGGCCACAATAATGTTCAAGGCGCTTGCGACATGGGAACATTGCCAGGCTGGCTTCCGGGATATCAGCATATTACGGATGACGAAGCACGTGCCAAATTTGAGAACGCTTATGGTGTGGCGATTGACGGAAAACCAGGTTTAGACAATATCCAAATGCTTCATTCCATTGAAGAAGGTAAGATGAAGGCCATGTACCTTGTTGGGGAAGATATGGCACTGGTCGATTCGAATGCGAACCATGTGCATGATATTTTATCAAGCCTTGATTTCTTCGTGGTTCAGGATATTTTCCTGTCGAGAACGGCGCAATATGCCGATGTCGTCTTGCCTGCCGCTCCATCTCTTGAGAAGGATGGAACGTTTACCAATACAGAGCGCCGTGTGCAGCGATTGTATCAAGCACTTCCGACACTTGGAGACGCGAAACCGGACTGGTGGATTATTCAAGAAGTGGCAAACCGCTTAGGAGCCGGCTGGAACTACAGCCATCCAAGCGACATTTTCTCTGAAATGGCCAGCCTTTCTCCTCTGTTTGGAAAAGCCAGCTATGAGGTGCTTGAAGGCTGGAACAGCTTCCTATGGGGCAGCTTCAAAGGTGAAAGCACGCCGCTTCTGTATGAAGACGGATTTAATTTCCCAGACAAAAAAGCCCGTTTTGCACTGTCTGATTGGACTGAACCTGCCGCTTTCCCTGAAGAATATGATCTTCACATCAATAACGGCCGGATGCTTGAGCATTTCCATGAAGGAAATATGACAAATAAATCGAAAGGCATTCAATCCAAAGTGCCGAATGTATTCGTCGAAATATCGCCAGAGCTTGCACAGGAGCGCGGCATTTGTGACGGTTCACTGGTTCGCCTCGTTTCTCCGTTCGGAGCTGTTAAATTAAATGCGCTCATTACTGACCGTGTGCGAAAAAATGAACTCTACCTGCCGATGAACTCGACAGACAAGGATTCAGCGATTAACTTCCTGACTGGGCCTGCGGCAGATAAACGCACGAACACGCCTGCTTACAAACAGACGAAGGTTCGCATGGAGGTGCTTGGAGGCTGTGAAAGCGCACCGCTCCCTAAAACAAACCCGCGTAACAAGAAACGGAATCCGCAAAACGGCGTCGAGGCAGAAAGAAAATGGAATCGTCCTGGTTATGTCCATTTGACTGATTAATTGAAAGGGGGAAACGAAAATGGCCACTCCGATTACAACAATCAAAAAAGAAACAAAAACAGCGGAGCAAATCAAGCTTGAGAAAATTGAGGAGCTGAAGGAGCTGTTGACGGAAAATGAGGATGCCGTCTCGAAAACGATGACGTTAATGAGTGAACTTAATGAGCTTGGTATCTTTGATGCAGCGGCAAGCATGCTGAGGGCGAAAGAAGACATCGCCAAAATCGCGCTTGGCCAGGTATCTCGCGAGCCGGTCACAAACCTCATCAACACGATGATGGCGGCTGGAGGCGCTTTGACAAAGGCTGATCCTGCGTTTACAGGCAAGCTATTAGAAAGCGTGATGGCGGGAACCGAACAGGCGCAAAGCTTTTTAAAAGAAGACAAGAAGGTCGGCATTCTCGATCTCTTAAAAGCGATGAACGACCCTGATATCAACAGAGCAGTCGGCTTCGGTCTTCAGTTTTTAAAAGGCATGGGAAAAGAGCTGCGGGAAGAATAACAAAAAACAGCCATCAGTTGATGGCTGTTTTTTTACTCGTCGGCTTCTTCCAAGCGCTTCTTATATACGAGTGAACGGTCGGCGCAAAAGAAAGCGCCGGCTAAAAACACGCAATCCGTCATAAACATAACCGATTTCTGGCCTAACGTTAAGCCCTGATCAGGAAGAACCGCGCCTATATATAAAAAAGTGCTGACTGCAAGCAAGGTAAAAGCGAAATGCTTGTAGTCTTCTTTTAATGATTTCATTCTATTCTTCTTCATAAAAGAATCACCTGCCAGATTCATAGTATACGACTATTATAATATAATCTGGCAGCTTACAGAGAAAGTAAATCTATCCATTTGTTATAAAAATGTTAAGAGCCTGCTCGATATCTTCCAGCAAATCCTCTCCATCTTCTATTCCCACAGAGATTCTGATCAAGCCGTCCGTAATGCCGAGTTCAAGCCGGCGCTCTCTCGGAATAGAGGCATGTGTCATCCTAGCCGGAACAGAAATTAAGCTTTCTACAGCGCCCAGACTTTCCGCAATTGTAAACAGCTTAAGTTTGCCTAAAAAGGCATCCACTCGCTCTTCACTGCCAATATCAAAGGAGATCATGCCTCCAAAGCCTGATCCTTGAGATGTCGCAAGCTCATGCCCCGGATGGTTTGGAGATCCAGGGTAATATAACGTTTGAACAGCAGGATGTTGCTCAAGAAAGCTTGCAATTTTCCGGGCGTTTTGATCAATTGCTTCCATTCTGAGCCCCAGTGTTTTGATTCCTCTCATTAACAGCCAAGAATCCTGAGGGCCAAGCACGCCGCCTGTTGAATTTTGCACAAAATGCAGCTCTTCTCCTAGCTCTTTCGAAGCTGTAATAACTAAACCGCCGACAACATCACTGTGTCCGCCGAGGTATTTAGTCGCACTGTGAAGCACGATATCAGCGCCTAAAGTAAGCGGCTGCTGAAAATACGGGGTGTTAAAGGTGTTGTCTACGATTAGAAGAACACCCGCTTTTTTCGCAATATCTGCCATCAGTGATAAATCGGTGATTTTGAGAAGCGGATTTGTCGGTGTCTCAATATAAATGGCCTTTGTGTTGGGACGAATCGCTTTTTCCACTTCTTCTCTGCTGCTTGTATCCACAAAAGTTGATTCAATGCCGAGACGGTTAAGCACCTTTGTCATTACACGATATGTGCCGCCGTACACGTCATCAGTCAATACAACATGGTCTCCGCTGTTAAACAGCATCATAACAGCTGTGATTGCAGCCATTCCTGAGCTGAACGCATAACCTGCTTCCCCGGCTTCGAGCTCTGTCACAAGCGTTTCCAGTGCAGTTCTTGTCGGGTTGGCCGTTCTTGAATATTCATAGCCCGTATGCTGGCCTGCTTTCGGCTGCTTGTACGTGCTCACTTGATATATCGGTACGGAAACAGCTCCTGTTTTCTCATCACCTGTAATCCCGCCATGTACCATCATTGTTTTTTTCTTCATATCAGATGCCTCCTTCGTATATATGTTTGCTGATATACCGATCACTGCTGTCTGGGAATACTGTGACAATATTTGTTCCGGCAGACGATTTTTTCGCTTCCTCCAATGCCGCATAAAGCGCTGCACCTGAAGAGCTTCCAATCAGCAGGCCTTCTTTTTCAGCCGCTTCTTTTACAAGCCTAAAGGCATTCTTATCTGTTACCGTATATATTGCATCAAAATGGCTTTCATCCATATAGTCAGGAATAAACTCCATGCCGATCCCTTCTGTTTTATGAGCATGAGGCTCTCCGCCGTTTAATATGGAGCCTTCCGGTTCGACAATCACTGTTTTGACTGCGGGATGTTTTTCTTTTAAGAAGGATGCTGTTCCCGCGAATGTGCCTCCTGATCCTGCACCTGCGACAAACGTATGAATATTGCCGTCAAGCGCTTTCCATATTTCAGGACCAAGCGTCTTATAGTAAGTCGATGGATTTACTTGGTTTTTAAATTGCAAA
Source organism: Bacillus sp. LBG-1-113 (assembly GCF_020708615.1). NCBI lineage: Bacteria > Bacillati > Bacillota > Bacilli > Caryophanales > Bacillaceae > Bacillus > Bacillus sp. LBG-1-113. The sequence goes on along the minus strand of NZ_JAJFDG010000001.1, from coordinate 366,408 downwards.
ACACAATAGGAATTTTCAATTTCTGTCTCCAGCTGTATCGCTTTTTGAATTGCTCCCTGCATTCCGTCTTTACGCGGCGTATGGACGATTGACGCTCCCAGCGCCTGCATAATCTGCTGCTTTTCTTTGCTGAAATGTTCTGGGACACAGAAAATGGCCTTTAAGCCATGTTTTCTGGCGTTAAGGGCAAGTCCGATACCTGTATTGCCGGCCGTTGCCTCTATAATAACTCCCCCGGGCTTTACTCTGCCTGATTCCAGGGCGTCACGGATCAGCATGTCTCCCAGTCTGTCTTTTATGCTTCCGCCAGGGTTCATCATTTCCAGCTTGGCATATACAGCCACTCCTTCAGGAATATCAAAATTCTTCAAGCGGAGAAGCGGTGTATTCCCAATCAGCTCAGTAATGTCCGTAATAACTGTCATATATGTCCTCCTCCTTGATAGAGGTTGTTTTAGAGAAAACGGAGGAGAACACTCCCCCCGTTTTAATGAATTCGTTTGATCACTTTTAACACAAGCTCTGTTGAGTTAACAGCGGCCTGCTCTAAAAATTGGTCAAATGAAACATGTGATTCTTTTCCTGCGATATCAGATAATGCTCTGATCACAACAAACGGCGTTTTAAACTGGTGGCACACTTGAGCGACTGCCGCTGCCTCCATTTCAACCGCATACAGATCAGAAAATCTCGCACGCACCTCTTCGACCCGCTTCGGATCATTCATAAAGGAATCGCCTGTTGCGATTGTTCCCTTTGCAACTTGAATGCCATCAAGCTCAGAAATCGCTTCTTCAGTAATGCTGATCAGCTTTTCATCTGCGGCGTAAGCAGCCGGAAGGCCTGGCACCTGTCCGTATTCATAGTCAAAGGCCGTTACATCTACATCATGATGGCGAACGTCAGTAGAAATGACGACGTCTCCCACATTCAGTGTATGATGAAATCCGCCAGCTGAGCCTGTGTTAATCACATAATCAGGCTTGTAGCGATCAAGCAGAAGTGTCGTGCTAATCGCAGCATTCACTTTTCCGATTCCTGATTTTAAAAGAATGACTTCAGTTCCTTCATATTGGCCTGTTGTAAATTCACAGTGCGCGATCGTTTCTGTTTTGACATTTTCCAGTTTGTTTCTTAGGATGGTTACTTCTTCTTCCATTGCTCCGATGACTGCTAGTTTCATCTATACACATTCCCTTCACTTTACCGTTTGATCGCCTCCATTATCCACACGAAATCGTTTTGCTGAATGAATTGGACTGCAAAACCTTCAGCTGTAAACATCTCTTTCATCGTTTCCAATGTGGGATAATGCTCCGTCTTTAAATCATTCGCCAGCTGATAAAAGCCCTGAGAACGCGCTTTATCAATAGCTTGATTATACGCTTCCTCATGTTCAAAGACAGTATCGGCAAACACTATTTTATCATGCATATGAAGGTATTTGCCATATTGCTTTATTGCGGCTCGTTTTTCTTCGTCAGTTAAATGATGAAAAGCATATGAACTGACAATCGTGTCAGCCTGAAATGGCGGTTCAGGGAATGTCAGGAAGTCTCCGTCGACAATTTCTGCCCTGCTGCGGAGCTTGTCAGATGCTAACTTGCGCATCGCTGGAGATGGCTCGACACCAAATACAGATTTTTCCGCTTCAAGCAGTTTCGCTGTCAAGTTGCCGGTCCCTGGTCCAAATTCTAACACACGCATTCCTGACCGGCTGACAATGGCATCCAAAATGTCATTATAGCCTCTGAACGCCTCTTTATACTGAATATCTAAACCTTGAACTGTTTGATCATAAGTTGCGGCCCAATCCTCAAAGAGAGGGATAAATTCACGCCCCATAGTTGTCACACTCCATATTTTATAATTCCTATAAGTATACTATGAATTAATGATGGAACAGTTCCTATCTTACCACATCTTTTTGAAAGTAGGTACTAAAACACTTTGTGTTTTTTATCCAGTCATATATTGCGTGTATAGCATAAAAAGGCTTATACTTCATATGACTTGTAAAGGCGGAGGGGTCAAAAGATGAATTTTCAATTGGAACTGATTAAAGACAAAGTAGAATTTTTCGAAGCGGCATCACTGCAAGAGCTTGAAAAGAAAATCAACACACAAATTGAAAACAATAAAGCAATCATGCTGCGTGTGAAATCTGTCTCGCATCAAACTGCTGTGGCAGACGGAAAATTTTTTTACAGCGCCGTTGTTCATTTCGCAGCTGAGGTGTAAAACAAAAGCAGCCGAAAGATTCGGCTGCTTTTGTTTATTTTAATTTTTCTACTTTCGTGGGCTTCCAGCCTTTTCCGTCAACCCATGTAATCGTTACCTGGTATTTCTCTCCGCTCGTTTTATCTAAAATCTTACCTTTGGCATCCTGAGGGCTGCCGTTATTTCCGAGCCAGAGTACGGTCATGTTATCTGTTGAAACACCGGTTGCATATGATATGGCTTTCAGCATTTCGGCCCAGTCTTGTGAGCTTGAATCATAAGTGGCGGCATGCTCACCCTTTTGCTCAGTTCCGACTGCTTTCCAGTCAGGATTTTCATACGTTTTTTCCACATCACTTGATGAGCCGCCTTCTGTGACTTTTGCGTCTTTAAGCGGGTCATCTGAATCTGAGCTTGAGTCTGAATCTGAATCAGAGTCATCACTTTTAGAAGAATCATCTTTTTTGGAATCTGAATCAGAGTCAGAAGATTTCTCAGAATCCTTTTCGCTTTTGTCAGATGTATCTTTCTTACTGTCTTTTATATCCTCATCCGATTTCTTTTCCGTCTTTCCTGAAGCCGGAGATTCCTGTTTTTGCGCCGTTTCAGAATCCTTGCTGACATCTTTGCTAGAAGGACTGTTAATGAACAGATTGGCTGCTACTACAACAATTAGAATAGATACGATTGCGATTAAGATGTTAAGCACTAAATTAGCTTTCCTGCGCTTATCACGGTTTTCATAACGAGATTGATTATTGCTCAATAATTCTGCACTCCTTTATCCCTCTTGGCTCAGCATATATTTTATCATGTGCTGAGAAGTTGTTCTATTTCTGATTGATTTCAATTTCGTGTACTTTTTTAACAATATCATAAAACACCGAATTTGTCAGAGCCTTATCCCCCGGCGTATCCATGTGTAAAACGACAAGCGCGTATTTCGGCTTATCCGCGGGAAAATACCCGGCAAACCATTTTTCATAAAGCGTTTCTTTATCTTTAGAAAGCTTTCCTGTCTGGGCGGTGCCTGACTTCCCTGCTACAGTATACGAAAGATCCTGAAACCTTCTGCCCGTTCCGGCAGGAGATTCCACCACCCGCCGCAGCATTTTTTGAAGCTGCTGCGCCGTATATTTGTCTATCGTTTCTCCTTTGAGCTTCTGATCTTTAAACTTCACAAGCGTCGTACCATTTTTGTATTCAATCTGCTCTGCGATTTTGATCTGCCGCTTTTCTCCGCCGCGGGCGATTGTCGCCATCATATTAGCTACCTCGAGCGGCGTTACCTTTACATTTTTCTGCCCGATCGCTGTTTGCGCAATTGCTTTTTTGACTGATTTGTCTTTTTCATCCCCCCAAATCACGCCGCTTTTTTCATTATAGAATTGGCGGAAATCTGACTCGTGGTACAGTTTCCCTTCCCAGCCTGCCCGATCTGTAAGGGACAGCTTTTCTGACATGTCTTCAATGACGGAATGGTCTTTCTTCATTAATTGTTCGGCAAGACTTGTAAACGTGTAATTGCAGCTTTGCGCGAAACTTTCTTCAAAGGACAGGGTTCCTTTATCGTCCCCCGGTTCGCCGTACAGGTTTAAATTGCAATTAAAGGTTTGACTCGGCTTTACCGCGTTTTGCTCAATCGCAGCTGCCGCTATCACAGTTTTAAAAACGGAGCCGGGATAGATTGGCGTCAGCATGTAATTTTGAAGCGTGTTTTGCCTGGACACATCGGCATCCGGTTTGCTTACGATGCCCAATACACTGCTCTTTTCGATGTCCAGCAGCACCGCTCCTCCTTTTTTCAGCCCCTGATCATCTAGTATGCCTTCTATCGCTTTTTGAATGCTGTGATCAATTGTTGTTTTGACTTGCAGCGGATAAAATGAGTTGGCCTCAGCAGTATATTTGACGTCCATGCCGAACAAAGGGTTTCCTTTTCCGTCCACATGATACAAAAGCTTCGTGTCCTGTTCCGGAAGCAAAAACTCATCAAATGTCCGCTCTAAACCAGTTGTGCCGATTTTCGTTTTAATCGGCAGGTTTTCCTTATCAGGATACTTACTGCGGAGAAGCGCCGGATCTTGATTGGTTGTGCCTATCGTATGCGAGGCAAGACTGGGCTTGTCTTCATTCTCCATATATACGCCGTAAATGCCAGGATATTTCAAAGAATTGATTTTTGTAATAGATTCCTTCGAAAGTGTTTTGATTTTCTTTTGATGTAAAATGACTGGTTTTTTCGATTTTGCAAGAGTCTGATGCAAATCACCTTCAGACATGCCGAGAATCTCTGCGACTTTTTTAATCGGCCAATCCTGTGTTAACAGAAAAGGGAACAAGACAACCGCAGGCTCGCTTGTGCCAGTCAGTGCCTGGCCGTTTCGATCTAAAAACGATCCTCTGCCGTCAGAAATGAGTACTTCCTCCGTTCGCTGATTAACACTTTCCTGTATTAAATTAATTTTCTTTTTAGAAAATGATTCTGTGAAAAACAGCTGAATTTCCGCCAGCCTCAGCAGAAGCAGAAAAAACACGATTAAAAAAGCCAGAACAGCCAGCTTCATTCGTTTCGATATCTTCATAAAAAAACACCTCACCCACATTGTGGACGAGGTGTTTCTTTGTTAAACGGATATTATGAAATTTTCACAATTTTCACGAGCATTTCTCCGCCCGGTGTCTGAACTGTGACTTCATCATCTACTTTTTTGCCAAGCAGGCTTTTAGCAATCGGCGAATCGTTTGAAATTTTTCCTTCAAACGGATCAGCTTCTGCGCTTCCGACGATTGTATAAGATTCTTCATCGCCATCAGGCAGTTCGACGAAAGTGACGGTTTTCCCTAAACCGACAACGTTAGAGCCGCCGTCATCTTCAATGATTTTCGCATTGCGGATCATATTCTCAAGAGTCGTTACACGGCCCTCTACGAATGCCTGCTCTTCTTTCGCTGAGTCGTATTCAGAGTTTTCGGAAAGATCCCCGAAACTTCTCGCGATTTTGATGCGCTCTACTACTTCTTTTCGTTTAACCGTTTTCAAATATTCTAATTCTTGTTCAAGTTTTTGTTTTCCTTCTACAGTCATAGGAAAAACTTTCTCTTGTGCCATGTCCCTTCACTCCTTCTGGTTGTCCCTCAACATCTTCGATTATGTATGAGAGCATAAACTAAAAATACAAGAATGAGAACACAGGGCAGTCCTCGTTCTTCTCTCCCATATTGGTACTGTTTATCTTAAACTGAATCTTGTGGTTCTGCAAATATTTCGCGTTTATAAACAGGGAAAGAAGGGAATTTTACATCCCCTTCCTGCCTATACATAATATGGTCAGAGTTATTTATGTCTATGCTATGGTATTACAAAATCGCGTTTTGTTCAAGAATGGTTTGAATTTTTGTGACCATCAGATCAATTGCAACGTGATTTTGTCCGCCTTCCGGGATAATAATATCAGCGTACCGCTTTGTCGGCTCAACGAATTGATTGTGCATCGGGCGGACAACAGACACATATTGTTCAATGACAGAATCAATAGAGCGCCCGCGCTCATTAATATCTCTCATAATCCGTCTGATGATGCGCAAGTCAGCGTCTGTGTCTACATAAAGCTTGATATCCATCAGGTCGCGCAGCCTTTTATCTTCAAGAACAAGAATGCCTTCAAGAATAATCACGTCTTTCGGCTCTACGTGAACCGTTTCTTCCGACCGTGTGTGGAGCTTATAATCGTAAATCGGCTTTTCAATCGGACGGTAATTCAATAGATCTTGAATATGCTCGATTAAATAGTCATTATCAAACGCAAGCGGATGATCATAGTTTGTATTCAGCCTTTCTTCAAATGGAAGATGGCTTTGGTCTTTATAATAGAGGTCTTGCTGGATCATTAAAATCGAGTGTCCTTTGAATTGTTCATAAATTGAACGTGTGACACTCGTTTTTCCTGAACCGGAACCTCCTGCGATTCCAATGACTACTGGACTCTTACCCATGGGTGATTACTTCCCCTTTCTCATCATGTTGCTCGGATAAATCTTTTTGTCTAATTTGAATTTGACAATTTGCAGGGGATGGCGGGCAGCGTCTAGCTCATTTCCGTCTTCGTCCCAAATGGTTTCAATCGTATGTGTAAAGTTTTCGATTTCCGGACCGAAAAATTCCACTTCGTCACCTTTTTTGAAGAAATTGCGCTGCTGAAGAGTGACCATTTGTGTATCCTCATCATAATTCAGCACTAAGCCGACAAAATCAAATGTTGTTTTTTTGCCGTGCTCGCCGAACATTTGCTCTTCATAGCCTGGCGTTCCTTCGAAGAAGGCTGTCGCAGTGTCACGGTTGGCGCATTTATCAAGCTCTTCCAGCCATTCTTTTTGAATCACAAAGTTATCGGGATCAGCGCAATAAGCGTCAATTACTTTACGATATACGCTGACAACTGTCGCTACGTAGTGAATGGATTTCATCCGTCCTTCAATCTTTAAGCTGTCGATGCCCATTTCAATCATTTTCGGAATCGACTCAATCAGCTTCAAGTCTTTCGGACTCATTGCAAACGGAGCATCTTCTTCACTGTATAAAGCAACGGCATTGGCCCCGTCGGTTTGATATAAATCATAATCCCAGCGGCATGACTGGCAGCAGCCTCCGCGGTTGGAATCGCGGGCTGTCATGTGATTGCTCAGGACACAGCGGCCGGAGTATGCAATACACATCGCACCGTGGATAAAGGATTCAATTTCGATATCTACTTTTTCTTTCATTTCTCTGATTTCGAGCGCGCTTGTCTCACGGGCCAGCACCACACGGTCAAGCCCTTCTTCCTTCCAGAACTGAACAGCCTTCCAGTTGGAGAGAGATTGCTGCGTGCTCAAATGAACCTCAACGTGAGGCGCTACTCTGCGGCAGGTTTCGATAATAAGCGGATCGGCCACAATGATGCCGGCAACGTTGGCGTCGCCGAGAGCTTTTAAATATTCTTCAAGCCCATCAATATTCTCGTTATGAGCAAAAATATTTGTTGTGACGTAAATTTTCGCGCCGTATTTTTTCGCAAATTCCACGCCCTCTGCGATTTCTTCAATCGTAAAGTTATCCGCATTCGAACGAAGCCCGTATTCCTGCCCTCCGATAAAGACGGCGTCCGCTCCGTAATGTACAGCAATTTTCAGTTTTTCAAGATTCCCCGCAGGCGCGAGAAGCTCTGGCTTTTTCGTAATCACACGCTTACCATCAACTATTTTAGAAATCTTATCATTTACGGCAGTCATAGCGTAACCTCCTTTTCATTAATAAACCGTTTCTTTAAAGAAGAAGCCGGTATCTATTTTTCTGTTTACTGGCTGAATGTTTTCAATGCGTTCGATCCAGTCTTCTTTTTTCGCTTCATATTCGTCACGGTTTTCCGCACACAGATCAATCGCTTCTTTGTACATGCTGGTGACTTCCACTAAGTATTCAGATGATTTCAGAACACCGTCGATTTTGAACGAATCGACTCCCGCATCTATTAGATCTTCAAGTTCATCAATGATACACACATCGTTCGGGCTCATGATATGTGTGCCGTTCTCATCTTCGAAAATCGGATATTTGTTATGGCGCTCCTTATCATGCAGGAACATGCCGGATTCTTTTTTCTTTCTTTCAATGTCCATGACTTTGCCCTGGTATTCGAAATAGTTTCCGATCAAGGAACGTTTCGATTGGAACATGCAGGTCATTCCATGCACCTGAACTTCAATTTCAACTTCTGCGTTTTCTTTGATCTCGACAATGCTGTCCATATTTAATTCTCTGGCAAGCACAGATCGAGCCGCGCCTTTACGTCCCCAGTAGTTGCATGTGTAATAGTTGGTTCCTGTCGTTTCTGTGCTCCAATGAAGCTTCAGATCCGGCGCTGATTCACGCGCAGCCATAAGAACGGCAGGGTCGCCGAATACAGCTGCATCAACGCCCGTTTCCGCTAAGAAAGCAAGATAATCGCCAAGTTCTCCCACTTTATCGTTATGAAAAATTCCGTTTACGGCAACGTATACTTTTGCTCCTTCGTTATGGGCAATGTCTACAGCTTTCCTTACCTCTTCACGAGAAAATTCCCCCGCTAATCTCAGACCGTATCTCTGTTCCCCAACTAAAAACGCAGTTGCCCCCGCCTGAATCAACGGCAAAATGTCTGCCGTACTTGTCGGTGTGACTAAGAGCTCTGGTTTTTTCATGACGTTCACCTCTTCTTTTTACTAATCGCAAGCCCGTCCCCAACAGGGATAATCGCAGTTTGATAATCCGGATGATTCATCAGCCAATGATTATACTCATCGATTTTCGATACCAGCCTGCGCCTTCTTTTTGATTCTATTTTGCTGTAATCCTCTGCCACCAGACCTTTAAACAGCACATTGTCTGTTAAAATCACCCCGTCTGGCGAAAGCATCGGTTCATATAAGTGAAAAAAGTTTTGATATTGACCTTTAGCAGCATCAATGAAAATCACATCATATGGCGCTGTGACATGAACGGCTTCTGCTAATTCAAGCGCGTCCCCGTAAAACACATGGATTCGGTCATCAAGCTGAAAATCCTTTATGTTGTGAACAGCTTCCTCATGGCGTGTCTCATTGCGTTCAATCGTATATATTTCTGCAGACGGCAGTGCCAGCGCCATTCGAATGGCCGAGTAACCGATAGCCGTTCCGATCTCCAGTATTTTCTTCGCCTGTTTGACTGACAAGATTTGGAGCAGCACTTCTATACCCGCTTTTTCCATAATCGGAACATGATGTTCTTCCGCATATGCTTCCAGCTTCCTCACGTTATCCGGCTGAGGCTTCAATAATGCTTCTATATAGTCATTTATTTGTTCATAGCGGTCTGTCACAACAAACAGCCTCCCGTTCTAAAAAGGAGTGCCCCAGTCTTTGACACAGGACACTCTCTGAGCACAACTTGTATACGTTAGTAAACAACCCGATATATTTTATCATAAAACCTTACGAAATGCGAATAAAAGGAGAGCTTTTGCTCTCCTTTTATTTCTGATTTTTTGCCGAAATATATTTTTCTTTTGCTTTATTATGTTCTTTTAATGTTTTCGTAAATACGACCTCACCGTTTGATTTTGCTAAAAAGTACAGATAGTCCGTTTTATCCGGATGAAGCGCCGCTTCCCAAGAAGACATTCCGGCATTGGCAATCGGACCTGGCGGCAGACCGGTGTTTTTGTACGTATTGTACGGCGAATCGATTTCAAGGTCCTTATAAAGCACCCGGTCTTTATGTTTGCCAGCCGCATACAAGACGGTCGGATCTGTCTGAAGCGGCATTTTCTTTTTCAGCCTGTTATAAAAGACGCTGGATATTTTATGGCGATCGGCTTTTTCAGTCGCTTCCTCTTCGATCAAAGAAGCCATCGTCAGCAGCTTATGCACAGAAAGCTTTTCTTTCTTCATTTCTGTTTTGTATGTCTTCACATAAGAATCTGTCTGTTTCATCATCTCAGTTATGATGTCCTCAAGCGACGTATCCGGATCGTGGAATGGATATGTAGCCGGGAATAGGTATCCTTCCAGCGGATGCTTTATATTTTTCTGAAAAACATCGTTTGTAACGGTGCCCGGAAATTCCTTTTTCAGCTGATTGATAAACGTTCTATCGTCCAGCTTTGCCATGACCTGTTTTGTTGAGTATTTCGTTTCCTCAGCAATGGCTGTGGCGATTTGTGTCAGCTGTTTCCCCTCAGGCACTGTAATTTGAAAGGCGTAGCTTGTAGCCCCGTTTGTCAGCTTCTTGATAATGGCATCCAGATCCATTCCTTTGTTCAGATGATAGTACCCGGCTTGGAATCCCGAAGCTTTTTTATATTTCACATAGTACTGAAATGCCTTTTCACTTTTTATGACATTGTTTTCCTTCAAAATCGATGCGATCGCAGATACAGATGATCCGCTCGGAATGTTAATATTAACTGTCGTTTTATTGTTTTTTTCAACAGGTTCCAGAAGTGATTTCCCATATAAAAATGCTCCGCCTATGATGAGAAGCAGCACAATAACGGAAGACAGTACAATTCTTTTTTTATTTAGAAATGATTTTTTTTGCTGATTAATATACATAAGGTCTCCTCCCATCAGCTTTTATACTACATGATTCATGCTGTTTCGGCAATTTATTACAAAAAAACGTCTCTTGATAAGCAGAAAAAAAGCCGGAGCAGTATAGGCTCCGGCTTTTGCGCGGTTTTACTCTTCGTCTTCTTCCGCTAAAAACGTGTTTAATGTCTCTTCGATCATATCCCATTCTTCATCGGTTTCGATCGGGAATAGTTCGCCGTCTTCACCATCTTCGTTTGGCGTAAAGCTGGAAGCAAGAATTTCTACTTCTTCGTCATTCTTTGTTTCAATTGGGTAGTACAAAACATAAGATTTGCCAAACTCTTCGTTTTCAAATGTAAACAGCACTTCGCAAAGCTGTTCATTTCCTTGATCGTCAACAATTGTAATATTTTTTTCGCCGTGTTCCATTATATTCACCTCTGGCTTTAATTTAAACTGTCAAGATATCCTTGCAGAATCATAACAGCCGCCATTTTATCAATGACTTTTTTTCGTTTCTGCCTGCTGACATCAGCGGCAATCAGCATTTTTTCAGCCGCCATTGTGGTAAGACGCTCGTCCCACAGCACAACAGGTACATTGTACGTGGTTTCAAGCACTTTCGCAAATGCTTGGCTGGCTTCGCCTCTCGGGCCGACAGTTCCATTCATGTTTTTAGGAAAGCCGAGCACGATCTTATCTATAGTATAGTCTTTTGTCAGTTCAGATAAACGAGTTAATCCGTAATCGCCCTCTGCTTCATTTATCTTTATGGTCTCAATGCCTTGAGCAGTCCAGCCCATTTCGTCGCTCAGAGCAACACCGAGTGTTTTGGTTCCTAAATCGAGCCCTAATATTCTCATTGTTTATTTACGCCTCTTTATGCTGTTCTAAATAAGACTTCACCAATTCCTCGATTAATTCGTCTCTTTCAAGTTTGCGAATTAAATTGCGAGCGTCACGATGCCTAGGAATATAAGCGGGATCACCTGACAGCAAGTATCCGACAATCTGATTGATTGGATTGTAGCCCTTTTCCTGAAGCGCGTCATACACTGTAATCAGCACCTCATTTACGTTAGTTTCGGCAGAATCATCGGAGAAATTAAATTTCATCGTTTTATCAAACGAGCTCACCGTTTTGCACCTCTTTCCCAAATTCGCAGGCAAAGTTCAGCCTGGGGTCCTTATCTTACCATCATTCTACACTACATGGGCAAATTATAAAACGGATTTCACCCAATCTTCTACAGAAGCCAAGGCCTCTTCTAATTTTTCCGGCTGCTTTCCGCCTGCCTGTGCCATGTCCGGACGGCCTCCGCCGCCTCCGCCGCAAACTTCCGCGGCTTGTTTAACAAGCTTGCCGGCATGAAGGCCTTTTTCAATCAGATCCTTAGTAACACCGGCAGAAATATTGACTTTATCATTTTGCACAGCGCCAAGCACGATGACCGCAGAGCCGATTTTTGCTTTCAGTTCATCAACCATTGTACGGAGATGGTTCATATCTTTGGCGTTTACCTTTTCCGCAAGCACGCTGACACCATCAACTTCTTTTACTTTTGATAGTATGGCGCCTGCTTCAACGTTGCCGAGTTTCGCCAGAAGAGATTCATTTTCTCTTTGCGCTTCCTTCAGCTCAGCCTGCAGCGCAGCAACGCGTTTCGGCACTTCTTTGATATTTGTTTTCAGTTCGTCGGCAGTCTGCTTCAAAACGGAGATCTGGCTGTTCATTTCTACGTAAGCGCCTTGTCCTGTTACAGCTTCAATCCGTCTAGTGCCAGCTCCGATTCCAGACTCAGATACGATTTTAAATAAGCCGATTTCCGCTGTGTTGCTGACATGGCATCCGCCGCAAAGCTCAAGGCTGTAATCTCCGACTTGAACAACCCTTACAATATCACCGTATTTTTCTCCGAACAGAGCCATAGCTCCCATTTCTTTTGCTTCAGCGATCGGTTTCAAATCTATGCTGACCGGAATGCTTGCCCAAATCTTTTCGTTTACAATAACTTCAATTCGTTCGAGCTCTTCTTTTGTCACTTGCCCGAAGTGTGAGAAGTCGAAACGAAGGCGGTTTTCAGTTACAAGAGAGCCTGCCTGATTGACATGCGTTCCGAGAACATCTTTCAATGCCTGGTGCAATAAGTGCGTTGCCGTATGGTTTTTAATGACGCCGCTTCTCATATGATCTTCAACCTCAGCTGTTACATGCATGCCTTTTTGAACGATTCCGCTCTCGACAACACCTTCATGCACATGCTGGCCGTTCGGCGCTTTTTGCACATCTTTCACTTTTACCACTGCCTGCTCGCTGCGTAAAAAGCCTTTGTCGCCGATTTGACCGCCGCTTTCCGCATAGAAAGGTGTTTCGTCAAGAATGATCTGTACAGTTTCGCCTTCATGTGCTTCTTCAATTAACTGGCCGTCCCGCAGAAGCACAATCACATTGGCATCAGCCTTTGTTTGGGAGTAGCCGACAAATGTGCTTTCTTCTGTTACGTCGCGTAATGCGCCGCCCTGCACCTGCATGCTGCCGACATCCTGACGTGCATTTCTGGCCCGCTCGCGCTGCTGGTTCATTTCTTCTTCAAAACCTTTATGGTCAACTGTCATGTTCTCGTCTTCCGCATATTCTTCAGTCAGTTCAACTGGGAATCCGTACGTGTCGTAAAGTTTAAACACATCCGCACCTGAAATGACGCTGCTGCCCTTATCTTTTTCCTTTTTGATCATTTCTGACAAGATGGCAAGCCCTTCATTCAGTGTTTCGTGGAAGCGTTCTTCCTCTGTTTTAATGACTTTTGAGATGAATTCTTCCTTCTCTTTGACTTCAGGGTAGAAAGCAGCCATGATCTCAGCAACAACCGGAACAAGATCGTACATGAACGGACGGTTGATATTGATCGTTTTGGCATAACGCACAGCGCGGCGCAATAAACGTCTTAATACATAGCCGCGTCCTTCATTAGACGGAAGCGCCCCGTCACTGACAGCAAAAGCAACCGTTCTGATGTGGTCGGCGATGACTTTAAATGCAGTGTCTTTTACATTGTCTTGGCCGTATGCTTCACCAGAAATCGTTTCTGTCGCTTTGATGATTGGGACAAACAAATCAGTATCGAAGTTTGTCGGGACATTCTGGATGACAGATACCATTCTTTCAAGTCCCATGCCTGTATCAATGTTTTTCTTTGGAAGCGGCGTATAGGTGCCGTCCGGGTTATGGTTGAACTCAGAGAATACAAGGTTCCATACTTCAAGGTAACGGTCATTTTCTCCCCCAGGATAAAGCTCTGGATCATCTGGATCGTTGCCGTACGCTTCACCGCGGTCGTAGAAAATTTCTGTGTTCGGTCCGCTCGGCCCTTCGCCGATGTCCCAGAAGTTCCCTTCCAGGCGAATAATTCTTTCTTCCGGGATACCGATTTTTTTCGCCCAAAATTCATATGCTTCTTCATCTTCCGGATGAACCGTCACAGAAAGAAGCTCTTCATCAAAACCAATCCACTTGTCACTCGTTAAAAACTCCCAAGCCCATGTGATCGCTTCTTCTTTAAAGTAATCGCCGATGGAAAAGTTTCCAAGCATTTCAAAGAATGTGTGATGGCGCGCGGTTTTACCCACATTTTCAATATCGTTTGTTCTGATTGCTTTTTGAGCGTTTACGATTCTCGGATTTTCCGGCACAACGCGGCCGTCAAAATATTTTTTCAGCGTCGCAACACCGCTGTTGATCCAAAGCAGTGAAGGATCTTCATGCGGCACTAATGACGCGCTCGGCTCTACAGCATGTCCTTTTTCTTTAAAGAAATCCAAAAACATTTGACGCACTTCAGCAGAAGTTAAGTGTTTCATTGTATTTCCTCCTCTATAAAAATCGAAATTCTCTTCAGTGACAGCAAAAAAGCCCTCCCCCTATGCAAACCACACGTTTACACAGGGACGAGAGCTGTCTCGCGGTACCACCCTGATTACGGGCCTTATGATTCGCCCGTCACCTTTCATCCCATAACGCAGGATGTGCGGCAGCGATTAACTGCACTCAGGATTAGCTTCCTCCGATCTTCTGATAAAGCTCCTTTCAGCTTACGGAGCTTCTCTCTTTAACAGGGCTTCGGCGTACTCAGATCCGTCACTCGAGATTCGTATGTATTCTACGAGAAATTATAGACAAGCGGCACGCCAATGTCAATGCTCCGTCCGCATCCGCAGAAAATGGATCATCATCACCTTTAAAACAGCCGTAGCAGGCACTGCCAGAATCATGCCGACAATCCCCGCCAGCTCTCCTCCGGCAAGAAGCGCAAGCATAATCACTACAGGGTGCATCTTGAGGCTTCTGCCGACAATGAACGGACTGAGGACATTCCCTTCCAAAAATTGAAGCACGAACACCGTAATGACAACGACAAGGACGGCCTTCACAGAAATCGTCATCGCAATTAAAAGCGCAGGAACAGCGCCGATAAAGGGCCCGAAGTACGGGATGACATTCGTAATACCCGAGATAAGACCCAGTATCAGCGGATATGGAAGGCCAAATATCCAAAATGTGATACCGGCTACGGCTCCGAGAATCAAGCAGACGAGCAGCTGGCCGCGAATGTAATCACCGAGAGAATCATCTACATCTAGCAAAAAAGCGCTGCCCCGCTTCCTCCACGACTTCGGCGTCAAATACCACACCGTTTTTTTCATCAATTCGATGTCCTTGACCATATAAAACACGAGAAAAGGAATCGTTGCCGCAATTAAGAAATAGTCGAGCACTTTACGGATTCCGCTGATTGCCCCTTCGATTGTGCCGGCGAAAAACGCCTCTGTCTGCCTAATCATTTTGTCTATGCGCTGATGCATGCCGTCCGGCCAGTCATCTGTATGGTTATGCACATGGAGAAGGAGCCCATTGTACGTCTCGGCAAACATAGGTATATTTTCTGACAGATCCGTCAGCTGCACGATTAGAACAGGCACACCTTTATATAATGCCCAGCCCAGTCCGCCAAAAAAAAGGACGTAAATCACCAAAATGCTTAAAGTCCTTGGCAGACCTTTGTCATGAAGCCACTCAGTGACCGGCAGTAATAAATAAGAAATAAAAATAGAAATGATCAAGGGAATAAAGATTGATTTTATGACGAGCCACAGGGGAGACCATAACATATCAAGCATACAAAAGACATAGACTGTTAACAGGACCAATAAACAAATGGCCACCCATAACAAAAGCTGCACCGGTTTCTGGAGCATCTGCTTTCACCTCTCCTATATCTTTTGAGGATTATAAGGAATTATTCTTTTATGTTTCCCCTTCACGACGGCTTACATAAAAAGGATACTCTAAAGAGAGTATCCTTCATTCCTTAAAACATTTTCATCATTTTTTTTCTCATCCGCTTCATGCTTCGATTATTATTCAGCATGTCAGATTGAGTCGCCATTCGGTACACGAGAGCCCCAGCTCCCATCGCCAAAAGAGAAGTCATTGTCCGATTCATCCTGCGCATCTCCTTTCGATATTAAAAATTGATGCTGCGTTCATCCTCAGAAAACAAATCATCCAGGCTGCTTAGCGTTCCGTCTTCTTCCACTTGATGAGTTTCAATCTTCCCTTTGACCACTGTCAGCTCAATGAAACAGCCCCAGCAATAATATTGGTTCACGCCGATTTTCCCGATGTCCTTACTTTTGCAGTTCGGGCATATAAGCATACTCACACCTCTATCCGTTCAGAACGATCTCGTCTTTCCGCACCTCTACAAGCGAATCTGCTCTTTGGATGTGGCGTTTACATCCCGCCAAGTCAGAAAAGAAACCGTCCGAGAGTTCATATGCTACGATTATGCCCCTGTCCAAACAAAAGTATACATCTTCCAGCATCCCCAAAATATCACCCTCTTGCGATTTCACGAGCTTCATTTTCATCTGCTCATATGTGAAGCATGATTTCGGAAGAGGCAGAAGCTGCTCTGCATTGACTGCAGCCAATATCCGGTCATGAAGAATGCAACTGATATCACATGCACGTAAAAGCGCATGATGGTTATGAAAAAGACGTTTTTGTTCAAGAATAAATCCGAGACAATTTCCTTCAAGAGAAAAACAAATATCAGAAATCGTCCCAAGATAAACAGAAGTTTGTTCTGAATATACAGGAAATCCTTCTACCTCATGGCATGTTCTCAAAGTGTGATCAACCACCTTTTGTTGAACAGGCTTAGGTTTTGCTTTTCACCTTTGACACATACGATGAAATCACTTCCACCCCCAATGAAAAAAGCCCCCGCAAACACGGGAGCCCCTTTTACAGCTGTTCTTCTTTCATAAAATCGAATGGCGTAATGCCTTCCATTCCGATATTTGCGTCGTGCACGCTGAACGGGAGCTCTTTTTGCAAAGCTGCAAGCTTAGCATCCATTTCAGCCACCTGCGCTGACAGCCTGTTTTTTAGTGAGGTCTGTCTGACAGTCGCGTCATTATTTTTCACGCCCCACTCCAGCGCTTCCTCTTCCCCGCATAAAATGAGAAATTTCTTCGCCCTCGTGATAGCGGTATATAGAAGGTTTCTTCTGAGCATTCTATAGTAGCCCTTCACTACAGGAAGAACCACGATCGGAAATTCACTGCCCTGCGATTTATGAATAGAGCAGCAATACGCATGAGTAAACTGACTGAAGTCTTTTTTCGTAAACGTCATTTCATTGCCGTCAAAAGAGACAACAGCCATGTCTTCTTTTTCTGTGTTTTCCTTCGCATAGAAAATGGAAGTGATTTCTCCAATGTCGCCGTTAAACACATTGTTTTCCGGCTGATTGACAAGCTGCAAAATTTTATCCCCGGTTCTATAGACAACGTCGCCGAACTTAATTTCCCTCCGCTTTTCTTTTGGAGGGTTTAAAATATCCTGCAGCATCACATTCAGTTCATTGATTCCAGCTTTCCCTCTGTACATCGGGGCGAGGACCTGAATATCTTTTGCCGTATATCCTTTTTTCAATGCATTCGCGACAACCTTCTCAACCACTTCTTTAATTTGCGAACCACCGCAGCGAATAAAGGAACGATCCTTTGTCGGAGCAGTCAGGTTATTTGGAAGCAGCCCGTTTTTCATCTCGTGGGCAAGCTCGACAATGGACGATCCTTCCGCTTGTCGATAGATGTCTGTCAGTCTTACAGTCGGAATCACCTGGGATGCCAAAAGGTCTCTGAGCACTTGACCTGGTCCGACGGAAGGCAGCTGGTCTTCGTCTCCGACAATGATAATTTGAATATGGTCAGGGATCGCTTTAAACAAATGATTCGCAAGCCATATATCGAGCATACTCGCTTCATCGATAATCAAAAGCTTCCCCTCAATTGGCTGGTCCTCTGTATGAGTAAATCCTTCCGCACCGTTCCAGCCGAGCAGCCGATGTATCGTAACAGCCGGAAGACCAGTTGACTCACTCATTCGTTTCGCCGCTCTGCCTGTAGGCGCGGCCAGCACAATCGGAAAGGCTTCATCTTTTTTATAATCCGACGGATCAAGTGAAACACCGTGAAGTTCTCCATACAATTCCACAATGCCTCTGATTACCGTTGTTTTTCCTGTACCCGGTCCTCCCGTTAAAAGAAGCATCGGTGACGACAGCGCTTTTTGTATCGCTTCCTTCTGACTCGGCGCGTACTGAACATTCATACGCTCTTCCAATTCTCCCAAAGCCATCAGAAATTCTGATTCTGGAAACTGGTCGTCATATTCAGTTTGGCTTGCGATCTGTTTCACACGCTTTGCCACATTTTGTTCAGCGAAAAACAGCGACGGAAAGTAACATCGTTCATCTTCTATAACAATATCCTTATTTTCTCCAAGCGCAATAATCGCGTTAGCGGCATCCATTTCTGCAATGCGCTGCCCATCTGCCGCTGACTGGTTTAACAGCGTTTGGGTTTCAATAATCAGCTGTTTCGTTTCTATGTACGTATGCCCTTCTGACAGGCATGTCGTTTCTAGCGTGTATAAAATAGCCGCTTTTACCCGCTCAGGATGATTCCCTGAGAGCCCCATTCTTCCGCCGAGCTCATCTGCTTTTCCAAACCCGATGCCTTCCACGTCTCTCACAAGCTGATAAGGGTTCTCCTGAATTTTTTCCAGCGTCTCGGATTCATAGGCCTGGTAGATTTTCATAGACAGCTGAGGGCCGAAGCCAAATTGATTCAGCGAAATCATAATTTGCTCCAGTCCCTGATGCCGCTGCAGGGCACCGGCAAGGGTGTCAGCTTTCTTTTTTGACAGTCTCGGAACATCATAAAGGACTGAAGAATCAGCCAAAATTTTATTAATCGCTCTGTCACCCAGCTTTTTCACAATCTCTTCAGCGGTTTTTTTACCGATTCCTTCAAACAAATCGCTCGACAAATACTGAATGACGCCTTCTTTTGTTGTTGGGATCTCCTTTTTGAAGTGCTCAGCTTGAAATTGCAGTCCGAACTTTGGGTGAGTAACGGTTTTTCCGTAAAACGTGTAGGTCTCTTCTTCTTGAAGCGCAGGGAAGTAGCCCGTCACGGATACGACTTTATCTTCAATAGCTTCGGAGGTCTCTGTGACTTTCACTTTCAGAACCGTATATAAATTG
The DNA here is from genome assembly GCF_020708615.1 of Bacillus sp. LBG-1-113. Lineage (NCBI taxonomy): Bacteria > Bacillati > Bacillota > Bacilli > Caryophanales > Bacillaceae > Bacillus > Bacillus sp. LBG-1-113. The sequence continues at coordinate 347,479 of NZ_JAJFDG010000001.1, read as the reverse complement.
GCGTCATTATGATAAATGACGGTGTTTACTGTCCCTTTTAAAAAGGGCTCCTCCTCCATTTTCAGCTGATCCGGGTGCTGCTGCACGAGCCGTCCCTCCTCCTGAGCTTTTTATGATGGGTCGATTAGGTTTTTTGCATGAAGCGCCAGCATATGATCCGGCTGGATTTCGATTGCCTTGTCCAGCATTTCAAGCGCTTTTTCACGATTTTCTTTATAAGCATAAGCGACACCGGAATTATAAAACGCATCCGCGTGCCCCGGGTCTTGCTCTGTTACAGCTTCGAACTGGCTGAGTGCTTCGTCCAGCATGCCTTCGTTCGCCAAGCACATCCCGAATTGGAAACGCGCTTCTGTATCGTCTTCATTCAGCTCGACCGCTCTTTGTAAATATGGCAGAGCGAGCTTAGGCTGCTCAAGCTTTACGAGAACCGTTCCGAGCATGTAGAAAAGATCACCGTTCTCCATTCCGGCACGCAGCGCTTTTTCAAACATGTCTTTTGCTTCTTTGTACATTTCTTTTACCACATAGACATTTCCTGCTCCATAATAAGCAGTGGCGGCGCTGCTGTCTAATTCAAGCGCTTTATCATAAAACGCTAAAGCCCGTTCCAGTTCATTTACGGATGAAAGCAGGTTCGCAAAGTTAATATACGGAATTGCGTCTTCTTTGTTTTCTTCAATCGCTTTTGTAAAAGCCTCTGCCGCTTTTTCGTAATCGCCTTCCTGCATTGCCGCTATACCGGCTTCATTGTAATCCACAGTCATCTTCCTTTCATTAAAAAACCCCAACTCGCTGTTGAGGTTTTTTTCATTTTATACATACCACAATTTTGTGCCATCTTTATATACGTCATCAATGGTTCCGCCGCCAAGGCATTCTTCGCCACCATAGAAGACAACGGCTTGTCCCGGTGTGACAGCACGAACCTGCTCATCGAAAATAACCTCCGCTTCGCCTTCTCCAGTCATTCGAACTGTAACTTTATGGTCTTCTTGACGGTAACGGAATTTGGCTGTGCAGGAAATTTCTTTGCCATCCATTATATCCGAACGAACCCAGCTGATATTAGTCGCTGTGATTTTATCGGAGTAGAGGAGCGGGTTATGGAACCCTTGGTCGACGTAAAGGATGTTCTTTTCAAGATCTTTACCGACCGCAAACCAAGGCTCGCCGCTTCCGCCGATTCCAAGGCCGTGACGCTGACCGATCGTGTAGTACATTAATCCGTCGTGGCGTCCTTTTACTTCACCGTCCATCGTCATCATATCACCCGGCTGCGCAGGGAGATATTGACTGAGGAATGTTTTGAAATTGCGTTCGCCGATAAAACAGATGCCCGTACTGTCTTTTTTCGCCGCCGTTGCCAGATCTGCTTCTTTGGCAATTTCACGCACACGGCTCTTTTGAAGCTCGCCGATCGGGAACATCACTTTGCTTAGCGTATCTTCTGTCAGCTGATTCAAGAAGTACGTTTGATCTTTGTTTTCATCAATGCCGCGCAGCATTCTGACTTTGCCGCCGCTTCTGTCGACCCTTGCATAGTGGCCAGTCGCTAAATAGTCGGCGCCAAGTGACAGTGCATGCTCCAAAAATGCCTTGAATTTAATTTCTTTGTTGCACAGCACATCCGGGTTTGGTGTTCTGCCTGCTTTATATTCATCGAGGAAGTATTGAAATACCTTCTCGTAATATTGCTTTTCAAAATTAACGGCATAGTACGGAATTCCGATTTGATTGCAGACGCGGATCACATCTTCATAATCCTCTGTCGCCGTGCAGAAACCATTTTCGTCCGTATCATCCCAGTTTTTCATAAAGATTCCGATCACGTCATAGCCCTGTTCTTTTAACAGCAGAGCCGCCACAGATGAGTCTACTCCGCCGGACATGCCGACAACGACTCTTGTATCCTCCGGCCGTTTTTCCATTTCATTCACTCCAATAATTAAGTCCGCCTTATTGTGTTAGCCGCTTTACAACAGCAGCCACATGTTTGGCAGCGGTTTTCACTTGCTCAGCCGTATTGCCGAGACCGAAGCTGATTCGAATTGAGGACGTCAGCCGGTCGCTCTCTTCACCGAACATGGCAGTCAGAACATGTGACGGCAGGACTGAACCAGCAGTGCACGCTGATCCGCTGGAGACCGCGACTCCCGCCATATCAAGATTTACCAGCAGTGCCTCCACAGATACACCGGGAAAATAAAGGTTCATGACATGCGGAAGGCTATGCTCTTGATCTCCATTGATCTCGAATGCCACACCGGCATCCTTAAGCGTGCCGGCTATGATTGTTTTAAACGATTGATACTTCTCGTTTTTTTCGTCCCGATCTTCGCCCGACAGCTTGACCGCTTCTTTCAGCCCGACAATTCCCGGAACATTTTCTGTTCCGGCACGGCGTTTTCTTTCTTGCTCTCCTCCGAATAACAGCGGAGAAAGCTTTACATCCTTACTTGCATATAAAAAGCCTGTCCCTTTTGGCCCGTTGAGCTTGTGCCCAGAAACAGACAGAAGGTCAATATGGCTGCTTTTCACATCAATTGAAAAAAACCCGAATGCCTGAACAGCATCGGTATGAAAATAAGCCGTGTGTTCCTTCAGCATCTGGCCGATTTCATCGATCGGCTGCACAGTTCCGACTTCGTTATTTCCATACATCACCGTCACAAGGATTGTATCATCACGGAGTGCTTCTTTCACCTGATTTGCACTGACTCTGCCGTTTTCATCAACATCCAGATACGTCACTTCAAATCCGTCTTCCTCCAGTTTTTCACATGTGTGAAGCACGGCGTGATGCTCAATTTTTGTCGTGATGATATGTTTTCCCTGATTTTTTCTGGCAAGCGCAGTTCCCATTATCGCTAAGTTGTCAGCTTCCGTTCCCCCGCTAGTGAAAATAATTTCCTGTTCTGCCGCACCAATTTCAGCTGCAATGTGCGCTCTTGCTTCGTCCACCCATTTCCGTGATTCCCTTCCAAATGAATGAATGCTGGATGGATTGCCGAAATTTCCGGAGAAATGCGGTATCATTTTCTCCAACACGCGATCATCCATCGGAGACGTTGCGGCGTGATCCAAATAAATCCGTTCCATTTTGTTTTACACCTCTGATCTAAATATAGAACATATAAGCTTCTTGCTCTCCATCTGTGTAGCTGGCAAGGTCCTCTAATGTTGTGCTGTCTAACACTTCTTTGACAGCGTCCCGTATGCGGATCCACAGCTCCCGCTTGGCAGGCTCCTCGTCTTCGAGCACTTCCACAGGGCTGATCGGGCCTTCAAGCACGCGGATGATGTCTCCAGCTGTAATGGCATCCGGCTCACTTCCTAATACGTATCCGCCATAAGCGCCTCTGATGCTTTTGACTAAGCCAGCATTTCGGAGCGGTGATACCAGCTGCTCTAAGTAATGCTCTGACAGATTATTCGTCTGTGCGATGCTTTTTAATGAAGTCGGGCCTTCGCCATGCTTTTTCGCGAGCTCGATCATAATGGTGAGACCGTATCTTCCTTTAGTTGATATTTTCAACATGAACACCTCTGTTATTTCATGATTTTCCACATATATAATGGTAATTTCTATATAATTCGTCCGTTTATTAAATAATAGACCAACTGCTATTATAGCATACCTTGTTCGAATTTTCATGGAAGCCGGCGGAACGCGGCTTCCCCCTTTTCTAATTTCCGGTTTTCCGTTACCCTGTAATTAAGTAAGGAGAGATGATGATGAAGCCATTGGCATATCGGATGCGTCCGACGAAAATAGAGGATGTTATCGGCCAGCAGCATCTGGTGGCTGAAGATAAAATTATCGGCAGAATGGTTCAGGCAAAACATTTGTCATCGATGATTTTGTACGGGCCGCCCGGAATTGGAAAAACCTCAATCGCAACCGCAATCGCCGGTTCAACAAGTATTGCTTTCCGCAAGCTGAATGCCGTTATTAACAATAAAAAGGATATGGAGATCGTAGCTCAAGAAGCCAAAATGTCTGGCCAGGTCATTTTGATTTTGGATGAAGTCCACAGACTTGATAAAGGAAAACAGGATTTTCTATTGCCTTATTTAGAAAATGGCATGATTATTTTAATCGGCGCCACTACAGCTAACCCATATCACGCCATAAATCCGGCCATCAGAAGCCGCACGCAGATTTTTGAGCTTGAGCCATTAACACCCGAATTGATTAAACAGGCTTTGGATCGGGCTCTTCATGATGAGCACCGGGGGCTTGGCACATACTCCGTTTCTATTGATGATCAGGCGATGGAGCATTTTGCCCAAGGATGCGGGGGCGATGTCCGTTCCGCTTTAAATGCGCTTGAGCTTGCTGTATTGTCAACAAAGGAGTCTGCGGACGGCGTGATTCACATTACATTAGAGACTGCGGAAGAATGCCTGCAGAAAAAGAGTTTTTCTCACGATAAAGACGGTGATGCACATTATGACGTATTGTCCGCCTTTCAAAAATCGATCCGAGGCTCTGATGCCAACGCCGCTCTTCATTATTTGGCTAGATTAATTGAAGCGGGAGACTTGGAAAGCATCGCGAGAAGACTGTTGGTTATCGCCTATGAAGATATCGGCTTAGCCAGCCCGCAAGCAGGGCCGAGGGTGCTGCACGCAGTTCAGACCGCCGAACGGATTGGGTTCCCTGAAGCGCGCATACCGCTGGCCAATGCGGTCATTGAGCTCTGCCTCTCGCCGAAATCCAATTCAGCTATTTTAGCTATCGATGAAGCGCTCGCGGACATCAGAGCAGGAAAAATCGGCGATGTCCCAAAACATTTAAAAGACGCGCATTATAAAGGGGCACAGGAACTAGGAAGAGGCATCGACTATAAATACCCTCATAATTATGAAAATGGATGGGTTGAACAGCAGTACCTCCCTGATCCTTTAAAGAACAAGCAATATTACAAACCGAAGCAGACTGGTAAATTTGAATCTGCGTTAAAGCAGGTGTACGATAAATTAGTAAAAAGAAAATAAAAAAAAACAGCCTTGAATATGCTTCAAGGCTGTTTTTCATTCCATTATTTATCCTTCACGCGTTTGATTTCAATCTCTTTCAAAAGATCCATGACAACATGTCCGCCCATAATCAATCCCGCAACAGACGGCACAAAAGCATTAGAGGACGGCGGCATTTTGGCTTTGCGAATTTTCGCATCGTCATTTCCGACTTCTTTTCTGACATCTTCCCGGATCACAATCGGGCTTTCATCAGAGAAAATGACTTGAACGCCCTTTTTGATGCCTTCTTTACGGAGTCTCGTACGAACAACCTTTGCGATCGGGTCCGTATGCGTTTTAGAAATATCAGCGATTTGGAAACGTGTCGGGTCTGTCTTGTTCGCAGCACCCATGCTGGAGATCAGCGGAATATCACGTTTCAGACATTCTTTCATTAAATGGATTTTGTAATGAATGGTGTCTGACGCATCAATCACATAGTCAAGGTTATACTCAAAGAATTGCTCATACGTTTCTTCCGTATAGAACATTTTTAATGAAATCACTTCACACTCAGGGTTAATGTCCGCAATCCGCGCTTTCATTAAATCCACTTTCGGCTGACCGACAGTAGAAAGAAGAGCATGAAGCTGACGGTTTACGTTTGTAATGTCCACATCATCCTTATCAACAAGCAGGATGCGCCCGACGCCTGAACGTGCAAGCGCCTCCGCTGCGAACGATCCGACGCCCCCAACTCCGAGCACAGCAACTGTGCTGTTTTTCAGCGTTTCAAGGCCTTCTTTTCCAATAGCTAATTCATTGCGTGAAAACTGGTGTAACAAGAACCTCACTCCACATTCGTAATCTGGTTTCATATGATAAATGGCTGTTACACAAACAGCCGTTTTTTCTGCGCATAAAAAATAAAGTCCCAATTGTGCCGTTGCAGCTTTCCTTTGTTTTGAACCCGCTCTCAGCAGGTGGGTGCCCTCTTTTAAATCTTGTAAGTCCTCTTTACCGAATGAAAAGAGGCATGTACGCCATTTAAAAATGCGGGCTCCCAAATCAAAAAAATGTTCGGTCAAAACTAGGTGTACAACTAACACATCAGGACTTTATTTAACTTGTCAAAATCATATCACAGACGATTTTGATTTTCAAGAATCGAACTGCACATTCAGTTCTTTACTTTTGATTTGATAGAAAGATGAAGCTCATCAAGCTGTGCGTCGCTTACCTCTCCCGGCGCATCTGTCATCAGACAGCTTGCACTTGCCGTTTTCGGGAAGGCGATGGTATCTCTCAAATTCGTCCGGCCGGCAAGAAGCATAACGAGACGGTCTAAGCCAAGCGCAATTCCGCCGTGCGGAGGAGCGCCGTATTCAAATGCCTCAAGAAGGAATCCAAACTGTTCGGCTGCTTCTTCTTTTGTGAAGCCAAGCAGTGTAAACATTTTTTCCTGAATATCCTTTTCAAAAATACGGATCGATCCTCCGCCAAGCTCATAGCCGTTTAAGACGAGGTCATAGGCTTGCGCTTTCATGTCCTCAGGCGCTGTTTCAATCAGCTCAAGGTCTTCACGGACAGGCATTGTAAACGGATGGTGCGCTGCGTAAAAACGGCCTTCCTCGGCATCATGCTCTAAAAGCGGCCAGTCAATCACCCATAAGAAATTAAAGAGGTTTTCGTCAATGAGTCCGCGTTCTTTCCCAAGCTTTAAGCGCAGGGCGCCGAGTGATGCGGCAACAACTTCGAATTTATCCGCTCCGAATAGCAGCAAGTCACCCTCAGCGGCTTCAAGCGCTTCAATTAGCTTAGACTGCTTTTCATCATCAAAGAATTTGGCGATTGGGCCTTTCACTCCGTCCGCTTCGACCTTCACCCAAGCAAGTCCTTTCGCTCCGTAATTTGCGGCAAACGCACCTAGAGCATCAATGTCTTTTCTTGAGTAATCGCCGGCTCCGCCTTTTACGTTGATGGCTTTGACTACACCGCCGTTTGCCACAGCTGATGAGAACACCTTAAATTCAGTATCTTTTACAATGTCAGACACATCTGTTAAAAGCATGTCAAAGCGAGTATCCGGTTTATCAGAACCGTATTTGTTCATCGCCTCGTCATACGTCATTCGAGGAAGAGGAAGCTTGAGTTCCACACCTTTCGTTTCCCGCATAATCTTTGCCATCATATCCTCAGCCAATGACATGATGTCTTCCTGGCTCATAAAGGACATTTCAATATCGATTTGCGTAAACTCAGGCTGGCGGTCCGCACGCAGGTCCTCATCGCGGAAGCAGCGGGCAATTTGATAATAGCGTTCCACACCTGAGACCATCAGAAGCTGTTTAAATAGCTGCGGAGATTGAGGCAGCGCATAGAACTCACCTTCATGTACACGGCTCGGCACCAAATAATCACGTGCGCCCTCAGGTGTGCTTTTGGTTAAAATAGGTGTTTCAATATCAAGAAACCCATTTTCATCTAAAAAGCTCCGAGCAGCCCTTGTCACGTTATGGCGCATCTGCATTGTTTGAAACATAGCCGGTCTGCGCAAATCTAAGTAACGGTGTTTTAAACGAACATCCTCTGATACGTCTTCCGCTTGATCAGAAATAGCAAACGGAGGTGTCTTCGCCGCACTCAAAACAGTCACTGCATCAGCGTGAATTTCAATCGCGCCTGTTTTCAAATTCTGATTCACTGTGCCTTCTTCGCGCGCAACCACTTTTCCTTGAATATCTAGAACGTATTCGTTTCTGATGCCTTCCGCAATAGCAAGTGCTTCTTTTGATACATCGGGGTTAAAAACGACTTGAACAATTCCCGTACGGTCACGCAAGTCAATAAAAATCAATCCGCCGAGGTCCCGTCTTTTTTGGACCCAGCCTTTCAGCGTTACAGATTCGCCAATTGCTTTTTCAGTCATTTCGCCGCAATAATATGTTCTTCCAAACAATGCGTTCCACTCCTTATCCCTTTTGGTTTGCTTTCATCACATGTATAAATTCATCAAGAGCCACTTCAATCTGTTCGCCTATTTTTGCATCCTTTACATTGATTTTGTTTTGAGCAAGCTCATCCTCTCCCAAAATCGCAATAAATCTGGCGTTGAGGCGGTCAGCTGTTTTAAACTGGCCTTTCATTTTTTTATTTTCGTAATCAATCTCACTGGAAATGCCGGCTTCTCTCAGTTTGTATACCAGCGAAACGGAATAATCCTTCGCTTTTTCGCCAAGCGTCACGATATAGCAGTCAATTCCCTGGTCAACCGGCAGTTCTCTTTTTTCAGCATCAATTGCGGCAAGCAGGCGTTCAATGCTCATCGCAAATCCGATGCCGGGCGCCTCTGGTCCGCCGATTTGTTCGACCAATCCGTCATAGCGTCCGCCGCCGGCAAGCGTTGTAATCGCGCCAAAGCCCTCCGCATTGCTCATGATTTCAAATGCGGTATGGTTATAATAATCCAGCCCTCTCACAAGGTTAGGATCAATTTCATAAGAAATGCCGAGATCGTTTAAATATTGCTTCACTTTTTCAAAATAAGCGGCTGATTCTTCATTTAAGTAAGTAAGAATAGAAGGTGCCGATTTCATCAGCTCATGATCCCGGTCCTTTTTGCAATCCAAAATTCTGAGCGGGTTGGTGTGCAGGCGTGACTGACAGTCTGAACAAAATTCCTCGATGCGCGGCTCAAAGTGTTTCACGAGCGCTTCTCTGTAGCTTTTGCGGCTGTCCCGATCGCCAAGACTGTTTATCACAAGCTTGACGTTTTTCAAGCCGGCCTTCTGGTAAATACCCATCGCCAGCGCCATTACTTCAGCATCTATTGCAGGGTCTTTCGAACCGATCGCTTCGATGCCAAACTGATAAAACTGGCGGTAACGGCCCGTCTGCGGACGTTCGTAACGGAACATCGGCCCGACATAATACAGCTTTGTCGGCTGAACAGGATTTGCAAATAATTTATTTTCATTAAAAGCGCGAACTGTTGCAGCAGTTCCCTCGGGGCGAAGCGTCAGGCTTCTGCCTTTGCGGTCCTGGAAGGTGTACATTTCTTTTTGCACAATATCCGTAGACTCCCCGACGCCTCTGGCGAACAGTTCTGTATGCTCAAAAATCGGCGTGCGGATTTCTTTATATTGATAAGTTCGGCAAGTGTCTCTCATGATTTGTTCAACATACTGCCAGCGCTCTGATTCTCCAGGCAGAATATCTTGTGTTCCTCTTGGAATGTTATATCCCATGTGTAGACCTCCTATGTATTCCTTATAAAATATACATTTATCGTCAATGATGAAAATGAAAAAAACTCCCGCCCCTACTATACACTTATAGTAGGGACGAGAGTTATACCCGTGGTGCCACCCTAGTTGGAATATTTTCGTATTCCCGCTCGATCCTTTAACGCAGGTTCACGTTCACTGCCTAATGACGGTATCACGCGTTCAGCAGGAAACCTCCGGAGTGTTGTTTCGAGAAAGACGCAATGGGAGCCGCTTTCAGCCTGGGGCGGTTCCTCTCTAGCCATGCAATCTGACCTACTCTTCTCCATTATTGGTTCAACAATTTAATTTATTATGTACTCGATTTCTATTATAATAATGGCATTGCTGTACTCTGTCAAGCTTTATTCCGGTTGTTTTTCTGCTGTGATGCTTCTTTGGACATAAGACCAAATTCAGTTGCCGTTTCAGTGAGATAACCAATTGTATCTGGATCGGCATGATCACTGAAATGCAGGTTTCCTTCGCCGTCGTGAAATGCACGCCCCATTTTTGGATGATATTTCATGATTTGCACACCTTTTTCATTGTATTTATGCCTAGTATAAACAAATCATTTTATTTTTATTTAAAAATCAGAAAGGACTTTACGATATTAAAAAAGAATGCTTTTTTTTAGATCATTAGAAAGGAGGACACAATGAGCAAGAAACACTTTGTTCTTATTGTATGTATTATCGTCGCCGGGGCGCTTTTCCCGCCTTTTTCTGCCGTTACAGCCGCTCAGGGAGAAGCGGTCATCGCAACAGATGAAATGAACGTCAGAAGCGGCCCTGGACTTAGCTACGGCATCATGGCGGAGGTGAAAAAAGGGGAACGCTACCCCATCTTGAAGGAAGACGGAGACTGGGTGCAAATACAGCTTGGTTCCGGAGAAAAAGGGTGGGTTGTCTCCTGGCTTATTACTAAGGAAAAACAGGCAGGCACAAGCTCCACTGACAGCAGTAAAACTGTTACATCAACAGATCCCGATTTACGGATGAGAACAGGCCCTGGCACTTCATACGAAGTCATCGGCAAATTCCCGCAGGGCAGCCAAGCCTCAGTGATTGAAAAGGATTCCGGCTGGGTCAAGATTTCATATCGAAATTCCACCGGATGGGTATCATCCGAATACGTCACATCAGGCAGCGGCAGTTCAGCGTCTGAGGAAAGTGATCAGACAGAATCATCTGGTTCAACAACGGGAACGGTTGGCGTTTCTTCACTGAATGTCAGAGGCTCCGATTCACATGATGCAGCGATTATAACAAAACTATCACGAGGAACGAAACTTACAATCCTCGAAGAGAAAAACGGCTGGCTCCATATTGAAGTGAATGGGCTAAAAGGCTGGGTCGCAAGCCATTACATTGTGACCAGTTCTCACCCGGATGAAAATTCAGCTGATATCAGCAGTTCAGACAGTACCAAAAAAGCCTATATCGTATACGAAGGTACGAATTTAAGAAGCGATGCCTCAACGTCAGCTTCTATCGTTAAACGCACAGCCAAAGGCGATGCGTACACCATTACCGGATCAAAGGGCAGCTGGTATGAAGTAAGACTTGACAATGGGCAGACCGCTTATGTCGCCAACTGGGTTGTGCAGACGTCTAAGAGCGCTGAAGAATCCGGGGAGCCGCCTGTCGCTGATTCCGCTTCCGGAAGCGGGTCGCTGAAAAATAAAGCGATTGTTGTCGATCCGGGGCATGGAGGAAAAGACAGCGGAACAATCGGCTATTCAGGCCAATTCGAGAAAAAACTGACGATCAAAACGGCGCAATTGCTGGCCAGCAAACTTAGATCAGCAGGAGCAGACGTGTATGTGACACGGCAGGATGATACATTTGTCAGCTTACAGTCACGAGTCTCGACGTCTCATTACCGCAACGCAGACGCCTTCATCAGCATTCATTACGACAGCTTTGCGGATACTTCTACAAGGGGCAGCACAGCTTATTACTACAGTCCTGCAAAGGATCAAAAACTGGCAGCAGATGTACACTCTGAAGTGGTTAAGCGATCTTCAATTCCTGACCGCGGGGTACTATTCGGAGATTATTATGTGCTCCGCGAAAACAAACAGCCCGCTATGTTGTACGAGCTAGGATATGTAAGCCATCCGCAGGAAGAAGCCATTGTACATAGCAATTCATACCAAGAAAAAGTAACAGACGGAATTGAGAGCGGATTAGAGAAATATTTTCAATAAAAAAAGCTGCCTTTTGGCAGCTTTTTTTATTTTGAATCCATAATCAATGTAACCGGTCCGGAGTTTGTGAGCTTTACATCCATCATAGCGCCGAATTTTCCGGTTTCTACTTTGATTCCTTTTTCACGAAGCAAGTCATTCCATTTTTCATAAAGGCCCAAAGCCTTATCAGGTTTTGCGGCGTTCATGTAGTTCGGGCGCCGTCCTTTTCTCGTATCTCCGTAAAGCGTAAACTGTGAAACAGACAAAACCTCTCCGCCTGTATCCAGAAGCGACAAATTCATTTTTCCATCATTGTCATCGAAAATGCGAAGATTCACCATTTTTTCCGCTAAGTAAGCGGCATCCTCTTCTGTATCATCGTGAGTAATGCCAACCAGGACCATAATGCCTTGTCCAATTTGGCCGATCACATCTCCATCAACGGTTACGCTTGCTTCTGTTACTCGCTGAACGACTAATTTCATTTTCTGACTCCTTTAATTCATGACGCGGCGCACAGAATAGATATCCCTTATTTGCTTAATGCGCTCGACGACTTTATGCAGATGATTGATGTTCTGGATAAAAATAGCCATATGAATGGTTGCCACTTTGTTACGGTCCGATTTGCCAGAGACAGAAGAAATATTTGTTTTCGTCTCATTCACTGCCTGAAGCACCTCGTTAAGCAATCCGCGGCGATCATACCCAAGAATCTCGATCTCAACATTGTATTCCTTACGTTTTTGCACCTGTGACTCATGTTCCCACTCTACGGGGATCAGCCGCTCCTGCGCTTCATTCGTTTTGACATTCGGGCAGTCGTCGCGATGGACGGAAACCCCTCTGCCTTTTGTAATAAAACCGACAATATGGTCACCAGGCACAGGATTGCAGCATTTCGATAAACGCACAAGAAGATTGTCGATCCCCTTGACGCGAACGCCAGCTTCACGCTTTCTTCCTTGCGGATACGGTTTAGGCTCAGCAGTGACATCCTGAACAATTTTTTCTTGTTCTTCCTGATCACGCTGTTTTCTTTCTTTTTCCGTCAGCCGGTTCGCCACCTGCAGGGCTGTGATGCCATTGTAGCCGACCGCTGCGTACATGTCTTCTTCATTTGAGAAGTTAAATTTATCTGCAACTTTTTGGATGTTCTCCGGTGTCAGGACGTCCTTCACTTCAAAGTCCAGATTTTTAATTTCTTTTTCAACCAATTCACGGCCTTTTTCGACATTTTCTTCGCGCCGCTGTTTCTTAAAGAATTGACGGATCTTATGCTTCGCCTGTGAGGTTTGAGCAAGCTTCACCCAATCCTGACTCGGACCATAGGAATGCTTGGAGGTGAGAATTTCAACGATATCACCTGTCCGGAGCTTATGGTCAAGGGTCACCATTTTTCCGTTGACCTTCGCACCGATTGTTTTATTGCCGATTTCAGAGTGAATCCGGTAAGAGAAATCAATTGGGACAGAACCGGACGGAAGCTCGATGACATCTCCTTTTGGCGTAAAGACGTACACCATATCCGAGAACAAATCGATTTTGAGCGATTCCATAAATTCTTCGGCATCTGTTGATTCATTTTGGAATTCCAAGATTTCGCGGAACCATGAAAGCTTTTTCTCAAATGTCGCGCTTTCACTCGCTGCTTTTCCTTCTTTATAAGCCCAGTGAGCCGCAACCCCGTATTCCGCGATTTCATGCATTTCAAAGGTGCGGATCTGCACTTCCAGCGGGTCGCCTTTAGGCCCTATAACTGTTGTATGAAGCGATTGATACATGTTCGGCTTCGGCATTGCGATATAATCTTTGAACCTGCCGGGCATCGGCTTCCAGCATGTATGAATAATGCCGAGCACCGCGTAGCAGTCCTTTATGCTGTTCACGAGAATCCGGACAGCAAGCAGATCATAAATTTCGTTGAATTGCTTATTTTGCAGCACCATTTTTCTATAGATACTGTAAATATGCTTCGGCCGACCTGAGAAGTCAGCCTTAATGTTGACTTCTTCGACACGTTTTTTCACCTCATTGACAACCTCGTCGACATAAAGCTCGCGTTCTGCGCGTTTTTTCTTCATGAGGTTGACAATTCTGTAATATTGCTGAGGATTCAAATAACGGAGCGCCGTATCTTCCAGTTCCCATTTAATCTTTGAAATCCCGAGGCGATGAGCCAAAGGAGCAAAGATTTCCAGCGTTTCATTAGAAATTCTCCGCTGTTTTTCTTGGGGAAGATGTTTCAGTGTCCGCATATTGTGAAGACGATCCGCCAGCTTGATCAGTATGACCCGGATATCTTGAGCCATAGCGACAAACATTTTGCGATGATTTTCCGCCTGCTGTTCCTCTTGAGATTTATATTTAATTTTACCGAGCTTCGTTACACCGTCCACAAGCATTGCCACTTCCTCGGAGAATGCTTCCTTCAGGTCATCAAGCGTCACATCAGTATCCTCCACTACATCATGCAGAAATCCGCCCGCGATTGTGGATGGATCCATTTCAAGGTCGACGAGAATTCCCGCAACCTGAATCGGATGTATAATGTAAGGCTCACCTGATTTGCGGTATTGCTCGCGGTGAGCATCTTCAGCGTACAGGTATGCTTTTTCGACAAATGCGATATGCTCATCGGATAGATAACTGCGCGCTTTATCAATAACTTGCTCGGCAGTCAATACTTGTTCGTTCGCCATGGAATCACCTTTTTTAAAATGTAAACTGTATTGTAGTTTATTATCAAGAAAAAAACGATAGATGTAAAGAGCAGAAGTTCAAATCACCAAATAATATATCAAATAAATGCAAAACAATAGGAAAAAAGCACCCTGTATCGAGTGCTTTTTCCTTTATGAGGTTATCTTTAGTATTTCATTAATGTTAAGATGTCATAATTATCAAGCTTATTTCTGCCATCAAGGTAAGAAAGCTCGATTAAGAAAGCGATACCAGCTACAATGCCGCCAAGCTCCTCGACAAGTTTGATTGTTGCTTCAATTGTGCCGCCTGTTGCAAGCAGGTCATCTGTAATAAGCACACGCTGGCCCGGTAAAATCGCATCTTTGTGGATCGTTAATACGTCTTTGCCATACTCCAAACCGTAATCCACTTTGATGACCTCACGCGGCAATTTGCCTTCTTTGCGCACCGGTGCGAAACCGACGCCAAGCGCGTAGGCAACCGGACAGCCGATAATAAAGCCGCGTGCCTCTGGACCGACAACCAAATCAATTTGTTTTTCTTTCGCATATTCAACAATTTGATCTGTTGCATAGCGATAGACATCGCCTTTATCCATCAGTGTCGTAATATCTTTAAATTGCACGCCCTCTTTCGGGTAATCCGGTACAATTGTTACGTATTGTTTTAAATCCATCTGTTTTATGTCCTCCTCGTACTTTCATAAGCCTCTGAATCTTGTTTCATCAGCTTATTCAGCCATTCCTTCAGCTCTTCAGCCGCAGAATAATTCAGCTTTTGATCCAGCTCCATCAGCTGCTGTTTTGCTTGATATGTTTGCGAGTCTGTTAAATCGCGTTTTTTCGCTCCACTTATTACAGACAGCACACCATTCTCTATTTTAACAAAACCGAGATCAAAAAACACCTTTGTCATGAAATTGATTGTTTCAACGGACCAGCCTTTATGCCTCGCAAGCTCTGAGCCGTGTTTATTCAAGTCAAAAGTGCCTCTTTTCAGCAAGAATGCATAATACCATTTAAAGTGGTCTCTTGCCGGAAAAGATGATAAAAAGTGTTCCTCATGATTGAGAAAGATGAAGTAAATCCGCTCAGGCGCTTTGCCTTCCAGCAAACGTGCGAGCATGTCCAGCGAAGGCGGAGAATCCAGTAATACAATATATGCATTGTCAAGTTCACATGCCTTCGCTTGGTCTTCAGAACTGATAACGTGCACGTCATGGCGAAAATCTTCAGACTGAAGAAGCGCTTTGGTTTCTTCTTTGAAGGAGACAATGACTCGTTTATCAGACGGAAGGGCGAAAACCGTATTTTTCCACGTGCGTTTTCCTCTTAAGTCAAACAGCTGCCATTCAGCAACAGCCGCATCCTTGATCATCAGCTGCGGTTTTTTTCTGTTATTCCATTCGTTGATCGACATTTCGCCAACAATCGAAATTTTTGAACCGGGCACAATATTTTCCTCAAGCTCGCCTTTATTGAAACCGACGCAGTCAAGCTGGGAGGAATCGTTTCTAATCGTCATTTTGACATGATTTTTATTTGCCCCGATTTTGCGGACATCTTCCAGCACTGCGTTTTCTACCATCACATGCGGTTTCGGGTTCAGCATGCCGAAGGGAGAAAGCAGATTCATCTCTGTGATGCTTTCAACCGTAATGTCCTCCACGCTGCATACGAGGTCTACTTCCTGTACAGGAATAAAATCTTCTTCCGTAAGCGTATGGTCAGCTATCTCATTCAGCCTGTTCCGCAATTCCGGCACATCCTCGGCATTCAGCGTCATGCCAGCCGCCATTGGATGGCCTCCAAAGTGCGGAAGAATATCTCTGCATTCAGAAAGGCTTTCAAACAAATTAAATCCCCTAATGCTTCGTGCCGAACCTTTGGCGATCCCTTTTTCTTCATCAATTCCAAGGACAATGGCCGGGCGGTAAAAACGGTCTACAAGCTTTGAAGCTACAATTCCGACGACTCCGGGATTCCACCCTGCTTTTGCCACGACAATTGCAGTTTGATTAAGCCCTTCTTGTTCAACCATTTCAATCGCTTCATCCGTCATTTTACTGACCATCTTTTGCCGTTCTTTATTAAGCTGATCGATTTCAGCGGCAAGCTCTTCCGCTTCAAACAGATCCTCTGACATCAACAGATGAACAGCAGGATCGGCCTGTTCAATTCTTCCGACTGCATTCAGTCTCGGTGCGAGCTGAAATCCGACGGTTTCTTCGTTCGCTTCTCCGATGTCTCCGCCTGAGAGCTTAATCAGCTCTTTTAAGCCAAGCCGGTTCGTCCGCCGGAGCTTTTCGAGACCTAATGTTGCAATTAATCTGTTTTCATCATGCAGCGGAACTAGATCGGCAATGGTGCCAATTGCCGCCAGGTCAAGAAGTTCATCTGGCCATTCGCCCAATAATGCGTGGGCAAGCTTAAACGCCACTCCCACTCCTGCAAGCTCCTTAAAAGGATAGGTGCAGCCAGGCTGCTTAGGGTGAACGATCGCATGAACATCCGGAAGCTCTGGTCCAGGCTCATGGTGGTCGGTAATGATGACATCTAAGCCAAGTTCCTTTGCTACCTTCGCTTCATGGACAGCGGCAATCCCCGTATCAACCGTAATAATGAGTGAGAAGCCTCGTTCTTTAATCGAACGAAACGCCTGTTCATTGGGGCCGTAGCCTTCTTTAAACCGGTCAGGTATATAAAAATCAACTTGCGCTGACAGCTTTTGCAAAGTGTGCAGCATCACTGACGTACTGGTAACTCCATCGGCATCATAATCGCCATATATCATAATCTGTTCTTGTTGTGAAATCGCCTGTTTTATTCGTTCAACCGCTTCTTTCATCCCCTTCATCTCATAGGGATCATAGAATTCGGCATCCTTTGTATGTAAAAACAGCCTCGCGCTTTCTGCCGTATCAAAGCCTCTTTTTACAAGCAGCGACGCAACAAGAGGTGTTATGTCCAATTGTTCTGTGAGTGATTTGACCTTTTCCTGATCTGGTCTCTGGATTTCCCATCGCATTTTTGACGCTAACATAAATTCACCCCTCAACCACCCTATTATACTAGAGCAGGCTGAGGGGTTTCAAATATAATTCGAAAACTAGTCTTTTTTCTCAATAATGGCGGATGCATCCTGTGTGTCGGCTTGGACATCATTCAAATGAGCATCCTCTTTGTTATGTATCACGTCCTGTGCGGTTTTGTTTTCTTTCCGCAGCGCTTTTATTTCTCTCTTTAATTTCATGACTTGAAAAATCCCGGCAGAAAAAACGATCAGCGCCCCCATCAGTACTGAACCTAAAATGACGAGAATAAGCGGCCACTCTGATCTGCCAAACAGGTAATCAACTTCTACGGATCTTACATTAATGACTGCGAAAACAGCGACAAGCAATGTAAAAATAAGTGCAAATATAATCGTCCATTGTTTGTTCATTCGATTACCCCCAAACTTCACTTATTGAGGTTAGTTTCCCTATTCACCTTGGTTTTAAACATGGCTTGACGTGGGGTCAAGCCCCCAATGCGGTTAATTTTTCACGAATCAGCCTCTTCAGTCCTTCTCTCTCTCCAGAGATGACGAGTGTATCTCCTTCTTCTATCACTGTTTCAGACCCTGGATTCAATTGCTTTTTCTGATTCTTCTTTAATATAGCAATGACAGTCGCTTGATATTCCTGCCGCACGTCCAAATCACCGATGGTCTTGTGAACGGCTGGTGCTCCAGCTTCTGCTTTAAACCATTCTATGATCAAATCGTCAAGAGCTACTTCCACGGTTTCTAACGCTTTCGGTTTATATGCCATCCCGCCCAGAATCGCAGAAATCTGCCTCGCTTCCGCATCATCAAACTGTACGGATGTCACACATTCTTCATGGTCATTTTCGTCAAAATAATACAGCTCTCTTCTGCCGTCGTCATGAATAATAATTGATATTTTATCTTGGTTTCTGGTGACAATCTCAACTTTTTGCCCGATACCCGGCAGCTCCGACTCGCGAACCTTCATAGCCAAACCCTCCCACCATATATGAAAACCTGTCACAAATCCTCTTCACACCATTTATATGTTTAATTGTAAGCGTATGTCATTATAGCAAATGTCTATTTTAAGATCAATCAAACGCCAAAAAATCAGGCTGCCCATAAAGGACAGCCTGACCATTTACACTATTGTTCTGTACCTTTTTTTAATTCTTTCCCTTTCCAAACAAGCCAAATTTGCGCGGCAATGTAGAGGGATGAATAAACACCTGTTAACAGCCCAACCAATAGAGCGATTGAGAAGTTTGTAATAGAAGATGCCCCAAAGATCAGCAGTGTTATGACTACAATTACTACAGTTAATACAGTATTAACTGATCTTGTAAAGGTTTGCTGCAAGCTGAGGTTTACGATATGGCTCAAATCGGCAAACGTTTTCGGCTTGCGCTTTTTCATATGCTCGCGAACCCTGTCAAATGTAACGATTGTATCGTTTATCGAATAACCGACAATTGTCAGGACAGCCGCAATAAAGGTAACATCTACCTCCAGCCTTGAAATGCTGAAAAATGTGACGATAAAGAAAGCATCATAAAGCAGTGAAACAATTGCAGCAATTGCCATTTTGTACTCGAATCGGATGGAAACGTAAATAATGATTCCGATTGAAGCAATGGCTACTGCGTACAATGCATTTCTCGCCAGCTCTTTACCAACAGTAGGTGACACCGTGCTGACATTCGGCTCGGCTCCGTACTTGTCTTTAAAGTAATCTTTTATTTTTGCAATGGTTTCTTTATCAGGCACCCCTACAAAGCGGGCAACACCAATATTGCTTTTTTCCCCTGACAAGACAACCGTGTCAGGTTCCATGCCAAGTGATGCAAAGTCCTTCTCCACCTGCTCTGTCGTCAGCTTATGGTCACTTTGCACTTCAATCCGTGCGCCGCTCGCAAAGTCAATGCCCAAATTCAGCTTAAATACAAGCAGAATAATAATCCCGGCAACGGTAACTGCACTTGAGAAAATAAAGAAAATTTTTCGCTTGCTCGTAAAATCCCATTTTTGGAACGGCGTATACGGTTCTGTATTTTCATCTGTGTCCTGGATGTCCACAATATGTTTCTTTTTGACGCCAAACCAGCCTTTTTTGCGGTCTAACCATCTGCTTTCCACAAGAAGCGAGAGCAGAAATCTTGATAAGAAGACTGCGGTAATAAAGCTTGTCAGTATCGACAGAATCAGCATTGTCGCAAACCCTTTAACAGAGCTTGTCCCAAAGACAAAGAGCACAACCGCTGCAATAATGGTTGTAATATTCGCGTCAAAAATCGTCGCAAATGACCGTCTGTTTCCTGAGCGGAAGGCAGAACGGACTGACTTTCCTAGTTTGAGCTCTTCCTTAATCCGCTCATAGGTGATGATGTTGGCATCTACAGCCATCCCGACGCCTAAAATGAGTGCGGCTATTCCCGGAAGAGTGAGAACAGCGTTCATCCAGTCAAAAATCTGGAGTGTAATGTATACATAAACTGATAGCGTAACCACCGCAATCAATCCTGGCAGGCGGTAATAGAAAAGCATAAATAGGAAAATAATAGCGATCCCGATAATACCTGCAAATACCGTATCATGCAGCGCCTGCTGTCCGAATTGTGCGCCTACTGATGTTGAGTATTTTTCAGTCAGTTTCACAGGCAGCGCCCCGGCATTTAAAATGCTGGCTAAATCTTTCGCTTCCTGGACTTTAAAATGTCCTTCGATTTTTACATCTTTTGTGTTTAATTCCTGGCTTACATTCGGAGCGGAAACATATTTAGGGTTCTCTTTCTGAACTTCTTTTTTAAAGGAGTCGCCTTTTTCGTAATCCAGCCAAATAACAAGCTGGTTGTTCGGCGCCATATTCATGACCTTTTTCGTCACTTCTCCGAATTTATCAGCATCTTTCAATTTGATAGTGACAATCGGTTCATTTGTTGTACTATCATAAGTTTGTTGTGCGCCGTTTTCGACGAGATCCGCACCATTCAGCAATTCTTTATCATTTGCATCTCTGAAAGAAAGCTGAGCCTCAGTCGCCAGAATTTCCCGCGCTCTGTTTTGGTTTGTCACACCAGCGAGCTGAACACGAATCCGGTTATTTCCTTCAATTTGGATGTTCGGTTCACTGACACCGAGGACATTCGCCCTGCGGTTCAAAGCCTCTACTGTGCTGACCAGAACGTCTTTTGTGATTTTGTCACCTTTTTTTACAGGCTGTACGTCATACAGCACCTCAAATCCGCCTTGCAAATCCAATCCTAACGTAATATTGTTTGCGGCAGGCTTTGTAAAGTAGCCCAGACCCGTGCCAATCAATAGAACGAAAAGGAAAAACGCAATCAAGCGTCCTTTTTTCATTATGTATATCCTCCCTTAAACCTATGCAGATCAACTGCTACCTCAGTAGTTCTTCTAATGCTTCCTGACCTTCTTCACTGCCCAGCCAATTAGACGTTTTAAAAGACTCAACAGTTGCATAGTTCATAAATTCTCCAATTTTTACTGATAAAATATCCCTTGTCAGCTCATAGATGTGCAATTCCGATTTCTTTTTCCACTTCTTGTTTTTTAAGTATGACCACAAACTATCGAGTTCAACATCATCATATCCCAGAATCTTAAACTCTTCCAGTTTGCTGTAAAGAAACGGCCTTACGTGGTCTTTATATAGATCGGCTGGATGCTTATCCACGAATTCCACGCTCCTTTTTTATTGTTTTTCAAGAAGACTTGTCATGCTTGGACGATATATACGCATATCTTTATTGTATATGATTCCAGGTAGTTTGAGAAGGCAGGGGGTAAAAATGGCGAAACAGACGTTTTTAAAGGGCACTCTTATCCTTATCGCAGCAGGGATGGTCACAAGAATGCTCGGCTTTGTCAACCGGGTGGTCATCGCCCGTTTCATAGGCGAAGAAGGGGTCGGGCTCTATATGATGGCAGCTCCTACCTTTTTCTTAGCCACTACATTAACTCAATTCGGTCTTCCCGTCGCAATCAGTAAGCTAGTCGCTGAAGCCAGCGCACGCGGAGATCATCAAAAAACGAAAAATATTTTAGTCATGTCTCTTACCATCACTGGGATTCTCAGCCTGATTTTCACACCGTTGTTTTTATTTTTCGCCCCGGTCATGGCGGAAACCATGCTGACAGATCAGAGGACGCTGTATCCCCTCTTGGCCATTACTCCGGTCGTGCCGATTATCGCCATATCCAGTGTGCTGAGAGGGTATTTTCAAGGAAAACAAAATATGAATCCGCTTGCCGTTTCACAAGTCCTAGAACAAGTCATCCGCATTTCTCTCGTGGCTGTATGCACGACGATTTTTCTCCCTTACGGAATTGAATATGCCGCAGCGGGAGCCATGCTTTCTTCAGTTGCTGGAGAGCTGGCGTCACTCGTTTATTTATTCATTTGTTTTAAATTCAAAAAGACAATTAAAATCAGAAAACATTTTTTTCAATCGATTAAAAATGGAAAAGAAACTTTTTCCCAATTAATGAGTGTCTCCCTTCCTACAACCGGCAGCCGTTTTATCGGCAACCTTTCATGGTTTTTTGAACCCATTGTTGTAGCACAAAGCCTTGCAATTGCCGGAGTGGCGACAGTTGCGGCAACAAAGCAATACGGGGAACTGACCGGCTTTGCCATGACGCTGCTGACTCTGCCCAGCTTTATTACATATTCTTTGTCGACCGCGCTTGTTCCTGCGATAAGTGAAGGAATGGAACAGAAAAAACTTCAGGTGGTTGAATATCGATTGGAGCAGGCCATGCGGCTGTGCCTGCTTAGCGGGGGCATTTCAGTTGTGATTTTATATGTGTTTGCGGATGAGCTGATGAGCGTGATGTATGGGTCCTCAGGCGCAGCCGTGTTTATAAAAGTCATGGCTCCGTTTTTTCTGCTTTATTATTTTCAGGGTCCGCTTCAGGCTGTGCTGCAGGCGCTCAATTTAGCAGGGGCTGCAATGATGAACAGCTTGATCGGAGCTCTTGTGAAAACAGGCCTCATTTTCGTCCTTGCCACGAGACCGTCTCTCGGCATCATGGGTGCTGCATTAGCGATTGTATCGGGCATGGTGCTCGTCACCCTTTTGCATGCAGCGACAGTGAGCAAGGTGCTGCCAATCAGCATCAAAATAAAAGAGTACGTGCTCTGCTTCGCGGTTATTTTTATATGCGGGTTCCTCAGCACTGCTGTCAAACAATATGTGCGCTTCGGAGAGTCGGAGGCTGTGAATGTTGCCGGATGGATTGCGATCAGTGCTGTTTTCTATATCATCTTGCTGCTCGTTTTCCGTTTAATCAAAAAAGATGAGCTTCGCCGCATCCCTATTATCGGACGCCTGATCGTCCGATGAAGTCAGGGGCGGTGCCCATCTTTTTCATCAATAAAAAATTCACCGTCAGTAAACGAACAAAATGATATACCTGAAGGACTCGTGTATCCCTGTTTCAATAAATTCTCCTCAAGCCACTTGCTATCTTTGCCGATCCTAGCCAGGTTCTCAGTTTGAATGTCACCGTCAATGATAAGCGGCATCTCCAGCTGTCTATGTTCATCATCTTTCTGTTTTTTTACGACAGTCAATTTGCCTGACGGCTCTAATATAGCAAATGATACATCAGCTACTCTTTCAACATTATTTTCTCTAAGCTGAACCATCAAATCATCAAAATTATAACGCTGTGATTTCATAGCGTCTTCGTCAATTTTTCCGTATTTAATGATGATGGTCGGCTTGCCGTCAAGCAGCTGACGAATACGCCGGTTTTTTAAGGATAGGTATGCAAACGTCACTTGGATCATCATTAGCACAAGCATTGGCAAAATGGTATGAAACAGATGGTCATCTACGTTTTCTATGGCCAGGACGGCAATTTCAGCCATCATGATAAAGACAACAAGATCTAATATACTAAGCTCTCCGATTTCCCGCTTGCCCATGAGACGAAAAATAATCAGGATCACAAAATATAATATGACTGTGCGAAACGTTATAGTAAGAAGCTCTTCCATGATGCACCTCCAACTCATCATAGCATGCAACAAAACAAACGATTTATGTAAGAAAAAGTGATCGTATTTCATAAAGCTTTTACGTCTAATTCACGGATCTAGGGAATACATTTTTACAAAGACGAGCCATCAGCATGTCTGAAGCTTTGTTTAATAAGAACAGAAGCCTTTATAGATAGGCAGGGAGGAGAAATTCATGGAGGAAACGAAACAAGTTGGAAAAGGCATACTCTACGGCTTAATCGCCATATTTTCAGCCATGCTCCTAACGAGTTTAGCCGTTTCACTTTTACTGACAGCAACCTCGCTTGAAGAATCATCATTCAACTGGCTGATCACCGCCGTATCATTCCTTTCTTTGTTTATCGGCGGATTCATATCTGGCGGGAAAGGGAAGGAAAGAGGCTGGCTGATTGGGGCATTGACTGCTTTGAGCTTTTCCTTGATTATTTTACTGTTTCAATATTTAGGATTCGGAAAAACATTTACAGTAGAACAATTGCTCTTCCATCTTGGCTTTTTAGGCGTATGTATGCTTGGCGGCATTTTCGGAGTGAATTTGAGAGGAAGCAGATCTTCCTCATAAAAAAAGAGCGGGAGTTACCCGCTCTTTTTTGTTTGCTATGTATGAACTCCTGCTGTTATTCAGCAGCAGAAGTTTCTCTGATCGCGCGGCGGTCGAAAGTAAGACGTGTGTTATCACCAGTCTTAATGACGACTTTGCTTTCGTCGATAGAGTCAACTGTACCGTGCAATCCACCGATTGTCACGACTGAATCGCCTTTTTTCAGTTCCTCCTGCATTTGACGCACAGCTTTCTGCTGCTTCTGCTGTGGACGGATCAGCAAGAAATAAAGAACCGCAAACATTAAAATAATAGGAACGATTGTACCTAAAGTACCTGTCATCTTTTTCCCCCCTTTCTGAAACAAACTTGCCATTATGGCTTTTTATATTAGAAGCTTTTCGCATTTGGCTTATTATAGCCGTAACGCTCAAAGAACTCTTCTCTGAAATCACCCAGACGATCCTCGCGAATAGCCTGTCTTACCTGCTCCATTAAGTGTAACAGAAAATGAAGGTTATGGTAAGTTGTTAATCGGAGTCCAAACGTTTCATTGCAGCGAATCAAGTGTCTGATATACGCCCGTGTGTAATTTTTGCATGTGTAGCAATCACACTCTTCATCAATCGGACGGAAGTCTCGCTCAAATTTTGCGTTTTTCATATTGAGCCGGCCTTCAGCAGTAAACACCGTGCCGTTCCGTGCAATACGGGTAGGCAGCACACAGTCAAACATGTCTACTCCGCGGATCGCTCCGTCAATCAGAGCATCTGGAGAACCAACTCCCATCAGATACCTCGGCTTATCCTTCGGTAAAAGCGGAGTCGTAAATTCAAGCACCCGGTTCATAACGTCTTTCGGTTCACCCACGGACAATCCACCTATAGCATATCCCGGAAAATCAAGGGAAATCAAGTCTTTCGCGCTTTGTGTACGCAAATCTTCGTATTCTCCCCCTTGAACAATACCAAACAGGCCTTGCTCGTCCTGACGGGCATGGGCATTCAGACAACGTTCGGCCCAGCGGCTTGTCCGCTCAACTGACCGTTTCATGTAATCGTATTCTGCCGGATATGGAGGGCATTCATCAAATGCCATCATAATATCAGAGCCGAGTGCGTTTTGGATCTCCATCGCTTTTTCCGGGGATAAAAACAGCTTATCTCCATTTAGGTGATTGCGAAAGTGAACGCCCTCTTCCTCTATATTACGAAACTTGCTTAATGAAAAGACCTGAAAACCGCCTGAATCTGTTAAAATTGCGCGGTCCCAGTTCATAAATTTATGGAGTCCGCCAGCTTCTTTTACAATATCGTGCCCCGGGCGGAGCCATAAGTGATATGTGTTGCTTAAAATGATGCCAGCGTCCATTGCCTTTAGCTCTTCAGGCGCCATTGTTTTAACTGTCGCCAGTGTGCCGACCGGCATAAAAACAGGCGTTTCAAAGGAGCCGTGGGGAGTATGCACTCTGCCCAGACGCGCCCCTGTTTGTTTGCATTCTTTTATAAATTCATAGCGTATTGGTTGTTCAGCCACTTTTTATGAGGCCTCCTGTTCTCAAGTTATATAATCAGCATTGCGTCGCCGAAGCTGAAGAAACGGTATTCTTCTTCAACCGCATGGTTATACGCACGCAGGACGTTTTCTCTGCCTGCAAGCGCACTGACCAGCATAATCAATGACGATTTCGGCAGATGGAAGTTTGTAATCATTCCGTCAATGCCTTTGAATTCATAGCCTGGATAAATAAAAATAGATGTCCATCCGCTTGATGCTTTAAATCGCCCATCATGTTCACCGGCAATCGTTTCAAGCGTGCGGGTTGAGGTCGTGCCGACAGAAATAATCCGTCCGCCCTTTTCCCTTACGCTGTTTAAAGCCGCGGCCGTTTCTTCTGACATTTGATAGAACTCTGCATGCATATTATGCTCTTCCACTTCATCGGCACTGACCGGACGAAACGTTCCGAGTCCGACATGCAGTGTGATGAACTCAATTTGAACGCCTTTGTCCTTTAGCTGCTGTAAAATGTCTTCCGTGAAATGAAGGCCGGCTGTAGGAGCAGCGGCAGATCCAATTTCTTTTGAAAACACCGTTTGGTAGCGTTCTCTGTCATCAAGCTGTTCCTTAATATATGGCGGAAGCGGCATTTCTCCGAGTGATTCCAGCACCTCATAAAAAATACCGTCATAATGGAACTCAACTTTTCTGCCGCCATGCTCCAGCTCTTCCGTGCAGACAGCTTTTAATCTGCCGTCTCCAAATGTTACAACGGTTCCTTTTTTTACCCTTTTTGCCGGTTTGACGAGTGTTTCCCACCTGTCACCGGCTTCCTGTTTCAGCAAAAGCAGTTCTACTTTTGCCCCTGTATCCTCTTTTGTTCCGAATAACCGGGCAGGCAAAACGCGGGTATTGTTCAGGACGAGACAATCCCCTTCTTTAAAGAAACTGATAATCTGTTTAAACGAGCTGTCTGTCAGCTCTCCTGTATGTTTATCAAGCACCATCAGCCTTGAAGCGTCACGCTGTTCCAATGGCACCTGTGCAATTAAACGTTCCGGAAGTTCAAAATCAAATAAATCAACTTTCATAATTTCACCTTTATTCTAGTCTTTTGTTATTTCATTCTGCCGAAAAAATTAAGCAAGATTGATAATACCACACTTATGATAATACAAGTGACAACCGGGAAGAAAAACGTGACATTTCCTTTTTTCACAAAAATATCTCCCGGCATCTTGCCAACAAAATGCAAAATTGCTCCGATGATAAGCAAAACAGCACCAAGAATCATAATGATCTTAGGAAATTCAGTCATATCGGGGGGCCTCCATTTGAAAATGATGATAAACGGCAGGTGTGACGATCCTCCCCCGCGGCGTTCTCTGGATAAAACCGATTTGCAGAAGATACGGTTCGTACACATCTTCAATCGTATGCGGTTCTTCGCCAATCGTGGCTGAAATCGTATCTAGCCCTACTGGACCGCCGTTAAATTTTTCGATCATTCCCATCAGCAGCTTGTGATCAATGTGATCCAAGCCGAGACGGTCAACTTGAAGCCGCTCCAAAGCGTCCTGAGAAATCTCTTCTGTAATCCGGCTGTCGCCTAACACCTGTGCAAAATCCCGGACCCTTCTCAGCAGGCGGTTCGCCACCCGCGGCGTTCCTCTTGATCTTCTGGCAATCTCAAGCGCTGACGGCTGATCAATTTCAACCTCAAACACATCAGCCGTTCTCGTAACAATATCAGCCAGCTCTTCTTGTGTATAATACTCAAGCCGCGACATAACGCCGAATCGATCTCTTAACGGCGCCGTCAAAAGCCCTACTCTTGTCGTGGCGCCGATCAATGTAAAAGGCGGAAGATCAAGACGGACTGAACGGGCAGAAGGCCCTTTTCCAATGACAATATCAAGACAAAAATCTTCCATTGCCGGATAAAGCACTTCTTCAATCGATCTGTGCAGCCTATGTATCTCATCGATAAATAATACATCCCCCGGCTCGAGCGCCGTTAATATCGCAGCCAAATCACCCGGTCTTTCAATCGCAGGGCCTGAAGTGGTCCGCAACTCCACTCCCATTTCGTTGGCAACGATGGAAGCAAGCGTCGTTTTTCCGAGCCCAGGCGGACCGTACAAAAGAACATGATCAAGCGTTTCCTGTCTCATTTTTGCGGCATCTATAAAAACACGCAAATTCTCTTTTACCTTATGCTGCCCGATATATTGAACCAGGCGCTGAGGCCTCAGGCTTTGCTCTATCACTGATTCATGGTTGTCTGCTTCACTTGAGACGAGCCGTTCATCCATGAACATCACCTTACTTCAATAGTTTTTGTAATGCTTTTTTTACGTATTGGTCTGTTGTCAGACCAATATCCTCTTTTAAGTGAGGAAGTATCTTTTTGATTTCTTTTTCGGCATAACCGAGTACCCTGAGGGCCTCGAGTGCTTCTTCAAGCGCCGTTTCTGCCGTTTGTTTATCAAGTCTTTCTTCATGATTGAACAGGTTCTCAATCATTTCAGGCACGACGTCAGCCAGCTTTCCTTTTAAATCAAGGATAATCTGGCGCGCAGTTTTTTTGCCGACGCCTGGGAACTTGACTAAAAAGGCTTCATCTTCATTTTCAATTGCTTGAATGACCGCTCCCGGGTCACCTGAGCCCAGAATGGCGAGTGCCCCTTTTGGACCGATACCGGTCACATTTAACAGCTTTGTAAAGAGCGCTTTTTCCTCCCTTGTTGAAAAGCCGTATAGTAAAAACGCATCCTCTCTTACATGATGGTACGTAAAAATGGTTTCTTGACTTCTCTCCTTATATATAAACGGATTTGGCGTAAAAATCTGATAGCCGATGCCGCCGTTTTCTATCACGATATATTGGGGAGAAACATAATCAATCGTCCCTTTAACAAATTCGATCACGAACATTCACCTCTTTGACTGTTCTTCATTGTACCATAAAAACAGCCAAAGGCTTAATGAAAAGTTAACATATGTTCGCTTGTCTTTCATTGTTCCACGAAAAAAAAGACATGAGCACATGTCTTCAATCAGCAGTGGTCACCCGCTGTACGTCTTGATATGTTCTATGACATCTTGAAACTCCGCTTTCGTCCGAAACGGAATGCCTTTTTCGAGATTTTTTTGCATATGGCTCTCCAGTCTTTCTAAGTCAATTTGAAAAAAAGATTGAATGGGTTCAGCATCCGACTCCGGCCGTCCATGAAAGGTGGAAATCACTCCGCTGTCAGAAACGCCGATATACCCATTCACCTTGCTGAGCGGAGAAATATCGTCCACCTGCTTCCGAAATAGAACGTACCCATTTTTATGTTCGACAAGCGTCCATCCCGCATAATCCGCCCAAAAGTCATCCATGGAGAGCACCTTTTCACGCTTATGCTCGATGCTGACCTCTCCATCCAAATACACTTTTTCAAGCTGCACATGTACCTGCAGCGGTTCATAGTGCTCCACTTCTGCCCCTAACGCGCTGGGAGCACCCATTACAAAAGCTGCGGCTGAGCAAAATAAACCCAGCAACAGATACGCAGTGCTAAACCGTTTCACCTTTTACACCTCTTTGCACACGTTTATGACTAGTCTGACCAAAGAGGCTACTGCTTAACCGTTTTCTCAAAATTTGTTTGCACATTTTTCCTGACAAGCCGTTCTTCTGGATACATATCGGCGTTTCGTTCCGAAATCGTCAGAAACTGTGTCAGGAAAGCACTGAGAAAATATAATGCCGCAAAAATCCATATCACGCCGCCTGCGCCGAGCGGACCGATAAAAAGGCTCACGATGCCGGGAGCAATAAAGGCGCATAGACCCGATCCCAGATTTAACACGGACATGGCAGCACCTTTGTTATCAGGCGCAAGCGTCGGCAAAAGCGCGCTTAACGGAACATATCCGGCCAGTGCCGCACCGTAGCAGCAGGCAATGATCATCAGCACCCAGTACTGATGGCCGATCAATTGCGGCGTGTAATAAAGCGCCAGTGTAAAAATACCGCAGCCGACACCGCCGAACCACATGACTGTATTTCGCCAGCCCAGTTTGTCTCCGACTGCGCCGAAAATGATGTTAAATACAATGTTGACAAAAAACAGCGTTCCCCAAATTTGCAGCCACTCTGAAACAGAATAGCCGTAACGCGCTAAATATGTCGGAAGAAATATCGCAAATCCGAATTGTCCGAGAGCATTAATTGTCTTGACCACGCCGCCGATGCCGACTTTAGGATTTTCATACATAATTGTAAATGCCTTCGACAGCTCTTTCCATTTCGGCTGATCTTGTTTCTGTACAGGCATAAATTTATCTTTATTAAAAAACAATGCGAGAACTCCGCCTGCTGCCACAAATAAGAGAGCGCTCCAAAGCGTATTGATTTCTCCAATCGCCGGAACCGCATAGCTCGAATAAAACGGCCCAAGCACGTTCAGGCCGCACGTGAACATAAACCAAAACCATCCGACGGCTTTACCAAGGATTTGCTGAGAGGTGCTGTATGATACCCATACTAGAAACGAGTATGCAAACAGCGGGTATCCCAAGCCCCTAAGCGCGTAGCTGCCCAAGAGAGCCGGATAGTACATATGAGGAATCGCCCAGCCGATAAAAGCAACTGAACCGAGGATAAAAGCTAGTAAACCGACCGTCATCGTTTTCCTTGGCCCCCAAGTCTGGACAAAGGTTCCTGATAGCCAAGCCGAAATCGTGACCGCAATGCCATACACCGTAAATAGAGAAGCAGATTGCTGCATACTGAGACCGTGATCAACAAGAAAAGGAGACAGCCATCCTTGCTCAAGTCCGTCTCCAACCATAAAGATGACCACACCAATATAACCCCAAATCATGTGAGAAGGAATCCCAATTTTGTTCAGAGCATTTCCTTTAGCATGTGCTGTATTCATGATTTCCACCGCCTACTTTTTCTAAAGTATCAATGGAATGTATATACCCAAGCTTGCTGTATTGTAATCCTTTCTTTCTGAATATTAAAAAACAATTTTTTCAGCATGTTCAATGGTGACAGGCATGCCTAAAGCGAGCGACTGCTGAGCCGCCCTTGCTATTCGTTCCGCCTGAAAGCCGTCATCGCCAGTGCAGGCAGTCTCTCGATTTGTTTGGATGGCTTCTGCAAACTGAAGAATCTCCTCTACATAGGCTTCTTTATAGCGTTCTGGGAAAAAGTAATGCGGTTTATCCTTCATGACAACGTCAGCGGTCGACACTTCTACCGTCGTCGGCCTGCTATTGTCCGCTGCTGCCGAGCCTTTCGTGCCGAAAACCTCGACACGCTGGTCATATCCGTACACAGCTTGACGGCTGTTGTCTATCACACCCATGGCATCGTTTGCAAATGTCAGGGTAATGACAGCCGTATCAATGTCCCCCAGCTCTGCAAAGGACGGATTCACCAAAGCCGCTCCTTTTGCATATACTTCCGTCACTTCACTTCCCATGATGTATCTGGCCATATCAAAATCATGAATCGACATATCGATAAAGAAGCCGCCTGATGTGCGGACATAATCAACATTCGGCGGTTCAGGGTCCCGTGACGTAATTTTTAATAAATGAGGCGTGCCAATTTCGCCATTTGAGACAATGGTTTTTATTTTCCTAAAATGAGGGTCGAAACGGCGGTTAAACCCGACTTGCAGCTTAACCCCATGTTTCCGGACGGCCGCAAGTGCCTCCTTCGTTTCATCGGGAGAAAAACTGATTGGTTTTTCACAAAAAATATGTTTTTTCGCCTCAGCTGCTTCTCTGATGATTTGCGTATGTGTGTTTGTTGGCGAACAGATAAAAACAGCGTCAATATCAGGATCAAGTAATAAATCTCTATAGTCAGCGGTTATGTATTCAATGTGGTGACTGGCGGCCCAATCCTGTAAACAGCTTGCAGAAATATCAGAAACCGCTTTTATTTTCATATGAGGAATCCGATGTATATTTTGAACATGAAGTTTGCCGATGCGCCCTGCACCGATAATTCCTGTCACCATCTGTTTCGTCATAGCGTGTTCCCCCTTGAAAGTTTACGAAAGCGCTTTATTTCAAATTAATAGTATCCCATTTGTAAGCGCTTTTCAAGGAGTGGAATAAACGTTTTCATGTCTCTTTTATCACAATCAAAGCTTATAGGTAGCCTTCTTTCCCAAGACCAGATACACTATATTTAGGCTCTTTTTCCTGAACAGTTTTGGATTTTCCTATAAACAACTGCATAAAATAGAGCAAAGAAGGTGAATGAAATGCTGACAAAAGCAGAGGCACTGGCCCATTCAGTCATATACCGCCAAAACAGCAGATTTGATAAAGTCAAAGAGAAACCCGAGGAATTGACATTAATCGGCAAGGGACGAAGCGCCTATGTGTTTGCCATAACAGAAGGTGACCGAAAAATGGCGCTGAAGGTATTCTTTCCAGAGTATCAAGCGACAGCCGTCAAAGAAGCAGCGATTTATGAAAAATTAGCCGGATCCGCATTCTACCCTGACATTTATGAAACTGGTGATTCATTTATTTTAATGGAATATATTAAAGGCGATACTTTTTACAACTGCCTGAAAAAAGGCATCGCGATCAGCGACGATATGATTCAGCAGGTAGAGGACGCACTTTCTGACGCCCGTGCAGCCGGTCTCAACCCGTCAGACATTCATTTGCGCAATCTGATTCTGACAGAATCCGGAGCAGTGCGGGTCATTGATGTCGCGAGATTTGAACAGACAAAAACGTGCACACAGTGGGACGATTTAAAAACGGCGTATCATATGCTTTATAAAAAGCCAATTTTCCCGAAAAAAATCCCGGGCTTTTGGCTTGAGCTTATCGCTTTTTTATATAAAAAAGATTGGTTTCAGAAGCACGTAGCACAACGGAAAAGAAAATATTCTTCATAGAAAAGGCAGCCGCTTATGCGGCTGCCTTTATCACTTTATTTTTACTTTCTGAGAGCAGAAATCAATTTCATTTGTTCAGGCGACAGCTTGATGCGATATCCTCTCACACTCAAATAAACCGCTTCTGAGTTCTTTTCGCTGGAATGACAATATGTGTTTTCCATTTCTGTCTCCCCCACCCTTTATCTATTTTCCTTTATCATACCTGCACTTTATTGAGGAAATTTTAAAGAAATGTAAAGATCGTATAAAATCCTTGATATGGGAAAATGAGAGAAAAAAAGGGAGAGAGTCACTTCAAAACACGCAGTAAAGTCCCTCTTGTTATATTCTCATGTCTTCTGTTCTTCGGCGGTGCCGTTTATTGGATGTTTTTTTCACTCAAAAACGTTCCGAAAGGCAGCCTTGTACAATCAGTGGAATCTCCGGACGGAAGCTATACGCTAAACACTTATGTATCCAATAATACCTTAGGCTTAGATGCCGCCAGAGGCGAACTCGTGAATGAAAAAACACTTGTCAAAAAAACAATCTACTGGAATTATCCTGACAGCAGACCAGCTGTTAAGTGGTTGAACAACAATACAGTAAAAATCGGCGGCCAGACTTTACATCTTGATATCGATGAAACTTATGATTGGCGAAAGGATGATCATTGGATTCGTGAGGAGCCGCCGCAAGCATCAGTGAGGTAAGATGATGAATGATCCTTATCGCCTTGCCTTTTATATGCGCAACGGCAGAGCTTGGCTATTTATTTCTCTAGGACTGTTTACAATTGGTGACATGCCTTTTTAAACAGAAGCGCGGCATACTTCATACGGTGCGCTTTTTTTCACCCCATTCTCCCCTCTTATGATCATTACACGTTATATAATGTGACAGATTGATTGTAAAAATAGTTCAATTAACCCAAAATTTTCTTTATAAAATGAAATCGAAACGACATGAGGAGGAAGCTTGATGGCAGATTTTGTTGCTAGTTTAAACGCGGTCTTATGGAGTACACCCGTCATTTATACTTTATTAGGAATTGGTTTGATCTTTTCTATTGTGACCCGTTTTTTACAAGTCAGACACATCAAAGAAATGATTGTGCTGATGTTTCAAGGAAAGAGCTCAGAGGCAGGGGTATCTTCTTTTCAAGCATTATCAATCGCGCTGTCCGGCAGGGTGGGAACCGGAAACATTGCAGGTGTGGCAACAGCAATTGCCTTCGGCGGACCCGGCGCGGTGTTCTGGATGTGGGCCATTGCTTTTATCGGTGCTTCGAGCGCCTTTGTTGAATCTACTCTTGCCCAAATTTATAAAGTGAAACAAGGCGGCCAATATCGAGGCGGACCCGCTTATTATATAGAAAAAGGATTAGGCATTAAGTGGTTTGCTGTTTTATTTGCGGCTGCGGCACTGATTGCAATGGCTCTCCTTATGCCAGGGGTCCAGTCCAACTCCATTGCAGCGGGCGTCCAAAATGCATTCGGCATATCTCCTGCCATTACTGGCTGTTTTCTTGTTCTCTTATTAGGTTTTATCATTTTCGGAGGTGTAAAACGTATTGCCAGTGCAGCACAAATGATTGTCCCGTTTATGGCAGTCGGATACATTCTGCTCTCCCTGATCATCATTGTGATGAATATTTCTGAACTGCCTGCTGTGATTTCTTTGATTTTCAGAAGTGCATTTGCGTTAGATTCCGCATTCGGCGGCCTCATCGGCATGGCCATTTCATGGGGCGTCAAACGAGGCGTTTATTCAAACGAAGCCGGCCAAGGAACAGGCCCTCATCCCGCTGCCGCTGCAGAGGTATCCCATCCAGTAAAGCAGGGATTGGTTCAGGCATTTTCTGTTTATATCGACACTTTATTTGTATGTTCCGCTACAGCATTCATGATTTTATTTACCGGTATGTACAATACACAGGCTGCCGACGGATCATTTATTGTCAATCACCTGAAAGGCGTAGAAGCTGGACCGGGCTTCACTCAGGCCGCCATTGACAGTGTGCTGCCCGGCTTTGGTGCAGGCTTTGTCGCTATTGCTTTGTTCTTCTTCGCTTTTACAACCATTATGGCTTATTACTACATCGCTGAAACAAATATCGCGTATTTAGCGAGAGGCAGAGAAAGCAAGTGGGCTATGCTTGGCTTAAAACTGATCATTTTAGCCGCGACATTCTACGGTGCTGTCAAAACCGCTACACTTGCTTGGGCATTAGGTGACGCGGGACTTGGCATTATGGTTTGGCTGAACGTCATTGCCATTGTTTTGCTCGCCAAGCCGGCGCTTATTGCGTTAAAGGATTATGAGCAACAGAAGAAACAAGGCTTAGACCCAGTCTTTGATCCTAAAGCTCTCGGCATCAAAAACGCTGATTTCTGGGAGAAAGAATACATACACGAAAATGAGCGCGTCTCTTAAGATGAAAAAAGACCGGCCTGAGATCACTTCGCGCCGGTCATTTTTATATTACTGGTAATTTGTATACACTGCCTGAACATCATCATCGTCTTCAAGCGCATCGATCAATTTTTCCAGTTTTTCAACAGCCTCATCATCAGCCTCTGCATATGTTTTCGGAATCATGGTTACTTCAGCTGAATCAACTGGATAATTTGCTTCAAGTGCTGTTTTTACCTCTTCAAAACGTTCAGGCGCTGTTAATACCTCAAAGAATTCATCCTCTGTCTGCAGCTCTTCGCCGCCCGCTTCTATGACATCAAGCATCAAGTCATCCTCTTCTATTTGCCGATGTGTGCGGTCAATTGCAATGTACCCCTTCCGTTCAAACAAAAATGCTACACATCCGCTTTCTCCGAGACTTCCGCCGTTTTTATTGAAAGCTGTCCGCACATTTGTCGCCGTACGGTTTTTATTATCAGTTAAGCACTCCACCATGACGGCAACCCCTAATGGGCCGTAGCCTTCATAGGTGATTTCCTCATAGCTGCTATCGTCCTGGCTTCCTGCGGCTTTTTTAAGGGCACGGTCTATATTATCATTTGGCATATTGGCGCCTTTTGCTTTTTCAATTACAAGCCGCAATGCTGAATTTGCTTCAGGATCGGCTCCGCCTTGCTTCGCAGCCACATAGATTTCTTTAGCAAGCTTCATAAATATTTTACCGCGCTTTGCATCTTGCGCATTTTTTCTTTTTTGTATGTTTTTCCATTTAGAATGGCCAGCCATGCTTTCACCTTCCTTGATATTTCTATGTACACTTTAATGGGTATTGCAATCCGTTGTAAAGAAAAAGACCGCCGGGAATCACTCTCCGGCAGCCTTCTTAGTCCTAGCGTCTGTTCATTTTATGAAGTCTTGTGAACAGTCCTTTATCTGTAGATACTTGAATGTCACGGCCATCCGCATAGTTTCGTGCGGCTTTTGTGACATTTTGCCTGTCAGACTTTGTGAAATCAGCGTGGCTTCTGACTGCGATGACGACTTTGTCATCCGTAACCATGACTTGTGTGTCATTGACGTTTTTGACTTGTTTCACACGATTGGCGATTTTTGCGGCAAGTCTTCTGTTCTCTTGGTTGTCATACCCGTTGTTGTTCGTCCCATTTCGGTTCATGTTTCTGTTATTAGTGTTGTTATATGTTCCGTCTGTTGTCAATGGGACGCGATCATCGGCAGTAACACGGTCGTTTACATTGGTTGTGTTTCGGTCACGGCCGTTCTGGCCGTTCTGGTCTTCCATCAATTCAGAGACCGGGCCGTCGTGATCCATCCCGTCTCCCTGTCTGTCAGCGTCGTTCTCATTTGTATAATATCCGATTGGACGGGTATTACCGTTATTACCGTTATTACGCGTATCATTAAGGGCATCATTATTTGCGCCGCATGCTGTTAATCCGGCTGTCATCAAAATGAGGCCTGCAATTGTTAACTTTCTACCCAATGGAAAAACCCCCCGAGGACTGATTGAGCATGTTGTGCTCGTTTTTATCATGCGCATCAGGGGGATATGTTAAGCGTGTCAGTTATGACCATTCGTCTTGTACAAAACAATAACTAAAAAAAGGAACGATTTACATCGTCCCGAGCAATCATTCACTTTCTTCTTCCGGCCGTCCAAACATCTGATTTGTTGAAGGCTGATTCGGCATGGATGTTCCGGCTCCATACGGATTCGGATTTGCTCCTCCGTAAGGCATATAAGGCGTTCCATATGCGCCTCCCTGATAACCAGGTGCTGAGAAGTATGGCTGCTGATCATCGTCACACCCGCAATCATCATGATCCTTAAATGGCGGCATATAACCATGCGCCATATTTGGCTGATAAGCACCCATCACTTGAGGAGCGCCATAATAAGGACCATATGGCATATGCCCATAAGGAGATCCATAAGCCGGCGATGCATATTGAGGCGCGCCGTGCGAAGGCTGATATCCGTAATGCCCGTGATGGCTGTTTTCATGATGCTGGTTATCATATTTACCCGGATCATATTGCGAAGGTGAAGCAAAACCTGGCTGATAGCCATAAGGCTGATGCATCGGAAATGCATGTGCAGGATAGTATGGGTAGCACAGGCCGGAACCAGGCAGAACCGGTGAGACAGGAACCGGACATGGTACAAAATGGGTTGGATACGGGTAATATGGCTGAACTGCCGGCATATTCGGAACAGTGTGGTGGATGTTTTCTTCTTCCAGACCGCCTACATCTGGCGCTTTAGGCGTATTAGGCATATTCGGATAATTTGCATTTTCCATATTACTCATTGCCTCCTGTTGTGGAAATTGATCTTGCATATGATACATATGATCTATATTTCCGTCATGATGCTTTTTAGGCTCCTCCGGTTTAGGAGGTGACCAAGGCTGAAAAAGCTGATTCATATCATAATAATCGTTTACATCAGCTTCAGGATACACATTATCATGCAAATTCGGCATCGGCGGGACAAAAGGAACTGACTGCTTTTCTTTCGGTTTTGTGTCTTCTACGTCGACAACGGATTTAGGCTTCTCCTTGGAATATGGGTGTTCTTTCTTCTCATTCCCGGATGCCGCCGGACTTTTGCCAGCTTTTATCTCTTTTCTGACCGGAACACCTCCAGACGGCACTTTTATTTTCATCCCAGGCATGATTAAATCTGGATTGCTGAGCTGCGTATTGAGTTTTTTCACTTCCTCAACATCAACTCCGTATTTTTCAGCTATTTTCCAGAGTGAATCGCCTTTTTGAACGATATGGATTTTCAACGTTTTCCCCTCCTATGCAAAACGTGAACAGTTCAGTTGTGTGATTACAATATGTTTCTTCACAACATATGCCTGCTCAAAAGAAGTTATGAGTACAGGAGGGGAAATATTTCTGATTTACGTAGTGGAAAGCATTCGATTCAGTGCAAGAAGGGCATCGTCCTGAATGACTTTCGGCACTTTGATCACGCCTGCTGGTTCTCCTTTTTCGATTTGTTCTAAAGACCAGAGCAAATGCGGGAGGTCAATTCGATTCATCGTCAGACACGGACACATATCCGGATTCAATGATTCGATCTGTTTGTCGGGATACTCTTGAATCAGTCGCTGAACAAGATTCATTTCTGTACCGATTGCCCACTTGCTTCCCGGCTGAGCGTGGCTGATGGTATCAATAATATATTTCGTTGACCCGCTGTCGTCACTTTGCATTACAACTTCATGAGAGCATTCGGGATGAACAATGATCCGGATGTCAGAATCTCGTTCTCTCAAATCATTTATATTTTTCACAGTGAATTTTTCATGAACAGAGCAGTGGCCTTTCCAAAGAATAACCTTGATATCGTTATGTTCTGCTTCGTTCTCCAATTGATCTTGAATCGGGTCCCAGACAGCCATGTCTTCAAGCGGGATACCCAGTTCATAAGCGGTGTTTCTCCCTAAGTGCTGATCAGGCAGAAATAAAATGCGTTTTTTCTGTGTAAACGCCCATTCAAGCACTTTTTTTGCATTCGATGAGGTTACAGTCGCTCCGCCGTGCTTTCCGACAAATGCCTTGATCTCTGCTGTGGAATTCACATAAGTTAATGGTATGATCGTGTCGCCGAATATATGCTGAAGTTTCTCCCACGCCCTGTTCGTCTGCTGCATATCAGCCATATCAGCCATGGAACAGCCCGCTCTCATATCTGGCAGGATGAGCGTTTGGTCCGCACCCGTCAGCATATCAGCGGTCTCTGCCATAAAATGTACGCCGCAAAATACAATATATTCCGCATCCTTATTTTTTTCCGCCATTTGGGCAAGCTGGAGAGAATCGCCCGTTTGGTCAGCAAATTGAATCACTTCATCCTTTTGATAATGATGGCCTGGAATAAGCAACCTGCTCCCGAACTTTTCTTTGATGGCGGCAACACGTCTCTCCATCTCCCCCATTGACAGACCTTTATAATGATCAGGCATCATTTCAAATTGCTTCATTGCATCAAGAATTGACATAATCGCACTCCTCCACTGGCTGATTTGTTAACCCCACATCCATGCTGATATCTAAGCTTTTGACCGAATGAGTCAGAAACCCTAAAGAAATATAATTCACACCCGTTCCTCTAAAAGCGGGCA
The DNA here is from genome assembly GCF_020708615.1 of Bacillus sp. LBG-1-113. Classification (NCBI taxonomy): domain Bacteria; kingdom Bacillati; phylum Bacillota; class Bacilli; order Caryophanales; family Bacillaceae; genus Bacillus; species Bacillus sp. LBG-1-113. The sequence continues at coordinate 308,731 of NZ_JAJFDG010000001.1, read as the reverse complement.
GAGATTCTAATGTAATGCCTCCGGAAGCTTCGGTTTTAATGTGATCCGGTGTGATATTTGCAAAATGGCGGACAGTATCAGGCGGACAATTGTCAAACATAATGACATCAGCTTCAGCAAGAATGGCTTCTCTGAGCTGCTCCTCAGATTCAATTTCCACTTCAATATTCACCATGTGCCCTGCCGCCTGTCGCGCTTTTTCACACGCCTTTACAATGGAACCGCAAGCTGCAATGTGATTATCTTTGATCATGATTCCGTCGTATAGGCCGAATCGATGGTTATATCCCCCTCCGACCCTGACCGCATATTTTTCAAGCATTCTTAACCCCGGCGTCGTTTTCCTTGTGTCACAAATCTTAATCTGATCATCATCAAGCCGTGCAACAGCCTGTCTTGTCATCGCGGCAATACCCGACAGCCTTTGAATAAGATTTAATACTACCCTCTCTCCAGTAAGAAGAGCAGCCGCCGGCCCGCGTAAGACGGCAATCACATCACCCTTTTGCAAATGATCTCCATCTTTTTTGTGCAAACACGTCTGAACCTTTTCATCTAATAAAGCAAATCCTTCTTTGATCACCGCAGCTCCGGCCAAAATGCCGTCTGACTTTGCAACAATTGAGGCCTCACAGTTCTGTCCTTCAAAGATGGACTGTGATGTAAGATCTCCCGTCCCTATATCCTCATGAAAAAAGTGATTCAGCAATTTTTTCAGCTGTAAAAGATTCATTTTTCCAAATCCCTTCGTTTTTTCGCATTCTTGTTCCCTTTTTTGTATGAACAATTTGGAGTCCTTGCCAGCCTGCATCAGCCTGAGGGATATCAATTCGAAAATGCGCCCCCCTGCTTTCTTCCCGCAATAGAGCAGACGAGGTCATCAGCTTTGCAACCTGCCACAAGTGAGAAAGCTCCAGCTGCGGAATTGTGATATCCTTCACATTTAACGTCTGAGAAGGGAGCCCATATAGCCAATTGCTCATCTCAATCAGTCTGTCTTTTTCTCTTATTATGGACATATCGCTTGTCATTCTGTTTTGCAGTTCAGAAAGCTCAATATTCGGCACCTCATAAACTCCTCTGGCTTCACTGGTGAATTGACTATACCTGTTATCAACCGGTTTTCTCATGATGTGTTCTGCTGCTCGTTTCCCAAACACAAGTGCCTCCAGCAAGGAATTGCTCGCAAGACGATTGGCTCCGTGTAAGCCGGTGCATGCTGTTTCCCCTATCGCGTAAAGCCCGGGCACAGTTGTTTCTCCCCACCGATTGACTGAAACGCCACCCATTAAAAAATGCATTCCCGGCGCAACAGGTATTTTTCTTTTACGAATATCGACTCCTGCCTTTTCGCAAATAGAGGTAATTGTGGGAAAACGTACTTCGAAGTCAGAAATAGCACTGCAATCGATATACACACGTTTTCCTTTTGCTATTTCTTCATGAATGATCCGCGAGACGACGTCCCGTGGTGCTAAATCCTCCAGCGGGTGCCGTCCGGCCATAATGCGGCGGCCGTTTTGGTCTGTTAAAAAACCGCCCTCACCTCTGACTGCCTCAGAAACAAGTCCACACGAGACGCCATTTTTGACAAGCAGTGTAGGGTGAAACTGGGCAAACTCTAAATCAGTTAATTCCGCTCCGGCCCGATAAGCAAGGGAAAGACCGTCACCAGTGACAGATGGATCGTTCGTATGGTGCTGAAACAAGCTTCCGCATCCGCCAGCTGCCAGCACAACCTCATCTGCATGCCGCAAATTGATCCGACCGCGGCTGTCTTTCGTCACGACACCAACACAGCGCCCATTCTTCATCAGCATATCAACCGCTGTTTCATTCTCGATTACTTCGATTTGGCTTTTGATTTGTTTCAGCAAATACTCAATGAGCATGCTGCCTGTAGCGTCTCCGCCTGCATGAAAAATGCGGTTGTTCGTATGGGCTCCTTCCCTGCCGAGGCTGACGTGGCCTTGTTCATTCCGGTCAAATGGAAAGTCATTCTCCAGAAAGTTCTCGATAATGGTTTTTCCTTCAAGTAAAACGTCTGATACGATGTTTAGATCGTTATGTCCGCAGCCTGCATATAGCGTATCCTCCATATGAGACGCAATCGAGTCATCTTTTGCATAAGCCGCAGCAATTCCTCCCTGTGCATGTCTTGAATTGCTGTTTTTTACGCCTTTTTTCGTGATGACAGTCACCTGGTATGATGGCGGAAGTGCAGAAGCCAGGGCAAGTGCTGCCGCTCCTGAACCAATGACCGCAATCGTCTTTATAGACATATGCCACCTCCTGTTGTTTACACCTGTCTTGACACCTATATTTACACAAGGATAAAATAAACTCAAGAGTTTTTTTATGAAGAACATATGGAGGAAAGACCGGATGATTTATTTAGATTATGCAGCAACCACGCCAATTTGCGAGGAAGCTCTGGACGTATTTCAGAAGCTCAGCATTGAAATGTACGGAAATGCCAGCAGTTTGCATGATGCTGGGGGAAAAGCAAAGCATATACTGGAGTACTGCCGGGGGAAAATAGCTGCCATAATCGGCGGAGAAACAGATGGGATATATTTTACAAGCGGCGGTACTGAATCCAATTTTCTTGGCATTCAATCATTGTTAAACGGCCTGCCAAAAACAAAAAGACATTTTATTACGACGGCCATGGAACATCAATCAATCCATAACTGTGCTGCTTTTCTGCATAATCATGGCTTTGACGTGACAATCATTAAGCCTAATGAGTATGGGCTTATTACCGAGGAAATATTGGCAGCCCATATTCGACAGGACACAGGCCTGGTTTCTATTCAGCATGCCAATTCAGAAACAGGAATCATTCAGCCCATTAAAAACCTTTCATCGTTTCTTCACAACAGGAAAATTCTTCTTCATTGTGATGCGGTTCAAACATTCGGCAAACTGCCCATCAATACTGAGGAAATGGGGGTTGATGCTCTCTCTGTCTCCAGTCACAAAATCCACGGCCCTAAAGGAGTCGGAGCCGTCTATATTCGACCGGACGTTAATTGGAAGCCGGTATACCCTGACACCGCTCACGAGAATGGGTTTCGAGCAGGCACGGTAAACGTACCGGGTATCGGAGCCTTTACAGCGGCAGCGGAGCTGATCGCAAGTGAAATGGAAAAACAGATATCCCACAATCAAATGCTGAGACAATACTTTTTAGAACAAATCCGTATTCGGTCTCTGCCTGTAACCCTTGCGGCAGATGGTGCAAACACAGAATGTCTGCCCCATATTATCGGGTGTTTTTTTGGCTCATTTGAAGGACAATATGTTATGTTAGAATGTAATCGGAATAATATTTGCATTTCAACGGGCAGCGCTTGTTCTGCAGGTTATCACGGGCCGTCTGAAACGATGAAAGCGTTAAGAAAAACAGAACAGGAAGCCTTGCAATTTATCCGGATCTCTTTCGGAAGAAACACAACCACTGAACAGCTGGATATGTTATTACATACGTTTACAGCGCTTTTGGAAAAAAGGAAAGGAGAATATCATATTGACCGAAGAATTAAAGCTCATGGGCGCCAATAGGCGTGAGCAGCTTCTTTTGTGGCTGAAGGAATCCCAATTGCCACTGACAGGAGGAGAGCTCGCCAAAAAAGCAAATGTTTCAAGACAGGTGATCGTTCAGGATATCTCGCTTTTAAAAGCGAAAAATGAGCCGATTATCGCCACAAGCCAAGGGTATGTCTATCTGGACGCCGCCGCTCAAAAGCATCAGCAGGCAGAAAGAATCATAGCGTGTTTGCACGGACCTGAACGGACAGAAGAAGAATTGCAGCTCATCGTGGATGAAGGGGTAACTGTAAAAGACGTAAAAATTGAGCACCCTGTATACGGCGATTTAACTGCAGCGATCCAAGTCGGCACGCGAAAAGAAGTCAAACATTTCATCAAAAAGATCAATTCCACAAATGCCGCCTACTTATCACAGCTGACAGATGGTGTGCATCTCCATACACTGACAGCGCCGGATGAACATCGCATCGATCAAGCCTGTCAAGCGCTCGAGGAAGCCGGCATTTTGATTGAAGACTAAAAAAAGCCCTATTAGGGCTTTTTATAATTGATAAGATTGATATGTACCAAGCAGCTTTACTTTGCACCCGAGCGCTTCAAGCTCCTGCATAGCTCCAGGGATTAATACTTCATCAAACGCCTGTTCAATATCAATAATAAAGAAATAATTCCCTAACCCGGTTTTGGTCGGACGGGATTCGATTTTTGACAGGTTTAAGTTTCTCCAAGAAAAAGCAGACAGCACTCTATGCAGCGCTCCGGATTGATCATCCTGGGGAAGCATCACCATCAGTGTTGTTTTTGGTCTTGAATTCAATTTTGAATTCACTTCAAAGGTTATATTTTCATCAGGAGACAGAATGACAAATCGCGTATGATTGTCTCTATAGTCCTGGATATCCCGTTTTACGATTTTTAATCCGTATGTAGAAGCCGCCATTTCATTGGCAATCACCCCGATATTCAGCTCGGGATGGTCACTGACAAACTTTGCCGCCGCTCCAGTTGAATTGGCGTATTCATACGGGACGGAAGAAAAATGCCGATGGAGAAACTTATGGCACTGCGCAATCGCATGTGAGTGCGAATAAATTTTGTTCAGGTCTTTCCACGCATTCTCTCTGGAAGGATGAACGAGTAAGTGCTGATGTATCGGCAATGTCATTTCACCTACGATAGGCAGAGGCTGTTCATGTATTAAATAGTCTATTGTTAAGTTTACTGATCCTTCTAATGCGTTCTCTAAAGGTACAAAAGCGAAATCAACCTCACCTGCAACTGCCGCATCTATACATTCCGGTATTGTGCGGTAAGCAACATGCTCGGCGCCATTTAGAAAACAAGAACTGACTGCTAGATGTGTGAATGTAGCTGCTGGACCTAAGTAACCGACTTTCATGACGATATTCTCTCCCCTTACGCTCCTGAACCTAATATTTCAACCTTTTCTACAAAGTCAAACTTTCTCATCTTGTTCATTAATGTATGAATGTCCTCTTCCATTGCGGATGTACTGATAGACAGCGTTACGTTTGCTCTCCCTTGAAGCGGAATGGTCTGGTGAATGGAAAGAACGTTGCTTCCAGAGTCAGCCACCGCCTGAAGGAGCTGAGATAACGCGCCTGAGCGATCCTCTAAATGAAAGAAAAGTGTGATAATTTGTTCTTTAACCATTGTATAAAAAGGAAAAACGGCATCTCTGTATTTATAAAATGCGCTTCTGCTTAAATCTACCTTTTGAACGGCGTCTGCCACTGATTCTGCTTTTTTTCGATCCAGCAGTTTTTTGACTTCCAATGTTTTTCTCATCGCATCAGGCAACACATCTTCACGGACAAGATAAAACGTCTCCTCTTTCACTTGCATCCCCCCTTTTGAAAATAGAGAGCCTGATATCCAGGCTCTCACCCATTATTAATCAATAAATTCAAATTCAAATTCAAGAAGTCTGATAATGTCTCCGTCTTTGGCCCCGCGTTCTCTGAGTGCTTCATCAACACCCATCCCCCGCATCTGTCTTGCAAATCGTTTAACAGATTCATCACGTGAGAAATCAGTCATCTTGAATAACCGCTCAAGACTGTCTCCTGAAAGCACAAAGACTCCGTCAGGTTCTCGCGTAATGTTGAATGGCACTTCTTCATTCTCCATCGTGTACATGACACGGTTTTGCGTAAGCTCTTCCTCGTCATACAGCGGGAATTCCGGAGTGTTTTCCAGCTGATTGGCGACTTCGTACAAAAGCTCGCGAAGACCTTCTCTTGTCACTGCACTGACTGGGAACACCGGATAATCATCCTTCAGCTTTTCTTTGAAGCCTTCAAGATTTTCCGCCGCCTGCGGCATGTCCATTTTATTCGCGACAATAATTTGCGGGCGCTCCGTGAGACGCAAATTGTACTCGCTCAATTCCTGATTAATCGTCACATAATCCTCATACGGATCGCGGCCTTCCAAACCGGACATATCAATGACATGAACGATAACGCGGGTCCGCTCAATATGGCGCAAAAATTGGTGGCCGAGCCCGACGCCTTGATGAGCCCCTTCAATCAGGCCAGGCAAATCGGCCATAACGAAGCTCCGTCCGTCATCTGTTTCGACCATGCCAAGATTCGGAACAAGTGTCGTAAAGTGATAATCCGCAATTTTCGGTTTGGCAGATGAAACGACGGACAATAAAGTCGATTTCCCTACACTTGGGAATCCGACAAGCCCGACATCTGCAAGTACTTTTAATTCAAGAACAACATAGCGTTCTTTTCCCGGTTCACCGTTTTCTGAGAGCTGAGGTGCAGGGTTTGCCGGTGTGGCAAAGCGTGAGTTTCCTCTTCCGCCTCTTCCGCCCATTGCGATGACTGCCTGCTGTCCATGCTCGGTTAAATCGGCAATGACCTGCTTTGTATCATCGTCTGTCACAACTGTGCCGGGCGGAACTTTAATGACCATATTCTCCGCATTTCGTCCATGCTGGTTTTTTGACATGCCATGCTCGCCGCGAATCGCTTTAAAGTGTTTTTTATATCTAAAATCCATAAGAGTACGGAGACCTTCGTCCACTTCAAAAACGACGTCTCCTCCCTTTCCGCCGTCTCCGCCGGCAGGGCCGCCTTTCGGCACATATTTTTCACGGCGAAACGCAACCATCCCGTTGCCTCCGTCGCCGCCTTTTACATACACTTTCACCTGATCTACAAACATAATGTCCTCCGTTCTAAACCGTTAAAAAACACCGCTAGTTCAACCCAATTTCAATTAGACATTCGTGGCTTGTGATCCCAAAACGCATGATATCAAAGTCCTCATATCCATTTTGCCGAAAATCATCAAAGGCAGATATATTGGCAAAAGTGCCGTGAAAATCAAGGTACAGTATCAGCTGTCTGTCAGGATGATCGGTTTGAAGCGAAACGGTTAAATGATTTTCACTGCCTCTAGTAACTGCTTGTTCAAACAGATGAAACAGCTTTCTCATCAGTTTCGCCAATTTTTGATCATAAGCTGACAAATCCTTAATTTCCCCGAGAACTTCATATTCAAGCGTCATACATTGGGCTTTCCAATTAAACGTAAGAAAATCAAACGCTAAATGCGGTGTTTTCAGGTTTGAGAGCTTTGATTCGTGTTTAGCGTCTATCACCATTTCTTCAATGATTTCAAAGACGCGGTCATACTTCTGCAAGCTTAAGTTTCCTTTAATAAGCTGCAGCTTATTCATCCAATCATGCCGGGAATGGCTGAGAAGATGAATCAGTTCATTTGTTAAAGCTGTATCGCTTATATTTTCTTCTTGATTTTTTGAAACATCCTTCATTTTCGCACTCCCAATCATTTGATTTCTTATTTAGGAGTCTGTATAAGTGTGTATTATGAATTATAACAGAGAAGGCTTTGATAGAAAAACAATTGTTTTTCCCAGAAATATCATGTTCCTTTTTTCTGGCTTCGGTTGATTTTCAGCCAGGCAGAACATTTTATGTATTACTGCTTGGGGAACATATCCAGTGGGTTTGAGACATTCGTTCTCATTCTTGGCGGGGTCTGCTCGCACATACTCTGCATAACATTCTTGATGCTTACTCCGCATATTGCAAAAAAAACTCCAGTCATTATCGACCGGAGTTTTTGAATCATTATTGAGCTACAGGATATACGCTCACTTTTTTGCGGTCACGTCCGAAACGTTCGAATTTAACAGTTCCGTCGATTTTCGCAAAAAGAGTGTCATCTCCGCCGCGGCCCACGTTTTCACCTGGGTAAATTTTTGTTCCGCGTTGACGGTAAAGGATAGAACCGCCTGTTACGAATTGACCGTCAGCACGTTTAGCACCTAAACGTTTAGCCTCAGAGTCACGTCCGTTCTTTGTAGAACCTACTCCTTTTTTAGAAGCGAAAAACTGAAGATCTAATCTAAGCATGTAGCTCACCTCCTATATTATGTTTGTGGTCACACGCAAGTGATCTTTGTAATCCCGTTCGATTGTCTCTAACGAAACAATCATGCCTTCAATCAGCAGCTGAGCTTTTTGGCGCGCCTCCGGATCGAGAGATTCAGGGAATTCAAAGTAAAAATAACCCCCATCTTCTCCTATATCAAGAAGCGGCTCGAAGCCCGCCAACGCGATGACCGCGTTAACGGATCCAAACACAACAGCTGTCACTCCGGCACAGACGAGATCTTGTCCATGTTCAGCAAAATTCGCGTGGCCCGTCATTTCAAAAGACAATACGCTTTTGTCAGCACGGGACCTTCTGATTGTTGCCTGGATCATGGCTTACGCGTTGATTTTTTCGATCGTCACTTTAGTGTAAGGCTGACGATGACCTTGTTTTTTATGAACGTTTTTCTTTGCTTTGTATCTGAAAACAGTGATTTTTTTCGCGCGGCCTTGTTTTTCAACTTTAGCCGTTACTGTTGCGCCTTCAACTGTAGGGTTGCCGACTTTCACATTGTCTCCGCCAACAAACAAAACGTCTTCAAAAGTAACTGTTTCACCTGCTTCAGCAGCAAGTTTCTCGATGTAAACAGTTTGGCCTTCTTCAACTTTAATTTGTTTACCGCCTGTTTTAATGATTGCGTACATTCTCTGCACCTCCTATTAGACTAAGACTCGCCAGATACCAGGGGGCTGTAAAACAACTCTTAACACCTGTACTGAGCGGTTGTAGCATTGGTGCTACATCCATAACATTAAAAAATATATCAAAATACAAGGCGTTTGTCAATCGATTTTAATAAGGCAGCAGCAGTTCCTCCATGGAGGAATTTGTCCGTTTATCAGCAAAGTAGGCATGCAGCACTTCATTCTCATCCAGCTGGCTTAACTTCTCTCCTGACTTTTCTATAATAATGGGATGCTTACAGCCTCGTTTGAATTCCGCCATGACATGATAGACTTTATCCTCAGCATTAACGGTAAGCGGAAGCAATTTTTCAAGCTCACGGTTTTTCCCATAGTATCTTTCCAAGAGAAACCTCACATGGATGTAGTGTCTTTGCCTGTACTCCTCAAACAAAGAAACAGCCAGAAAGACAAACAAAACCCATGCGCTGATTTGCAGAGGAACCGCAAATAAAACCCAGCATGCGAGAAGCAGGCAGCACACAAGTGAAGTCTTTAGATTCAGCCGGTGCGCTTTTTGAAAAGCCAGATGCTTTGAAAAAAATAAAAATAACAGCTTGCCGCCGTCAAGCGGCCAAATCGGCAGCAGATTCACAAATAAAATAGATAGATTATAAAATGTAAACAGTTCAAAGGTCTGCTGATCAATTATTGAGAGGCCTGCAATCATCCAAGCTGCAAGCTGAAGCCAAATGTGCTGAAGAGGTCCGGCAATAATAACCGCAAACTCTTCCTTTAACGGCCGATTTCCGTGCTCTTCCACTTCAACTGTTCCTCCAAATGGCAGCAAAAAAACACGCTTGATTCTCCAAGAAAAAAACACGGCCAGAGCGGCATGCCCCAGCTCATGGATCAGAACAATCACAAGCAAACACAGCAATGCTTTCATATGCCCTGTAATCAGCCCCAGCGCCATGATAATCCAAAGAAAAGGATGAACATGAATTTTCAAGATGAGGTCAAGCCATTTATTCAAATGAGATCACCTGAATCGGATCAATAAATTTGTCGCCGTCTTTCATGGCAAAATAATAGAGCCCTTTGTTATGATCATCGAGTTTAATCGAACCGAGCTTTTTGCCTTTATCTACAAAATCATATAAAGCGACATCCACGTCTTTCAGTTCACCATAAATGCTGTAGGTATTGTCAGCATGCTGCACTTTCACTGTCAGCCCCGTCTCACCGTCTTTACTGACTTCAACAACATAGCCTTCTTTTATACAATCGATTGTATCGCTGCTTGTTTCGACTTTAATGCCTTCCCCGTTGTCCTGAAAATCCTGCTGAACTTTACCAGATGCGGGTGCGACGAGATCCTGACCCACTTCAACCTGCTGTTCCTTATTTTTCTTTTCAGGAGCGAGAAATGCAAGCGGGCTGCCAAATTTCGTTTCAAACCAATGGCTTGCTGAAGCAAATTGAAATTCTGTTTCGAAGGTTTGTGCAACGACCGGCTTGATCTGGCTGACGGGTCCACTATTTGTTTTATAGGCTATGGCAGAAACAAGAACAAGGCAGGCCGATAGAAGACATTTCAGAATCATTGAGTCTGTTTTCACCAAAGGGTGTCTTCCGCTGAAATTCGAATTGCCATCTTCATATACCGGGATAGCCCCATGTTTTTCCTGATCAGATACCATGACCCAAGACGGCGGTTTTTGCTTTTCGGAACCTGTCTGAGTAGGGAAACGTTTTGAGCCGGAAACCTGTTTCCTTCTTTTCTCTAATCGTTTTCTGATTTCATCTGCTCTGTGACTCATTGCCATCATCCTTTGCATTCGTTGGGTTTGTACATCATATGTCTTGTCCACGGCAATTATTCGATTTACCTTCATCACAGAGCAGTCAGAAACAAAAAAACCTGACACAGCATTTGCTTTGTCAGATTCTTCTCTTTTATTCTATGAAATTAAGATCTTACTCCGAAAAATGACTTAATCTTAGCCATCATTCCCTTGTTTTGCTCTTCAAGCACCTGCAAAGGAACAGATTCGCCTAAAATGCGGCGGGCAATATTTCGATATGCGATGGAAGCGCGGTTTTTCGGATCCATTGCAATTGGTTCGCCATGGTTCGATGCCTTAATCACTTCATCATCATCGGCAACGATACCGAGCAAATCAATCGACAAATGCTGAACGATTTCATCGATATCCATCGTGTCACCGTTTTTCATTAGGTGATTTCTGATTCTGTTTACAACGAGCCGCGGCGGTTCAATATTTTCTTCTTTTTCCAATAGCCCTATAATGCGATCAGCATCTCGCACAGCTGAAATTTCAGGCGTTGTGACCACTATCGCCTTGTCAGCCCCGGAAACGGCGTTTTTGTATCCTTGCTCAATTCCTGCGGGGCAGTCTATGATGACATAATCAAATTCTTGCTTGAGCTCTTGGACCATAGTTTTGATTTGTTCAGGAGCAACAGCCGTTTTATCGCTCGTTTGAGCAGCGGGCATTAAATAGAGCAAATCATCAAAACGTTTATCCTTTACGAGCGCCTGATGCATTTTACATCTGCCCTCTACAACGTCTACGAGATCATAAATAATTCTATTTTCAAGACCCATTACTACATCCAGGTTGCGCAGTCCTATATCAGTATCTACTAAACATACACGCTTCCCTAAAATGGCTAAGGCGGTACCGAGGTTAGCAGATGTTGTTGTTTTACCTACTCCGCCTTTTCCCGAAGTTATTACGATAGCCTCACCCAATTCACATTCCTCCCTCAAGCCTTGTTAGATCAGGTCTTAAATGAGCCAAATGTTGAAGGCGTTCAATGACCATATTTCCGTCTGTATCTAAATAAGCACATTCCATTTCGTTCCCTTTTTGAATGTGGTCTGGGGAGCGATTTAACACGTGATTGATTCTTAACTGTGTCGGCAGCATTTCAGAGGCAGCAATAACCGCATGATTATTTCCGTTAAATCCGGCGTGGGCAATCCCTTTCAGCGAACCCAGAACAAAAATGTTTCCGCCGGCTCTGACTGTCCCGCCCGGATTCACATCTCCGATCAGAAGCAAATCGCCCTTCACCTCGAGCACTTGGCCTGAACGGACAATTTTTGAGACAGAAATAATTTCCGCTTCCTCTTTCATACGCTGTGCTTCTTTTTTAGTAATGACTTCACTCTCAATAGAATGAACAAACAAATCTTTTTTTGACGCAATTATTTCGGTCAGCTGTTCCTCTTGCTCCTGATATAAGCATCGATTGCCCAGCTTAATGTGAACGCTGATTTTCTGGCCTTTTCCATCTGTATATTGTTCAATTGACAGCATATTCTGAAGACCATCGAGAAGCTCATCAAAAGAACATGCATCGTCAAGATGCAATGTCAAACCATTCTTTGTTCCTTTTATCGTTACATATTGCTGCTTTTTGGTCTTCACAATATTCACCTCAACAACATACTCATTTCGTCAAAAAAAGATAAAATCCTTTTTACTCATCTCTCAATTCTTTCTTTAGACTCATAAAAAATAATCTAAATGGGAGAACCAGGATGAGTGCGCTTATCATATTTAATAAAACTGTCGGTATAAACCGGTCTAGCACAAAGCCATTAAACGTCATAATGTCTTTGTGAATCAGCGACTGAATACCGAACACATAAAATTCTAGCAGACAAACAGCGAGAACAGCAATCAGGATGACGACAAATGCGTTTGTGTGCAGCACTTTAAACGCTTTTGACGCCAAATAGCTTAGCCCCGCAAAGCCAAACATATAAACACCTAATAGACTTGTATAATTCATATCATATAGAAAGCCGAAAATAAAACCGTAGATCACCGCGTGTTTTTGATTGATAAAAGCCGACATAAAAATCAGCACAAGCATCAGAAAACGCGGGACCAGCACCTGGTCATCCGTAACAAACGGGAAATGCACCAGATCAGTAAAAATGCTTTCCGCCGAAAAAACCAACATCATAACGAAAGGGAGAAGGAAACGTTTCACGATCCTTCCTCCTCTGTATCGACAGTCGGCACATCACGATTAACAACGATCACATTATTTAAATCTGAAAGATCAGCCGCAGGTTTTACATAGGCAACTTTCGTTAATCCATAAGAGTCAGACTCGATCTCAGTCACTTCACCGATTGTCAGCCCTTCCGGAAATACGCCTCCTGTGCCTGACGTTTCAATCAGATCGCCTTTTTTCACGTCTTGTTTATCCTTGCGTTCGATTATGGTCATCTTAAGCCGTTTTTTGTCTTTATCATAGCCTTCGATTAAACCGTAGCCTTTGCTGCCTTTTTTCCCGGAAATGGTTGTTGCGACTCTGTTATTACGGTCAGTATCGCTTAAAAGCTGGACCGTAGACGTAAAGTTATTAAGGCCTGAGCTTTTAATCTTCCCGATTAATGCGCCTTTTTCGTTCGTTACCGCCATATCTTTCGCTACGTTTTGCTGTGTCCCTTTGTTAATGGTCACTTGTTTCGCCCAGTTATCAGGGCTTCTGGCAATGACTGTCGCCAAAATCGGCTTGTAATCTTTTATTGATTTCACATGGCCGAGTTCGTCACGCAGGGATTTGTTTTCGTCTTCAAGTTCTTGGAGCTTGGCTTCATATTTTGTCTGTCCGTCAAGCTTTTCTCTCAGACGCTCGTTTTCTTCGTATGTGTTTTTTAAATCACTAATGTTCTCAAATATCCCTGCAAAAAATTCGGCAGGCGTATGAAAAATGTTTTGAAATACTCCCGTCGTATCACCGATCAGTTTCTCAGGCCAGGTGGTATTACGGCCGTCCTTCAGCGAAAATCCAATCATAGCCACCAATATGATAATACACAGAAGTAATAGCATTAACCGTTTATTCGGCATCGTGTTACACCTCTTCTATTGAACTCCCGATTATCTTGTTTTTCCTTTGAAAAGATGGATGTGCTCCAGTGCTTTTCCTGTCCCGATCGCTACACAATCAAGCGGATCTTCAGCGATAAGGACCGGCATTTTTGTTTCTTCGCTGATGACTTTGTCCAAATTACGAAGAAGCGCTCCGCCACCGGTTAACACAATACCTCTGTCCATGATATCTGCGGCAAGCTCAGGCGGTGTTTTTTCAAGTGTGCTTTTCACTGCCTCTACAATGGTTGACACCGTGTCACGCAAAGCATTAGAAATTTCTTTCCCGGTAATTTCGATCGTTTTCGGCAGACCTGTCAGCAAGTCACGTCCGCGGATTTCCATTTTATCGGATTCTTCTGCGGATTCAGCAGAGCCGATATCCATTTTAATCGCTTCAGCTGTGCGGTCCCCGATCATCAGGTTGTATGTTTTTCTGATGTAGTTGATAATCGCATCGTCCATTTCATCACCGGCAACGCGGATGGATTGAGATGTTACAATACCTCCGAGGGAAATAATTGCAACTTCTGTCGTTCCGCCCCCGATATCAACAACCATGCTTCCAGTCGGTTCCCAAACCGGGAGATTGGCGCCGATAGCCGCAGCAAACGGCTCTTCGATCGGATACGCGTCACGCGCTCCGGCTTGTCTTGTCGCATCGATAACAGCACGCTCTTCAACCGCAGTAATGCCGGATGGCACACAAACCATCACATAAGGTTTTCTGGCAAACATGCCTTTATTTTTAATGGCCTGATTGATGTAATATTTCATCATGGTAGCCGTTGTTTCATAATCAGCGATAACGCCGTCTTTCATCGGGCGAAGAGCCACTACGTTTCCAGGCGTCCGTCCGATCATATTTTTCGCATCATTACCGACAGCAACAATCGATTTCGTATCCGTTTGCAACGCGACGACTGACGGCTCCCTCACAACAATTCCTTTACCTTTTACAAAAACAAGCGTATTCGCAGTTCCAAGATCTATACCAAGGTCTCTTGTACCAATTCCAAACATATGTATGTATCTTCCTTTCTTAAAGCAAAAATACCCTAAAGGGAAAAACTCATAAACTCTATTATAGCTTAATTCGATGAAAAAAAAAGTGTTACAAATATCCTTTTTCCTTTAAACTCACAAATTTTTTGTCGCCAATCACCAAATGGTCAAGCAGCTCGATGCCAATCAGGTTTCCGCATTCAAACAGCCGTCTTGTCACTTCAATATCTTCCCTGCTCGGCGTCGGATCCCCCGAAGGATGATTATGGATACAAATAAAGGAAGCGGCAGATCGTTTGAACGCTTCTTTAAATACCTCCCGGGGGTGGACAATGGATGAATTCAGACTTCCGATAAAAACAGTGCGTTTATGGATGACTTGGTTTTTTGTATTTAAATATAAACAGACAAAATGCTCCTGGGTTAAAAAGCGCATATCCTCCATGACCAGATTTGCGCCGTCTTCCGGGGAGCGGATTACAAAATGTTCTTCATTGGCTAATTTATGAATACGGCTTCCCAGTTCAACTGCTGCCAGTATTTGCACAGCCTTCACAAGACCGATTCCCGGGATGCTGGACAGTTCTTCAACTGAAGCTTCTTTCAGCAGGCGCAGCCCGTCAAACGAACGCAGAAGCCGGTTTGAAAGGTTCATAACAGATTCGTTCTTTGTGCCTGTCCGCAATAAAATAGCCAAAAGTTCGTTGTTTGCTAAGTTCTCGGCTCCGACTTTCAGCAGCCGTTCTCTAGGCTTTTCTTTCTTTGGGAAATCTTTGAGTTTAAATGGCAGATCGTGTATGATCAAGCCCTCCTTTTCTTTCCCTTCCCGTTTATAAAAATCGTCAGGCTTCTACATCAAAATCCTTCAGAACTCTCATTGTTTTTGATATAGGGAGCCCTACGACTGAATAATAATCTCCGTCTATTTTCTTTACAAAAAGTGCGCCTTTTCCTTGGATGCCGTAAGCACCTGCTTTATCCATCGGCTCTTTCGTTTCAATATAAGTCCAAATATCTTCTTCACTGAGGGGCCAAAACACAACTTCTGTCTTATCATAGAACGTTTCGCTGTGATTTGCGGTTTGAATACTGACACCGGTTATCACTGAATGACTACGGCCGGAAAGCCTGCGAAGCATGGCAGCGGCTTCTTCTTGATCTTGCGGTTTGCCGAGGCACACACCGTCAAGACATACCATTGTATCAGCACCGATTACGATTGCGCCCGGATTGAGATCGGCCACAGCCTTAGCTTTTTGTTTTGCCAACCATTGGACGTTTTCTTCAGGTGAAAAGTTTCGATTTAATTTTTCCTCTACTTCACTGACAATAATGGTGTAGGGAATCTGAAGCAGATCGAGGAGTTCTTTTCTTCGCGGAGATTGTGATGCAAGTATAAGCGGCTTAGCCATGTTCGTCATCCTTTCAGGGTTTGCTTAAGAAAAAAAGATACTCATTTATCCTACCAAATCACGAGGCTCGCCACAATTTCAGAAAAATAACTTTTTCATGACAAAATAAAAAAAGCCTGTCACTAAGGACGAAGGCTCAGGCACTTTCTATTATTTAATTACGGCTAAAAGCTGCTGCTGAGCCTTCCATCCGGCTTCAGCACTTGGGTCCTCTAATTCCTTTAACGCCTGCAAAATTGCTTTTTTCTCTCCCGTTTCAGCTGCTTCTGTTTTACCGAGCGAATTTTTTATTTTTTCAACACTCGCTTTTGTAATATCTTCTCCGAGGATCGCCTTCGCTGAGAGCTCCGCTGTTTTCTTGAAAGGACCTGTCATATCGGACTCTATTGATAAGGATAGTTCCTTGCCCCCCCAGGCTTCAAAATCGCTGTCGATTAAAATCTGCCCTACCTGCTGTGATACAGCCTTATCACTTGCCAGGCCCGCGATGACATACGTGTACCCGTCATCCTTTGACAGGGAAACGGCGGAATATCCTTTTTCAGTCAGCTGTTCAGTTAACGTCTCTGCACCCTTTTCATTTGAAAACTTTCCTGCTTGCACTGCATATGTTTTATATGTACCTTCCGTTTGTGCCGCTTGTTTTTCTCCGGCGGTGCTTTGTTTCTCCGCAGCTGTATCTCCTGCTTTTGCCGTCTGGCTGCCTAAAGAGGCATCTAAAGAGGCTGGCGCCGACGCTTCTTTATTGCCTGATATATTTAATGCAAATAACCCTAAGCCGGTGCCTAAAACCGCAGCAAAGGCAATCGTTGCCGCCACTCTTTTTACCGGCTTGGCCGCCCCTGTCTTTCCTTTTGAATAGAGCTTCGATTTTTTCTTTTGATAGGGCGGAACAACTTTGGGATCATCTTTAAACACCTTATCCTCCTCTGAATCCCAGTTAAATTCATCTTCATCAGGATGTTCATGGGATGCTGCAACCTCCTGCTCCGCCTTTCTCTTTTCCTCCCAATTTGAAAATGTCATGTTTTTTTCTTGCTCTGTCTTCGGTGTCTCCTGCTCGTAAACTGTTTCTTCTTTTCCATTAATCGTCACCTTAAGGGCTTTTTCTTCCGCTTTACTGATTTTTTTTTGCTTCCTTTTTTTCAATTCTGCTTCCTCCCTTCATTTGTGTGACCGTTCTTGTGGCTTTTCATGCTACACACTTTAGCACAGGCGAAAAAAAAAAGAACAAGACTTTTGTCGTCTTGTCCAAAAAACGTTCGTCAAATTTTTCATCAGTCACCCTAACGCCATTTTGACATAAAAGGAAATGATAGAGTCACCGTATAAATAAGCGAAAATGCTTCCTGCGGCAATTGCCGGTGCAAAGGGAATCGGCTGTTTTCTGCCCAGCCTTCCGAACAGTACAGCGGCAGTTCCGTACAATGCTCCTATAAGTACGGAAAAGAAAAACGCGGCAGCAAGCATTTTCACACCAAGCACAAGGCCGATGACGGCAAGTAATTTAATATCCCCTCCCCCTATTCCTCCATGAGTGGTGACGGCAATAAAAGCCAGCAAAAGAAAACCGGCAGCCGCACCTATGAAGCCTTCATACCATGAATAAAGCGGAGAAATGATTCTGCCAGCCGCCAGAAAGGGAAGAAAGAATAGCAATATGCGATTTGGAATCAGCATAAAGTGAATATC
Source organism: Bacillus sp. LBG-1-113 (assembly GCF_020708615.1). Taxonomy (NCBI): domain Bacteria; kingdom Bacillati; phylum Bacillota; class Bacilli; order Caryophanales; family Bacillaceae; genus Bacillus; species Bacillus sp. LBG-1-113. The sequence goes on along the minus strand of NZ_JAJFDG010000001.1, from coordinate 291,082 downwards.
TGTCACAGAAACAATGATAAGAAGAGAAAGAAACAGCAACGCAACAATCAGTTCCCAAGACAAACCAAAACGAAATCCCGCGGCTGCAAATAAACACGCTGTCGAGAGCTCTGCCGCTGGATACATAAGAGAGAGCTTTTGGCCGCAGCTTTTGCATTTGCCTTTTAGCAGAGCAAAAGATAAAACAGGGATTAATTCTGCCGGGGTTAAGGTTCTCCGGCAAAAAGAACATGCCGAACGAGGGTTTATGATGGACATGTGTAAGGGGATACGGCATCCTGCCGTGTAATAAAATGAACCGAGGATAAGGCCGAGGACAAAAAGAATCGGAATCATAGACAACACACCTTTACTCTCATTAGATTATGCTATGGATTGTAGCACGGTTAGCATATTGAACTATAATAAGCAATTTTAGATTTTGACAGAAAAAATCCCGGCAGAATATCATTATTGATTCTGCCGGGACAAAGTCATTACAGCATTCTTTTTCGAATGTCAGAAATAAAATATAGTGATCCCGTAATGAGCACGATATCATTTGAGCCTTTTTTGTTTTCTATTAATTTGATCACTTGCTCCGGATCTTCACTCCAGCTTTTGCTGCCGATTTCACTAGCTTCATACAGGTCTTTCGCAAGTGAAGCACGCGGAAAATCAAAAGAAGCAAAATGAATCGAGTGCGCGATGGTTTCCAGTTTCTTAATCATGTCATGATACGGCTTGTCCTTTAACGCGCTGAACACCACACAAATGTCGGAATCCGGGAAACGCTGCTTCATTGTTTCAGTCAGCTTATCGATCCCTTCTTCATTATGGGCGCCGTCTAAGTATACCGGCGGATGTTCCTGAACCAACTCTAATCTGCCCGGCCAAGCAGCCTTAACGAGCCCGGTTCTAATAGCAGCATCACTAATTTCAGCAATGTTTTCCCTGTTAAGCCACTCGGCAGCCAAAATGGACAAAGCCGCATTTTGTCTTTGATGCGTGCCGATGAGAGATGTTCGAATATCTTCATAACACTTTTCTCCTGTTTTAAAAGAAAATTGTTCTCCCGCTGGAAGAGCCTCTTCATTATAAATCCTGCATGTATCATGCAATGATTGAAAAGGAGCAGATTTTCGTTCAGCTTCATGTCGGATTACCTGTAAGGCTTCCGGCTGGGTAACGGCTGTCACCATCGGAATGCCATCTTTAATAATCCCGGCTTTTTCTCCTGCGATTTCTGCAATGGTGTTTCCTAAAATGTTCATATGGTCGTGACCGATGCTTGTGATGACAGTTAAAAGCGGTTCGACAACATTAGTAGAATCGTACCTTCCGCCGAGACCTGTTTCAAAAATAACAAAATCTACCTGATGATACGAAGCAAAATATAAAAATGCACAAGCCGTCATAATTTCAAATTCTGTCGGCTGACCGTGTTCAGTTTGGTCAAGCTCTTCAACGATCGGTTTCACCTGATTGACGAGTGTGACCCACTCCTCGTCTGTAATAGGTGTGCCGTTTACGCTGATGCGCTCATTAAATGTAATGATATAAGGCGACGTAAACGTACCGACAGTGTATCCCGCTTCTTGCAGCATAGAACGGATAAAAGCAACAGTTGATCCTTTGCCGTTTGTTCCCGCCACGTGGAGCGCGCGGATTTTCTTTTCAGGATGGTCCAATCGCTCCATCAGCTGCTTCATTCGATCAAGACCGGGCTTCACTCCGAATTTTAGACGGCTGTGAATCCAGCTGCGCGCTTCTTCATATGCAGTAAACAATGATAATCCCCTCTTTTATAGGCCGAGGCGGTTTCTCAAGAAACCGCCTCGGCTTTTCATTAGCCCTTAAGCTCAGCCATTCGTTTTTGAACAGCGTCACGCTTCGCCACGTAATCTTTTTCTTTCTCACGCTCTTCATCAATTACGTGCGCAGGCGCTTTTTTTATAAATCCTTCGTTTCCAAGTTTCTTTTGAACACGTTCGACTTCTTTCGTCAGCTTATCGAATTCTTTTTGCAGTCGGGCGATTTCTTCATCGATATTAATTAAACCTTCAAGCGGAAGTATAACCTCTGCGCCTGTGACAACTGCCGTCATTGCTTTATCAACAGCCTCGATATCTGTACCGATTTTCAGCACGCTCGGATTTGTAAAGCGTTCAACATATGAACGGTTTGCTTCGAGACGGGCTGCGACCTCGTCCGTGCTCGCTTTAATGTACAGTTCAACTTGCTTGCTCATCGGTGTGTTTACTTCGCTGCGGATATTACGCACAGAACGAATCAGTTCAACGAGAAGCTTCATGTCAGCAGCAGCTTCAGTGTCTGTATGCTCAGGCACAACAACAGGCCATGTGCTCACAGTAATGGATTCTCCTTGGTGAGGCAGGTGCTGCCAAATTTCCTCCGTTAAGAATGGCATAAACGGATGAAGCAGGCGCATCGTTTGATCCAGAACATAAGCAAGGATGGAACGGGTTGTTTTCTTAGCCGCTTCATCTTCTCCGTATAGAGGAAGCTTCGCCATTTCAATATACCAATCACAGAAATCGTCCCAAATAAAGTTATATAAATGGCGGCCGACTTCACCAAATTCATATTTATCAGCTAGCTGTGTCACACTTTCGATCGTTTCATTTAAACGCGTTAAAATCCACTTGTCAGCTACTGATTTCTCACCTGAAAGATCAAGCTCATCATATGTCATGCCGTCCATGTTCATTAACGCAAATCGAGAAGCGTTCCAAATTTTATTGGCGAAATTCCAAGTTGATTCCACTTTTTCATAGCTGAAGCGAAGATCTTGACCAGGAGAGCTTCCAGTCGCCAGGAAATAGCGAAGGGAATCGGCTCCGTACTTGTCAATCACGTCCATCGGATCGACACCGTTGCCAAGAGATTTACTCATTTTTCTGCCCTGCTCATCACGGATTAAACCATGGATTAAAACATCTTTAAACGGACGTTCTCCAGTAAATTCAATTCCTTGGAAAATCATGCGTGACACCCAGAAGAAAATGATGTCGTAGCCTGTAACGAGAACGTCAGTCGGATAATAGCGTTTAAAATCTTCAGCTGTCAGATCAGGCCAGCCCATAGTGGAGAACGGCCAGAGCGCAGAACTGAACCAAGTATCCAGCACGTCTGTATCCTGCTCCCAATTTTCGCTGTCATCTGGCGCTTCAAGACCGACATATAACTCGCCGGTTTCTTTATGATACCAGGCAGGAATGCGGTGGCCCCACCATAATTGACGGGAAATACACCAGTCGCGGATATTTTCCATCCAATGCAAATACGTTTTTTCGAAGCGGTCAGGAACAAAGTTGACTTTTTCTTCTTTCTCTTGCAATTCTATTGCTGCATCAGCAAGCGGCTGCATGCGCACAAACCATTGGGTAGAAAGGTAAGGTTCAACAACTGCTCCGCTTCGTTCACTATGCCCGACAGAGTGCAGATGGTCCTCGATTTTGAAGAGAACGCCTGCCTCCTGTAAATCTTTGACGAGCTTTTTGCGGCATTCGAAGCGATCCATGCCTTGATATTGCAGCGCATTTTCATTCATCGTGCCGTCTTCATTCATGACAAGAATGCGCTCTAAGTTATGACGGTTGCCAAGCTCGAAGTCGTTCGGATCATGGGCAGGCGTAATTTTCACTGCACCTGAACCAAATTCCATATCAACGTAGTCATCGCCGACAATCGGTATTTCACGATTTGTGATAGGCAGAATAACCGTTTTCCCGATCAGGTGCTTGTAGCGCTCATCCTCAGGGTGTACCGCAACGGCTGAATCACCAAGCATCGTTTCTGGACGTGTCGTCGCGATTTCAATTGAACCTGATCCGTCAGCAAGCGGATAGCTCATGTGATAGAATGCGCCTTGAACGTCCTTGTAAATGACCTCAATGTCGGATAAAGCTGTTTTTGTTGCAGGGTCCCAGTTTATAATGTATTCGCCTCTGTAGATCAAGCCTTTTTCATAAAGTTTAACGAATACTTCGCGAACCGCTCGGTTTAACCCTTCATCAAGCGTAAAGCGCTCACGGGAATAATCTAGGCCTAGCCCTAATTTCGCCCACTGGCTGCGAATGAAGTCGGCATATTCTTCCTTCCACTTCCACGTTTCTTCAAGGAATTTCTCACGGCCTAAATCGTAGCGGCTTGTGCCTTCTTCACGAAGTTTCGCTTCAACTTTAGCCTGTGTCGCAATACCGGCGTGGTCCATACCCGGAAGCCACAGCACATCATAGCCTTGCATGCGTTTCATTCTTGTTACAATGTCTTGCAGCGTTGTGTCCCACGCGTGGCCAAGGTGAAGCCTTCCTGTTACATTTGGCGGCGGAATAACAACAGAGTACGGCTCTTTCGTCTGGTCACTGCCCGCTTCAAAAAACTTACCTTTTAGCCAAAAATCATATCGGTCTTTTTCAACCGCAGCCGGATCGTATTTTGTCGGCATTGTTTGTTCATTCGTTTCCATCATAACCCTCCAGCATGTGTAAAATGGCTGAGAACGAAAAAAGAGCCCTTCATCCTTGGGAAAAGGACGAAAAGCTCTTTCGCGGTACCACCTTTTTTCATGAACCTTTTCAGTTCATGCGCTTCAACGGATAACGGGGGTCTCCCGAATCTCTCTACTCTTCTTTCAAGAAATTGTGCTCCCGGGCGACCTTCCAATCAAACAACATAAGAAGCCTTTCAGCAAGCGGCTTCTCTCTCTGCATGCGTCTTTCTTGTACTCTTCCCGTTCTAAGCAGGTGTATCTATCAGCTCATTATATTCTTTATTTATGTTCTTTATTATAGTAAAAGTGTTTTTGATTCGTCAATCATCTTTTCCAAAAATACTGCTTCTTATACAAGATGGGCAGGCACCTATTGACTAAGTATACATATGATGCTTGTAAATGCGTAGAGGAGGATGCACCGTGAAGAAACGTTTCAGCTCTTATTCCCTGCCGCCGTGGGTCAGGCAAATTCGGCTTGTATCCGCGCAAGTGATTATTCCGATAACGATTTTCCAGGGTATCAGAACCATTTTCTTTCCGACAACCTTTGATGTCTTGCTGCTCGCACTATTGATTTTTTTAGCCTGTGCGCTTCATTTGGAATGGATATAAACAAACAAGTCCGCGCCAATTAAGACGTGGACTCGTTTTCCGCCTGAAATTTTTTCTCTTGTTCAATTTGATGAATTTTCATCACAAACGGCTCTATATTTTTCATTTGCCAGTATGCCTTTAATAAGTGTGTACATTCATCTTTTTCACGGCACCTTTTCCCGGTCTGATAGCGGTTCAGCACTTTGTACACCGCTGCCGGATAAGCCATGTAACTGAGAAAAAGACTGATTTCAGCCTCATGCAGAGGAAATGCTTTCGTATATGCATAAAACCAATCGACACACTCAGGACAAGCTTTTGGAAAACCGCTGAACATTCGTGTATAAAAGCCGAGCAAGTCGTTTTGCGGCGGCCCCACAGACGCTCTCTCAAAATTCGTAAAATATCCAGTTCCTGCATCATTGTACAGAAAATGGTGAATAGACAGGCTGCCGTGGTTAATGACAACCCTTGAGGTGCCTTTTTCTTTTGCCGCTTCATACCAGTCCTTAATCCGCTCAAGCGCAAAGTTTACAGCGGAAATGGTTTCTGAAAAATAGGTTACAGCCTGCAGTTCAAAGGGAGAAAGGTACCATTCTTTCTCCGCTCTGTCTACAAACTGTTCATAAATGAACTTTTCATTTTCCCACTTTTTTCTCGTTTGTTCATAGTGGCGTTCAATGTCTTCACGCCTGACCTTGATTTCTTGCGCAGTTCTTTCGTGGAGGCGGGCTGTTTCTCTAAATAGATATCCATGTTTCTGATCCCGCTCTTCCTCTTGGTCAAATTGGAGCCAAGGCATTAAGTAATAGGAGTCTCCCGTTTGTATGCCCCCGGAGAAAAACTCCCCCCCATTTGTTCTGTAAATAGGAACAAAGGAATGAAAGCCTTTTTCCTCAATTGCCACCATTTGATCTGTAAAATGTCTGCCGCGAACCGATTTCATTTTTTTCAGCGCAAATACCCCATAATCTGAATACACTTTCCACACACGAGGACTGACCGGCTCAATAAATTGAGCCGTCAGTCCGTATTCCTGAAGAACCGATTGGACATCTTCCATTCCATTCACCACATTTTCCGATCGCTTACGGCTTACGCATGGCTGCTTTTGTATTGAGGGATATAAAGAATCTGCCCTGCTTTCAATTCATCATCCAGCGCCAAAGAATTCATCCTGATCAGCTGCTGGGAGGTAATGTCGTACCGTTCGCATAAACGTTCAATGGTATCTTCCTGCTGAACAATACATATTTTCATTCTAGAAAACTCATCCTCTTCTCTCGTAAAGAGTTTTGTTAAATAAAGAGAATTATGATTTTCCTTTGTTTCAAGTTCCTTCGTTTGAGCAGCAGGAACATCCCTAGCAACAGCATCTGTTTCCTTCCTTTCAGGGTCGGAAGTGTCAGGCAGCTGGTAAGAATGAAAAGACGTCTCTTCCTCAGGTTCTTCAGGTGAAGGTGTTTTTCTCACTTCAATTTCAAAGCTTTCTTCCTTCTGCTCTTCTTCCTCCAGCAGCTTAGGCGCTGAATAGAAGGAATGCTCTTCTGAATCTTGTTCCGGCAGGAAGGTACGATAGGCCAGCGTGAGCTCTTCTTCCTGAGATTCCTCTTCAGCACTTATCTTTTGATTAAAATGCAGGGTTGGAGCTGCTGCTGCTTCCTTTAAAGGTGCAGATGGCACTTTCTCCTGCTCTCTGCTTTCTTCTTCTAAAGAAACAACGTTTTCAGGTACAGTTTCCCGGACTTCCTCCAGTTGTTCTGCATCCTGTCGGAGTGCAGGCTCTATGTGATCCGATAGCTCCGATTCTGTTTCTTGGGATTCTTGACGCCGAGCATGCTCAAGAATAGGAGAATCTGACTTTTCTATTTTTTCTTCTCCACGCTCAGCTTCTGCAGCAGGTGATTTTTCCGTCTCTAAAACAAGCGGATCTGACAGTTCAGCCTGCTCTTCTTCCGTCTCTGCTTTTTCACGGATCTCTCTTCCTGAAGCAGCCTTTGCTGCTTCTATTGTCTCCACTTCCTCACGAAGCCCTGCCTCTGAAAGAATGAGCTCCGGCTGCTTCGCTTCTGCCGCATTTATATCTTCGCTGCCCTCTGGTTCTAAAGGTGATTCTGATCGTACAGTTTCTTTCTCTTGACTCGCATGCTCTTCACGAAGCCCCGCTTTCGAGACAAGGAGCTCTGGCGCCTCGGCTGGCGCTTCATTCGCTTTTATTTCTTCGCTGTCCTTCAAAGCAAATGGCTCTGACCGCTCAGCTTCTTCCTCTTCATTTTCCTGCTCTTCACGAAGCCCCGCTTCCGAGACATGAAGCTCTGGCGCCCCGGCTGGCGCTTCATTCGCTTTTATTTCTTCGCTGTCCTCCAAAGCAAATGGCTCTGACCGCTCAGCTTCTTCCTCTTCATGTTCCTGCTCTTCACGAAGCCTCGCTTCCGAGACATGAAGCTCTGGCACCCCGGCTGGCGCTTCATTCGCTTTTATTTCTTCGCTGTCCTCCAAAGCAGATGGCTTTGATTGCTCAGCTTCTTCCTCTTCATTTTCCTGCTCTTCACGAAACCCCGCTTCCGAGACATGAAGCTCTGGCGCCCCGGCTGGCGCTTCTTCCGTCTTACTATCTTCGCTGTTCTCTGCTTCTAAAGCAAATGGCTCCGCTTCTGAGACTAGAAACTCTGGCGGCTCAGAAAAACCTTCACTAGGAGCTTCGTAGAGAGGAATGTCCTGCTCCCTGTCCGCTGTGTCATCAAGAAGGCCTTCTATTGCTAGATCAGCTTGGATCGTAAGGATGCGCGAGTCTGTTAGTTGATAGTCAAATGCATCAATAAACACAAAAACTTCATGTAAATGACTGACTTTGTTTTTCGGGATGGTAATATCGACAGGGAAACAATGAGTCAGTTCCGCTGTTCCATCCTCTCTCGTTCTGACCTCCTCGACAAACCGCTTATCAGTATAAAACTCCTCAGCATTTTTGCTTTGATCTATGTTGTACTCACCTGTAAGTTCAAGCGATCCTCTGATTGAAACGTAATCATTCACTTCCTGAACCCTAATATCAGGATCTAATGAAATGGAAAGCAGTTCAGAAACTTCCTGTCCTTTTTGGAAACAGATCGTTTCTTCTACAGAAAATTGCAATCGATGATTTTGCGGCAAGTTCATATCCTCCTTTCATCTAATCCTTAAAATTAGATGTCACTAAAGGTGTATGTATGAATTGGAGAAAATATGAATGAGGATGCACAGAAAAAACCGGTACAAGGAAATCCTTGATACCGGTTTTGATAGTACTTATCCGCGGCTGATCTCAGCGAATACGTTCTCAGCTGCCTGAATTGTTTTTTCAATATCCTCATCAGTATGCGCCGTCGAGAGGAAGAGTCCTTCGAATTGAGATGGCGGAAGGAACACACCTTCATTTGCCATTCCTTTATAATACTTGGCAAACAGCTTCAAATCTGATGCTTTGGCTGTTTCATAATTGATGACAGGTTCATTTGTAAAGAAGAAACCAATCATTGAACCTGCGCGGTTAAAGGTATGCGGAATACCGTGCGCCTCTGCCGCTTTTGAAATGCCTTCTTCCAGTCTGTCGCCTTTTTTCATAAAGGTCTTGTATGATTCAGGCGTGAGCTGCTTTAATGTTTCGAGTCCAGCCGTCATTGCAAGCGGGTTGCCTGACAGCGTACCAGCCTGGTAAATCGGACCGCTTGGAGCAATTTGCTCCATAATTTCGGCTTTACCGCCATAAGCGCCGACAGGAAGTCCGCCCCCGATCACTTTCCCTAAGCAAGTCAGATCAGGCGTTACACCGAAATAACCTTGTGCGCAGCTGTAATCGACCCGGAAGCCAGTCATGACTTCATCAAAAATCAGCAGCGTGCCGTACTGTTCAGTAATATCACGCAGCCCTTGCAGGAAGCCTTCTTGCGGCGGAACCACACCCATGTTTCCGGCAACCGGTTCTACGATGACGCCTGCAATATCTTCACCAAACTGTTGGAATGCAAGCTTTACACTTTCTAAATCATTGTACGGAACAGTGATGGTGTTTTTCGCAATGCCTTCAGGTACGCCCGGGCTGTCAGGCAGACCGAGTGTTGCCACTCCTGAACCCGCTTTAATCAGCAGAGAATCTCCGTGTCCATGGTAGCAGCCCTCAAATTTCAAAATCTTATTGCGGCCTGTATATCCTCTTGCCAAACGAAGCGCGCTCATGGTCGCCTCGGTTCCCGAGCTGACCATCCTTACAATTTCTATTGACGGCACTCGGTCAATGACGAGCTTCGCCAATTCATTTTCCGCCTCAGTCGGAGCCCCGAAGCTTGTCCCGTATTCAGCCACTTTTTTAAGGCTCTCTACAACACGGTCATTTGTGTGTCCTAAAATTAAAGGCCCCCATGACAAGACGTAATCAATATACTCATTTCCATCAATATCATAGATTTTAGAGCCTTTTCCGCGCTCCATAAAAATCGGGTCCATATCTACCGATTTAAAGGCGCGAACGGGACTGTTTACACCGCCCGGCATGAGTTTTTGCGCTTCTTTAAAAGCCGTTTTTGATTTTTCATAGCTTCTCATCTGCCTCAACTCCTGTCAACTGAATAAGATTACTCCGCAAGCCATTTTGCTGCGTCTTTTGCATGATACGTGATAATCAGGTCGGCACCCGCACGCTTCATACTTGTCAAAATTTCTAAGACAATCTCTTTTTCCTTGATCCAGCCGTTCTGAGCTGCAGCCTTCACCATAGAGTACTCTCCGCTTACATTATAAGCCACAAGCGGCAATGTGAACTCATTTTTTACATCCCGCATGATATCCATATAAGAAAGTGAAGGTTTCACAATCAGGAAGTCCGCACCTTCCTCAACATCTGATTGTGCTTCACGGAGTGCTTCCAGACGGTTGGCAGGATCCATTTGATACGTTTTGCGGTCGCCAAATTGAGGCGTGCTGTTTGCTGCATCACGGAACGGACCGTAAAACTCACTTGAATATTTCACAGCGTAAGACATGATCGGAATATTGATGAATCCTTCTTTATCTAACGCTTCTCTGATAACCGTCACAAATCCGTCCATCATGTTAGAAGGCGCAATGATATCCGCTCCGGCTTTTGCTTGGCTGACAGCTGTCTGCGCCAATAGCTCCAAGGATTCATCATTCAAGATCTGTCCGTCTTTGACGAGACCGCAATGTCCGTGATCTGTATATTCACAAAGGCATGTATCAGCGACGACAACCAGCTCAGGGAAATGCTTTTTAATTTCCGCAATTGCTTCTTGCACAATCCCATGATCATGGTAGGCTTGCGTTCCGCAATCATCTTTTTCTTCAGGTATGCCGAAAACAATGACGGATTGAATTCCGAGACTGACCAGCTCAGCCACTTCATCCTTTAATAGATCTAAAGATACATGATAAACATCAGGCATTGAGGGAACAGCTTTTTTTCCTTCTAAACCTTCAACGACAAAGATCGGGTAAATAAAATCAGATGGATGCAGACGAGTTTCTTTTACCATCTCTCTCATTGCTTTTGATGACCGCAAACGGCGGTGTCTGTTAAATGATTGACTCATATTCTATCTTCCTTTCTAGACATGCGGCACATTAAATCAAGCATACCGTCAATTGTAAATGTATCAGGCATATACGACGTGATTCCGTACGACAGCAGAGCGTCCCTCGTTAATGGTCCGATGCTGATGCAGGCCGTTTGGTGCGCCGGCCATTTTTTTAATCCTTCTCCCAGAACATGCATAAATGTATGTACAGTTGATGAGCTTGTAAATGTCACAAAATCAAATGAATGCTGATTCGCGGCATTCTTTAATTCCTTGATGCCATCTTCATCAGGAACGGTTTCATATACGACCCATTCCTTCACAACAAAGCCAAGAGGCGTAAGCTCTTTTTTTATCACATCGCGAGATAAATTGCCTTTTATGACCGTAATCCGTTCTGACGGTTCGGCATGCTGCTTAAGAGCGTCCGCCAATCGTTCTGCAATATAGTCATGAGGCATTACATCAACCGATACGTCATACGATTCCAAACGGCGTGCGGTTTTTTCACCAACAGCCGCAATTTTTTTATGACCGGGAACAATTAGCTGATTTTCTTTTAGATAAGAAAAAAAGAAATCCGCTCCATTAACACTCGTAAACACAAGCCAGCCGGGTACGGCAAGATCAATTCGCACCTGTTCCGCCAGATCATTCGTCAGAGCTCGGCGAAACGTGATCAACGAGGTCAGTACCGCTTTTCCGCCAAGCTTCTCCACTTTCTGCTGAAACGATTTTGCCTGCGTCTTATTGCGGGTGACAAGCACTGTTTTCCCTTTCAAAGGAACATCAATTACCATCCTCATCAAGCTCCCGTTTTACGCGATCAATTAAAGCTTTAGCGCCTTTATCAGTCATGAGAGCCGCACAGCGCTTACCGACTTCCACCGGGTCGTTTCCGGTGACGGTTTCTTTGAAAGTCATTTTTCCATCTGGTGAAGCCACAAGCCCTGTCAGTTCAATTTCATCCTGGCCGTTTATCACCGAGTAGCCGGCGATCGGCACCTGACAGCCGCCCTCCATCGCGTTTAAGTAGGCACGCTCTGCCAGTACAGTCCGTTTTGTGTACTCATCCGTAAACTGAGAAAATAACGCTAACAGCTCTTGATCTGATTCTCGGCACTCAATTGCAAGAGCGCCCTGGCCAACAGCTGGAAGACAGCGCTCAGGCTCAAGAAATTCAGTTACGACATCCTGCTTCCAGCCCATTCTGGAAAGCCCTGCCGCAGCTAAAATAATTGCATCGTAATCTTCGTTTTCCAGCTTTTGAAGTCTCGTATCTATATTACCTCTAATCCATTTAATTGTAATGTCAGGGCGCTCAATCAAAAGCTGTGCGCTTCTTCTTAAACTGCTTGTGCCGATAACAGCACCTTCCTTCAATTCAGAAAGCTTTACACGATTCTTTGAAATAAGAGCGTCACGAGGATCTTCCCGTTCAGGAATACAGCCGATCACAAGGCCTTCAGGCAAAACGGCAGGCATATCCTTCATGCTGTGAACCGCCATATCAATGTCTTCGTTTAAAAGCGCTTGTTCGATTTCTTTAACAAACAGCCCTTTTCCTCCCACTTTTGACAGGGTAACATCGACAATCCGGTCACCCTTTGTGACGATTTCTTTTATGTCAAAAGCAAAAGAAGGATTGATTTCCTTCAGTTTGCGGATGACCCATTTTGTTTGGGTCATAGCGAGTTTGCTCCGTCTGGAACCTACTTTTATCGTTCTCATTTTTTCTTTCCTCCCGAATCTGCTTGGGCACATTATTTAACTGAACCAATGGAATTGAGACAGGCTTCCGAGCAGGAAATAATTGATCATCAGCACGAGAAAACAAGCCGTATTCCACAGTGCGGCGACCTTCCCCTGGAGCTCTTTAATCAGCCTGATATAGAGATAGTAGCTGTACAGAAGCAGGACGACAAACGAACCAAGCACTTTGGCGTCGAACCAATACAGCGTTTCAAGTGACACATACGCCCAAATGACGCCGAGAATCAAACTCAGCAAGAGCATCGGGACGCCAATGACATTCAGTACGTACGCCATATAATCAAGCTTAGACAAATCTTCTATTCTCAACAGCCACTTTCCCCATTTTTTCTTTTTTAACAAATGATATTGAAACAAATAGAGCACAGAAAATACAAAGGAAAGGGAAAAAGCGCCGTAAGAAAGAATTGCCATTGTAATATGAATCACTAATAGCTCTGATACGAGCTGACCCGAAAAAGCCGCTGACTGCTGCTCCGTCGGTGAAAATGTATGAATGGCGATCATAGCAAACCCTATTACATTTGTAAAAAACACAATAAAATCAACACGCAGCAGCTTTGTCAGCACAAGTGACAGTGTGACAAGCACCCAAGCATAAAAATAAAGCGCCTCCGTCACATTTAATACCGGAAACCTCCCCGTCACCCACATAAAATAGGCTAAATACACGGTTTGCAGAGTCCAGACAATAGAAAGCAACCAGAAGGCCATTTTCCCAGCCTTCCGGTTGTGTTGAAGAAAATCTATAAAATAAAAGAGTACACTTAATGCGTAAATGACGATTGTCCCTTCATTAAGCCTTGCCATTGCAGTATCAATCATTCAGCTTTCACTCACTTACAAGTGGGGCAAACCCCGCTCTTGATTCAGCCTTCTTATAAGAATGGACCTCTTGGCTGCCTTCAATGCTTTTGATCATTTGCCGGCCCGCAGCTTCTTCAATATCAAAAATCTGCATAAATAAAGCCAGCTTTTCTTCAGAATCAGCCTCTGCCGCAAGTTCTTTCACCTTTAATATTGGGTCGCGCAGCATTTGGTTAATGATACTTTTCGTATGTTTATTCAAAAGTTTTTTCTCTCTTGTCGTCAAATGTGGCAGCTTCCGTTCGATGCTGTCCATCGTTTCAGACTGGATTGCCAGCGCCTTTTCACGCAATGCTGAAATCACAGGCACTACACCGAGTGTGTTCAGCCATTGTTTAAATTCCACAATGGTTTCTTCGATTAACAGTTCAACCTTCTCAGCGGTTTCTCTCCGCTCTTTCAGGTTCGCTTCTACAATCCCTTCAAGATCGTCTATATCATAAAGGAAGACGCCCTCAAGATCGTTCAAAGCGGGATCCAAGTCTCTTGGCACGGCGATGTCCACCATAAATAAAGGACGGCCCTTGCGAAGCTTATTCGCGTTTTCCATCATATCTTTAGACACAACAAAATCACTCGCACCGGTAGAGCTGATTAAAATATCGGCTTCTGCAAGCGCGCTTTCAAGCTGATTTAAGCTTCGCGCTTCACCGGAGAAACGGTCTGCAAGTTCTTTCGCTTTCAAGTATGTTCTGTTAATGACGGTCACTTTTCCGATCCCCTGTCCGTGCAGATTTTCGGCTGCAAGCTCGCCCATCTTTCCCGCACCGAGGATTAATATATGCTTACTTGAAAGGTTTCCGAAGATTTTTTTCGCAAGCTCAACGGCCGCATAGCTAACAGACACTGCATTAGAGCCAATGTCTGTTTCGGCGTGAGTCCGTTTACCCACTGTAACTGCCTGCTTAAACAACTCATTAAAAATCGTGCCAATCGTTTTTTCTTGCTGAGCTGTTTTGAAGCTATCGCGCACCTGGCCGAGAATTTGCGTTTCACCGATCACCATAGAATCCAATCCGCAGGCTACACGGAACAAATGCTCAACAGCCGCATCGCTTTCATAAAATCTTAAAAACGGAGACAGGTCTTCTTTGCTTAAGTGAAACCAGTCAGCTAAAAATTTCTTTATATAATAACGGCCGGTATGGAGCTGGTCGACTACCGCATAAATTTCGGTGCGGTTGCAGGTTGATACGATGATATTTTCGAGAATGCTTTTCTCTGCTTTTAGCTGCACCATCGCTTCTGCAAGCTCATTCGGCTGAAAACTTACTTTTTCACGTATCTCAATAGGGGCGGATTTATAATCTACTCCCACAACAAGTATATGCATAGCTTTTATTACACCCCCAACACCCAAACTTTATTTATAATCATTCTAACATAGAATTCATTATTTATAATAATTATAACATAGTTTCTTTCGCAAAATGTGAACAGATTTCAAAAATCTTGTGCTATATTAGAAAAAGCTTCACGAACAAAATATGTTCCTATTGACAATAACAAAAACAGCAGAAATTTACTAAAAATCAGCTCTAGATAACAAGAAGGTGATATGCATGAAACAAAAATCAATTTTATTTCCTTGTCTGCTGCTCGCCGCTTCCGTATACGCATGGCTTGAAAGCGGCCAAGCCGAACTGTTTTCAGGACAGGATCAATGGCCTGTTCTTCTTATGCTGTTAGGCGCAGCCTTTATATACCAAGGAAAAAAAGAAGCAGTTTCCCCGCATTTCTTTATCGGCTTGCTTCTCTTCGGAATCGGTTTGCACTTTTTCGTTAAGCCAAAGTGGACATGGTGGCCGGATGATTTTGAAATGCTTCTCTTCATGGTCGGCTTCTCGCTGCTCGTTTCAACCGTTCAGAAAACAGAATATGTATATGAAGCTGTTTCGATGATTTGTTTTTCCCTGTTTCTTTACTTTTTCAAACAGATTATGGCTTGGCTTGAGTCTGCGCATATTCCCACGGCCCTGCTGAAAGAGTATTGGCCGTTTGTGTTTATCGGAATCAGTTTATTGTTATTATTGATAAAACGAAAAAAATCTATACGATAAATAAAAAACCGGCAGAGATCAATCTCTACCGGTTTATCATTTTTTTGATCACTCCCCAAGCTTCGTCTTTCCCCTTTTTCGTTTCTGAGGAGTAGAGAATCAGCTCGTCTTCCGGATCAATATTTAATGTCTGTCGGACAACCTTCGCGTGTTTGTCCCATTTTCCTTTCGGAATCTTGTCCGCTTTTGTAGCGATAATAATAACAGGAATGCCGTAATACTTTAAGAATTCATACATTTGCACATCATCATTAGACGGTGCATGCCGCAAATCAACAATCTGCACAACTGCTTTCAATTCCTCGCGTGTCGTGATGTAGGTTTCAATCATTCTGCCCCAAGCTTCACGCTCGGATTTTGACACTTTGGCAAAACCGTAACCCGGTACATCAACAAAATGCAATTCGTCATTAATAATGTAGAAATTTAATGTTTGTGTTTTTCCCGGTTTTGATGATGTTCTCGCAAGATTTTTACGATTAATCAATGAATTGATAAAAGATGACTTTCCTACGTTCGATCTTCCGGCCAATGCAATCTCCGGAAGCCCCCCTTCAGGGTACTGTTCAGGTTTAACTGCACTGATTACGATTTCTGACTTTGTGACTTTCATTTCTTCTCTCCTACTAGGGCATGTTCCAGAACTTCGTCTAAGTGGGATGCCAATATAAATGTGAGCCCCTCTCTGACGCTTTCTGGAATATCCTCTATATCTTTTTCATTATCTTTTGGTGCAATAATCGTCGTCAATCCCGCTCTATGTGCCCCGAGCGCTTTTTCTTTCAGTCCGCCGATCGGCAGCACGCGCCCGCGAAGTGTAATTTCGCCAGTCATTCCGACTTTACGCGATACCGCCCGTCCTGTTAAAGCAGAAACAAGCGCAGTCGCCATTGTTATACCGGCAGACGGACCATCTTTAGGCACCGCACCCTCAGGAACATGTATATGAATATCATACTTCTCATGAAAGTCAGGTTCAATGCCAAGTTCTTCTGTTTTTGAACGCACGTAGCTGAAAGCCGCCTGAGCAGACTCTCTCATGACATCGCCAAGCTTACCCGTCAGGATCAGTTTGCCTTTCCCTGGAGAAAGCGATACTTCGATCGACAGTGTATCTCCGCCGACAGTTGTATAAGCCAGCCCCGTGACTACGCCCACCTGATCTTCCGTTTCTGCTTGTCCGTATCTGAACATTCGTTTTCCGATAAAGTCATGAAGATTTTTCTCCGTAACTGTAATTCGTTTTCTATCTTCAGAAACAATGGCTTTTGCAGCCTTGCGGCAGATGGCAGCAAGCTGGCGCTCGAGATTTCTCACACCTGCTTCTCTCGTATAATAACGGATAATATCAAGAATGGCCTGATCACGCAGCTGCAGGTTGCTCTTTTTGAGCCCATGCTCCTTGATCTGCTTCGGAAGAAGGTGATCTTTTACAATTTCAAGTTTTTCCACTTCCGTGTAGCCCGCAATATTAATGATTTCCATTCTGTCTCTAAGCGGTCCCGGGATTGTCGCCAAATTGTTAGCCGTAGCGATAAAGAGCACTTTTGACAGATCAAAGGTCTCCTCAATGTAGTGGTCGCTGAAGGTGCTGTTTTGCTCTGGATCAAGCACTTCAAGCATTGCGGATGACGGATCGCCTCTGAAATCAGAAGACATTTTATCAATTTCATCCAGTAAGAATACCGGATTCAGCTTGCCGGCTTTTTTCATGCCTTGAATAATACGTCCCGGCATTGCCCCGACATATGTCCGTCTGTGCCCGCGAATTTCTGATTCGTCGCGCACCCCGCCAAGTGAAATTCTGACAAATTTCCGATCCATACTTTTAGCAATCGATTTGGCTAAGGACGTTTTTCCGACCCCCGGAGGTCCTGCCAAACAGAGAATCGGGCCTTTTAAGGATTTTGTCAGCTTTTGAACCGCCAAATACTCTAAAATACGCTCTTTCACTTTTTCAAGTCCATGATGTTCTTTGTCCAAAAGATGTTCAGCCTCTTTTAAATCAAGCTTATCTTCTGTCTCATCCGTCCATGGGAGAGCGACCAGCCAGTCAATATAATTGCGGATAACAGAACTTTCGGCAGAACTGGACGGAATTTTTTCATATCTGTTTAATTCCTTAAGAGCCGTTTCCTTCACATGGTCAGGCATACCCGCTTCTTCGATTTTTTCGGTCAGCGATTGAACTTCACCTGTTTTGCCTTCTTTATCGCCTAGCTCTTTTTGGATCGCCTTCATCTGTTCGCGCAAATAATATTCCTTTTGCGTACGCTCCATTGAACGTTTGACACGCTGGCCGATTTTTTTCTCGATCTCAAGCACTTCTTTTTCATTGTTGATAAAATCAATGACCTTATTCAGTCTGTCTTTGACATCGGCCGTTTCTAAAATATCCTGCTTATCCTTTAGTTTAAGAGGCAGGTGAGAAGCAACAATGTCTGCCATTCTGCCCGGCTCTTCGATATCAGTAACCGCGGCGTACGTTTCGGCTGAGATTTTTTTCGAAATTTTTATGTACTGATCAAAGTGGTCCAACAAAGTCCGCATCAGCGCTTCGTCTTCTGTATCTTTTGAATCATCTTCTTGGATCAGCTGAATGTCTACCGACGTATAATCCTCATGCTCATTGTAATCAATGATCTGGGCGCGCTGTATACCTTCCACCAGCACACGGATTGTACCGTTTGGAAGCTTCAGCATTTGTTTAATTTTCGTATAGGTGCCGACAGTAAAAATTTCGTCTTCACCCGGTTCGTCTATCGAAATATCCTGCTGAGTGGCTAAAAATATCATATGATCATGCATCATTGCCTGTTCAAGGGCCTGAACCGACTTGTCACGTCCTACATCTAAGTGCAAAACCATTGTCGGGTACACTAATAAACCTCTTAAAGGGAGGAGCGGGATGCTGCGTTTTAATTCTTCTGCCATGTGACTGACACCTCCGTGACTTTAGTATGAACCATTATAATACAACTTTTTCATCCTTGTACAATAAACGGCATGGTTCAGCTTTTCTATAACACAGTCTCCTCGTAGTATACCCTTTCTTTCTCATCTGAAAAAGGAAAAGATGTCCTTCATAAAAAAAACCCTATTTTAAAAATAGGGTCAGACTGATTCTTTATTCATTTGCATGTTTAACGGTTTTTGTTCAGTAGGCGGATTCACTAAAATTTCATCAAGCACTTCCTGGAACGTTTTCACCGCCACAATTTTGATTCCTTCAATCTGTTTTAAAATTGATTGCTGATTTTCATACGGGATAATGACTTTTTTGGCACCGGATTGTTTTGCGGCTTTAATTTTCGGGATCACGCCTCCAATCGGTTTTACAAGTCCGTTTAGACTGATCTCGCCTGTCATAGCTACCTTGTTGTCAATCGGAATTTTATGAACGGCTGAAAAAATTCCTGCAGCCATGGCAATACCTGCTGACGGCCCGTCAATCGGAATGCCGCCCGGAAAATTAATGTGGATATCGTAGTCAGAAGGCTTCATTCCCATTGTACGCAATACGGTTAGCACATTTTCAACCGAGCCCTTTGCCATGCTTTTCCGACGAATTGATTTTGATTGGCTGCCGATGCTTTCTTCTTCTGCTATTCCGGTAATGTTAATTGACCCTTTATCCTGAGCCGGTGTTACGTTCACTTCGATTTCCAGCAGCGAACCGCTGTTAGGGCCATACACTGCGAGTCCATTTACAATGCCGATTTGCGGTGCAGAGCCAATTTTCTGCTCGTGCTTAGGGGTAAGCTGACTGGAATGAATCACCCATTCTATATCCTCAATGGTGATGTCCTTCCGGTCCTCGGTCACCGCCATTCCCGCCGCGATTTGAATCATATTAACGGCTTCCCGGCCGTTCCGTGTATAGCTGGTCAACAAATCAAGTCCCTCTTCAGAAATATTCTTTTCAATCTTATCCACGGCTGTTTTGGCAACTGATTTCAGCTCATCTTTCTCAAGCTCGCGGAAAAACACTTCTAGACAGCGGGATCGAATTGCCGGAGGGATTTCATTTGGCATTCTAGTTGTCGCACCGATCAAACGAAAATCAGCTGGAAGCCCATTTTGAAAAATATCGTGAATATGGTTCGGTATTTGTGTATTTTCTTCGCTGTAATAAGCACTGTCTAAAAAGACTTTCCGGTCCTCAAGCACCTTCAGCATTTTATTCATTTGAATAGGGTGCAGCTCCCCAATTTCATCAATAAACAATACACCGCCGTGGGCATGCGTGACAGCCCCCTGCTTCGGCTGCGGAATACCCGCCTGTCCCATCGCTCCGGCCCCTTGGTATATCGGATCATGTACAGATCCAATAAGCGGATCCGCAATTCCTCTTTCATCAAATCGAGCCGTTGTCGCATCGAGTTCCACAAAAACAGCCTGCTCTTTAAAAGGTGATTGCTTATGTTTTTTGGCTTCCTCTAACACAAGCCGTGCAGCAGCTGTTTTTCCGACTCCCGGCGGTCCATAGACAATGACGTGCTGGGGGTTCGGTCCGCACAACGCCGCTTTTAACGCTTTAATCCCGTCTTCCTGGCCGACGATATCTTGAAAGCTTTTGGGGCGCACCTTTTCAGATAACGGTTCGGACAAGCTGATAGCCCTCATTTTGCGAAGCTGCTCCATTTCCTTCTTTGATTCCTTATCTATCGTGACTTTTTGTGTCCTCTGATTTTTAAGCAAATTCCAAAAATACAAACCAATGATGATCCCAAAAAACAGCTGAATAAATAATGCGATCCCTGTCCAACTCATGGTGGTCCCTCCTGAAAAACAATTTATGTATCCAATTCATTCCTCTGATTGCTAGTATCTCCCACAGAAGAGGGGAATAAACGTTTTCCGGAAGAGTTTACACAACAAAAAAACCTCCTGAATGTTACCACTCAGGAGGTTTTTTTTCATTTTTAAGCAGACGTTTTATCTTGGCTAACCTCAGTACCGTCCTTTAACAAAAGGCGAGGCGGCTCTCCATGCGTTACAGTCGCTCCAGTAATCACACATTTTTCAATGTCATCACGGGAAGGCAGGTCAAACATCACATCAAGCATAATGCCTTCAATGATAGAACGGAGTCCACGTGCTCCAGTCTTACGCTCAATTGCTTTTTTGGCAATTTCAGACAGCGCTTCTTCTTCAAACTCAAGCTCAACATTATCCAGCTCAAGCATTTTCTTAAACTGCTTCACAAGAGCGTTTTTCGGTTTTGTTAAGATCGCAACCAATGCTTCTTCATCAAGCTTTTCAAGGCTTGCAATAACAGGAAGACGTCCAATGAACTCCGGAATTAATCCGAAACGGAGCAAGTCTTCTGGAAGCACTTTTGAAAGAAGGTCTTCTTTCTCCAGATCTGCAACCTTATTATCAGAACCAAAGCCAATCACTTTTTGTCCTAAACGGCGTTTGATGATTTGTTCGATACCATCGAAGGCACCGCCGCAAATGAACAAAATGTTTGTTGTGTCAATTTGAATAAACTCTTGATGAGGGTGCTTACGTCCGCCTTGAGGCGGGACACTCGCCACAGTTCCTTCAAGAATTTTCAGCAACGCCTGCTGCACACCTTCACCTGACACATCACGTGTGATAGACGGGTTTTCAGACTTTCTTGCCACTTTATCGATTTCATCAATATAAATAATGCCTTTTTCCGCTTTTTCCACGTCGTAGTCAGCAGCTTGGATGAGTTTCAAGAGAATATTCTCTACATCTTCACCCACATATCCAGCTTCTGTCAGGGACGTAGCGTCAGCAATCGCAAACGGCACATTTAAAATACGGGCTAACGTTTGCGCAAGAAGGGTTTTACCGCTTCCTGTCGGGCCGATTAATGAAATGTTACTTTTCGAAAGCTCGACATCGTCCACTTTGCTGTTGGAGTTAATACGCTTATAGTGGTTATACACAGCAACAGCTAGTGATTTCTTCGCTTGATCCTGGCCGATGACATATTCATTCAGAATTTCACGGATTTCCTGCGGCTTCGGCACATCTTTAAATTCTACTTCTTCTTCTGTTCCGAGTTCTTCCTCCACAATTTCAGTGCAGAGTTCGATACATTCGTCACATATATATACACCAGGTCCAGCTACAAGCTTACGAACCTGATCTTGTGTTTTTCCACAGAACGAGCATTTTAATTGTCCTTTTTCCTCGTTGAATTTAAACATTCTTTCACCCCTTAATCTTGTCTCACTTTTTCTTTTACCGGCAGAGCAAAAGAAAATGATTCTTGAAACGAACGAGTATGTATTGCATTTTACCATACTTTCCAAAAAGACGGTAACATTGTGTTTCTGACTTGCACATTCTATATGTATGACAAAAAACAGCCCTGCATTAACTATCTTGCCCCAAGAAAAAGAGATATATCATAATTGTACAAAACAAGGCACGAATGATTCGCGCCCTGTTTTATTATTACTATTATTATGCACCATATTAACGGTTTTCTACAAGAAAATCAATTGCTTTGCGAACTTTTAAATCTTCTTTCATCGCGTCAGTAGAACCGATGGCTTGTTTGATATTTTCAACAGGCATGTTGTATGCTTCAGCCATTTTAGAAAGCTCAGCATCAACTTCCTCATCTGTTACTTCAAGGTTTTCCGCTTTCGCAATTGCCTCAAGAGTCAGGTTAGATTTAACGCGTTTTGCAGCATCTTCTTTCATTTGCTCTTTTAACGCAGCTTCATCTTGGCCTGAGAATTGAGTGTAAAGCTCAAGGTTCATGCCTTGCATTTGAAGACGCTGTTCGAATTCTTTCAGCATGCGGTCAAGCTCAGTATCGATCATCGCTTGAGGAACATCGATTTCAGCGTTTTCAGAAGCTTTCAGAACAAGTTCTTCACGCAATTTAGCGTCAGCTTCGTTTTCTTTTGCTTCTTCTAAACTTTTCTTCGTTTTTTCAGTCAATTCAGCAAGTGTTTCCACTTCTTCATCGATATCTTTTGCGAATTCATCGTCAAGCTCAGGAAGCTCTTTCGCTTTGATTTCGTGAATTTTCACTTTGAAGACAGCTGGTTTGCCGGCAAGATCTTCAGCGTGGTACTCTTCAGGGAATGTTACTTCAACATCCTTCTCAGCACCTGCTTCAAGGCCAACTAACTGATCTTCGAAGCCAGGAATGAATGAACCAGAACCCACTTCAAGTGAATAGTTTTCAGCTTTTCCGCCTTCGAATGCTTCGCCGTCAACGAATCCTTCGAAGTCAAGAACAACAGTGTTTCCTTCTTCAACAGCGCCTTCTTCTTTTACAACAAGCTCAGCTTGACGCTCTTGAAGCGCTTTTAGTTCGTTTTGAACATCTTCGTCCGTTACAGCTGTGTCGTCTTTTTCGATGCCTAAGCCTTTGTATTCGCCAAGCTTCACTTCAGGTTTCACTGTTACTTTTGCAGTGAAGATTAAGCTTTCGCCTTTTTCGATCTTTTCAACATCGATTTCAGGACGGTCTACAGGCTCGATTCCAGCTTCTTCAACCGCTTTAGGGTATTCTACAGGAAGAAGAATATCCAAAGCATCTTGGTAAAGAGCTTCTACGCCAAAGCGCTGTTCGAATAAACCGCGAGGAATTTTCCCTTTACGGAATCCAGGAATTGAAACTTGCTTAACTACTTTTTTAAATGCATCATCAAGTGCCGTTTTAAATGTTTCAGCATCAACTTCAACAGTTAAAACGCCTTCGTTGCCTTCTTGTTTTTCCCATTTTACAGACATGTGTTTCCCTCCAAAAATCTATTCAGGTTGTGTCGGTCTTCCATTCTAAAGCAATCATTCGGCTTCGTCCAACAAAAACGAAGCTGCCAAAGATCAGAATCATTATGTATCCATTTTAATAATGAACTGTAAAGCCTGTCCAACCGTATTTCTAATAACCCGTTATACACAAATACAACCATTATATTATAACATAACACATACCGCTTTCAACTATATGGCGTGATTTACAAATAAGAAATTTCTTCAATATCTTTAATCATTGTGCACGCTTCATCAAGTTCTCTGTCGGTAAACTCATACATCATATGCAGCTCTTCGCTTTCAATCTCAATCCCATGCATTTCATAGCCGACTTTATGCAGGGCTGCCGCCCAAAGATCAGCAGACAGCAATTTAGGCTGAAATGGATATAAAACGTACAAATGTCTTCTCCACAGTTCTTCTACCGCTGCATACAGGGTTGGATTTTCATTCCCAAGCGTTTCATCCAGCACCCGGAGAACGCGGTGCAAAATCGGGGAGGCATCAGGCGGGACAG
Source organism: Bacillus sp. LBG-1-113 (assembly GCF_020708615.1). Taxonomy (NCBI): domain Bacteria; kingdom Bacillati; phylum Bacillota; class Bacilli; order Caryophanales; family Bacillaceae; genus Bacillus; species Bacillus sp. LBG-1-113. Next base: position 267,445 of record NZ_JAJFDG010000001.1, on the reverse strand, counting down.
TCTCGCTCGGCTCGATTGTCATAGAGTCTCCGAATTTTGTAATGTGGACCGGTTTGCTGTAGTCGTGTTCCGCCATTAACATCACGATCATCGTCTTGATAATCGGGTGGGCAGCGGGATCTTCAAGGATTGTTTTTAACAGCCCCGTATACTTCGCTACATTGCGGTCTTTCAATGAATGGATCAAATTCATTTGTTCCTCTGGGCTGGCTAACACTTTGTCCGTGTCGATCACATCTTCATACTCTTCGGCCCAAGCCTCGTCCTCTCGCTCTGGATCGGTCATTTTACGGCTGAAATCAAGCAGTTTATAAAATTGCTCGGCGCTTTCCGCAGGCAGCTGATTTTCCTCAAGGACGGCTTCAATCGTGCGTTTTACTTCTTCGTATTTCTTAAGCTGTATTAAGATCGTCATGTACACTTGTAAGACCGTAAAATACTGGCCATATCCTTCTTTCAGCATCTTTTCGCATACACGTTTTGCCTCTTCCAATTCGCCCAGCTCCAAAAAGCAAATGGCCATGCCCAAGTGAAGATCTGATTCAGTATCATCATATTTCATTGCTTCTGAAAACAGTTCCAGCGCCTCTTGATACTTTTTCTCCTTCAGCGAGGACATTCCTTTTTCCACCAGACGGTCTTTCAGATGAGGAAAAGGAATAATTTTTGCGTTTTTCTTGTCATGCGTCATACCTATATTCCTTTCAGGCATTTATTTTGTTCAAGTGTATCAACACCCGTACACAAAAACAAGAAAGGAAAGGTTCTGCCAGGCAAAAAAAAACTGCCGGACAAATTGCCGGGCAGCTTTTTTAAGCTTGAAGCCAAGAGCTTCTCTGCGACTCAAATTGCTTGATTTCATCTTCAAGTAAGAGCGTTAATGAAATTTCATCATAGCCGTTGATCAGCATTTCTTTCCAATGCGGATCGACTTCGAATGAGATCTGGTTGCCTTCACTGTCGTGAATAAGCTGATTCTCAAGATCGACTGTCATTTGCAGTGACTGATTTTCGTATTGTCCGACAAGCTTTTTCCAATTGTCATACGGCATGCGAATCGGCAGCATACCGTTTTTAAAGCAGTTTTGGTGGAAAATATCAGCAAATGACGGTGCAATAATGATTTTAAAGCCATAATCATCAAGCGCCCACGGAGCGTGTTCACGCGATGACCCGCAGCCGAAGTTTTCTCCCGCTATTAAAATGGATGCCCCTTCATAAGCCGGCTGGTTTAGTTCAAATTCCGGGTTCGGTTCACCATTCGCATCGTATCTCCAGTCAAAGAATGCAAAACGGCCGTAGCCCGTTCTTTCAATTCTCTTCAGAAATTGTTTCGGTATGATCTGATCTGTATCAACATTAATACGATTCAATACGGCCGCTTTTCCCGTATGTGTTTTCAAAGGTTCCATCTCGTGCACTCCTTACACAACTGTTTTTTCCTGATAAAACTTCCTGACATCCACGAAATGGCCGTGAATGGCTGCCATCGCAGCCATCGCAGGGCTGACGAGATGTGTTTTCGCGCCTTTTCCTTGTCTGCCCTCAAAGTTGCGGTTAGAGGTTGACGCACAGCGCTCTCCTTCAGGAACAACATCATTATTCATGCTCAAACACATGCTGCAGCCTGATTCTCTCCATTCAAATCCAGCGTCTAAGAAGATCTGATGAAGCCCTTCCTTTTCAGCCTGAAGTTTTATGCTCTGAGATCCAGGCACGACGATTGCTCTAACACTTTCAGCTACCTTTTTTCCTTTGATCATATCGGCAGCCTGGCGGAGGTCAGTCATGCGTGAATTAGTACAGGAACCGATAAATACGTGCTCCACTTTGATATCTTCAATTTTCTGATGAGGTGTCAGCCCCATATATTCATAAGCGCGAATCGCTTCTTTTTTGTCATCTTCCGCTGAAAAGCTTTCCGGTGCCGGAACTTCAGAATCGACAGGAAGAACCATTCCCGGGTTGATACCCCATGTCACCATAGGAGAAATGTCATTGCCGTCAAGCACTATTGATTTATCGTAAACAGCGCCTGGATCAGTGCGCAGCGCTTTCCATTCTTCTACGGCTTTATCAAATTCTTCTCCTTTTGGCGTATACTTGCGATTTTTGCAATATTCAAATGTCACTTCGTCAGGCGCAATCAAACCTGCTCTTGCTCCGGCTTCAATTGACATGTTGCAAACGGTCATCCGCTCATCCATCGTCATGTTTCTGAATACTTCCCCAGTGTATTCAATGACGTAACCGGTGCCGAATTTCACGCCGTATTTACCGATAACAGCAAGAATGACATCCTTTGCGGTTACCCCTTTTTGCAGTGTCCCGTCTACACGCACCTCAAGCGTTTTCGGACGCTGCTGCCACAGTGTCTGTGTAGAAAGAACATGTTCAACCTCACTCGTTCCGATTCCAAATGCCAGGGCGCCGAATGCACCGTGAGTCGAAGTATGACTGTCGCCGCATACGATCGTTTTTCCCGGAAGCGTTAAGCCAAGCTCAGGCCCGACTACATGGACAATCCCCTGATCTACACTGTGAAGATCGGCAAGGCGTACGCCAAACTCTTCGCAGTTCCGCTCAAGCGCTGTCACTTGTCGTTTCGCAACTTCATCCGTTATCTCAAAGCGATTGACGGTTGGAATGTTGTGGTCCATCGTCGCGAAAGTATTTTGCGGTTTTCTGACCTTTCTTCCCTTTTGTCTCAACCCTTCAAATGCCTGAGGGGATGTCACCTCATGGATGAGATGCAAATCAATATAGAGAAGATCCGGTTTTCCCTCACCATGTTTTACAATATGCTGATCCCAAATCTTTTCGATGATCGTTCGAGGCATCATCTTTATTTCCTCCCTCTACCTATGAACTAAGACCGCTTACACCATAAGCTGTCACACGTTAGAAATTGTATTTTCACTCATCAATGCTGTCTTAACTTCCTCTGTAATGGCCTGAGTACTGCTGTATTCTTCACCTCTTGCCAAGTCTCTTGTTCTTTTTCCAGAGGTAAGAACCTGGTTGACCGCATCTTCTACATCTTTCGCTTCTTCTTCAAGCCCGAAAGATGTTCTCAAAAGCATTGCCGCTGACAATATAGCCGCAAATGGATTTGCCATTCCTTTCCCTGCTATGTCAGGTGCAGAGCCATGTACAGGCTCGAACAAATGGAGTCCTGAGCTTGATAGGCTCGCTGACGGAAGCATTCCGAGAGAACCTGTTAGCATGGACGCTTCGTCACTTAAAATGTCACCAAACATATTTTCAGTCACCACGACATCAAATTGATTCGGTGCATAAATCAGCTGCATTGCCGCGTTATCAACGAGCATATGCTCAAGTTTCACATCAGGATAGTCTTTTGCGACGTCTTCAGCCACTTCGCGCCACAGCCTGCTTGATTCAAGAACGTTCGCTTTATCAACAGAGGTAACCTTGCCTTTTCTGGCAGCCGCCATTTTAAAGCCCTCTCTAATCACGCGTTCAATTTCTTCCCTCTTATAAAACAGTGTGTCTACCGCTTCTTGCTCACCTTCACTGTTTACATAGCGTTTGCTCGGCTGGCCGAAATACAAACCGCCTGTCAGTTCACGAACGATAACGAAATCAACGTTATCAATATATTCTTTTTTCAAAGGCGAAGCGTCAGAAAGGCTTTCAAACACTTTCACAGGCCGCAAATTCGCAAACAGGTCAAGCTGTTTTCTAATGCCGAGCAGCCCTTTTTCTGGCCTCAGTTCCGAAGGGTTTTGATCCCATTTCGGGCCGCCGACAGCACCGAGCAAAATAGCATCAGCCTTTTTACAAATCGCAATGGTTTCCTCTGGGAGAGGGTTGTTGTGTTCGTCAATTGCCGCTCCTCCAATAAGGCCGTATTCAAATTCAAATTCATGGCTGAAGCGTTCGGCAACACTTTTCAGCACGTCTGTCGCTGATTCTAATACTTCAGGGCCGATCCCGTCTCCGGGCAATAGAGCAATCCGTTTCTTCAAGTTAACCGTTCTCCTTTCTATTATGATCCGACAGCTGTATGGTTTTGCAGTCCGTTCATATTAGACTGGAAAACCAATTGACGGTTGACTGCGTTCAGATAGGCTTTCGCCGAAGCTTCTAATACGTCTTGCGCTATGCCCCGCCCTGCGGATTCTTTTCCGTTTACTACTACTCTTACATAAACCTGGGCAAATGCGTCTTCGCCCTTTCTATTAGACTGAATGCGGTAGTCTAAGAGCTCCACATCTTTATCGATACAGCGTTCAAGGGTATTGTATATCGCTTCCACGCTACCGGCTCCTGTAGCCGCTTCCTGAATAAGCTGGGCGTTTTCTTGATTTTTCAAAGAAACCGTAGCTGTAGGGACCTGAGATGTTCCATAATGGACTTGCAGAGAAAGAAATTCATACCCAATCTTGCGGTCTGTTACTTTTTCTTCTAAAATAAGAGAGACAAGATCCTCATCCGTGATTTCTTTTTTCTTCTCAGTCAACTCTTTAAACATCGTAAAGAACTTATTAATCTCTTCACTATCAAATTGGAATCCCAATGCTGTCAGCCGGTCTTTAAATGCATGGCGTCCTGAATGCTTGCCTAGGACAAGCGCATCTGCCGTTACACCGACAAGCTCTGGTGAAATAATTTCGTATGTTGATTTTTCTTTTAAGAAGCCGTCCTGGTGGATGCCTGATTCATGAGCAAATGCATTGTCGCCCACTACCGCTTTATTTCGCGGAACAACCATACCTGTGAACTTACTTACTAAATCACTAGTGCGTTTTATTTCATTTAGCGTAATGCCTGTTTCGACTTGATAGAAATCTTTTCTGGTATGAAGGGCAACTGCGATTTCCTCTAATGCAGCGTTTCCGGCTCTTTCACCAATTCCGTTAATCGCACATTCAATTTGATCAGCGCCATTTTCGATCGCTGAGAGAGAATTGGCGACTGCCATTCCCAAATCATCGTGGCAGTGAGCTGACAGCTTTGCTTGATGTATGTTTGGAACGTTCTCTTTCATATATTTAAAGATATTCCCGTATTCAGCCGGAGCCAAATAGCCGACTGTATCCGGAAGGTTGATGACAGTAGCCCCTGCGTCAATCACTTTTTCTACGATTTCTGCTAAAAACGGCAGTTCAGTTCGGCAGGCATCCTCAGCAGACCATTGAACAATCGGGAAACGCTCTTTTGCGTATTTCACCATTTCAACCGCTCTTTCAATGACCTGTTCACGCGTCATTTTCAGCTTGTGTTTTAAATGAATGTCCGATGTGGCAATGAAGACGTGAATTCTTGGCTGAGCACCGTCTTTTAACGCTTCCCATGCAGCATCAATATCACCTTTTACACAGCGGGCAAGACCTGTCACAGAACAATTTTTAATGGTTTTTGCGATTTCCTGCACAGCTAAAAAGTCACCTCGGGACGAAGCGGGAAATCCCGCTTCAATGATATCTGCCCCGAGTCTTTCGAGCTGCTTTGCTATGGCAAGTTTCTCCTGTGTATTTAAGTTCACACCAGGGGACTGTTCACCATCACGAAGCGTCGTATCGAAAAAATTAATTTTGCGCAACGGAGACCACCGCTTCCTTCTTCTTGCCTTGTTTGACAAACGGCATCATTTCACGAAGCTTTCTTCCCACCACTTCGATTTGATGTTCGTTTTCGCTCGTATTGATTGCGTTGAAACGAGGACGGTTTACTTGGTTTTCTACGATCCACTCTTTTGCAAATGTTCCGTCTTGGATGTCTTTTAAGACTTCTTTCATTGATTCTTTTACTTTTGCGTCTACAACACGCGGCCCGGATACGAAGTCTCCCCATTGAGCAGTATCAGAAATAGAGTATCTCATGCCTGCCAATCCTTCTTCATACATCAGGTCAACGATTAATTTCAGCTCATGAAGACATTCAAAATATGCGAGTTCCGGCTGATAACCAGCTTCAGTTAATGTTTCAAAACCAGCTTTTACCAGGGACGTTAATCCTCCGCAAAGTACAGCTTGCTCACCGAACAGATCCGTTTCTGTTTCTTCTTTAAATGTCGTTTCCAAAACGCCTGCTCTTGCTCCGCCAATTCCTTTTGCATATGCCAAAGCTTTATCTTTCGCTTCACCTGTCACATCCTGATAGATCGCGAACAACGCCGGTACGCCTGCTCCCTGCTCATATGTTCTTCTAACCAAATGTCCAGGACCTTTAGGCGCTACCAAGAATACGTCAACATCTGCCGGAGGAACAATTTGGTGGAAATGAACGTTAAATCCGTGAGCGAAGACCAATGATTTGCCTGCAGTCAGCTCATCTTTGATTTCATCTTCATATACTTTTTGCTGCTGTTCATCCGGAAGAAGAACCATAATGATTTCAGCTTGAGCCGCAGCTTCTTTTACTGTAAATACTCGATGTCCGTCTTCTTGCGCCTGAGTGAAAGATTTTCCTTGTCTGACACCGACAATCACGTCAATTCCGCTTTCTTTCAGGTTCAGCGCATGTGCATGCCCTTGTGAGCCATAGCCGATAATCGCTACTGTTTTCCCAGCCAATACGTTCTCTTTGATATCACCGTTATAATATACTTTTACCATTTCAATCTCTCCCTTGTTATGTTTTATACAATAGATATTGTTTTATTGGATGACGCCTTTTGCTGAGTGCCCCTCGCAAAAGCCGTTGTACCTGTTCTCGCAATTTCTTTGATTCCATAAGGCTTTAGTAATTCAATCAGCGCTTCAATTTTGTTCGATTCGCCAGTCACCTGTACAACGATGCTGTCTCTGCTGACGTCAACGACAGAAGCTCTGAACGGCTCTATCATTCCGTTAATCTCTGTCCTCGTTGACGGTGCGGAAACGACCTTGATTAAGGCCAGCTCCCTTTGGACAATTGATTGATTTGTGATGTCAGTGACTTTCAGCACATCAATTTGTTTGTTAAGCTGTTTTGTCAGTTGTTCAACATCATTTTCTCCTTCAACGTGAACGACAAAGGTGATTCTGGAAACGCCAGTTGTTTCTGTGTGTCCAACTGTAATGCTTTCAATGTTGTAGTGTCTTTTTGTAAATAGACCGGTGATCCGGTTTAACACGCCGGAGCGGTTCACCACAGTCAATGTGATAATTCTTTTCAAGGTTTCACCCCCACCATTTCATGCAGCCCTTTCCCCGGAGCCACCATCGGGAATACTTTTTCTTCACTGGCAACCCGAACGTCAATGACAACCGGTTCTTTTGATGTTAATGCCTCTTCCAGCTTTTCCTTCGCTTCTGCATCAGAGGAGATTCTGATGCCTTTAATGCCGTATGCTTCTGACAATTTGACAAAGTCAGGCTGTGAAGCGAATTTAGATTCTGAATAACGCTCTTCATAGAAAATTTCCTGCCACTGTCTTACCATTCCGAGACAAGCGTTATTCAAGATCACAACTTTAACCGGCAGATTCAATTCGCGAATAACATCAAGTTCCTGAAGCGTCATTTGAAAACCGCCGTCTCCAAGCACCGCCACCACGGTTGCATCTTTATCGGCCAGCTGTGCGCCAATCGCTGCCGGAAGGCCGAAACCCATCGTTCCAAGACCGCCTGATGTCACCCATTTATCTGCCTTTTTGAACGGATAAAATTGTGCTGACCACATTTGATGCTGGCCGACATCCGTTGCGACAATGGCTTCGCCCTTTGTAAATTGATGAATGTACTTAATCAGTTTCTGAGGTTTAAAGCCTTCTTCTTCGTTGTCTACATACCAGAGCGGATACTCTTCTTTCCACTCGGCAAGCTGTTTTTTCCATTCGCTTGAATCGCCTTGTTTGCCGTTTTGTTTGATCAGCTCTTGCAGGACAACTTTGCTGTCGCCGACAACCGGAATCTGTGTTTTCATGATTTTTCCGATTTCAGCCGGATCAATATCAATGTGGGCAATCTTTGCGTTTCTCGCAAAATGCTTCAGGTTTCCGGTGACGCGGTCATCAAAACGGGCGCCGATACTGATTAATAGATCACAGTCATGAAGGGCCATGTTCGCTGTATAAGTGCCGTGCATACCCGCCATTCCTAAGAAAAGCGGATGGTCTGCCGGGAACCCCCCGAGCCCTAAAAGCGTGTGTACGACCGGAATTTGCTGCTGCTCGGCATAATTTTTTAATTCTTCTGACGCTTTTCCGTGCAATACGCCCGCGCCCGCTAGGATAACCGGTTTCTTTGCGCTGCTTACGGCTTCCACAAGCTTGCGGATCTGCAAATAATTCGGCTCCGTTGTCGGCTGATATCCCGGGAGATTCATCTCGTGATCATAGCTGAATTCCCCTTCAATTGTTGCAACATCTTTCGGAATATCGATTAGTACAGGCCCCGGTCTTCCCGTTGTCGCAATATGGAATGCTTCTTTAATGATGCGCGGCAGATCTTCCGGATGGCGGACCTGATAGCTGTGTTTTGTAACCGGCATTGTAATTCCTAAAATGTCCGCTTCCTGAAAAGCGTCGGTGCCGATAACGGAGGTTGCCACCTGTCCTGTAAAGACGACTAAAGGCAGTGAATCAATCATAGCATCCGCAAGTCCAGTAACAAGGTTTGTCGCTCCCGGACCTGATGTCGCAATAACGACTCCTGGTTTTCCAGAAACTCTCGCGTATCCTTCCGCTGCATGAATAGCGCCTTGCTCGTGTCGGGGAAGGATATGTACCATTCCCGAATTGTACAGCTTATCGTAGATCGGAAGTACAGCTCCGCCCGGATAACCGAATATCATTTCTACTTTTTCTTTCTTTAATGATTCAATCAGCATTAACGCTCCGCTCATCGTCTGTGTACATTTGGCAGATGCTGAATCCACCTGTACATTAGTCCCCATTTTTAGTTCCTCCTTTTGGATTTTCATCCTCTAAAGATCATCAATTATTAGCTTTATAGCTGATTATTCAATAAAAAAAGCCCTTCCGCCCACAATCAGCCGCGCAGTGAATGCGATAGCCAAAAGGGGCGAAAAGGCTCTTCTTTCCGCGGTACCACCCTTGTTTACGGCCTTTGATACGGCCGTCTCATGGATATTCCTATCCGTTTTAATAACGAGTAAACATCATCGTTCACCCGGCCAAGTCCTACTGTGATTTCAGACTGGCACTCTGAGGCGAGTTCACCTTGTAAAGCTTCGCCGGTTCTCAGCTAATCCGGTTCTCTGTGGAAAGCTTTTTCAAGGCTACTTATCCTCATCTGCGCTTTTCATATTCAGTCTCTTGAACATCTATTCTGCCGTCCAATAAGATCATTTTTTTAGTATCCTATTGCAATCATTTGTGCTTGTGAAACTTGCGTTTATCTTTTGTTGAACTCATATTACGCCGCTTTGGACGCAGTGTCAACAGCATTTTTTAAAATTATTAGACAATTTAGATTAATCAAACTATACTGTATACGCTTTCATTATTGGTATATAAGGAATTTCAAAAGATAAAAGTTTTTGTAATTTTTTTATTAATCTATCAAGTTTACACTCGAATTTTTCAATTTCATATAAACATGTCACATAATATGACGTGTTTTTGTTTCGAGGAGACGTATATACGGAAGATCTTCTGGCAAAAAACAATTTCAGTTCGGATAGGCTCTTTCATTATTTTTCGTCATACACTGGTGTTATCTTGCAAAGAAAAGGTGATACGATGAATAAATCATTTGCAGACATCCAAGGATTTCCCGGGGGTTTTCCAAGCTTTCCCCAGCCATTTTATCCGGCAGCCCCTGGCTTTTATCAGCAAGGCCACCAGCCATATGGAGGCTTTGGATACGGACAGCCGTTCAGCCAGGCATACAGCCCGCTTAGCACCCCCTCTGCTATGTACTCTTCATTTCCATATGCTTCAGGATTTTACGGGCAGCAATTTTCAGGTGCCGGCTATAGCGGCCATGGCGGCGGTTTTAGTATCCCGGCGACGCACGCCGGAGGGTTCAGCGGAGCATCTGGTGTACACGGAGGATTTCGATATTAAATATCATCAGGTGCCGAACATCTATGTTCGGCACTTATTAATTTATTCATCTTTAAATAAAGCTAATAGAATGTGAGGTTTCCTATCTTACTATTTGGAAGCAAAAAGGATATATTTTAAGATAAAGGATAAGTATGTTCACAGTGACGGTTTTTGAGGAGGAATTCATTTTGCATATTAAAGTAGATGATTTGACCGGACATCAAGTGATCGAATTAGTAAGTGAGCATTTACATAGCATGACTCTCATGTCTCCGGCTGAAAGTATTCATGCCCTGGACATAGAAAAGCTGAAAAAACCTGAGATTACATTTTGGAGCGCATGGGACGACAATAAATTAGCCGGCTGCGGAGCACTAAAAGAACTGGACCGCCGGCACGGAGAAATTAAGTCGATGCGAACCTCTTCTTCCCATTTAAGAAAGGGCGTCGCCAGCAAAGTTCTTCAGCACATTATAGAAGAAGCCAAGCGGCGCGGCTATCAGCGCTTGAGTTTAGAAACGGGGTCGATGACTTCTTTCGAGCCGGCAAGAAAACTTTATGAAAGCTTCGGATTCCGGTATTGCCAGCCGTTTGCAGACTATACGGAAGATCCGAGCAGCGTGTTTATGACAAAGGAATTATGAAATATAGAGGATAGATAAGTGCAGGACTATGTTTCTGTCTTATCTGTCTTTTTTTGTGGTTACAATTCATCTTCTGCTATCTAGGCAGCATCTTACATTTATAGACAACTTTCTCGATTGCTTATCACACAAAAAAACCATCCAGCATTGTACTGGATGATTGAATTATTATTTATATTTATTCACTTCATACATCAAAATATTTTTAAACACAACATAATCCTTTTTACTTTCAAAAGGCCCTTTGTTGTTGTCATGCTCATCAATTTCATAAAAGCCCGGTCCCTCTCCAGCATCACGCTGCTTATACCATTTGAGGAAACCGTTCACTTCTTTCATGGACAGCTGATATTCTTTTTGCAAACCGTTTACCATTGTAATAACAAGGAGGGCGTCTCCGTCTTCTGCTGAATTATCCTCAGAAGGTGTTGTTGATTCTTTATCCTTATCTCCCGGAGTTTCCTCTGAATCGGATGGTATATTTAAATCTTTTAACGAAATAGATATAACCGATTTAATTTTAGAATTTGCATATCCACCAAAACTGGAATTTTCTTCTCTTCCACCAATTACGTAAAGTGTATCATCAATAATGACAGAAGAATGCACCATTCTGTATAAAGCTTTCGGATTTGTCACGGCTGTAACTGATTGACTTTTAGGATCGTACACCTTAATTCGGTTTACACCTCCAGTCATCAGAATTTTTCCTTTGTAAGCAAGAGCAGAATAATACCCTGCTGTGAATCCGGTACCATTTTTTACCCACGTATCTTTTTCTGGATCATAAACATAAACGATTTGGGGATTATAATGCGTTCCGCCAAGTAAATATAGTTTATTATCAATTACTGCTGTAGAAGCTCCAGTTACCTCATAATTTTTCAATATCTGTTTTTTCTCCCATTTCTTCGTTTCGAGATCATAACTGTAAGTGGTTCCATCAAACCTATTTTCGAAGCCTACCACGTAAATTTTCTTTCCTATAACTTCAGCGTATATTTGATAGGCTGGAACCTTTCTTTCAAAAGGAAGATCATCTAATTTTTCCCACGTGTCTTTTTTTGGATCATATACTTCTATTGTGTTGACAGCTCCATCGTTTGACATTCCGCCCAAGACATAAATTTTCCCATCTACAGTAACTGATGCAGCTCCCCCCCTCGCTGTGGGCATGTCGGCTTTTCTTGTCCATTCATTTGTTTTAGGATCATAGACAAACGTTTGATTCCCATAAGTACCTGGTTTTACAGTTCCGCCACCTATCACATATATCTTTCCATCAACTACACCGCTGCTTGCGCCGACACGCGGCTCAGGCAAATCTGCTCTTTCTTTCCATTCAACTGTTTCCGCGCGAACGGTTTGGAGCGATTGAAACAGCGTAATCACGAATAAGAAAAAAACAATGAACCATTTTTTCAAAAGAAAACACTCCTTTATTTAATTGTTTCACATAACAAATATCGGCAAGACTACGATTTTTTTATATCTTTTCCTGTATATTCATTTTTCAGGAAATTATAATACGAGTTTTCTCTAAAAAAACTCGGATGTTTTCAATCTTGTTTATTTTTAAGAACAGCGGGAATTACAAACGACATGAACGATATAATGCAAATTCATAAAGGAGGAGATTAATATGACAAAAAGTGTAGTTGGTGTATACGAAACTCCACAAGAGACCATTGCAGTGATTGAAGGCTTACTAACAAAGGGGTATGATTCTGACGATATTTCTGTTGTCACAAATCGCCGGGATACCGATTATCTCGAATCTCGTACAGGGACAGAAGTAAATCAAGCCCTTGAAGCAAATGATAGTGATTCTGAATCCTTTTTCGATAAACTGAAAGATTATTTCACAATGGATGATACAGGCGCACACAGCAAAGCATTATCAGATCTGGATATCTCAAATGATGAAATAGACAAGTATCAAGAGGATCTGGATGACGGAAAGCTTCTCGTAGCCGTTGATACAGACGCAGACTTAGATACGCCTATTGATAATGGCAATGCCCTTTCAGGCGGCTTTGCAAATGCAAATGAGACAGTGGATTATACAACAAAAGAAGAAAAGACCCTGCCGCTTCGAGAAGAACAGCTGAAAGTGGATAAAGAAGATATCCAAATCGGTGAAGTGGAAATCGGAAAAGAAGTCAAAACAGAACAAAGAGATATAGACATTCCGGTAAGACATGATGAAATTTACGTTGAACGCCGTCCGGTGGATGAAAACACGGCAGACGCTTCTCCCGTAAATGACTCAGAAACGGTCAGAGTTCCTATCGTTGAGGAAAAGCTTGAAGTGACCAAAAAACCCGTTGTTACGGATGAAGTGGTTATCGGGAAACGGACTGTCGAAGAAAATGAGCATATTTCTGAAACTGTAAAAAAAGAAGAACCTCGTCTGAATAAAGAAGGAAATGTCCGCGACCTGGATGATGATACGTTAAATAACAAATAAGCATCATAAACAAAAACCTCAAATCCTTAAAGGATTTGAGGTTTTTTCTTGGTACGTCCCAGGAGAGATTCGAACTCCCGACCGACGGCTTAGAAGGCCGTTGCTCTATCCAGCTGAGCTACTGGGACACGTTTTGTTTTTTTGTTTTCGCTTTAACTATCAGCGACAAGATTTATTATATATGGGTTGCAATGATAAGTCAACGGTTTTTTAGAATTTTTTTCATGAGGAAGAAAATTTTCTTCCTCATGTGATATTTCATAGGGTTACACGGTGTTGCAAATCAATGATTTCATCGCCTGCTTGGTTATAAAAACGCACTGTTGCTGTATCATTTTCTAAAGACAGTATAGCATAGCTTTCTGTGCTGCGCACCCTTGGAAGGCGGATGCTGCCTGGATTAATCATCAGTTTTCCGCGCAGCATTTCGCTTCCTGCGATGTGTGAATGCCCGAAGCAAATGATTTCCGCTCCAAGCTCCTCTGCACGATAGTATACGTTTAGCAAGGTCTGTTTAATACCATGAAGGTGTCCATGCGTAACCAATATTTTTTTAGAACCGGCCGTCAGCAGGAGCTCGTCCTTAAAATCGCCGATAAAATCACAATTGCCTTTTACAACGGAATAAGGCTCTAACGCCGGATGGCCGGTTTCAAGCTCAGAGTCTCCGCAATGAATCATGAGATCAACATCCGCTTCATGACGTTTCGCGATGGTTTGGAGTTCTTCTTCAAGTCCATGGCTGTCACTGATAATCAGCACGTTCATATATACGCTCCCCCTTATGCCTCCAAGAGCTTCGACAGCTTTTTAAGTGCGTCAGCCCTGTGGCTGATTTTATTTTTTTCATCACTTGTCAGCTCTGCCATTGTCTTATCTTTATCTTTGACGATAAAGATGGGGTCATAGCCAAAGCCGTATTCTCCTTTCGGCTCCTCGGCAATATACCCTTCAACATGCCCCTCAACAGTTTTTGTTTCCTCTCCCGGAATACTCACGGCAAGCGCGCAGCGAAAACGGGCCGTACGCTGCTCTTTTTCGATGCCTTTCAGCTCGCTCAGCACTTTATCGATATTCGCCTGGTCATCTTTCTGTTCCCCTGCATAGCGTGCTGAATAGACGCCGGGGCGGCCTCCTAAATTATCAACGGACAAACCCGAGTCGTCTGCAATGACCATTTTGTTCACTGCTTTTGCCACCGCTTCCGCTTTTAGAATCGCATTTTCTTCAAACGTATGGCCTGTTTCTTCTATCTCTTCTGCAAATCCGATTTCAGCTAATGATTTTACCTCGTACCCTCTCGGCTCAAGGATTTCTTTAAACTCCTTCACTTTTCCCGGATTGTGAGTCGCAATAATTGCTTCTTTCATGATGATCAAGCCTTTCTGTCATTATTTCAGTTCTGGAAGAGAATCGCCCAGTACTTCTTTTTGCTTGTCAATCAGTTCCTGAATGCCTTTTTCTGCAAGACTGAGAAGGCCATTCAGATCCTCACGTGAAAAGGTTGCCTCTTCCCCTGTTCCCTGAAGCTCCACAAAGCGGCCGCTGCCTGTCATGATGACATTCATATCAACTTCAGCAGCAGAATCTTCTTCATAATTTAAATCTAACAAAATTCCCTGCTCTTTATCAATTCCGACAGAAATCGCTGCCAGGAAATCAGTGAGCGGGTTTGTTTTAATCGTTCCCGCTTTGAGCAGCTTGCCAATTGCAATCGCCATGGCAAGATATGCTCCGGTAATGGAAGCCGTTCTTGTTCCTCCGTCCGCCTGAATGACGTCACAGTCAATCCAAATCGTACGTTCACCCAGTTTCTCTAAATCAACGACTGCCCGAAGCGCGCGGCCGATCAAACGCTGAATTTCCATCGTTCTGCCGGAAATTTTCCCTTTGGAAGATTCTCTGATCGTTCTTTGATTTGTAGCCCGCGGCAGCATGCTGTACTCAGCTGTAATCCACCCTTTGCCTCCGCCCCGCAAAAACGGTGGTACGCGGTCCTCTACAGATGCGTTGCAGATTACTTTTGTATTTCCCGCTGTTATTAGAACAGACCCTTCCGGATGGCTGATAAAGTCCAAATCAAATGTAATTGGACGCAGCTCATCATGTTGTCTTCCGTCATGTCTCATGTTTTACCTCCGATTGTATGTACATAAACCATTTTTGTCCCGGAATTGAATAAAGAAAGAGGCAGCCGGAACGCTAACCTCTTTCTTTCTAGTATATCAAAAATCCCAATTTAAAAACTACCCGTATTCACTTGAGACGGTCTGGATACCGCTTCTGAAAGTTTTTCGCCTTTTTCGTTCACGAGTTCGGCTTTCCCGTTCACTTTAACGGATACGCTTTTTACATCCGGCTGCTCTGTTAAAGTCAGCACAATGCTGTTGAGCACTTCTGAAGAAATCATTTTCGTCTTTTCATCGGCGCTTCCGAAAATGGATTGATTAAAATCTAGCGTTACACGTCCATCTTTGATTTTCGGCTTACTGACCAGCTTCACATCTTCGCTGAAATCCGTCAACAGGCCGCTCGCCTTGCTCGGGCCCTCAGCCAGTTCATTAATAGCCGCTGTAATGTCGTCTGTTTTAGAATTGTCAATTCGTTTTGTTACCGGCACGTAATATTCACTGTCATCGTTTTCCGCTAAATAATAGACTGTCAGCGGATGTGTAGCTGTGAGATCATTGACGCCGGCAGTTTCCAAATTAATCCCGTCCTTACGGCTTAAATCGTCTGAGATCGGCGTGCCGCCTACAGGCATCTCCTTCAGTTCATGGCCGTTGATTCTCAGCTTCACTTTATCAATTGAACTGAATTGAGTCAGCGTCCACGTCACCGATTGGACGATTTTCTGTTCATCTTCCTTCTTATAGTTTTTAAATTCTTTCGAGAAGTCCGCTATAGCAGTGCCATCTTTTTTGATGTCTACGTTAACAGTTGTGTCAGCCGGCAAAACGGCTCTGAAGCCATTCGGCAGAATCTCTGACACAGGCCCGCCCTGCACAAGGTATTCAAGCGCCTGCTTAGCCGTTCCTTCACTTTTCGGAAGAGGCATCGTTTGCGCAACGACATAACCGTTTTTATCAATGAGATAAAGCTCCCTCATCACTGTAGAAGAGTCCTGATTCGCTTTTTCGGTATCACTTTTTTCATTTTTTGTTTTTTCGGCTGCTGTTGTATTTGAATCGGTCCCCGCTTCATCATTTACGTATGTAACGTCTTGAGGCGGATCGATTTCCTCGGCTGTCTTATCGGATTGAAATAAACCGCACCCGGATAAAAGCAAGGCAGAGGTGAGACAAGTGGCACCAATGACTGCAGGTCCTTTTTTCAGCATACTTTTCCCTCCTAAGGCTGTTTGTACTACTATGTATACGAGCCTCAGCGGGAAATAGACCGATGAATTCCATTAAAAACACAAAAAACCCGCAACACGCCGTTGCGGGGCAAAACTATCTTCTGATTGGTTCTCGCAAAGAGATGCATTCTACGTGACCTACTTCATGGCCAAACCAGTCATCTGCTATTTTCGCAAACTGATCCCGTTCTCCTGTAGTCAGGAATTGATGATTCGGGGTAAACGAAGATTGATTCAGCAGTCCTTTATACGATAGAATCGTA
Organism: Bacillus sp. LBG-1-113; assembly: GCF_020708615.1. Taxonomy (NCBI): domain Bacteria; kingdom Bacillati; phylum Bacillota; class Bacilli; order Caryophanales; family Bacillaceae; genus Bacillus; species Bacillus sp. LBG-1-113. The sequence goes on along the minus strand of NZ_JAJFDG010000001.1, from coordinate 250,743 downwards.
CTTACTTCCCGGGCTGTTTCATCGCCTGACGAAATAATATTTACATGCTCTCCCATATATCTTTGAATCGCGTCTTTTAAAATAGGGTAATGGGTGCAGCCTAAAATCAGCGAGTCAATCGATGTATCTTTTAACGGAGATAGTGATGTTTTGACAATCTCGTCTGCTGTTTTGTCCAGAAACTTTCCGCTTTCCACAAACGGCACAAGCAGCGGACAGGCAAGATTTTCAACCTTCAGTTCAGCATTTAATGCCAGAAGGGCTTCTTCATAAGCATTGCTCTTAATGGTATTTTCTGTGCCGATCACACCGATATGCTGATTTCCCGTCACTTTTATCGCTGCCCGCGCACCAGGCTGGATCACCCCGACCACCGGAATATCGACGTCGCGCTGGATGTCTTCCAGTGCAATTGCTGTCGCGGTGTTGCAGGCGATCACCAGCATCTTAATGTGGTGGTTTTTCAACAAATAATTTGTCAGCTCCCACGTGTATTGAAGCACTTCTTCTTCAGGACGCGGCCCGTACGGACACCGTTTCGTATCCCCTACGTAGATTATATTTTCTTTTGGTAGCTGTCTCATGATTTCCTTTGCAACGGTTAACCCGCCAACCCCGGAATCAATGACTCCTATTGGTTGTTCCAACAAAATCGCCTCATTTTCTCTTCATTTCTTGCTGCAGTTTCATCAATGATTTTTCGAAGATGGCTATTTCTTCATCTGTAAACGTTTCGAACATATCACGCAGGTATTCCTGCCTTTTTGTAATGACTTCTTGGATAATGCGTTCTCCTTCTGGCAGAAGGTGTATCCTGACGACACGTCTGTCCGCCGGGTCCTTTACCCGCTCGACAAGCTCATTTTTTTGCATACGGTCGATGAGATCCGTCGTCGTGCTGCATGCCAGATACATTTTCCCCGATAGTTCGCCGATTGTCATGTCTCCTAATTCATAAAGCCATTGCAGACCGACAAATTGCGGCGGCGTAATTGCGTATTGGTTTAGGATTTCTCTTCCTTTTTGTTTAATGATCGCGGCAATGTGGCGGAGCGACTTTTCAATGTCCGCAACATGCTCCAAAGGTTTTGATGTCATTTGTCCATCCCTCACTCAAGGATCTCTTACGCACAAAAGCGTTCCGTGTCTATTTTCCTTCTTTTCTATAGAAAATGCAAGACTCGCGGGACGAGAAATAGAGGGACATTAGGCAAATGAAAGCAAATTGAAATCTCGTTTTATATCGTATCATCCTGGTTTAAAATAGGAATTCGGAACTTTTCAGACAAACAGCAATAACCGGCTCCCTCCTGAAAAGAAGGAATACCGGCAAGGATTAAAGCTCTAGCTCACCCATTCTAAGAAGCTCAACAACGGCTTGCGAACGCCCTTTCACACCCAATTTCTGCATGGCATTTGAAATATGGTTTCGAACGGTTTTCTCACTGATAAATAGCTCGCTTGCAATCTCCTTTGTTGTCTTATCTTGAACGAGCAATTCGAACACTTCTCTTTCTCTTTTCGTTAGCAGCGGCTTCGATTGAAATTCTTTCTCCTTCAAGTATTGTAACCCTCCTTGCTAAGGTGAGAGCGAATCTGAAACGAATGGGTTTTGATATAGTCAAGATATCATATGTCAGGAGGGCTCAGGAGGTGACGTTTACAGAAGAATTAGTTTATGGTGTATGGAGAAGCTTTTCTTTCTCCTCATTCGTCCAGCTGACAGCCTTTCCGCTTTCCTTTGACACTTGAACCATGACAACAGCTCCGGTGAAGCAGGGCTCCCCTACGCTATTTTCTCCGAGGTAATGCAAAGTGAGGGATGAACTGCCTACAGCGCTTGTTTTCACATAAATACGCAAGTCTTCATAAGGCATGACTTGGCGCAGATAATCACATTGCTGACTGGCGACGACGGTCATGGTTTGCTTATTTTGTTTCATCATATTCAAATGTTTAAAATAAGATATCCTCGCTTCTTCAAAATAGATGAAAGGGATTACATTATTCATATGTCCAAACATATCTGTCTCAGAAAATCGTACAGAAACTTCATTAAAAAAAGAAAAGGATTCTTTCCATTTTTGAAACGGCATGTCAATATAAGCAGGAAGCTTCATTTCACTCATCTCCTTATTGTTAAAAAAACCTCTCCCATGCGGAAGAGGTTTTTTCTTCTTATACTCTGTCGCTTCCGAAGAAATTGCGGAATGCTTGTAAGTTTGTATCCCTGTTTAAGGCAGCGATAGAAGTGGTCAGCGGAATGCCTTTCGGGCAGGATTGAACGCAGTTTTGCGAGTTACCGCAATCTGCAAGGCCCCCTTCTTCCATCAGTGCTTCCAGCCGGTCAGATTTGTTCATGGCACCTGTCGGATGGGCGTTAAACAAACGGACCTGAGACATCGGAGCAGGCCCCATGAATTTCGATTTGCTGTTTACATTCGGGCAGGCTTCCAGGCAGACACCGCACGTCATGCATTTTGATAATTCATATGCCCACTGGCGGCGTTTTTCCGGCATTCTCGGTCCCGGTCCTAAATCGTACGTGCCGTCGATCGGTATCCACGCTTTTACTTTTTTCAGCGAATTAAACATTCTGCTGCGGTCAACCTGCAAATCACGCACGACCGGGAATGTTTTCATCGGTTTTAAGCGGATCGGCTGTTCAAGCTGGTCAACAAGCGCCGTACACGACTGGCGGGGCTTTCCGTTTATGACCATTGAACATGCGCCGCATACTTCTTCAAGACAGTTCATATCCCAAGTAACAGGAGTCGTCTTTTCACCTTTCACGTTAACCGGATTCCGGCGGATTTCCATTAGAGCGGAAATAACGTTCAGATTCGGGCGGTATGGAATCTCAAATTCTTCATCGTAAGGCGTGCTGTCGGGTGTATCTTGACGTGTGATAATAAATCGTATGGTCTTTTTCTCACTCATGATTATTTCGCCACCTTCTTCTTCGAGTAATCCCGTTTCCGAGGCGTTATCAGTGATACATCGACATCCTGATACTCAAACTCCGGCGCTTCATACGGGCTTACATGTTTAGCCATTGTTGTTTTGAGCCATTCATCGTCATTACGCTCAGGGAAATCCGGTTTATAATGGGCGCCCCTGCTTTCATTACGGTTGTAAGCACCCAGTGTAATTACCCTGGCAAGCTGAAGCATGTTTGAAAGCTGGCGTGTAAACATAGCTCCCTGGTTGCTCCATTTTGTCGTGTCATTGATGTTAATCTTTTTAAACCGCTCCATTAGCTCCTGAATTTTGTCATCTGTTTTCAACAGCTTGTCATTATGGCGGACAACCGTCACATTCGCCGTCATCCATTCCCCGAGCTCTCTATGGAGGACGTACGCATTTTCGTTTCCGTCCATATTCATAATCTCAGCCCATTTATCTTCTTCTTTTTTCACGTGGGCATCGAATATCGCTGAAGACATATCCTCTGCGGAAGATTCTAAGCCGTTTACATATTTAACAGCATTCGGTCCGGCTACCATTCCTCCGTAAATCGCGGAGAGCAGGGAGTTTGCTCCCAAGCGGTTGCCGCCGTGCATGGAGTAATCACATTCTCCAGCGGCAAACAGTCCCGGAATATTTGTCATTTGATCGTAGTCCACCCATAAGCCGCCCATTGAATAATGAACCGCAGGGAAGATTTTCATCGGAAGTTTGCGCGGGTCGTCTCCCATAAACTTCTCATAAATTTCAATGATGCCGCCGAGCTTAATGTCAAGCTCTTTTGGATCTTTATGAGACAGATCGAGATATACCATATTCTCGCCGTTGATGCCGAGTTTCTGATTCACACACACATCAAATATTTCGCGTGTCGCAATATCACGCGGCACCAAGTTTCCATACGCAGGATATTTCTCCTCAAGGAAATACCACGGTTTACCGTCTTTGTATGTCCATACACGTCCGCCTTCACCGCGTGCAGATTCACTCATCAGCCTTAATTTATCATCCCCCGGTATGGCTGTCGGGTGGATCTGAATGAATTCTCCATTTGCATAATACGCTCCCTGCTGATAAACGATCGATGCAGCAGACCCTGTATTAATCATGGAGTTTGTGGATTTACCGAAAATGATTCCCGGTCCGCCCGTCGCCATAATCACAGCGTCTGAACGGAAGGATTCAATTTGCATGTTTGTCAGGTTTTGCGCGACAATTCCGCGGCATGTTCTGTCATCATCTAATACAGCGCCAAGGAATTCCCAGCCTTCGTATTTTGTGACCAGACCTGCAACCTCGTATCTGCGCACTTGCTCGTCCAGAGCATAAAGCAGCTGCTGGCCAGTCGTCGCACCTGCATAAGCTGTTCTGTGGTGCTGTGTACCCCCAAATCGGCGGAAATCAAGCAGCCCCTCAGGCGTCCGGTTAAACATGACGCCCATCCGGTCTAATAAGTGGATGATTGACGGCGCCGCTTCACACATCGCCTTAACCGGCGGCTGATTGGCAAGAAAGTCTCCCCCGTATACAGTATCGTCAAAATGTTCCCACGGAGAGTCACCTTCCCCTTTTGTATTGACCGCTCCGTTGATGCCGCCTTGGGCACAAACCGAATGAGAACGTTTCACAGGAACGATGGAAAACAGCTTAACCGCCATTCCTGATTCCGCTGCTTTAATTGTCGCCATGAGGCCGGCAAGACCCCCGCCGACTACGATAATGCTTGATTGACTCATGATAGCCCCTCTCCCTCTAGTAATCTAGTACTCTCTTATACAAATGCAAAAATCGCTTTTAAGCCTACGTAAGACAGTGCAACAAAAATAATCAGCGTAACGTATGTCGAAATTCTTTGAGAACGAGGCGTTACCGTGATGCCCCATGTAACAGCGAAAGACCATAAACCGTTCGAGAAGTGGAAAATGGTTGATAGTACACCTACAATGTAAAAGCCCAGCATAGCCGGTGAGCTCAAGATATTCGCCATCATGTCGAAATTAACCTCAGCGCCCATCTGTGCAGCAATGCGTGTTTCCCACACATGCCAGCTCACAAAAATGAGGGTGATGATACCCGTTACACGCTGCAGGACAAAGAGCCAGTTTCGCATATAGCTATATTGGCCTGCGTTATTTTTCGCAGTAAACGCTATGTACACACCATAAACTGCATGATAAATTAAAGGTAAGAAGATAATAAAGATTTCCAGAGCATACCTGAAAGGCAGACTATCCATAAAATGAGCAGCATTATTGAATGCTTCCGCGCCCCTTGCGGCAAACTGGTTGACGACCAAATGCTGAATCAAAAAGATGCCGACCGGTATGACGCCAAGCAAGGAATGCAATCTTCGAAAATAAAACTCTCTGTTCCCAGACATTACTTTACCCCCTGTTTGATAAGTGCGAAATGTGCTAAATCTCTTCCCCCACTTCTTTCAATTGTAAGCACTTTATTAAGATTTATTGACAATTTCATTTTACTCCTACCACAAAAGGGCGTCAAGAAAACGCGTACATAAATTCTAATTTTCCGAATTGATTAGTTGATTCAAAAATTTTATTTTATCAATATATAATTCTTTCTTAATTTTTCATGATAAATACAGGATCATTCTGTAATCCTCCCCCCTGTTTGGGCTATAATATACGGAGGAGAGAGGGGAGACAGATATGAAGTCTAAATATGAAGCATCAATACATAATCTAAAAGAAATTGAAATGAACGCCTATGCCTATGAACTGATACGAGAGATTGTTCTCCCAGACATGCTTGGCCAAGATTACTCTTCCATGATGTATTGGGCAGGGAAACATCTCGCCCGAAAGTTTCCTCTTGAATCATGGGAGGAATTTCCGGCTTTCTTTGAAGAAGCAGGCTGGGGAACCCTCACAAACGTTAGCGCAAAGAAACAGGAGCTAGAATTCGAGCTTGAAGGACAGATCATTTCCAATCGGCTCAAATATCAGAAAGAACCTTGCTTTCAGCTGGAAGCTGGCTTCATCGCCGAGCAAATTCAATTGATGAATGATCAGATTGCCGAATCATACGAACAAGTAAAAAAGAGAGCCGATAAAGTGGTTCTGACTGTTAAATGGGATATGAAAGACCCTGTTTAATGAAAAAGGCGGTGACTGCATGAGTCCCGCCTTTTTGGTTGTCATGACACAGCTGAAGGGTGTTTCGAGAGTTCAAACGCATCGTGCAGTGCTTCCACCGCTTTTACCATGTCATTTTCGCTCACTACTGTTGAAACTTTGATTTCAGATGTGCTGACCATTTTGATTAATATGTTTTTTTCCGCCAGTACAGCAAACATTTCAGCCGCTACACCGGGATTTGATACCATGCCTGATCCAACAATGGATACTTTGGCCAATTTGCTTTCTGTCTCAATTTTTTCGAATTCAAGCGCGTCTTTGTACTCTTCAAGTACGGCAACAGCCTGATCCGCGTCTTCTGATTTAACAGAGAAGGAAATACCGGTCTCATGGTCTCCCGCCTGCGTTTGGATAATGATATCCACATTAATGTTTCGTTTTGCAAGAGTTGTAAAAATGGTAGACAAAGTGGTCAGGCCGCTTGTCAGCCCGTAGATGGTTACCCTTGTGATTTGATCTTCGAACGCGATGCCTCTGACGATAAGGTTCTGCTCCATGGATGATTCCTCCTCAATTAATGTTCCCGCTTCTGTTTCTGTACTTGAACGCACTTCTAACGGCACTTGGTAATTTTTCGCGAATTCAACAGCTCTTGGATGAAGAACACCAGCGCCTAAATTGGCAAGCTCCAGCATTTCATCGTAAGAGATGCCGGCAAGCTTTCTCGCTGATTTCACGTAGCGCGGATCGGTTGTAAACACGCCGGGCACGTCCGTATAAATATCACATTTGTCCGCTTTTAATGCGGCAGCCAAAGCCACTGCTGTTGTGTCTGAACCGCCCCTGCCCAATGTCGTGATTTCACTGTCGTCTGTCATGCCTTGAAATCCTGCCACAACAACTACTTTTCCCTTTTGAAGCTGGCTTTCTAAGGCAGACGTGTTTATATCCGTAATTCTGGCATTGCCATGGACGTCCTCGGTGCGGATTCCCGCCTGCCATCCTGTATAGGAAACGGCGTCATAGCCTTTTTCCTGCAGCGCCATGGAAAGCAGGGAAATGGTGACCTGCTCGCCTGTTGCCAGCAGCATATCCATTTCACGTTTGCTCGGCTGATCAGTGATGTCTTTTGCAAGGCTGACCAATGCGTCAGTGGATTTCCCCATAGCTGATACGACAACGACGACTTGATGGCCTTTCTGTTTTTCCGCAATGACGCGATTTGCTGCATTTTGAATTTTTTCGACTGAGCCGACGGAAGTACCTCCGAATTTTTGTACAATGAGACCCATGTTAACCACCCTTTACATTTTGGTTCGTGCGGGTGAGGAGAAAGAGCGCTTTGTCCACAATAAAAAAAGCAATGAGAGGAATTGCTCTCATTGCTTATCAATTAATCATCAAGATGATTATGAACAACGAGATAGCCCTCCAAGAAAATGATTTCTTGACAGCCTTACATTTATTCAATGCACGGCCAGCAAATAATACCGATGGGGTTTTATTTGCTTCGGCGACGCTCCCCTTTCAGCCTTTTTCTCAGAATCCATCTTTCTCCAAAGGCTTACTCTTGAAGTTCGCACCTCTATCTTCACCATATTACACGATCTAATTATGAAATTAGTTCACATTTTATCAGAACTTTTTCAAAAGGACAACATTATTTTTGCAATTTGTCATAAAGCAGCTGTGCCGGCGCTTCGGGAACCCCTGCTTTTTTGATGTCCTCAAGGCTTGCTTCCTTCATTTTTTTGACGGAACCGAAATGCTTTAACAGCATTTTCTTTCTTTTTTCTCCGATACCCGGTATGTCGTCCAAAACAGATTGAAATGCGCTTTTCCCGCGGATCTGTCTGTGGAAGCTGATCGCAAATCGGTGCACCTCATCCTGAATGCGCTGAAGCAGGTAAAATTCCTGGCTGTTTCGTTCAAGGTAAACCGCCTCAAGCGGATCACCGATTAATAAGTTGGAGGTTCTGTGTTTATCATCCTTTGCCAAGCCGGCAATCGGGATGTCCAGGCCGAGTTCGTTTTCAACGACGTCACGGGCCGCGTTGATCTGGCCTTTCCCTCCGTCTATAATGATCAGATCAGGCAGCGGCAGGTTTTCACGAAGCACTCTCGTATATCTTCGTCTGACAACCTCTCTCATTGAGCCGTAATCATCTGGCCCTGTGACAGTTTTGATTTTGTACTTGCGGTATTCCTTTTTGTATGGTTTGCCATCGATGAACACAATCATCGCCGAAACCGGGTTAGTCCCTTGTATATTCGAGTTATCGAACGCTTCGATTCTGTGCGGGGTATAAATATTTAAGGCGTCTCCGAGTTTCTGCACAGCACCGAATGAACGCTCCTCGTCACGTTCGATTAAAGAGAATTTTTCTTTAAGCGCGATTTTTGCGTTTTTATGTGCCAGCATAAGCAATTCTTTCTTCGCCCCTTTTTTCGGCTGATGGACGTTTGTTTCCAACAGCTGCTCAATCATCGATTGATCAACGCTGTCCGGCACTAAAATTTCCTTCGGCAGAAAATGGTTGTTTTTTGAATAGAACTGCCCGATGAAGGTAAGGAACTCTTCATCTGCTTCCTGATAAAGCGGAAACATGCTGACGTCACGTTCAATAAGCTTTCCTTGCCGTACGAAAAAGACCTGTACGCACATCCAGCCTTTATCATAAGCGTAAGCGAATACGTCACGGTCGACTAAGTCGTTCATGGTCATTTTTTGTTTTTCCATCGTTGAATCGATATGAGCGATTTGGTCACGAAGTTCCTTTGCCCGTTCAAACTCAAGGTTCTCAGCCGCCTCAAGCATTTTCTCTTCAAGCTCTTTTTTGACGTCGTTATAGCCGCCCCTTAAGAAACGGGTTATGCTCTCTACCAGTTCTCTGTTTGTCTCTTCTGAAATGTCCTTTACACACGGAGCGAGACATTGTCCGAGGTGATAATAAAGGCACACTCTGTCCGGGAGCTTGGAGCATTTTCTGAGAGGGTAGAGACGGTCGAGCAGCTTTTTTGTCTCCCTTGCGGCCTGCACATTCGGATACGGTCCGAAATAGCGCCCTTTGTCTTTTTTGACGTTGCGGGTGACAATCAGCCTTGGGTGGCGTTCATGGGTGAGTTTTATAAAAGGATAGGTTTTATCGTCTTTCAGCATGACGTTATATTTCGGATCATGCTTTTTAATCAAGTTCATTTCTAAAATAAGCGCTTCAAGATTGGAGGACGTCACGATATATTCAAAATCCTCAATTTCCGTCACAAGCCTCTGTGTTTTTGCGTCATGAGAGCCGGTAAAGTAGGAGCGCACTCTGTTTTTCAGCACTTTTGCTTTTCCTACGTAGATCACTGTCTGCTGACGGTCCTTCATTAAGTAACACCCTGGCTGATCGGGAAGGAGGGCGAGTTTTTCTTTCAGTTGTTTGTTCATATGTTACCCTTCCTTATATTTAGTCCTTTGCTTCCAGTTTAACACGAACAGGTGTTTTTCTCCATGATTCACAATTGGCGAATAAAAAAAGCGATCCCTCAATTGGAATCGCTCTGGCATGTAAGCAGCCGAAAATTAAAGATGTTTGTTTACAAGCTCTTGAAGCGCTTCTTTCGGTTTGAAGCCGACAGATGTTTCAACAACTTCTCCGTCTTTTAAGACAAGAAGTGTCGGGATGCTCATAACGCCGTATTTGCCGGCTGTCTCTTGGTTCTCATCTACATCGATTTTCACGATTTTTAGTTTGTCGCCCATTTCTTGATCCAATTCTTCAAGAACAGGTGCAATCATTTTACAAGGTCCGCACCAAGGGGCCCAGAAATCAGCCAGTACGACGCCTTCGCTTGTTTCAGCTGAGAAAGATTGATCAGTTGCTTTTACGATAGCCATTATTGAATTCCTCCAATTGTGAAATGATGATTTTTAGTATAGCATCTCCCATTCGTTCACGCTATTTAAATGCTTATAAATTATTTTTTCCTGATCACAATCGGTTTACTCATAGAATGGGGCATTTCGAAATTAAAACACGAATCTGATAATCGCTCCGATCACCACAATTGCGCCGATGATCATTAAAATTGTACGAAGCATAGGACAACATCCCTTCTATAACTGTCATATACTTTACCATGCCCTTTCGGAGCTATTTCAAAACAAAAAAGAGCTCCGTCCTCTAATGGATCGGCGCTCCTTTTTTTGGTTAAGAATCAGTCCGTAATGTGAGTAAGACAACTGCCATTGGCGGCAGCTTTGCTTTCAATTTGTTTTTATTTACAGAATAACGGCTGAACGATTCAGGTTTTACGTGCTCCGGGTCATCAAACGTGTTATGGGCGTTCATCTTCTCCGCATTCAGGATAACGCCGGAATGATCCACAGTCTTGTGAAGACCTCTCAGCTCAATCTCCACCTCTGCTTTATTTTGATGATCAATGTTACAGATGCTGACGTTTATATCGCCTTCCGCATTTCTTGATGCCGACACACTGATTTGAGGCAGCGTTTCTCCCTTCCATTCATAGTCAGCGGACGTTGTTTCAGTATCTAAAAGAGAGGCATCCTGATGTACCTTAAACATATCAAACACATGGTATGTCGGCGTTAATAGCATTCGTTCCCCCTCAGTCAGAATCATAGCTTGAAGAACATTTACCGTCTGCGCGATGTTGGTCATTTGCACCCGGCGGCAATGCTGATGGAAAATGTGAAAGTGAGAAGCTGCGACCAGCGCGTCACGAATCGTGTTTTGCTGATATAAAAAGCCTGGGTTCGTGCCTGGCTCAGGATCAAACCATGTGCCCCATTCGTCAATAATCAGTCCGACCCGCTGCTCCGGATCGTACCGATCCATAATTGTGCCGTGTTTTTGAATCAACTCATCAATGTATTTGGCCTTTTTCATTGTAATGAACCATTCGTCCTCTGTAAATTCTGTGGCCGATCCTTTGCCCTTCCAGAAATCTCCCGGAATCGTGTAGTAGTGGAGACTTAGCCCGTCCATCAGGCCAGCGGCTTTTTTCATGAGTACGTCCGTCCAATTAAAATCATCAACGTTTGCACCGCCGGCAATTTTATAAATTTCATTGCCGCTGTAATTGCGGACATACGTTTGAAAACGGCGGTATAGATCGGCATAGTACTCTGGGTGCATGTTGCCGCCGCAGCCCCAATTTTCATTGCCCACTCCAAAATATTTCAACTTCCAAGGCTCTTCTTTTCCGTTTTGTTTTCTCCAATCTGACATTGGCGTGCCTTCTTTAAAGGTCATATATTCGATCCATTCCGCCATTTCCTGAACTGTTCCGCTCCCTACATTGCCGCAAATGTAAGGTTCGCATTCAAGCAGCTCGCACAGCATCATAAATTCATGTGTCCCGAATTCATTTGATTCAACTGTGCCGCCCCAGTGAGTGTTGAGCATCGTCTTCCGGTCACCCACACCGTTGGCCCAATGATATTCATCCGCAAAGCAGCCGCCCGGCCATCGGAGGACAGGAATACGCAGCTGTTTCAGCGCTTCTAACACATCTTTTCTTATACCGTTTATATGAGGAATGCTTGATTCCGTTCCGACCCAAATCCCTTCATAAATCCCTCTTCCTAAATGCTCAGCAAAATGACCGTATATATTTTTGTTGATCGTTCCTTTTACAATATCCGTTTGAATCACTGCTGTATGTTCAGACATGCTTGATCATTCCTTTCATACAAATATGAAAAGCACCACAGTCAAATATAGGATTTGTGTTTGGACTGAGGAGTCAGCATGAATGTAAGCGCTTTTAAAGTAACCTTATTATATATGTCCGTACATGTCAATGACTTTTTTTATTAATAACGATTTGTACGTATGTATTCAAAAACCCCGAACTTCTGCAGTCCGGGGCTTCCCTTTATGAGTGAATATTCAGCTGTTTGAATTCTTCCGTCAGTAATGGGACGACTTCAAATAAATCGCCTACGATACCGTAATCAGCTATTTTAAAAATATCGGCTTCTGGATCTTTATTGATGGCGACAATCACCTTGCTGTTGGACATACCCGCCAAATGCTGGATAGCGCCTGAAATTCCGCAGGCGATATACAAATCGGGAGTGACAACTTTTCCGGTCTGTCCGATTTGGAGAGCATAGTCACAATAATCAGCGTCACACGCCCCGCGTGAAGCGCCGACTGCTGCGCCCAGCACCTCGGCAAGCTCCTGCAACGGCTGAAAGCCTTCCTTGCTTTTTACTCCGCGGCCGCCCGCCACAATGATTTTCGCTTCAGAGAGATCAACGCCGTCCGCTGTTTTTTTGACGATCTCTTGTATGACGGTACGGAGATCTGTAAGGGAAACTTCGATGCTTTCCATGCTGCCTACCCGGCTGGTGTCTTTTTCTAACGCTTGAATGTTGTTGGGGCGAATCGTCACAAGCGTCATCAGATCCGTTGAAATGACGCGTTCAAATGCCTTCCCTGAGTAAACCGGTCTTGTAAAAACGACGTTTTCTCCGGTAACGCTTACATCTGTAGCGTCAGAAATCAATCCTGTTTGGAGCCGGGCTGCAAGCTTCGGCGACAGATCCTTCCCCATTGCAGTGTGTCCGCATACGACCGCATCAGGTGTTTCTTTTTCAATAATGGTTCGCATCACTTGGCTGTATCCGTCTGCCGTATATGCCTTAAGCTTTGGGTCCTCAGCTGTGAGAACTTTGTCTGCACCGTAGTGGATAAGCTCCTCTGCATGCTGTGATACGTTTTCTCCTATAAGAACACCGATTACTTCTCCATCATCTGAAATGGTTCTTCCAGCGGAGATTGCTTCAAAGGTGACATTTCGCAGTTCTCCGTCACGTATTTCTCCGAGTACGATCACTTTTTTTCCCATTCTAACATCCCCCTGTTTCTTTGAATGTGCAAGCGCTAAATGACTTTCGCCTCGCTGCGGAGCAATGATACGAGCTCTTTTGCCTGTTCGGCAGGCTCACCCTGCAGAAGCTTCCCGGCTTCTTTTTTCGGCGGCAGAAAACGTTCAATTGTTTTCATTTTTGGTTCAGCATCTTCTTCATCCAAGTCCAGATCATCCAGCTCAAGCTCTTCAAGCGGTTTTTTCTTGGCTTTCATAATTCCCGGAAGCGATGGGTAGCGAGGTTCATTTAAGCCTTGCTGAGCTGTGACAAGCAAAGGGAGAGTCGTTTTGATTTTTTCAACATCCCCTTCAACGTCCCTTTCTGCTTCTACGTCACTTCCATTGATATCGAGTTTAGTAATCGTCGTGATGCACGGAATGTCTAGAAGCTCAGCCAGACGTGGCGCCACTTGTCCTGAGCCTCCATCGATCGCGACATTTCCGCCGAGAATGAGGTCAAACTCCTGATCCTTCATATAGTGGTATAAAACTTGAGAGATGGAATACTGGTCGGGTTCTTCGAGATCATCTTCTATGTTGATTAAAACGGCTTGGTCACATCCCATGGCAAGCGCTGTACGCAGCTCCTTTTCCGCTTCTTCGCCGCCGACAGTAACAACAGTGATGGTGCCGCCGTGTTTTTCCTTCAGCTGAATAGCTTCTTCAATCGCGTACTCATCGTACGGATTGATAATCCATTCAGCCCCGTCATCCTGAATCTTTCCCGCGTCAATGACGATTTTTTCTTCTGTGTCAAACGTCCGTTTCATCAGTACAAATAGATTCATGATCATATCCCCTTTTATTCGCCTTTGAACTGAGGCTTTCTTTTTTCGAGAAATGCCTGAATGCCTTCCTTGGCGTCCTCCGACTCAAACGCTTCTCCAAACCGCTTTGCTTCAAGCTTTAAGCTGCCTTCATAGGAATACACCTTGTTTGTATAGAGAAGCTCAAGCAGAGACGCCATCGTTTGCGGGCTTTTTTCTGCAAATTTGGCGGCAAGCGTTTTCGCTTTTTCAAGCACTTCTGCTTCATCTTTTGCTCCAATTGTCACAAGTCCGAGGTCAAGCGCTTCTTTTCCCGATATCGGTTCTCCTGATCCAATGAGTTCCAATGCTTTTGCTGTACCAATGTATCGCGGGAGCCGCTGTGTTCCGGCAAAACCGGGAATAATGCCGAGGTTAAGCTCCGGAAGCCCCAGCTTGGCATCTTCTGCCGCGATTCTGATATGGCAGGACATTGCAAGTTCCAGCCCGCCGCCGAGGGCAGCTCCGTGAATCGCCGCGATAATTGGTTTGGGAAAGCTCTCAACCCTCTCCATCAGCTGCTGCCCTCGTTCAGCCAGCAGTGAGGAATCCTCACTGTTTCTCAGTGATGTAAATTCTTTGATATCAGCGCCGGCGGAGAAAAACCTTCCTTCCCCGTGTATAATAATGCACCGCACGCCGGCATCTGTCTCACACTGATCAAGACAGGAGGACAGCTCTTCTAATATCCGGCTGGAAAGCGCGTTTGCCGGCGGATTGTGAATCGTCATAACTGCAACAAATTGATCAACTGCGAGTGATATTGCATTCATAGGACAGAACTCCTTTACTTATTGTGAATTCCGGATACCAGTAATTCTAAAACACTGTCTGACAAAGCAGCCAGATCATACTTTTGATCATTCATCACCCAGGTCGTCACGGTTTCGTCAATCGTTCCAAAAATCATCTGCCGGGCGAGACGGACATCAAGGCCTTCTTTTAACTCGCCTGATTTTATTCCTTCCTTCAGAATGCTGTCTAAAATATTTAAGTAGCCTTTTAATATTTCATTAATTTTCTGCCGGAGCTCCAAATTGGATTGGCGGAGCTCAAGCTGAGTGACAATAGCGAGGTTATGGTCGCCCGCCAAAAGTGAGAAGTGTTTTGAAATCACGAGCGCCAATTTCTCTTTTGCTGTTGCCTTTTCTTTTATGTCCTCTTCCATCCGCTCAATGAATTGGCCCATTTTTTCTTTAAACAGAGAAATTAAAATGTCTTCTTTATTTTTAAAATAAAGATAGATGGTGCCGTCCGCTACTCCGGCTTGTTTGGCGATTTTAGATACCTGTGACTGGTGGTAGCCGTTTTCCGCAATGACTTCAACTGCTGCATCAATGATCTGCATATACTTTGGCCGTTTTTGCTTCAATTTTCATCGTTCCTTCCTATATAAATGAATGACTATTCATTCATAATTTTATGATAAGAAGGATTTTCCGCTTTGTCAAGTTTATTCATTAATGTTCTCTTTTTCATGGCTCTATTTATTACTTGATATGATGATTTTCGGTTTCTTCTTCAAGTAAACGCCTTCTTAAAATTTTCCCAACCGCTGTTTTCGGGAGCTCTTTTCTGAATTCATAGGCTTTCGGCACTTTATAGGGTGCAAGACGGGCTCTGGCGAAAGCGTCCAGCTCTGCTGCATCGGCTTGTGCGCCTTTCTTTAACACGACAAACGCTTTTACCGTTTCCCCTCTGTACGAATCAGGCACGCCTGCAACGACAATTTCCTGAATCGCTTCATGTTCGTACAGCGCTTCTTCTACTTCACGCGGGTAAATATTGTAGCCGCCTGCGATAATAATGTCCTTCTTCCGGTCGGCTATATAGAAAAATCCTTCTTCATCCATATAGCCCATGTCCCCAGTGAAGAGCCATCCGTCCCTTAAGACTGCAGCCGTTTCCTCCGGCTTGTTCCAGTATCCCTTCATGACCTGCGGGCCTTTTACGATGATCTCACCATGCTCATACGGAGCGGCAAAATGGCCAGTCTCCTCAGAGTAAATGGCTGCGTCTGTATTCGGCCAGGGACAGCCGATACTGCCGGGTTTGTTTTTCCCCCAGATAAAATTAGCGTGTGTCACCGGAGATGCCTCGGATAAACCATATCCCTCCACAAGATTTCCGCCAGTCACCTTTTCAAATTGCTGCTTCACCTCAACAGGGAGAGCGGCTGATCCGCTGAGGCAGCTTTTAATAGATGACAGATCGTATTGCTGTAATTGAGGATGATGCAAGAGGCCAATATAAATCGTCGGCGCGCCTGGGAACAGTGTCGGTTTTTGTTTATCGATAATTTTGAGCGTGTGCAGCGGATCAAACTTGGGAAGCAGGATCATTTCAAATCCTTGTTTAATCGAATAATTCATCACGGCTGTCAGCCCATAGACATGAAAAAACGGGACTATGCCAAGCACTTTTTCATCGCCTTCCTTTACGTTGTACATCCATGCCGCACACATTTCGGTATTGGCTAAAATATTTCTGTGCGTAAGCATGACTCCTTTTGGCGCTCCCGTCGTTCCTCCGGTGTATTGCAGAACAGCGATATCATGCTCGGGGTCAATGTCCGGAATTGTGATTAGCTCTGTTTTTTCCCGCTTCATGCTCGAAGCAAAGGTATGAATATTGTCGTTTTCATCAAAGTCAATGTGCACTTTTTGTTTTTGCGTAAGCGGATAGAGAATATTTTTTGGAAACGGCAAATAGTCTTTTATACTCGTCACCAAAATCTGATCTACAATTGATAACGTTTTCATTTTTATTGCCTTCGGGAAGAGCAAATCTAAGGTGATGATCACGCTGGCCTCTGCGTCTCTCAGCTGATATTCGAGCTCATGCTCGGTGTAGAGCGGGTTTGTCTGCACTACGATACCGCCGGCAAACAGCACCCCATAATAGGAAATGATGGATTGCGGACAGTTGGGCAGCATGACAGCCACTCTGTCTCCTTTTTGCAGGCCATTTTGCTGCAGAAAAGCTGCGAGTTTAAGAGCATCCGTCAAAATGTCATGAAAGGTGAGTTTTTTTCCGAAAAAAGATACGGCTGTTTTGTCAGGAAATCGTGCGGCGGAGTCTGTCAGGATGGATTGCAGGGTTTGGGTCGGCAACGGAAGCTCATGCGGGATATCTTCGGGATACTCGGCTAGCCACGGCTTTTGAGACTGCATAAAACCTCCCCTTTCGGTTTTAGAGTTCACCCTATTATTATAGCAGATGGACGGCAAAAAAAAGAAAAAGAAAGGAAAATCTTTCTTTTTCTCAAAATATGAACAGATATATAAGACCAATCAACAAAAAGATTCCCGCCGCGGCGAGCAGTATTTTTGCAAGCTTTTCCATCTATTCTCCGTCCCCTTATATTCCGGCTGCCACAACAAATGAAAGCCCGACAGAAATGACAAATGAGATAAAGCCGACAGCCCGGTTATCGTTTTCAATTTCTTGATCAATTTTAAACCGCGGTGTCAAAAACTCAAAAATGAAGTAGCTGATCAAAAGCATAACAAACCCGTATACACCCCAGCCGATCATTTGCAGCAGAGAATTGTGCTGAGAGATAGAGTGCTGGAACACATTTGCTATCCCTAAAATTTTCCCGCCGGTCGCCATTGCCACAGCGAGATTACCATTTTGAATCTCTTCCCAGTTTTTATAAGCTGTCACCAGCTCAAACACAGTCAAAAAGAGGACGAGGCAGAGAACCGCGACACTGTAATACGCCGCGATTTCCACAAGCTCGTTTTCCCAAAAATCACTCATGGCCATACTCCCTTTTATTTTAGTTCAACAATTGTAACGCCTGATCCTCCCTCACCAGCTTCACCGAAACGGGAGCTTTTAACGCTGCGATGATTTTTCAGGAGATCCTGCACGCCTTTTCTTAAAGCACCGGTACCTTTGCCATGGATAATGGACACTCTTGGATATCCCGCTAACACCGCGTCATCCAAGTATTTTTCAACACGGCTGAGGGCATTTTCATAGCGCTCGCCGCGAAGATCAAGTTCAAGCGATACGTGGTAATCTTTGCCCTTAACCGCTGTAATGTGTTTTTCTTTTTTTGGTTCCGGAGCCGATTTGATAAACTCCAGGTCTTTTTCTTTCACTTTCATTTTCAAAATGCCGATTTGAACATTCCATTCATTGCCGCCGGTTTTTTCAAGCAATGTACCTTTCTGCCCGAACGTAAGGACTTTTACTTCATCCCCAGGCTTCAAGACGCGTTTCTGCGTTTTCGGTTTTTCCGGTTTTTTGGACTTTTCAAAGGTCGGCATAGCGTCTTCTAATCGTTTCTTCGCGTTGATTAGTTCGTGATCCTTGAAGGATTTGTGTTCTTCTTTAATCGAGCGTAATTCGTGAATGATGTCTTCAGCTTCTTTTGTGGCCGCTTTAACTTTTTCAGCCGCTTGAAGTTCGGCCTCTTCCATCAATTTGTCTTTTTTGCTGTTGAGTTCGATGATTTGCTGCTGCAGCTCTTTATGCAGCTTTTCGGCCTCTTTTCTGATCGACTCTGTTTCAGAAAGCTCTTCTTCCGCCCGTTTTTTGCTTTGTTCAAGAGACGCAATCATCGTATCGACCTCATTATGCTCGGCCGTCATTTCTGATTTCGCCTGCCCGATAATATGGTCCGGAAGCCCGAGCCGTTTAGAAATTTCAAAGGCGTTGCTTCGTCCCGGTACACCGATTAAGAGCTTGTAGGTTGGTGAAAGAGTCTCAATGTCAAATTCGACACTGGCGTTCATGACGCCTTCTCTGTTATAGCCATACGCCTTTAGCTCCGGATAATGCGTCGTCGCTAACACTCTGGCATTGGTGCGGTGGACTTCATCTAAGATGCTCATGGCGAGTGCCGCGCCTTCTTGCGGATCTGTACCCGCGCCCAGTTCATCAAAGAGCACAAGGCTGTTTTCGTTGACTTGCTTTAAAATGCCGACAATGTTCACCATATGGGAAGAAAATGTACTTAAGCTTTGCTCGATCGACTGTTCATCGCCGATATCAGCGAACACATGCTCAAATACAGCGGCTTCCGATCCTTCATCTGCCGGAATATGAAGGCCCGATTGCGCCATTAAGGTCAACAGCCCCAGTGTTTTTAAGGTTACTGTTTTCCCCCCGGTATTCGGCCCTGTAATCACGATCGTTGAAAAATCGCCGCCCAGCTCGATATCATTGGCGACCACTTGATCAGGCGGAAGCAACGGATGGCGCGCTTTTTTCAGACGGATAAAGCCGCTGTCATTCATGGTCGGTTTTGTTGCTTTGACCGCTTTTGCGTACCTCGCTTTTGCAAAAATGAAGTCTAGCGTCTGCAGGACTTGCAAATCTTGAAAAAGCTCCTCTGTGTGCTCTGCCGTATGCTCTGTCAGCACGCGTAAAATCCGTTCAATTTCTTGTTTTTCTTTCACTTTCGCCTGCTGAAGCGAGTTGTTCATATCTACAATCGCCTGCGGTTCAATGAACAGGGTAGCGCCAGAAGAGGAGGTGTCATGCACAATGCCTCCGTAGCTTGATCTGTACTCTTGTTTGACTGGGATAACAAAACGGTCATTTCGGATGGTAACAATCGTATCAGACAGCATTTTCGAAGCGGAAGAGGAGCGCAGAATGGATTCTAAACGGTCTCTGATTCTCGATTCGAGCGTTCTGAGCTGCGTGCGGATACCTCTTAACGTTTCTGACGCGTGGTCAAGCACTTCGCCGTGATCATCTATGCAGGAATTGATTTCTCGTTCTAAATCGGGCAGTGTAATGAGCTGTTCAGTATATTGCTGCATCAGCGGAATGTCGACTCCGTCTTCAGCCATTTGTCCGAGAAAATGTTTCATTTGTTTGACTGCGTAAAGCAGCCCTGATATTTCAGTGAATTCCGAGGGACTGAGAACGCTGCCGATTTCTGCCCGTCTTAATGCCCCTCTGATATCGGTAAGGCCGCCAAACGGCGCCTGGCCTCGCAGCCGGATGATCGCAGAGGCTTCATCTACCTCATCCAGCTGTTTTTTGATTTCGTCAATCGAAGCAGAAGGCTTTAGCTGGAGAAGCATTTCTTTTCCGAGCGAAGAAGCGGCGTGCTCGATTACCTGTTCTTTCACTTTATGGAATTCAAGAGATGATAATACTTTTTGCTGCACGGTTGTGTGAGCCTCCTTACTTAATCGTTGCGCTTCAGGAATGCCTGTACGTCTTCAAGCGACCGGGCATTCAGGACGTTTTTCGTTTCCGTCCAGCCTTTGCGCGCGGCAGTGACGCCGGTTTTCATATCGTTTAACATCTCGATGTTATGGGCATCGGTATTAATGACCAATGTAACCCCTTGTTCATTTGCTTTGATTAAATGCTCTGTCCGCAGGTCAAGACGCGCAGGGTTAGAGTTGAGTTCAAGCGCCGTATTTGTTTTCTTCGCGAGCTCAATCAGTTTGTCGATATCGATTTCGTAACCGGCACGTCTGCCGATGAGGCGCCCGGTCGGATGGGCGATAATGTCGACATGCTTGTTGGTCAGTGCCGTCTCAAGCCGCTTCATAATGACGTGCTCCGGCTGATTAAAGCTTGAATGGATTGATGCAATGACAAGATCCATTTCCGCCAACACATCGTCATCATAATCAAGTGTGCCGTCAGGAAGAATATCCATCTCAACGCCTTTAAAAATACGGAAGTTCTCAAACTCAGCATTCAGCGCGTCAATTTCTTTCGCCTGCTGCTTGAGCCTTTCAGCAGTCAGCCCGTTGGCGACCTTTAAATATTGGGAGTGATCAGTGATGGCCATGTACTGATAGCCTTTTTTTATGCATGCTTCAGCCATTTCCCTGATCGAAAAGGCACCATCGCTCCATGTGGAGTGCATGTGGAGATCGCCTTTGATTTGCTCGTGCTCTATGAGTTCAATGCTGTCATTGTAGGATTCCACCTCTTGTCCGCTTTCACGGAGTTCCGGCGGAATCAGGGGCAAGCCGAAGTGTGCGTAAAATTCCCGTTCGTTCGGGAAGGTTTTGATTTCTCCTGTTTCAACCGTCTCGACACCGTACTCACTGATCCGTTCGCCGCGTTCTTTTGCTATTTGCCGCAATTTGATATTGTGGTCCTTCGATCCCGTAAAATGATGAAGAGTTGTCGGGAATTGTTCTTCCGTCACGAGACGGAAATCGACACTGGTTTCATATTCAAAGGAAAGAATGACGGATACCTTCGTGTCCCCGCTGGCAATGACGCTTTTGATGTTTGGCAGCGCAAGCAGCTGCTCTCTTACTTCAGCGGGATGATCCGTCGCAATAATATAATCCAGATCTTTGACGGTTTCGCGTGCTCTTCGGAGACTTCCGGCACGGGAATATTTGATGATGTCTGTCAATCGAGAAAGATGCTCTTCAATTTCCCGCGCGACCCGGAGCGCATAGCCAATCGGAAAACGTTCAGGCTGTTTTCCGGCTTCCCCGAGCGCCTGCAATATTTTTTCTTCTGATTTCTTGCCGAATCCCGCAAGCCCTTGGACTTTCTGCTGTTCGCAGGCTTCCTTCAATGATTCTGCATCATGTACGCCGAGCTCTTTATACAGCTTTGCGATTTTTTTGCCGCCGAGCCCCGGCAGCTTCAATAAAGGCACCAGTCCTTCCGGCACATCCTGCTGCAGAGATTCAAGCGTACTTGACTTTCCTTCATCTATATATTCTTTTATGACGCTGTACGTGCCTTTCCCGATACCGGACAGCGACATCATGTCGTCCATTTCTGATAAACTGCGGTCGTCCTGTTCCAGGGCTGCCGCTGCTTTTCGGAATGCCGAAACTTTAAACGGGTTGTCCCCTTTCAGTTCCATGTAGACTGCAATGGTTTCCAGCAGCCGGATAATATCTTTTTTATGCATAGAATAACCCCCAGACCTTCACATATGTTTCCATCATACTTGAAAAAAACTTCTCCGGACAAGAGAAGTTTTTTATCCTCCGTATTGCGTCCAGAGCTCCTGTAAAAGCCCTGACAAATACGGTGTATGGTTAATCATGACATTTGCGAGAGACGATTGCCCCATCATTTGCTGTAAGCCGTCTATCGGAAGTACGGAAGCAACATACAGCAGCACAAATGTAAATAAATAGACTTCCAGAAAACCGAGAACAGCGCCGAGCATTTGGTTGATTTGTTTAATCACAGGAATGCTCGCTACAATACTTAGGAATGAGCCGATGATTCTCAGTAAGATTTTAGCGATCATAAACAGAACGACAAATGCAATCGCATTATAATAGGCTGCTTCCAAATTTCCCGAGAAAAAAGAAAACGCCGGCTGTCCCGCTGAAAAATCGGGCGCGGGAATCCACTTCAAATGCGGCGCTACATTCTTATAGAATAAAGACGCAAACGCGATCGAAAGAATAAAGCTCGTCAAGCGGATAAACTGGAGGATAAAACCGCGTTTTAATCCCAGTAAAGTCCCCATCAGGAGCAAGATTAAGATGATGATATCTAGCATAGTTGTTCAATCCTTTTCTTTAAGCTGACGCTCCAGTTTTTCATATTCCTCTTTTAATTTCACATAGTCATGCACCACATTTACCGCTGTCAGCACTGCAAGTTTATTTATATCAAGATATGGATTTTTTTGATTGATTTCTCTCATTTTATCATCAACAATTCCGGCCACATATCTCATATGGGCTCTGCTTTCTTCACCGATAATAGTAAAGTGCTGGCCGTAAATGTCAACGGTTGTTTTCGTTTTTTCGCCGTCAGACAACGTTTCTCCTCCATTCCGTGAGAATCCTAGTTCCTATCATAACACGTTTATTAAATGAATGGAAAGACGAGCCTCCCGCTGTTATGATACACTGGTAGATACAGCGAAACGTGTAAAAAAAGGAGATTATTACGTGTCCCATTCTGTGATAAAAGTACCAATGTCTGCTATTGACCAAATGAAAACAGCGTATAACAGTTCACTTACTGCATCTGTGCCGCAGGGTGCCATTTTTCAGGCAAAACCGGCAGGCTGTACCATTACAGCTTATAAGTCAGGTAAGGTATTGTTTCAGGGAAAAAACGCAGAGACAGAATCTGCCCGCTGGGGAACTGCTGAGCCGCAGGAAAAGATGAAAACAGCAAAAAAGCCGGCTGATTCACGCTACGCCCCTCCCACAGACATCGCAGGAATGTCTGTCATCGGTTCTGACGAGGTCGGAACCGGAGATTACTTTGGACCAATGACGGTTGTGTGCGCATACGTTGACAAAACAAAGCTTCCTTTAATGAAGGAACTCGGTGTAAAGGATTCTAAACACTTAAAGGATCCGCAAATCATTGAGATCGCCCGAAGCCTGATCAAAACCATTCCGTACAGCCTGCTCGTTTTAAAAAACGAAAAGTACAACAGCATGCAGGAAAGAGGCATGAGTCAGGGAAAAATGAAAGCTCTCTTGCATAATCAAGCCATAACCCATCTTTTACGAAAAATGGACGGAGTAAAGCCTGAGGCGATCCTGATCGACCAATTCGCCGAGCCCGGCGTCTACTACAACCATTTAAAGGGAAGAGATATTGTACAGGAGCGCACCTATTTCAGCACAAAAGCTGAAGGCATTCACCTGTCAGTCGCTGCTGCATCGATTATTGCGAGATATTCCTTTTTAATGGAAATGGATAAGCTTTCGCGCGAGGCGGGGATGACACTGCCGAAAGGGGCCGGCCCTCATGTAGATGAAGCGGCCGCCAAACTGATCATCAAAAAAGGGGCACCCGCTCTCCGAACCTTTACAAAGCTTCATTTTGCCAATACCCAGAAAGCGCAGCGCCTGGCAGATAAAAAACGTTCATAGAAAAAAGCTTGCAGATGTTCTCTGCAAGCTTTTTTATTAGCCTCTCAATACGGCCTGATAAGTGTTTTCCAACGCTTTCAGGACTTTGTCGTGCGCTTTTGTCACTTCTTCTTCAGTCAGCGTTTGCTCTGGATTTACATATTGGAGTGAGAAAGCGACTGACTTTTTGCCTTCCTCCATATGCTCGCCTTCGTAGACGTCAAAGACGGTTACTTCTTTCAGAAGCTTCCCGCCCGCCTCTTTGATGACGCTCTCGAGCTGGCCGCTTGTCACTGATTGATCTGTCACAAGCGCGATATCACGTGTCACAGACGGATATTTCGGAATCGCCGTGTACACGAGCGGCGCCGTGTCTGCTGTAAGCAGCGTGTGAAGATCAAGTTCGAAAACGTACGTTTCTTTAATATCCAGTTCTTTTTCCAGTGAAGGATGGACTTGGCCAATAAAGCCGATAAGAGAACCGTTTAAAAGAATATTCGCAGTTCTGCCCGGGTGCAGCTGTTTTCTTTCTGATTGCACAAATTCAATGCTGTCCAGAACGTTCAGTTTATCTAACAGCCCTTCTACAATTCCTTTTGCGACAAAGAAATCGACTGGTTTTTTCTCGCCCTGCCACAGATGCTTGCGCCATAAACCGGTTACCGCACCTGCCACGCGCTCCGTTTCAACAGGTTTCGTATCCTCTTCCTTCGTCAGGAAAACGGAACCGACTTCGTACAATGCAACCGAATCAGTTTGTCTTGCCAGGTTGTAAGAAACGGATTCAAGCAGATTCGGAACAAGGCTGTGTCTGAGAATGCTTCTTTCTTCACTCATTGGAAGCGCAAGGACAGTGTTAAACGATTTTTCAATCGCAAATGCCGCCGCTTTTTTCTCGTTTGTTAATGAGTAGGTAATCGCTTGTGATAAGCCGGCCCCTTCTAGGAAACGTCTAACTTTACGGCGTTTTACCTGGTAAGGCGTCAATCCGCCTGTAGTTCCCGCTGTTTCAGGAAGTGTGGACGGAATGTTGTCGTAGCCGTACAATCTTGCCGCTTCTTCAACCAAATCCTCTTCGATTCGAATGTCACCTCGGCGTGATGGAACAGTCACAACGAGCAAGTCATTTGCTTCTCCGACAGTAAAGCCAAGACGCTTATAAATGCTGATCAGTTCTTCTTTGCTGATCGTCATGCCGAGAACGCTGTTCACCTTGTCAGCCGATACATGAATGTTGTTTGCTTCGATTGTGAGATGGTCTTCTTCAACGGTTCCGGCAAGCACTTCACCGCCGGCATACAGGTGGATCAGCTGTGCCGCGCGTTCTGCCGCAAGACGCACACGCGCAGGATCAATGCCTTTTTCGAATCTTGCACTCGATTCACTTCTCAAACCAAGATCTTTTGAAGCCTTGCGAACCGTCTGCCCGTTAAAGAACGCAGCTTCAAGCAAAATCGTTGTTGTGTCTTCCCGAACTTCTGATTCTGCTCCTCCCATGACACCAGCAACAGCTTGTGCTTTAGACCCGTTTGTAATGACAAGGTGATCGGCAGACAGTTTTCGTTCTTGATCGTCAAGTGTTAAAATCGTTTCATTTTCAACAGCTTTTCTGACGACGACTTCCTTAGAGCCGAATCTGTCATAATCAAACGCGTGAAGCGGCTGTCCATACTCCAATAAAACAAAATTTGTGATATCAACGACGTTGTTATGCGGGCGAATGCCTGCATTCATCAGCTTTGTCTGCATCCAAAGCGGTGACGGAGCAATTTTTACGTTTTTAATGATTTTTGCTGCATACAGCGGATTTGCTTCCCGGTCTTCAACTTTGACAGAAATGTAGTCTGACGCTTGTTCTGAAGCGACTGGGTAATCCGTTTGCGGAAGCTTTACCTCTGTGTCTAAAATCGCCGCAACCTCATAAGCAACTCCAAGCATGTTCATCGCATCGGCGCGGTTCGGTGTTAAACCGAGCTCTAAGACAGCATCATCAAGCTGTAAAGCCGCTAACGCATCACTTCCTGTTTCAACATCATTTGGGAAAACGAATATGCCTTCCGCATATTCCTTCGCCACAAGCTTGCTCTCAATACCGAGCTCTTGTAAGGAACAGATCATGCCGTTTGATTCTTCGCCGCGAAGCTTGGCTTTTTTGATTTTGAAATTGCCCGGAAGCACCGCTCCGACTGTAGCGACTGCAACTTTTTGCCCTTTATCCACGTTTGGCGCGCCGCAAATGATCTGTACGGGTGCCTCCGCTCCGATATCTACAAGGCACTTATTCAGCTTATCGGCGTTTGGATGCTGCTCTCGCTCCAGCACATGGCCGATGACAACGCCTTTAATGCCTTCCCCTTTATACTCAATTCCTTCAACTTCAATACCGGCTCTTGTTATTTTCTCAGCAAGAACAGCCGGATCCATGCCTTTTAAATCAACATAATCCTCTAACCATTTATAAGAAACAAACATTCTAGCATCCTCCTCTTACGCCTGTTTAAACTGCGAAATAAATCTGACATCGTTTGTGTAGAAGTGGCGGATATCATCGATGCCGTATTTCAGCATCGCGATGCGCTCAACACCCATTCCGAACGCAAAGCCCTGATATTCCTTCGGATCAAAGCCGGCCATTTCCAGCACATTCGGGTGAACCATGCCGGCACCGAGGATTTCAATCCAGCCTGTTCCTTTACATACAGAGCAGCCGTTTCCTCCGCACTTAAAGCACGTTACGTCTACTTCTACTGAAGGCTCGGTAAATGGGAAGAAGCTTGGGCGCAGTCTGATTTCACGGTCTTGCCCGAACATTTTTTTCGCAACGAGTTCAAGGGTTCCTTTTAAATCACTCATGCTGATGTTTTTATCAACAACAAGCCCTTCAATCTGCATAAATTGGTGAGAGTGCGTCGCGTCATCATTATCGCGGCGGTATACTTTTCCAGGGCAAATGATTTTAACAGGCCCCTTGCCTTTGTGCTTTTCCATCGTCCGTGTCTGAACAGGAGAGGTTTGCGTTCTCATCAGCATTTCCTCTGTGATGTAAAAGCTGTCCTGCATATCGCGGGCAGGGTGTTCTTTCGGCAGGTTAAGCGCTTCGAAGTTGTAGTAATCCGTCTCGACCTCAGGGCCTTCTTCAACGGTATAGCCCATGCCGATAAATAGATCTTCAATTTCTTCAATGACAACAGTGAGCGGATGGCGTCCGCCGATTGCGACAGGATTACCCGGGAGTGTGACGTCAATTGTCTGTCCCGCTAGCTTCTGTTTCATTTCTTCTTCCTCAAGCTTTTCGTTTTTAGCTGCAATCGCATTGGCGATTCGTTCTCTTACCTCATTGGCAAGAGCGCCCATTTTCGGACGCTCCTCCGCAGAAAGCTTGCCCATTCCGCGCAGCACTTCTGTGATCGGTCCTTTTTTTCCGAGATATTGAACCCGAATATCATTGACAACCTTCAATGAGCTTGCCGCTTCTACTTGATCTAAAGCTTCTTGTTCCAGCTGTTTTAGCTTTTCTTCCATTTTGCATCCTCCTTTTATGTAAACAAACCGTTATATGTCTTTGGAAAACAAAAAAACCCGCCCCTTGTAGGACAAGGGACGAGTTGTGGCCGCGGTACCACCCTTATTTCAGACAGACTGATGCTGTCGTCAGCTTCATTGACATAACGGAATCAGATTCCGGTTCACCTTTACGCGCAAGGTGCGCGGTCCCGGTGACAACTCGAGAGGCGAAACCAATTTCCGGCTGCATTAAAAATGCTCTCAGTCTGCGGCATTTTCTCCCTGGAAGGCAGTTGATCAGAAATCGAGATCCTCTGTCACGGTTTTTCAAATATTATGTTCTATTATAGTGAAATACTCCGCTCGGCGCAACACTATCCTCGCAAGTGGTACACCAGGATAGCCGCCGCAATTGCAACGTTCAGTGATTCAGCCTGCCCGTACAGCGGGACGTACAGGTTCAAATCTGTTTTTTCCAGCAATCCTGCATCCACCCCCGCCCCTTCATTGCCGACGATTAAAGCAAATGAACCGGATGGTGAAATGTCCTGGTAAGGCGCCCCGTTTTGCAGTGCTGTGCCGTACACTTTTACGCCCTCTTCTTTTAATTCATCCACGTATGATTGTATATTTCTTCTCACAACAGGAATGTGAAAATGGGAGCCTTGCGCGGACCGCAGCGTTTTTCCGTTAAACGCATCCGCCGTGCCGTCACCGAGCACGACCGCATCCAAACCGGCTGCGTCCGCCGTGCGAATCATCGTGCCGAGATTCCCCGGATCTTGAACAGCGTCAATCAGCAGCACCCGGTTAGGCGACGCGAGCTTTTCTTCCGGCATATGGCAAACAGCGGCGATCCGCTGCGGTGTTTCCGTTTCTGTTACAGCTGAAAACGCGTCTTCGCTCAGCACGTAGCACTGAATGCCTATATCCAGGTTCGGCGGGATGTCCGCTTCATCCTTGACAAGGATTTCTTTCACCGCACCCGGGCTCTTTAAGGCTTCTTCAACAAGGTGTTCTCCTTCAATCAAATAGGTATTCGTTTTTGTTCGTTCTTTTTTTGTATGAAGTTTTTTCCAATCCTTCACTTTTTGGTTTTTTGCCGATTCTATTTGTTTCACTGTCTGTGTGGCTCTCCTTTTTTTAACATGATGTTATTATATCGCAAGAACAGCACATAATAAACCGGGTGCGGGGTTAGAATATACGTATTACATTTTAGAAAAAAAGGAGCGCTTCATATGGATCTTAATTTACGTCATGCCGTCATTGCCAATGTAACGGGCAATGATCAGGAGCAGCTTGAGCACACAATAGTGGACGCGATTCAAAGTGGTGAAGAAAAAATGCTTCCGGGACTCGGCGTTTTGTTTGAAGTCATTTGGCAGCACGCATCCGAGAGTGAGAAACAAGAAATGTTAAAGACGCTGGAAGGCGGATTAAAACCTGCCCAATAGCCATCAAAACCGGGTGACAGCGCCCGGTTTTTTTCTTATATAATAAAAACATGAGGGGGATCGCCGCCATGTTTTTACAACCGCTGTTAGCGAAAAAAATCATTGCCGAAGTGAAAAAAATGTACAAACGTGAAGTCATTATTGTCAGCACAGACGGCCTCATTATGGCAAGCACAAATGATGAGCGAGTCGGGCTATTTCATGAAGGAGCGCTCATCTGCGCGAAAGAGAAACGCAATGTGATCATTACAAAAGAAGATGAAAAGAGACTCAAAGGGGTAAAGGCGGGGTTGAACCTCCCCGTATTTTCTGAGCGTGATGTCATCGCCGTGTTCGGACTGACGGGAGAGCCTGCTGAGATTCAGCCGTATGGAGAGCTGCTCAGGAAAATGACAGAGCTGTTCATTAAAGAATCGTGGCATTTGGAGCAGACCCAGTGGCGCGAGAGAATGCTGGAATCCTTTATGATCGACTGGCTGCAATTAAAAGAATGGTCTCCGGGTTTTCTCGAAAAGGCGCAGATTCTTGGCGTTGACCTTACCTCCCTCCGCCAGGTGATCCTCATTCAAGGGCACGAATGGTCTCCCGGCGATATTGGTCAAATGGCACGCGCTTGGAAGTCAGTGTTTCCATCCGATCTATTCATCAGATGGGGAAATGAACGTATTCTGATTAATCACGAAGTGCCGAACCATGAACAAAAGGAGCAGCTTTTGCGGCAAATTCAGCTTATTTGTTCATTGGCTGAACGCCTCGGAAACAGCCGAGCAGCTGCCGGCGTTGGGAGGGCTGTCAGCGGCTCCGGCCTGCCGCAGTCATATGAACAGGCTGAAAAAGCGCTGGCCGTCAGCCTTAAACGCAAAACCGCAGTATGTGAGGAAGATCTTAAGCTTGACATGTGCCTGACTGAGATCAGCCCGGGCACACGACACGAATTTCCGCAAAGAGTGCTCCAGGAAGCGCTCCGAAACGAAGAGCTTATGAATACGATACGAACTCTCTTCCATCACGATTTGTCCCTGAAAAAAACGGCTGAAGAGATGCATATACATATCAACACGCTCCGCTATCGCATGTCAAAGGCTGAACAGCTGACGGGTTTAAGCTTTCAGCGTACAGAGGACATCGTCACGATGTACGTCGCGCTTTATTTTTTAGATCAAGATACAAAATAGAGAGAGTTTTAGTTTCATATTTTGTATATTTCCCCATAGAAGGCTTCTCTTTTTTTCTTTTACAATAGATTGAAAGCGTTTTTTGACAGGGGGATGGGTGAACATGATCACCAAAGACGTAAAAGAACAGCTGATCCAAATCGTCGGACCGGAAAACTACGATGACTCGAAAGCCGGCCGTCTCGTGTATTCATATGATGCGACACCGCAATTTCAGTCTATGCCGGATGCTGTGATTGCGCCGAGAGATACACATGAAGTATCACGTATTTTGAACATTTGCAGTGAGCATCGTGTACCGATTGTTCCAAGAGGATCGGGGACAAACCTGTGCGGGGGCACGTGCCCCACTGAAGGCGGGCTTGTTCTTCTCTTTAAGCATATGAATCAGATTCTTGAGATTGATGAAGAAAATTTGACGGCCACAGTCCAGCCTGGCGTGATTACCTTGGATATGATCCGTGCGGTTGAAAGCAAGGGATTGTTCTATCCGCCTGATCCGAGCTCTATGAAAATATCAACCATCGGAGGAAATATCAATGAAAATTCCGGCGGTCTTCGCGGCTTAAAATACGGCGTCACCCGCGACTACGTCATGGGGCTGGAGGTTGTTTTGGCAAACGGAGATATGATCCGCACCGGGGGAAAGCTTGCAAAGGATGTAGCCGGGTATGATCTCACGCGCCTTTTTGTCGGCTCAGAAGGGACACTCGGCATTGTGACAGAAGCGATTCTCAAACTCGTGCCAAAGCCAGAAACAAAGAAGACGCTGCTCGCCCTTTATGAAAATATTGATGCCGCTGCTCAAACGGTGTCAGCCATTATTGCCGAAAAAATCATACCGGCTACGCTTGAGTTTCTCGATCAGCCTACCCTTTTGGTGATTGAGGATTATGCCAAGATCGGCCTGCCGACAAATGCGAAGGCGGTTCTTTTGATCGAACAAGACGGGACAGCTGAAACCGTGGCTCGTGACATGGAAAACATCGAGGCAATTTGCAAAAAAGGCGCTGCCGTCTCCGTTCAAACTGCACAAACAGATGAGGAAGCATTCGCCCTCACTGAAGCCCGGCGTTCAGCGCTTTCTGCACTTGCCCGCTTAAAGCCGACCACCATTTTGGAGGATGCGACTGTACCGCGGTCAGAAATCGCGAATATGGTAAAAGCCATTAATGACATTGCCGCAAAATACGATATTTCGATCTGCACGTTTGGCCATGCCGGGGATGGAAACCTTCATCCGACATGCACGACAGATATAAGAAATAAGGATGAAATGGAGCGAGTCGAACAGGCTTTTGCCGAGATTTTTGAAAAAGCGATTGAGCTTGGCGGCACGATTACCGGAGAGCACGGAGTCGGGGCCATGAAAGCGCCTTACTTGGAAATGAAGCTGAAAAAAGAAGGCATCGCCGCGATGAAAGCAATAAAAGCGGCATTTGACCCCAAAAATATCTTAAATCCGGGCAAAGTGTTTGCGAAAGATGCCAGAAAACGTGTGGTGACGGAAAGATGACAACAGAAAAAGAGATGAAACAGATCCAACATGAGTTTAAAGAGCGTATGGATGAAAGCGAACTTTTGAATTGTATGCGCTGCGGTTTCTGTCTGCCTTCTTGCCCGACCTATATCGAATCCGGTTTTCAGGAATCTCACTCGCCGCGCGGGCGAATCGCCTTAATGAAAGCAGTCGCCGACGGTGTGATTGAACCCGATGAAGATGTCGAGCGTTCACTGTCTCTTTGCCTCGGCTGCCGCGCATGTGAACCGGTATGCCCATCAGGCGTTAAATACGGACAGCTGCTGGAGGAAGCAAGAGATATTATCCACCAAAATAAAAAACACTCGCTCAGCACACGTTTTATGAGAAAAGCGGCTTTTCAGGAGCTCTTTCCGCATCAAAACCGGATGCGTTCGGCTGTGAGCCTCATCGGTTTATACCAGCGGTCAGGGCTGCAGACAGCTGTGCGAAAAACCGGCATGCTCCGCATTCTGCCTGAGCATTTGCGCACGATGGAAGCCGTTCTTCCGGATGTGCCTAAACGTGAAGAAATGAAGCAACGGCCGCGTTTATTGCCGGCGGCCGGCCCAGCTAAAAAAAGGGTTGCCTTTTTTTCAGGCTGTTTAATGGATACGATGTTTTTGCCGACAAACAATGCCACGCTGAAACTGCTGCAGCTGGCAGGCTGTGAAATTGTCATCCCGCCTGAGCAGGCATGCTGCGGCGCACTGCATGGACACAGCGGTGAAAAAAATGCAGGACAGGAGCTTGCGAAACAAAACATAGCCGCGTTTGAAGCGCTAGACGTAGATGCTGTCATTACAAACGCGGGCGGTTGCGGAGCCTTTCTCACTGAATACGGCCATTTGCTGAAGGATGACCCCGAATGGGCGGAGCGGGCTGTTTCATTTGTGCAGAAGCTAAAAGATTTTTCATCCGTTTTGATTGAGCTTGATTTTCACCAAAAAGACTTGCGGCTTGATACACCGAAGCTGATTACCTATCAAGATTCGTGCCACTTGAGAAATGTAATGCATACATCTTTGGAGCCCCGAAAGCTTCTTCAAAGCATCAAGGGAGCTGAATTCAGAGAAATGGATAAAGCGGACAGCTGCTGCGGATCAGCGGGAATTTACAATATTGTCGAAGCAGACATGTCAATGAAAATACTGGATAGTAAAATGGCTGCTGTCAAAGCAACTGAAGCAGCGGTCATTGTAACCGCCAATCCAGGCTGTCTTTTACAGATGAAGCTCGGCATTGAACGAGAGGGATTAAGCGGCAGGGTTCGAGCTGTTCACCTTGCTGATTTGCTATTGGAAGCCGCCGGGCCGCTAACATCATAAGAAAGCCCAAAACAGTGTCTGTTTTGGGCTTTGTGCTTTATTCCATCGGACTGCAAATTTCAATATAATGTCCGTCGGGATCGGCGATATAAGCGACCGTCTGTCCCCATGGCTTCACTTTAGGCTCCCCGATAATGGTTACACCGTGTTCTCTTACTTTTTTGATGACCGCTTCTACATTTTCAGTGACAAACCCGATTTCAAATGTTTGTGAAGAAACGGGTGTTTCCGGTATCTCTAACGGCGTAATTTCCTTGACACTTTCTCGTGTATTGAGCGCCAAAATGGTCGAGCCGGTATCAAACTCTACATATGTGCCGTGTTCTGCGCGGATCGGCAGCCCCAAAATATGCTGATAAAAATGAATCGAGCGCTGGCTGTCCGATACATACAGGATGATATACTTCATTGATAAATTCATATCTTTTCCCCCTTAAGGTTTCCATTTTTCCTTCTATCCCGGTATAGAGGCTTCCATTCTTAAGCTAGGATCTCTCCACATCTGCGCCCATTTTTTCACTGCCGCCACGATAATGATGAAGCCTAACAGCGTCATGATGATAGATAAAACGCCATTCAGGACACTGTACCCCGCAGCGTCTGGATTAAGATACACATAGCGCACCATCCAATAGCCAGCGTAATTCACAGTCACATATAAATAGGCGAGCGGAATGAGGCAGGTTAGGATATAACGGCGTTTGTCGGCGATTTTCAGCACAATGGTTGCACCGATAATCAGACCCACTGAAGCCATCAGCTGATTGGAGACGCCAAACAGCGCCCAAATGGATCCGATATCTCCTGAGTAAAGCAAATAGCCCCACATAAAGCAGGCAAGCGCACTGGCAAATACAGCTCCGGGAATCCAGTCCGTTTTCTTCAGCGGCTTATACACCACTCCGAAGAAGTCCTGAATCAAATAGCGTGCCACACGCGTGCCGGCGTCGATCGCCGTTAAAATAAACACTGCTTCAAACATAATGACAAATTGGAAAAAGTATGAGGCCAGATGACTGAAAAACGGAATTCCGGTAAAAATATAAGTCATTCCCACAGCAAGCGTGACGGCGCCTCCTGTTCTGCCTTCTAAGTCCAAACCGATGTCCCTGCTCAATTCAGGCAAATGCACAACATCCATGCCGAGCGTACGGAAAACCTCAGGCGTGCTGTTGATCGCAAAGTAATCTGCAGGCTGCAATGCAGTCGCCGCAATCAGCGCCATAATGCCGACAAGGCACTCAACAAGCATTGCACCGAAAGCAACCGGCTTCATATCACTCCATTTATTAAGCATTTTCGGCGTGGTGCCGGAACCGACAAAGGCATGAAACCCCGAGATCGCGCCGCAGGCTATCGTAATCGAGATGAACGGCCAGACAGGACCCGCAAGCACCGGCCCGCCTCCTTTTACAAATTCCGTAAAAGCCGGAAAAGGAATGGACGGATTCACAACAAACACACCCGCAATTAAAGCGATAAACACACCGATTTTCATAAAACTGCTTAAATAATCGCGCGGTGCGAGCAACAGCCAGACCGGCAGCGCCGCTGCAAAAAATGCGTAAATCGGCAACGCAATTGCGAGCGTTTTCGTATCAAGGGTTAACAGATCACCAAATGCGGTAGTCTGCACCCAAGGGCCGATAAACACTCCAGCCATTAAAAATATAAAACCAATAGAAGACGCCAGCTTTAAATTCCCTGTTTTCTTATACAACAAGCCGACGCCCATCGCAATCGGTATCGTAATCCCTACAGCAAAAGTCCCCCACGGATTCCGTTCAAGCGCATGCAGCACAACCATCGACAGGCCCGCCATCGTAATGGTAATAATAAACAGCATAGACAGGCCCGTACAAAAACCGGCAACAGGACCAAGCTCATCCTTCGCCACTTCTGACAGTGACTTTCCGTTTTTACGCATTGACGCGAACAGCACAACAATATCATGAACGGCTCCCCCTATCACCGCCCCGATTAACAGCCATAATAATCCCGGCAAATAACCGAACTGCGCCGCGAGAATCGGTCCGACCAGCGGCCCGGCCGCCGCAATGGCCGCAAAATGGTGACCGAATGAAACCCATTTATTCGTAGGCACATAGTCTTTTCCATCCTCAAGCGCATGTGCAGGCGTTGGCTTTTCATCATTCACTTTGAGAACCTTCACCATCATAAATGTTCCGTATAAACGATAGGCGATAGCCAATATACACATTGACGCTATCACAATTGTAACCGCATTCATTTCTCCCCAACCCCTTTGCTGTTTTTCATAAATATATCATAATTTCATGGTGAAAAGCGGTCATTTTTTCCTATTCAAAAAAGCCGGCTGATCATATGCCGGCTTACAAGTCAATTCAGTTCAAAATTACTGGATGTGGTGCGAACTTTTAGTTGGTTAGAGGTTCTGCTATCGCCTTTATATCCGGTTACCGATGGTTTGATTTTTCTTGATACATCACTTGATCTAAATGGACTGACGCATCACCTGGGAAGGTACTGAATCATATTTACTAACAAAAATAAAAGACCGGAGACAGACCTCCGGCTAATGTTGCCCATTAAGATTGTTTTTGCAGACGGATCACATTCCATGAAAGCGGCGTGAAATGTGCAGTTAAGCCGTTCTCGCTGACGGAAGACGTTCCGTTGGAATGCGGGGTGACATTTTTTCTGTTATGCAGGTTTGTCGCTTTGATATCCTGATGCTCGAGTACGATGTGCTCTGCGATTTGATACGATTCAAAGCCTCTGAGGGAAATCTCAGTTTCCATCTGATCTTCAGCTTTGTTTACTGCAAAAATGGTGAGTGTTTCTTCCTCTTCGGAGTACACAACAGCAGCGTCAACATACGGCACATCAGTAAAATCAGCGCAGTCATACTTCGGTGAAGAAATAAGCGGTTTCAGTGACTCTCCTCGGCCGTAGACAGAAGCATGCATGTACGGATAAAAAATCGGCTGTCTCCATGCTTCTCCGCCTTTTTCCGTCATGATCGGCGCGATGACATTCACAAGCTGTGCAAGACACGCGATTTT
Source organism: Bacillus sp. LBG-1-113 (assembly GCF_020708615.1). NCBI lineage: Bacteria > Bacillati > Bacillota > Bacilli > Caryophanales > Bacillaceae > Bacillus > Bacillus sp. LBG-1-113. The sequence continues at coordinate 215,157 of NZ_JAJFDG010000001.1, read as the reverse complement.
CACACGGTCTGCGTGCTGCAGCATCGTAATGAGCAATGAGCCCACCAATAAGGCATCTTCAAAATTATAAATGTCCTCTAAAATCGGACGCGCAGTAATCCACGGCTCGACTTTTTTATCAGCTTCATTTGAGTGATACCATACGTTCCATTCGTCCAGAGAGAGATTGATTGTTTTCTTGCTGCGTGTTTTTGCTTTTACATAGTCACAGGTTGCAGCGACAGATTTAATAAAATGATCAAGATCCATAGAACGGGCCAGATAGTTTGGCAGATTGTTATCCCGGTTTCCATAATACGTATGGAGAGAGATATAGTCTACATGCTCATACGTATGCTCCAGCACCTTCGCTTCCCAATCGATAAACGTCGGCATGCCGCTGTTTGAGCTGCCGCAGGCAACGAGTTCAATTGACGGGTCAACCCATTTCATGACCTTGGCAGTCTCCGCCGCTAGCCGTCCGTATTCGTCAGCGGTTTTATGCCCGATCTGCCACGGGCCGTCCATTTCGTTGCCTAAGCACCACGTTTTGATGCCGTACGGCTGTTCATAGCCATGCGATCTTCTCAAATCACTCCAGTAAGAGCCTTTCGGATGGTTGCAGTATTCTACGAGATTGCGGGCAGCATCTATCCCTCGCGTGCCGAGGTTAACAGCCATATTGACTTCTGTGTTCACCTTTTTTGCCCAAGTTAAAAATTCATTCGTTCCCACTTCATTGGTTTCTGTCGTTTGCCATGCCAAGTCAAGGCGTCTCGGGCGGTTCTCAACAGGTCCGACGCCATCCTCCCAATTATACCCTGATAAAAAGTTTCCGCCCGGATAGCGGATGATCGGAACCTGCAATTCCTTGATCAACGCCTGAACATCCTTACGAAACCCGTTTTCATCAGCCTGAGGATGATCAGGTTCATATATACCTTCGTATACAGCACGCCCCATGTGCTCGATGAAAGACCCATAAATCCGTTTGTCGACTTCACCAATTTTATATTCTTTGTCCACAATCACTTTCGCTTTTTTCATTGCACGTTTCCTCCTTCATTATCCTTTGACTCCGCCTACTGTCAGGCCGGAGATAAAGTACTTTTGGAAAAACAAGAAAATGATAATCACCGGCAAAATGGCAAATACTGAGCCGGATATGAGCATGTCGTAGTTGTTTCCGTAAGGGCTAAGCAAGCTGGAAAGCCCGATTGGAAGCGTAAACATTTCTTTCGACCGAAGCACAATCAAAGGCCATAAGAAGTTGTTCCAGCTGTTTAAAGACTGGAGAATGATCATCGCTCCGAATGCCGGTTTCATCAGAGGCGCCATAATCCTGAAAAAGATGCCAAATTCCGTGCATCCGTCCATCCTTGCTGAATCCAGCAGGTCTTTTGGAAGACCGAGTGCATATTGCCGGAAAAAGAAAACAGCTACCGGCGAAACGATAAACGGCAAAATGACACCCGTATACGAATCGATCAAATGCAGCCCGACTGTAAGCTTAAACAACGGGAGCATCATCACCTCCAGCGGGACCATCATAATAATCAGCACAAGAACAAAAATAATATTTCTTCCTTTAAATTCATAAACCGCCAGTCCGTACCCGATCATCGAAGAGAAAAACAAGGTTAGCACTGTCGTTAATAGACCAAGCACAAGGCTGTTAAAAAACCATTTAAAATAAATGCTGCCGCCGTTAAACAAAAATGTATAGTTATCAAGACTCATCACTTTTGGATCAATGTCAACATTCAGCCCCACCCGTAAAAGCTCAGATGATGGCTTTAATGATCCTAAAAGCAGACAGAAAATCGGGAAAATATACAACAGGCTCAGCATGATAAAAAATAGAGTAAGCGCGATTCTGTACACCCGAAACTGAGGACTGTGCCGCAACATTTACCCCTCCCCCTTAAACGAGCCTGACAGTTTTAATGAAATCAGGCTGACAACAAGTATGACAATCAAAAGCACAATGCCAATGGCCGCCCCGTATCCCATTTCATTGTAAGCAAGGCCCTGCTGATACAAATATCCGACAAGCGTCAGGCCGATATTACCCGGGGAATTATTTTGCCAAAGGACGTAGCTTTCCTCAAACATCCTGAACCCGCCAATGATACTGATGGTTAAAACATAGACGGATACAGGCTTCAGAAACGGCAGCGTAATGTGCATAAATTTTTTCATCGTATTTGCTCCGTCAATATCAGCGGCTTCGTACAGCTCTTTCGGCACATTTTGCAGTCCGGCCAAAAAGTAAAGGATGTTGATCCCCATCCATCTCCACGAAGCAAGCAGCACCATCAAAAACATGCCGGTATGTTCATTGTTCATCCAGTTCTGCGGTGAAAAGCCGAGTTTGAGTAAGATGGAATTGGCCAGAGACGTTTCCATTTCTCCGAAGATCAGACGAAAAATAATCCCTGCCACAATGGTGGAAGTCAATGCCGGAATGAATAGTGCTGATTTGAATATATTTCTAAACTTGACCAGCTTTGAATTCAGGAATATGGCCAGAAGCAATGGAACTGGAATCAGCACAATCAGCGTCCAAAATGTATACTCCAGCGTATTAAAAAGGGCGGTATAAAACGTCGGGTTGTTAAGCGCGGTGTAATTGGATAACCCGACAAACGTCACCTCTCCAGGCAATATTCTTTGAAAGCTCATGATGAAGACACTAATGATGGGGTATAGAAAAAAAACAAGAAAGGATAATACAAATGGCGCTGTAAACAGATATGGCGCCGCTTTTTTCGAATAAAAAATACCTCGCCAGCCTGATTCTTTCGCAGCCGAAGGAACGGGATGAGCCGTTCCCGTTTTCACAGGTTTCATGAGAACCTCCCCGCTTTCACTTTTTGAATGGGATTCTATTTCTGTTTCAGTTCACCTGCCGCTCTGTCCAAGGCTTGTTTTGGCGTCTTTTGCTGAGATTTGAGCGCGTCGAATAATACGCTTCTGTTGACAAGGTCTGAAGCCTTGGCAAAATCCTCATGTAAATAAATCGGATTGATTTCATCCTTGATATCGAGCAGCACAGAAAAAATGCCTGTTCCGTTTTGGAAGTAATCCGTGTATTTGTTTTTCTCTTTTAATTCCTTGGAGCTCCAGACATCCCAGCGCAGCGGATCGAACCCGAGCACACTCCAAAGCTTTTTGTTTCCTTCTTCAGAACCCTTCGCAAAGGCGAGAAACTCTTTCGCTAATTCGACATGTTTGGCCTGCTTTGGCACAACGGTGGCTGTGCCGCCCAAACCTGCTGAACGATCGCCTCCTTCTTCCCATGCCGGAAGCGGCCGAATGGCAATCTTCCCTTTCAGATCAGGCATATAATCTATGAATCTTCCCATATACCAAATCGGCATCAGAACAGAAGCCGCTCCGCCTTGGTTCATAAAACCATAATATTCTTCACTGTGATGCCCGCCGCCCGGTGCGGCGATCATTGTTTTATCATTAATCATGTCTTTTAAATACTGAAGCGTTTTTACATTGGTGTCATTATTCAGGATCAGCTTTCCGTTTTTATCAAAATACCCTGAGTTTTGCTGTGAAATCATTGATAAAAACGTTGCTGAATCATTTGTTTCCACCGTTCCCATCGGCTTTCCGGTCGCTTTGCGCACTTTCTGTCCGGCTTTGCGGTAATCATCCCATGTTTTAATATCATCCGGGTTGATGCCGGCCTTTTTCATAATATCCATGTTATAGAACATCACCGTCGTTCCTACATGAGTATCCAGCCCGTATAGCTTGCCGTTTTTGCTGTACAGCGTAAGACGCGCCTCTACGAATTTATCCCTGTCCTTTTCAATAAGCGGGGACAAATCGGCAAGCGGGACATCGGAGCCCTTCAGAAAGTTTGAAAACCGGGCCAATTCGACATCTGCAATGTCAGGCACGCCTTCCCCGGCGATTAAGGAAATCGACAGATTATCGTGCATTTGGCCATACGGATAAACGACCGTATTCAGTTTAATTTGACGGTCAGGATATTTCTTATTCCACTCTTTCACCATTTCCACATAAAACTGCTCATGAAGTCCGTTAAATGTCCAAAAAGTCAGCTCCGTTTCACCCGGTTTACCGGATGACCGTTCCGCTGAACACCCAGCGATGAATAATGTCAAAACCATCATGAGCGCAAGAAAACAGGCAGTCATCTTTTTCATCTACGTTACCCCTTCCATTCGAGGTGCGGGCTATTCATAAAGACCATGATTGACAAGCGTTTTGTTTTCATTGATGAGTCTTAATCCGGTGCAGCGGTCTCTTAAGGTGTGCGCGTGTCTGAAGGCATTCTTGACGGAATCCTGCCCGACACCGATTTCGTCAAAATACGCAGGACCTCCTGCAGATTTCAGCCAGCCGGCCAGCTTTTTTCCTTCCGGCAGCGTTTCATAAGCCGATTGAATGACTTCCCTTTGACGTGGAGAAAATTCATTCAGCCCTTCAGCCTGGATCAGCTTTCTGTACGTGTCAGTCAATAAAACGGCCGCACAGCCCACTTTTGCCCCATGGAGAATCTGAGGCCGTTTTTTCTCCATTAATTCCATCTCAATCCAATGGGAAATATGATGCTCCCCTCCAGATGCAGGACGGGAATGGTCCAAAGCCAGCATGACAAGTCCCGATACAATTAAGGACTCCATCAGAACCCGAATGCCCGTTTCCGTTTTCATTGCAATGTCTTCAGCGTGTTCGATACAGGCATCAAGTGCTTCTTGTACGAGCTTTGCGCCTATTGGTGAATAAGGCTCACCAGCGAGCTGATGAGAAATGTTCCAATCAGCCAAAGACGTCATTTTGCCTAGCATATCCCCAAATCCGGCCGCCACCATAGGTTGCGGCGCCGCTTTTAAGATATCAAGATCAGCGAACAGCGCGGACGGGGCCTTCGTTTGAATGGTTCTTTTCGTACCGTATAAAATAATGGGCGCACCAGCTGATGTAAATCCGTCAACGGATGGGGCGGTTGGATAAGAAATAAACGGCAGCCCCCTCTGGAAGGCGGCAAAACGCACGATATCATGGATAGTCCCCGAACCGACTGCAATCATGATATCTGTTGATTTTTTCGTGTGGACCAGCACATGAATGAGTGATCGTTCATCTGCCGCCACATCTCCTGCTTCATTTTCCGGAATAATCAGGCACTCCGCCTGAAGCCCTTCCTTTATCAAGCGGTCTTCTAACTCGATCCCCGCTATGCGGTGCGTATTCCGATCACAGACAAGGACGATATGCTGATCATTCCTTCTTTTTACATAATCCAACAACCGATCGGCTGCTTGTTTTTCAAGAACAATTTCTTCTACTCCTAGAGGACATGTCATCTCCCCCGCGTGTTCAAAAGCACGCTGAACGTCAGCTGCGATATGATTCATAACAGAATCCCCTCCTCAGCCAGTTTGGTTATATCCTTAATGGACTCCAGTACATAATCCGGCGTATATAAACGCTGTTCTCCCGGTTTCGCAGAACCAGTCAGCACTAAAGCGCTCTTCATGCCATACAGCTTTCCCATTGCGATATCAGATTCAATGCTGTCTCCTATAATCATACATTCATGCGCGGAAAGCCCCAGCGCAGTACAGGCAGCCTCTGCCATCAGCCATGATGGCTTTCCGACGACAAGCTCCGTCTTCGCCTGAGCAGAAGCTTCTATCGCCCCGATCATTCCGGCAACGTCGATGGCATTTCCGTCCTCATTTGGAAAATAGCGATCTTTGTTCGTGGCAATTATACGAGCGCCTGCGGTGGCCGCTTTAAAGGCTTGATTCAAGTCTTCGTAGGTGAGTGTTTCATGAAGTGAGATGACAAGCCAATCTGCCTCCTTCGGTTCATCCGCTGTCTGGACACCCGCCAGCCTCAGTTCGTCTATCAAGCCTTGTTCTCCAAGCACCCATACCTTTGAAAAACGATAGTTTCTTTTTAAAAAGGCTGCTGTCACACTTGATGACAAGACAATTTCGCTTATATCTGCATCTATACCGGCACCAAGCAGTTGTTTTCTGCACATGGCACGGGAGATATTTCCCCGGTTGCTCAAAAAGACAATTTTCTTTCCCATATTTCGAAGTGTACTGATGGCTTCTCTTGCTCCATCGATCAGTTCGTTTCCTCTGAATACGGTACCGTCCAAGTCAATCAGAAAACCGGCCGGTGACAATGCGGGATTATGACTGGCCATAATACGCATTTGCTCCGTGTTTTCGATAGAAGTGCTTTTCGTGGAGAACAGTATTGATCGGGCTGAGATTCTTGTTCAGCATCATAGAGTGATATGCCATTTCCGCAACCGTTTCTAACACCACCGCGTTGTGAATGGCGTTTAAGGCGTCTGTGCCCCAGCAGAACGGGCCGTGGTTATTAACGAGAACGCCCGGCACCTGCTCGTATTTATGATGCTGAAAGGTCTCCGCGATCACTTTGCCTGTATTCAGTTCGTAGTCATGGATAATTTCTTCATCGTACATTTCTCTTGTACACGGAATCGCACTGTCGAAATAATCGGCATGTGTCGTGCCTAAAGGGGGTATGTCCCTTCCGGCTTGCGCCCAGCTTGTCGCCCATTGAGAATGGGTATGAACAATCCCGCCGATATTCGGAAACGCGTGATACAAATAAACATGAGTGGGTGTATCAGAAGAAGGTTTGAGCGAGCCTTCTACGACCTCACCTTCCAAATTCAAAACAACCAAGTCATCAGCTGTCAGCTCGCTGTATTCGACTCCGCTCGGTTTAATGACGATTAACTCTTTTTCACGGTCAATACCGCTTACATTTCCCCACGTAAAGGTCACCAGCTGATGCTCTTGAAGCTTCAGGTTGGCAGCCAGCACCTCTTTTTTTAACGTTTCAAGCATGCTCATCACCCTTTATGAATTCTTTTGTGCGGCAGATGAAAATTGAAGATTTTTTATCGTTTTCAGACGCTTCATGACATGATTCTCTTTTCCGAAATATTGAACCAGCTCTTTATATTCAGCGTATAGCTTTTCATATACGGCGGCATGTTCAGCATTTGGCGTATAGGATATATCTTTCAGTTTCCCCATGTGCGCCGCTGCCTCTGTGACATCATCATAGCCGCCGTTTTCTTTACCGGCCGCAAGCGCGCCGAAAATGGCAGAGCCTAAGGCTGGGGCTTGCGGTGAACCTGAGATTTTAATATCCATGTTTGTGACATCCGCATAAATCTGCATGACAAACGGGTTTTTCTCAGCAATACCGCCAGCTGCGTACAGCTCTTCAATTGGCACACCGCTTTCTCTAAATGTTTCAATAATCATCCTTGTGCCGTATGCTGTTCCTTCAACTAACGCTCGGTAAAGCTCTTCAGGTTTTGTCAGCAGCGTCATGCCAAGCAGCATCCCTGTTAGATCAACATCAACTAGAGTTGAACGGTTTCCATTCCACCAATCCAGGGCAAGCAGGCCGCTTTCACCCGGCGCTTGCAGATTTGCTTTCTCGCTCAGCAGCTCGTGAATACTGATGTTTTTTTTCTCAGCTTCGTCTTTATATGCTTGCGGGACACACGTTTTTATAAACCAGTCAAAATGATCGCCCACACAGGACTGTCCGGCTTCATACCCCGCAAATCCCGGCAGAATGCCGTTGTCCACGACCCCGCACATGCCGGGCACAATGTTTACCTCGTCTCCTAAGAGAACGTGGCATGTTGAGGTTCCCATAATCATCAGCATTTTTCCTGGTTCTGTGATACCGACAGCAGGAACAGACACATGAGCGTCAACATTCGCAACAGCAACCGCTGTTCCCGGAAGAAGACCAGTCAGCTGTGCCATTTTTTCCGTCAGCCCGCCTGCTTTTTCCCCTACTGAGTGAATCGATCCCGCTAACTTGTCTTTTGTAATCGTTTTCATTGCAGGGTGAAGTTTTTCAAAGAAATCCTCTGAAGGATATCCCGCTTCTTCACTCCAAATCGCTTTATAACCGGCTGTGCAGTTGCTTCGCTTCAGCGAGCCGCACAGCTGATACACGATCCAGTCAGCTGCTTCGATCATCCGATCAGCTGCTTCATAAATGTGCGGCGCTTCTTCGGCAATCTGCATCACCTTCGGAATCATCCATTCTGATGAAATCTTTCCTCCGTAGCGCTGTAAAAAAGCTTCTCCTTCTTCTTCGGCGATTTGGTTGAGCCGATCAGCATGCTTTTGGGCGGCATGATGCTTCCAAAGCTTCACATAGCTGTGCGGCTCCTCTTCAAATTCCGGCAGCATACATAATGGCTGCCCTTCACTGTCGACAGGCAAGATCGTACATGCCGTAAAATCAATTCCGACCCCGATGATCTCTTGTGGATCAACACCAGTCTGTTCAAGTAATGACGGAATCGTTGTTTCCAAGACTTCCAGGTAATCTGCCGGATGCTGAAGCGCCCAGTCCCGCGGCAGCTTTTGACCCGTTTTGGGAAGTACGGTATCAATGACAGCGTGTGGATATTCTTTGACAGCAGCGGCCAGCTCTTCTCCAGTTTTGACGTGAACGAGAACCGCTCTTCCTGATAATGTTCCGAAATCAACACCTATTGTGTAAGCCAAGTGACATCCCCCTCTCTACTTTTGAAGCCTGTAAAGCGCCTCATTCCATTTCAATTCATGTTTCAGCTTGTGAATCGATGTATCACGAGAAATCAAGATACTTTCGACCCCCGCCATTTCCGCCCAATCCATCAATTGCTCCGCTGTCAATTCGTAAGACAAGCAGGTATGGTGTGCGCCGCCGGCTAAAATCCATGCCTCCGCCGCTGTTTTTAATGAAGGCTCAGGCTTCCAGAGAACGCGGGCGACAGGCAGATTCGGCATATCTTTCTCAATTTCCTGTCCGTTTACCTCATTGAGCACGAGACGGAAACGCCCTCCGATATCAACCAGACTCGCTTGAATGGCTGATCCGCTGATGCCATTGAATACAAACCGCGCCGGGTCATCCTTGCCTCCGATAGACAGCGGATGAACTTCAATTTTCGGCTGATCCAAAGCAACTGTCGGGCACACCTCCAGCATGTGTGAGCCAAGAATCATTTCATTTCCAGGTTCAAAATGGTACGTATAGTCCTCCATGAAGGACGTTCTTTTACCTTCAGCCATGATTTTCATCATCCGGACGAGTGCAGCCGTCTTCCAATCACCTTCTCCGGCGAATCCGTAGCCTTTTTCCATAAGCCTCTGAACAGCCAGCCCAGGCAGCTGTTTCATTCCGTGCAGCACTTCAAATGAAGTCGTAAAAGCCGTGTATCCGCCTTGTTCAAGAAAAGCGGTTAGGCCAAGTTCAATTTTCGCCTGTTCTTTAATGGACGCTACCTTTGCTTCGTCTCGTTTCGTTTCCTCGCTGATGACATAAAGCTTGTCATACTCTGCATAGAGTGTTTCGACCTCATCGTCCGTAATTCCATTCATCACTTCGACAAGATCCCCGATGCCATAGCCGTCAACCTGCCAGCCGAATTGAATATGCGCTCCCACCTTGTCGCCGTCCGTTACTGCAACGTGACGCATGTTATCTCCGAATCTGGCAACCTTGATATGTCTGCTTTCATTTAGCGCAGCCGCCGTATTCATCCACTGAGAAATTTCTTTCTTCACCTCTTCATCATCCCAATAGCCTGCGACAACTTTACGGCTCAGTCCCATACGAGAATTGATGTACCCGTACTCGCGATCGCCATGTGCGGATTGGTTGCTGTTCATAAAATCCATGTCAATCGTATTCCACGGAATATCCCGATTGTATTGAGTGTGCAGATGCATAAGCGGTTTTTGGTAAGAGGAAAGGCCTTCTATCCACATTTTTGCGGGAGAAAATGTGTGCATCCATGTAATGATTCCGGCGCATGTTTCACTGTACTCCGCTTCTCTTAACAGCTGTCTGATGGTTTCCGAGGAAGTGACAACAAATTTATGCTTAATTTTATATCTGGAAGAAATGCCGCTAAGCCCCTCACAAATGCTTTTTGCATGCTGGTCGACCAGCTGCAGCGTTTCTTCTCCATATAGATGCTGACTTCCTGTTACAAACCAGAATTCATAATCTCTTGTCTGAAGCATGTTAACTGCCCCTTTCTTATAAAATAAAACGCTTCCAATTCTAAATTGATATAGATACGTACTAATAAACAAAAACTAGTGGATTATCATTAATTTGTACGAACAACTTCATTATAGTAATTCAGTAGGATACTGTCAATCTTTTCTTTTAAAAAAAGCCAGGTGTTCACCCGGCTTATCAGTTTAATAGGATGGCCAGCCCGAACTCCAATTCAAATCATTGATTAGTAGCTTGGGAACTCCGTTATCTTTCGCGTCATAGGCATGGCGCACAAGTATGTTTCCATTTACAATATCCTGACCTCCAGGCCCTTTCCATTGATCATTGCCGGAATCTAAGATGGTGCCCCCTCCTTCGAGCATACTTTTTCCGCTTTTATCAAGATAAGGCCCTGTTATGCTTTTAGATCTCCCATAAGCAATTTTGTACGTACTATTTACCCCGTCACAGCATTTATCAAATGAAACCATTAAATAGTAGTAACCATTTTGATACGTGAGGGTAGGAGCCTCCAGCGCTCCGTTATTACTCGGTCTCGAAGCAATGGAATAAAGCGATCCGGTAGGCTTCATCGTGTTTTTATCCAGCTTGGTCAGCTTGATTCCGCTCCAAAATGAGCCGAACGCAAGCCACGGGTTGCCATCCTTATCAAAGGTGAGCTCCGGGTCGATGGCGTTATAATTATTGGAGCTCGTCGACCGGATCACCAGGCCTTCGTCTTTCCAGCTTCCCGAGCTGATGCTTGTTGAAGAAGCAAGGCCTATGGCAGAGATATTTTTTCCGAAAGAAGAAACTGAATAATACAGCCAGTACTTTCCGTTATAATATTGAATGTCCGGCGCCCACTGGTTTTGGCCGTAATTCGGCACATAAGCGGACCACCATGATAAAGGTGTGCTGAAAATCGATTTTTGCACGGTCCAGTTTTTAGCATCCGAAGATTTGAGAACCCGCAGCCCTCTTTCTTCCGTAAGACCTGTTCCAAACGCGTACCACGAGCTTCCCTCTTTGATCATCGTTGGATCATGAAGCAGTTCATTAGACGCTCCCCAGAATGCAGCGGATGCCGGAGAAGCGGAAGTCAATAACAAACCCGCTGTTAGAGCAGCACTCGAAAAGTGAAAGAACCGTTTCCATGCTTTTTTCTTTTTCAATTTTGTCAAACCTCCTTTATTTTAGAAAGCGCTTACAAAGCCTGAAATTGAATCCTCCTTTCCTTACAAATGGGCGGCATATCGTACGTGATCAGATCCAGGAAATTTTCGGTATCTTCTTTCATTTTAGTCACTCCGTCATAATTTGTACAGACAAAAAAATAGAATCCGCCTCACAAGGCGGATTCTTCCGTATCTTTATTGGTACGTAATATCGTCAACCGTTTGCCGGTCTAACTTCTTAATGACTTCGGTGATTAATTTTACCGCGTTTTCATAATCGTCACGATGTAGCATGGCAGCGTGCGTATGAATGTATCGTGTTGCAATGGTAATGGACAGCGCAGGAACACCGTTTGCCGTCAAATGAATGGACCCGGAATCAGTTCCTCCGCCGGCGATCGCATCAAATTGATATGGAATGCCTGCTTCTTCTGCTGTATTGACAACTAAGTCACGAAGTCCTTTGTGGGAGACCATAGATGCATCGTACAGAATAATCTGTGGTCCTTCTCCCATTTTGCTTTGCGCTTCCTTCTCAGAAATCCCTGGCGTATCTCCGGCTATCCCTACATCAACACCGAAAGCAATATCAGGCTGTATCGTGTGCGCAGAGGTCTTCGCTCCTCTTAGGCCAACTTCTTCCTGTACAGTTCCAACGCCATACACAACATTTGGATGATCTGTGTTTTTTAAATTTCTCAAAACATCAATGGCGATCGCACAGCCGATACGGTTGTCCCATGCCTTTGCTAAAAGAAATTTTTCATTGTTCATAACCGTAAATTCAAAATGCGGAACGATCATATCGCCTGGGAGTACGCCCCATTCCAATGCTTCCTCACGGCTTGAAGCCCCGATATCAACGAACATCTCTTTGATGTCTACCGGTTTTTTTCTCGCTTCAGCAGATAAAATGTGCGGAGGCTTAGATCCGATAACACCTGTGACCTCTCCCTTTTTCGTCACGATGGTGACACGCTGAGCCAGCATGACTTGAGACCACCAGCCGCCGACAGTTTGAAAACGGATAAAGCCTTTATCGGTGATTTGTGTCACCATAAAACCGACTTCATCCAAATGCCCGGCAATCATAATTTTCGGACCGTTTTCCACGCCTGTTTTTTTCGCAATTAAACTGCCAAGCCGGTCAGTTGTCACTTCATCAGCAAATGGTTCTATGTATGATTTCATCACTTGCCTTACTTCTCTTTCATTTCCCGGAATACCTTTTGCATCAGTTAATTCCTTCAGCATGGTTAATGTTTCATCCAATTTAGCCACGATTCCAAAAACCTCCCTCATATGTCCTGCATTATTATTATACAAAACCTTACGGTAACCATACGACTATTTCACTTAAAAAGCGGGTATATCTTTTTTAACAAACTTCTTTTAGAAAAAGTGAAACCTTTTTCTATGCACTTCGTATTACATCAGATCATCACAATGAGGGAGGTGCCTTCACACAATGTTTATCATGGTTCTCCGGATACTATTGCTTGCTTTATTTGCTTATTGTATTTATGCCTTGGTCAAATATGTCGCCAATCCAAAGAGAAGACTGAAGCTGGCCCAATCAAAAGAACTTTTTTATATTATCGATGAACAGAACAATACCCGAAAGAACTTTCAATTGACGTATAAAGGCGTGCTTTTTGAAGGAGAAAAGCATATTCCTTCCAAGGATCATCCGCTGTTCATCCACACCATCTTCGTATGGACAGAGTCTCCTGAAAAGCTGAAAAACTTTTCTGCAAAAGATTTTGAGAACATTGAAGAAAAAGTACTGGAACGATATCCGGATTGCAAAATTGACTGGGATCAGCCCATAAAACTTGCAAAAAAAGCAGAAGAGCGCTAAACGCTTTTCTGCTTTTTTATAAATCAAACGGACTGTAATAGATACCGATCAACACCGCTTCAATTACCAAAAGAAACGGCACACCGTATTGAAATGATGTGTGCTTCGTTTTATGTCTGAAGGTCTGCATGCCGAGCCAGACACCAAGCGCTCCAAACACAATGGCAATCAGCCACAGCCGATCTTCAGAAATTCTCCATTTGTGGTGCTGCGCTCTTCGTTTATCTGCGCCCATCACCCAAAAACCGCACAGATTGATCAGAACTAGATATACAGCAATTATCATGTTGCCTCATCCTTTATATAAAAAAGCCGCTCTTAGAGAGCGGCTCTATATCATTATTTGTTTAATTGAGCTTTAGCAGCATCAGCAAGCTGATTGAATGCAGTAAGATCGTTTACAGCAAGATCAGCAAGCATTTTACGGTTTACTTCGATACCAGAAAGCTTAAGACCGTGCATTAAACGGCTGTAAGAAAGACCGTTCATGCGAGCAGCTGCGTTGATACGAGTGATCCAAAGCTTACGGAAATCACGTTTTTTCTGACGACGGTCACGGAAAGCATAGTTTCCAGATTTCATGACCTGCTGGTTAGCTACTTTGTATAATGTATGTTTTGAACCGAAATAACCTTTTGCTAATTTAAGAACCTTTTTACGACGCTTACGTGTAACAGTTCCGCCTTTTACTCTTGGCATTAAATTTCCCTCCTAATTGTTCCTTGTCCGATTACTTGATGTTAGCAAGCATTTGTTTGATACGTTTGAAGTCTCCTGCGCTTACAACAGCACTCTTGCGAAGCTTACGCTTTTGCTTTTGAGATTTGTTGGCGAATAAGTGACTTGTGTATGCATGAGAACGTTTTAACTTCCCAGAACCTGTCTTTTTAAAACGTTTAGCAGATCCGCGGTGAGTTTTCATTTTTGGCATGGGATTTCCTCCTTATTGCTTTTCGTTTTTCGGCGCGAGCATGAGGAACATGCTGCGGCCGTCCATTTTTGGTTTTGTTTCGACTGTCGCAACCTCAGCACATGCTTCAGAAAAACGGTCTAATACACGCTGGCCGATTTCTTTATGTGTAATTGCGCGTCCTTTAAAGCGGATAGAAGCTTTCACTTTATCGCCTTTTTCAAGGAATTTAATCGCATTGCGCAACTTCGTGTTAAAGTCGTGCTCATCGATTGTAGGACTTAATCTAACTTCTTTTAAGTTAATGATTTTTTGATTTTTGCGTGCTTCTTTGTCCTTTTTCTGCTGCTCGAATCTGAACTTTCCGTAGTCCATGATACGGCAGACAGGCGGTTTTGCATTTGCTGCAACTAACACAAGGTCAAGATTTGCGCGGCCGGCTATTTCAAGTGCTTCCTGACGGGACTTGATTCCAAGCTGGTCGCCATTTTGTCCGATTAAGCGGACCTCACGTGCACGGATACCCTCATTAACCAATTGATCTTTGCTAATAATGAGCCACCTCCATAGTTTCTTCGAATTGATTCACACTCTTTTGACTGCATTCTGCAGGCAAACAAAAAGTGCGGGCATTATAAAACACCCACACTACGAACATCTGTATCAATAAAAATGTACGGTCAACCTGCCAACTACATGAATGTGTCAATCAGGTGAGAAGCGGGTGCTTCTGCTTGTGATTTATATTCAATTCAATAACTATTCTACACAATGCCGGATGTTTAGTCAAGGATGACTTACCCGGAACAACTTCCTCATTGTAACACGGGTTATTTATGAGTGCAAGAGAGAAAAAGAAAATCTTTTATTCTTATCCAGCATGCATGTGTTCTGAACCCTCCAGACAATCATGAAGGATTTTGTTAAACAGCATTGGCTGAGCCATACGAAGATCCAATATACTCCCCCCATCCTTCTCCTTATTGCACAGTTTATCAAAAACCACATATAGGAAAAAATGCTAAACAAAGTGAACCTCATACTAAAAAAGCCGATATAAGAACCAGAAGGGAGTCCGACACATGAACAAACCGATTCAGCTTACTCTATTTTTGACATTGATAGTAACCGGCTGCTCCAATAGCAACAGCATATCTTCAGAGCCAAAAGAAGAGACTGTTATCACAGCCGCAGCGTTTCATGAAAACAAGCTGGAGAAAGAGCTGAAAAACCTAAAACCCGTTTCATTGAAAATGGTGAATCCGCTCGCAACTGAATTAGGAAAGCTGAAGGCGAAGCAAGAAGCCGAGAAACAAAGACAAATCACTGCAGCGAAAAAACGAGAAAAAGAGCAGCGAGCGAAACGAAAAAAACAACAGGAGGAAGAAGCGGAAAGGCAACGATTGGCACAGGCAGCAGCAGAAAGACAAGCTGAGCTTGAAAGGCAGCGTCAGGCAGCAATCCAAAAACAGCAGGAAGCAAATGCCGAAAAAGAACGGCAAGCGCAGGAACAGCGTCAGCAGAATGAGGCATCCTCATCTAACAGCCAAAATGCGCCATCTTCCCCGAGCCAGACAGATGATGCCATTCAACAGCCGGCTTCTGAGCTCCCTGATGACGACGGCTATGGTTATGAAGAACGAAAAAAGTGGCATGACGATCAAGTGGAATGGGGCATTAAACAAGGATATATCGATCCGGAAGACGCACCATAAAATAGAAAAAGCCAAGGCTGTCAGCCTTGGCTTAACCTCCAATCAGCTGTATAAACACAGGAATGACCAGAACCGTTACGACCCCGACAACGACAACAGCAATACTTGCCATCGCGGCTTCGACTTCACCCATCTCGATCCCGACGGCTACACCGAGTGCGTGTCCGGACGTTCCGAGAGCCAACCCTTTTGAAATGGGATTCTTCACTTTAAATACCTTTAAAAACAAAGCGCCGAGCGCATACACAATGACGGCGTTAAAGATGACCGCAAAAGCTGTGATATCGCTGATGCCGCCAATATCTTTTGATAAAGGAAGCGCAATCGCCGTTGTTGCCGCCTGCGGAAGCATACTTTTCATAACAGCCTCATCAAGGTGAATCCCTTTTGCAAGCAAATAGACAATCGTGACAGAGCAGATAGAGCCTGCGATAATGGAGGACATAATTTGCCACCAGTATTTTTTCAGTTTATCTCTTTGTTTGTACAATGGAATGGCAAAGGCAATCGTCGCAGGTTCCAGGAAAAACTTAATGATTTCTCCCCCGTTATTATAGTCAGCGTAAGAGAAACCGCCGATTTTCAAGAATGCAATTCCAAGCACCATCGCAACAAACACTGGAGTGAAAAGGAAGAACCCTTTTGTTTTTTTAAATAAAAAGGTGCCGATGCCGAAAGCGGCCAGTGATACGACAATTCCGAAATAAGGACTCATTGTGCTTTCCATTTCATGAACCTCCTGTTTCTTTTAATGATGAACAAGTTCGTTTTTCTTCTGCGGCGGCTGCACTGTTTTTGCTTTTATGTCATCGGCAGTCTTGCGTTTTCCGCTCAATGTAAGAATAAGCTGAGAAAACAATCCTGTTGCCCCCAATAAAATAATCGTTGCGAGAAGAATGACAAGGACGATTTGCAGGCCGTATTGCTGCATCACACCAAGAGAATTCATAACAGATATACCTGATGGAACAAATAAAAATCCGATCAATGAGGTTAAAGACGTTCCGAGCGTTTCTACTTGTTCCAGTTTAATTACTTTCAAACATAATAGGAGAAATAATAAGACCAATCCTACAACTGACGCCGGTATAGGAATTGGGACAAAAGCGGCAATCATATTGGAAACCATCATAATGACGGCAAAAATAAATGCTTGTGTTAAAAATCCGTACACTTTTTTAGCACTCATTTTCTTCACCTCTTTCTCTTTTGTACCCTCATTATAAATAAGAATTTCTATCTATTAAGCGCTTACATGATAACTTGCCGAATATTTAAGGTGAGTTGCAGCATAAAAAGGATGAAATACAAAAAGCCGCCCCGTCAAATATGGAGCAGCTTTTTTAATTCCTTGGCATATGTCCGGCTGACCGGTATTTTCGATCCGTCTTTCATGATCAGGTTATAGGTGGAATTAAACCAAGGCTGTATCTCTTTGATGTACTCAGTATTAACGACAAAGCTTCGATGGACGCGGAGAAAATCAGGTTCCGGAAGCTTTTTTTCAATGACAACGAGCGTATCATTGACTGAATAAGAAGCATCAAAGGTTTTTACATTGACATGGCCATCTTCGGTTCCCGCAAAGATTATATCCTTCGTATCCACAATCACAATCGATTCACCGACAGATAAGGCTAATTTATGCTGGCTGGCATGGCCGGTCTGTTCTGGTTCAGCAATCTCCCGCTTTACCTTTTTATACTTTTTCATTGTTTGCCGAACCCTTTCTTCATCGAAAGGTTTGGTTAAGTAATCGAGAGCGTCCACTTCAAAAGCTTTAAGTGCATACTGGTCATAGGCCGTCGCGAACACAACCGCCGGAGGATGCTTCATATTCTTCAATCGTTTTGCGATATCAAAGCCATTCTCACCGGATAAATCAACGTCTAAAAACAGCAAATCAGGCTTTTGATCCATCATTTGGTCAAACGCTGATTCAATATTTTCTGCTTCATTGATTTCTAATTCCTCATTTGTCCTTTTGAGTAAATAGGCCAGTTCATCTCTTGCCAGAATCTCATCATCAACTATTAACACCCTGAGCATGTTCTTCTCCCTCTTTCATTTGTTGCATAGGCACTTGAAAGGAAACCTCTGTCCCTTTATGTACCTCACTCTTGATATGTAATGCAGCCTGCTGGCCGAATAAACCAATCAGCCGCTGATTCAGATTATAAAGCGCAGTCCCTGTTCCTTCCTTAGAAGGCAGCGGTTTATTCCCCAGTTCCGGCAAGACGTCCGGCGGAATTCCACGACCATTATCCGTGACCTTCATATAGACGGATGACTCATCAGATAAGACACAAACCGTTACCTTGCACATGTCTTGTTTTTTGGGAAATGCATGCCGCAATGCGTTTTCAACAAGCACCTGTAAGACAAACGGAGGAATCTCAATTGGCTCCAGTCTGCTGTCAATATCAAGCTCAATCTCATATTTCCCGGGAAAACGCGCCTGTTCTAATGACAGATAGGCTTGAAGATGATTCAGCTCCTTTGAAAGCGGGATCAGCAGCTGTCTTGCTCCTTGGAGATTAGAACGAAAGTACACACTAAGCTGCAGCAAAAGCTTACGGGTTTTTTCAACATCTGTCCGGCATAAAGCAGAAATCGTATTGATGGCATTAAATAAAAAATGCGGGTTAACCTGTGCTTGAAGCGCTTTGATTTCCGCATCCTTCAGAAGCTTGCTTTGCAGCTCAGCCTCACCGAGCTCAAGCTGTGTCGAAAACAGCATGGCAAGCCCCTCGGCAAGCTCCTCCTCTACCTGACTGAGACCGGCCGGGCTTTTAAAATACATTTTTAACGTTCCGATTGTGTTCCCGTTTGATGTCAAAGGCAGTACAATCGCCGCGTGCAAAGGGCATTCCGGATGGGTGCATTCAATCTCTTCCTGTGAAGTAGCCTTCATGATGCGCCCTGTTTTAATTACCTTTTTAGACAGACCTGTGATCAAGCTTTTAGATGGGATATGATGGTCCATTCCCGCTCCGACATGCGCAAGTATTTTCTCATTATCCGTCAGAGATACCGCATCCGTTCCGGTCATCTTATGGATGATGGACGCTACACTTTTACAAGAGCTTTCATTTAACCCTTGACGGAAAAAAGGAAGCGTCTGATCGGCAATGGTCAGCACCCTGTGCGTTTCAAGCGCTCTTGCCTGTTCTTCCTTGCGAATAATGGCTTGAATAATCGACAGGAAAATAAAGCTGCCTGTTCCGTTAATGAGGATCATCGGAATCCCGATCATGCTGACAAGCTCCCAAGCGTCATTGAACGGCTTTGCCATCAGCAAAATAATGACCATTTGCAAGGACTCCATACCGATTCCGACGAGAGCTGCGATACGCGGTGTCGGCATTCGATAACGCTTCGTAAAATACCGGCCGATCCATCCCGCTAGAATTCCGGCTAAAACAGATGAGACCGCACAGCTTAAAGCCGTGCTGCCGCCGAGCGAAAACCGATGAAGGCCTGCTAATAAACCGATTCCCGCTCCAACAAACGGCCCGCCCAAAAGCCCTCCTATTTCAACGCCTAAAATACGGGTATTCGCAATAGAGCCAGACGGATCTATTGTAAACACCCAATCATTGTTCACAATCATATGCTTTTGAATTTCGATGCCGGTGTAATTGCTGATGATGCTGAAAAGAGAAAAAATAGAAATCAGTGCAGCCTTTCCTTTGTAGCCCTCCGGATTTTGAAGAGCCTGTCTGAAAAGTTTAGTGTGAGCCAGAATAAATCCCAATATAACAATAATTCCTACCCTTTCCAGCATCATAATCATTAATTGAATCATTTATGTCACCTGTTCTTTCCCATTTCATTTTATCATTTTTCGGCAAATCGTTTCATGGCTGACTGTTTTTTTAAAATCGTCTGAAAACATATTTCACAAGGCTTTTATCTATTGTAGAATAAACATGAGCATTTTGGCAGAAAGAATTGAATCTGAAGCAGAGGAGAAGATCATGAAAGCCGTATTTTTTGATTTAGATGATACACTACTTTGGGATGAGAAAAGCGTCAGAACAACATTTGCAGAAACATGTTTACAGGCCGAGAAAAAATATGGTCTTGACCCGCAGGAATTTGAAGAAGCTGTTCGGGAAGCGGCGAGAGAATTGTACATGTCTTACAAGACATATCCTTATACGGTGATGATCGGCATTAACCCATTTGAAGGGCTCTGGTCGAATTTCTCTGAGCCAATCAGTGAAGGGTTTCAGAAGCTGAATAAGATTGTGCCGGAGTACAGACGAAACGCATGGACAAACGGCCTGAAAGCGCTGGGTGTCGACGATCCGGCATATGGTGAATATTTGGGAGAGTTTTTTGCAGCGGAGCGCCGAAAACGCCCGTTTGTATACGATGAAACTTTCGATGTGCTTGATCAATTAAAAGGAAAATATGAGTTGCTGCTTTTGACTAACGGCGATCCGAGTCTGCAAAAGGAGAAGCTCGCCGGCGTGCCTGAGCTCGCCCCTTATTTCAATGAAATTGTCATCTCAGGCGCCTTTGGCAAAGGGAAACCCGACGCTTCTATTTTCGAGCATTGCCTTCAGCTGATGAATATCCAAAAGGAGGATGCCGTCATGGTCGGCGATAACCTGAATACAGACATTTTAGGCGCTTCCAGAGCCGGTATCAAAACCGTATGGATCAATCGGACGGATAAGAAAAATGAAACAGAAGTGACGCCTGATTACATCATCAGGAGCCTTCATGATTTGTTTCCTATTTTAGAACATAAATAAAAAAGCATGATCTCTTTCATGAGATCATGCTTTTTTTATTATTTCTTCGCTTCAGCTACAGCCTTTTTCACAAAATCATCAAGTGAAATGGTTTCAGACTTCTGCTCTCCGTATTTACGGACGTTTACCGCTCCGTTTTCTGCTTCTTGGTCACCGACCACCAGCATGTACGGTATTTTTTGCATTTGCGCTTCGCGGATTTTGTAGCCGATTTTTTCATCACGGCTGTCGACTTCTACACGCAGGCCTTCACGCTGCAGGCGCTCTTGTACTTGCTTCGCATAATCCAAATGCACAGCCGGAGAAACCGGGATGACCTGGAACTGAACCGGTGCAAGCCATGTTGGAAGTGCGCCTTTATGCTCTTCGATAAGGAATGCAACAAAGCGTTCCATTGTTGATACTACACCTCTGTGAATAACAACCGGTCGATGCTGCTTGCCGTCTTCTCCGATATATGTCAGATCGAAGCGTTCAGGCAGCAAGAAGTCCAACTGAACAGTAGACAATGTTTCTTCCTTGCCGATCGCTGTTTTCACCTGAACATCAAGTTTAGGGCCGTAGAATGCAGCTTCGCCTTCTGCTTCGTAATAGTCATGGCCAATTTCGTCCATTGCCGCTTTCAGCATAGATTGCGCTTTGTTCCACATTTCATCGTCATCAAAATATTTTTCTGTGTCTTCCGGGTCACGATAAGACAGACGGAAAGTGTAATCGTGCAAGCCGAAATCTTCATATACGTCCTGAATCAAACGAACAGTTCGGATAAACTCATCCTTAATCTGATCCGGACGGACAAAGATGTGAGCATCATTCAGTGTCATGCCGCGCACCCGCTGAAGACCTGACAGCGCACCTGACATTTCGTAGCGGTGCATTGTGCCAAGTTCAGCGATACGAATCGGAAGCTCACGGTAGCTGTGAATATCGTTTTTATAAATCATCATATGGTGCGGGCAGTTCATCGGACGGAGCACAAGTGTTTCATTGTCCATTTCCATCGGAGGGAACATGCCTTCTTGATAATGATCCCAGTGTCCTGATGTTTCATACAGCTCTTTGCTTCCAAGCACTGGGGTATAAACGTGTTCATAGCCGAGGCTGATTTCTTTATCGACAATATAGCGCTCGATCGTGCGGCGGATTGTCGCGCCTTTTGGCAGCCAAAGCGGCAGGCCTTGTCCGACTTTTTGAGAATTCGCAAACAGCTTTAATTCTTTGCCAAGCTTTCTGTGGTCTCGCTCTTTTGCTTCTTCAAGCATGCGAAGATGCTCGTCAAGATCAGCTTTTTTGAAGAAAGCTGTTCCGTATACACGCTGAAGCATTTGATTATTGCTGTCACCGCGCCAATATGCACCTGCAAGGCTTAACAGCTTAAATTCTTTGATTTTTCCTGTTGACGGAACGTGTACGCCGCGGCACAGGTCAAAGAATTCGCCCTGCTCATAAATCGATACGGTTTCTCCCTCAGGAATCGCATCCAGCAGTTCAAGCTTCAGATCATCGCCGATTTCCGCAAAGCGGGCTTTCGCTTCTTCACGGCTGACTTCTTTTCGAACGATCGGAAGGTTCGCATTGACGATTTTTTTCATTTCTTTCTCGATTTTCGGCAGATCCTCCGGTGTAATCGCTTCTTCCATTTCTACATCATAGTAAAAACCGTTTTCGATAACAGGACCGACACCGAATTTCACATCTTTGTAAATGCGTTTAATCGCTTGCGCCAGTAAGTGAGCCGTACTGTGGCGCATAATCTCAAGACCCTCTTCTGATCCTTCAGTAATGATTTCCACAGTGCCGTCTTCGTTGATCGGCGTTTTCAAATCGATTTCTTTTCCGTTCAGTTTTCCGGCTAATGATTTCTTTTTTAATCCCGGACTGATGGATGCCGCGATATCTTCTGTTGTTGTTCCTTTCGCAAACTCCTTGACTGCTCCATCAGGAAATGTGATTTTTACCATATCTGACATCTTTGTCACTCCTTTTTTTGCATATAAAAACCCCGCCCCCTATGAAAGGGACGAGGTTGAATAAACGGAATCGTGGTTCCACCCTTTTTTCCGCACCCCATACATCGGCACCTGCGGCTCTAAACTCTGTAACGGGAGTTCCCGTCAGCCATTACTGTTCCTGCTAAAGGTGTTCACAGCTGAGGTTCAAAGGCGGTAAAGCGAATGGTCCTTAGCTGGGAAGCTTGCAGCCGTGACTTCCCTCTCTTCAAGCCGGTATCATTCCTTCATGTCCTTATCAGTACGTGTGTCAATCTTAATCTCCTATGTATTATAAATTGTTCGTTCTAAAAAATCAACACGATTGTATTTCCTTTTGTATTTCCTTTTTTTAAGCGGCAGCCTTATGATTACAGGCTGCCGGCACTTATCCCTCCGAGTGCTTGACCGGTGTTTCAGCGTTTGAAAACGCCTGAAGCGGAAGCATTTGCACACGCTCTTGAAATACGTTTTGAATCGTCCTTACCATCATATGCTCCGGCTGGTCTGTATAGAGAACCACCTCATCAGGTGCGATGGAGATCAGCGGCGCAAGCAAATGGGAGTCAATGTACATGGGGTGATCCCGGACAAATCGCCTGTCTATGTATTTCATTTTTTCCCGTTCCGGCACATAGCGCATCTCCCACAGTGTAAACGAACCGTCATGGACAATGTGCACCTTTTTGATTCGCGGAGGCTTAGCCATTACGTAGTCTCTGAGTGTCTGAATAAAGTTTTGGTACTCCTGCTCCATCTTATATTCGTCTATTGCCGCTTCCACAGTTTCTCTAAGCTGTTCGTAGTACTTTCCGAGGCGAAAGATTTGAAAGGAACGAATTGAAAATACTTCGTCCTCTAAACAAATCGTTCGGAGCTCATCTAAAATATACTGCTTGCGCGGCGGCTTCATCGGTTCAAACGGAAGAACATCAGCTTCCCCCTCTATAATACTGTGTGCGAGCTGAAGGATTTGCTGCTGCTCATCCTGGTCCGTGAAACAATACGTCTCTTCAATTAACGACAGCATATGCTCGTCTTCTTTGCATTCTAAAAAAAACTTGACCAGAATCGGCTCCATAAAACGCTGAATAGAGAAAGCCGGCTCAGCTTTTTCAATCTCGATTTTTCGTATACTTTCACGGACAATGATGTTTTCCCGATCGTCCGAATGCTGAATGAGATGTAAAAAAGCGGCTGTATCATGGTCATCTTCAAAGATTATTTCAAGCATGTTTGTCCCCCCTTACGGCATCTGTTACAAGTATATGGGGGATGTTTTTAAAATAGACGTAAAGGTCACAGGCAAATCTTAATTTGATTCTTGAAACAAGTTTTGCATTTTCTTTCTGAAGATAAGTGGCAGCGCCATAAAAATGATATAAAATCCGAGGACGAGAAAGAAGGCGGGCAAATTGCCCGTGAAAAAGCTTGCTCCCAGCACGTTCAGCGCAACGGTCCCAGGGATGATTCCCGCAGCGGTCGCCGCAAAATAGGGCAGCGCCTTGACATTAGAAAGCCCTGCCGCATAGCTGACGAAGTCAAAATTAATCGGAAGGATCCGCAGAAGAAAGATATAGAAAAAACCGTTTTCCTCCATCTGTTTCTGGATATTTTCCAGCCTTTCATGATGGCTGTTAGTTTTTGCAGCAAACAGGCCCGCTGCAAAAAATGAGACAGCCGAAGCGCACATCGACCCGAATAGTGTGTAAAGCGTGCCGAGAATCGGGCCAAAGGCGAGACCGCCCGCAATAGAAATAACTGATACCGGAAATAATACAAGCGGCCTGACGATCGATATCCCGATAAAGATAAGCGGCGCAAAGATGCCAAACGATAAAACCCATATTCGGATTTCCTTCGGAGATAGATTTAAATACCTTTTATTGGCCCAAAAAATCAAGCCTGCTCCCGCAAGCACTGCCAGCCATTTAACAGCCGTTTTACGTTTCATACCCTCTCAGTTCCTTCCCCTTTGAACCGCAGCGGTTATTAATGGCGGCGGTTTTCTCCGTCAAGACGGATCGGAGCAGCCAGATATAAAATCCGCTCCATTAATCTTGCAGCTTTCACTTCTTCTTTTTCTCCCCTTTGCGAATACGTAAAATGATGTTTCAGCTCATCAGGCGAGAAATTAGAAGAGAAGAAAGTCGGCAGCTGCTGAGACATTCTGTGCTGAAGCACTGTCCCGATGACTTCATCCCTGACCCAGCTCGTCATCGATTCCGCTCCGATGTCGTCGAGCATCAGTACAGGCGTTGTTTTTACCATGTTCAGCTTTTCTTCCAATGAATGATCTTGAAGCGAGTTTTTCAGCTCTCTGACAAATTCGGGCACATAGACGATCATGGAGGAATACTCTTTTTCCGCCAGCTCATTGGCAATAGCGGCGAGCATAAAGGTTTTTCCTACGCCAAACTTGCCGTACAAATACAATCCTTTCCCTTTTCCCGTCTCATTATAGCTTTTCAGAAAATCCGTGACATGCTGGAACATTGCAAGCCTGCTCGGGTCATTAATATCGACCTGCTGGAACGTCGCTCCGAGAAGATCCTGCTGAATATACATGCTTTTCATGAGAGACTTCTGTTTTTTCTGCTGATCGAGCTTTCGTTTGACTGGACATTCGTAATACTCGATATCAATAGAGCGGCCGGTCATCACAAGCTTCGGATGGTAGCCCTCCAACAGATTATTGCTGTTTTCGTCTTCTGAACAGTAAGAGCAGTGCTTGCTCTGTCCAATATATTCATAAAGCTTATTTAAGCTTCTTTCAATCATTTTTTGATCGATGACGTCTTCATTTTCCTTCAAAAATGCCTGAACATCTTGATCCTTCATCACTTTTTCCTTCATTTGTTCAAGACGCTTTTGGAAATCCGGTCTGCCGGTTACGCCCTGCAGGGAACGGCTGATTGGTTCCATATATTACTTCACCCCGCATCTCTGCTCTTAATAGGCAGAGTATTTTTTCAGTTTTTTCATTTCTTCCATCATCTTTTTCTTCTGTTCTTCCAAGTCCTGTTCATGTAGCATCTGCTGTCCGGTTTCAGAATCGGACGCCGATTTCTTTTCTTTCATCCAGTCAGGAAGTTTTTCTTCGCGAATCACTTTTTGATTTCGTTTAGAAGCTTGGCTCGTTTTACCTTCAGCCCATTCAAGATACTGGCGGTTTTCTTCTATGGCAAGCTTCATCGCTTCTCTGACCGTTTTGACTTTTTTGCGCGCCCAATGGGAGGCAATTTTTTGTATATAGTTTTTCGACAGCTTCATGTCGGTTTTCAGCATGACATAATAAATTAACACATTTGTGACGCCTGGCTCCAGCTTCTGTTCAAACATAATCTCTTCTATAATTTTCAAATCTGCTTTTGACGGTTCGGTTCCGTCCGCGATATCCTGAAGAAGCTTTTTCGGTGAGATGACCTCGAGCAATGCGATCAGCTCACTATCCAGCGAATCCTCTTCTGCCGGTTTTGCGCCTTCACGCAGATGTACCGGCTGTGTTTTCTCCACTAAATCCGGCAGCTGTCCGTTCCTCTCGATTTGGTACCAGTCGCTTGCCGCTTTTCTTAAAGCTTCGGTGGTAATCACTTCATGCTCATCGATCGCGCTCATGACGACGTTTTGCATCTGCAAAGGATCAATGCCGTACAAATAAGAAAGCTTTTTAATCGTTTCCCGCACCTGCTGTGTCATTGCTTTTCTCGGAATCATCGTCTCCGAAAGCCCCGCTAAAAACAAATCAAAATCGAACACATCCTCTGTAACGGTATAGGACGGAGCCTGTCCGACAGTTGTATACTCTCTTCCCGTCGCCAGTCTCACCGTTTCCTCCATGTCGGATGTAAGCTTCCATTCACTCGGCTGCAGCGATTCAAACGCATGGTTAAACGGCCTTGTAATTTCTTTGGCGTCTTCTGAAATCGCCGGATGCGTAAAAAATTGTTTTAACTGCTGATATTTTGTTTTTCCGACTCTGTTATATAAAAAAACGTTCAGCATGCCGTCTTCGAAAAATTCATTCGGCCGCAGCGGCGGCAGCAGTTCATATATAAAGAGGCGCTCCTGCCGCTCGGATTCTTTCATATATACTTTCAGCAATCCGATGCCCTCGAGCTTTCCCTGTTCCTGATGGATCGTTTTCAAATTGGACTGAGTCATTCCCATCAGCTGTCTATGTGTGGATTCTCCGCCCCACAGTCGGTTTTGTTCAAGTTCTCCCCACAATGTCATATAAAGAGAGAATGCAACAGGGCCGATTAAGGGCTGGTACAGTTGTGTAATAATTTGTCTGTCAATATCCTGCAGCATTGATTTGCTTTTCACCACATAAGGGTCTACAGGCAGTACATCTTTCCAATAGTCAGCCATACATTCTCAAACCTTCCGCTTATGTTTCTACCCTCATTTTACACCGTTTCGAATATCTATCAAATGCCAATTTTGCACATGAGAAAAGAGCTAGAAGAATCCTTTTAGCTCTTTAACGCTCTTTCTTTATTAAATCTTTTAATTCATCGATAAAGACATTAATATCTTTAAACTGCCGATAGACGGACGCGAACCGCACGTATGCGACTTCATCAACCTTAGCCAGGCGGTCCATGACCATCTCTCCGACGAACTCGCTTTTCACTTCGGAACAGCCTTGATTGCGCAGTTCTTTTTCAATGTCAAAACACATATCTTCCAGCGTCTTGAGTGAAACAGGCCTTTTTTCACATGCTTTAATAAGGCCGCGCAGCATTTTTTCCCTGCTGAATTCCTCTCGCACGCCTTCTTTTTTTACAACGATGAGCGGGGTTTCCTCCACTTTCTCAAAGGTAGTAAAGCGGTAATGGCAGGCTTCGCATTCACGTCTTCTGCGAATGGATTTTCCGTCATCCACAGGCCGTGAATCGAGGACTCGTGTTCCGTTATGCTGGCATGAAGGACATTTCAATAAAATCAGCTCCCAACTATTTCGTTCCCTGCAATGTATATTCGGCAGCCTCCGGCTATAAAAAGTGA
The DNA here is from genome assembly GCF_020708615.1 of Bacillus sp. LBG-1-113. NCBI lineage: Bacteria > Bacillati > Bacillota > Bacilli > Caryophanales > Bacillaceae > Bacillus > Bacillus sp. LBG-1-113. The sequence continues at coordinate 187,676 of NZ_JAJFDG010000001.1, read as the reverse complement.
TGTGACAGGCATCTGTCGGGAGAGCCGTTGTTTAGGCTGTATCTAACAGCATCAGGCGGTTTATGACATATCTCTTTCTTATTTTACAAAAAAAACGGAAAAAGAAAAAGCTGGCCGCCCCTGTTTGTTCATAAAAATAAAAGGAGCATAAGCTAAAAAGCGCGTAACGGCTTTCTAGCTCCAGCTCCCTTTGTGTTCGTGTTTACTTTATAGTACTTTCGCTTGCGCCTGTTTAATCTGCACAGGCCCCATTCCTCTTGGTATTTCAATGTTTTCTCTTGTATCAGCATGTAATGCCTCTGCAATGTAGTCAGCAGCGACATTAGGATCTAAGTCTCCACAAGTATAAACATCAATGCTTGCATATCCGTGCTCAGGAAAACTGTGAATCGTTAAATGTGATTCAGAAATGATAACGACTCCGCTTACGCCTTGCGGTGCAAATTTGTGAAATGCAACCTCGCGCACCTCAGCTCCTGATTTTAAAGCAGCATTTACAAACGTTTTTTCAATAAAATCCATGTCATTCAGCTTATCAAAATCGCATCCCCATAGCTCGGAGATAACGTGACGCCCCATTGTTTCCATAGTCATGGACCCCCCTTAACAAGAATTAAAAAGTGAAGTTCCAACAACTGGGTCGGCTATTTACCACGGGGGAAAGTTAGTCCGGAGAGGTCCTAACCCTTTAAGTAATCCCGAAACAGTCTCAAGCAAGAAGTTCACGAAAAATAGTATACTGTGTTTAAGTCTAATTTGCAAGAAGCGTTTTTTCAGAAATTTGCTGTTAAGGGTTTTTTCTTAAATTGTGTCCATGACCTTATTCTATACAACAGATGGATGTTTCATTCGTGCCGCCACATGGCGGATGAGATCAACTACTCTGCATGAGTAGCCCCATTCATTGTCATACCATGCGAGAACCTTTACTTTCCTGTCTTCCATCACCATTGTCGTAAGCCCGTCAATAACCGCCGAATGCGGATTCGTATTATAATCTGTCGACACGAGCGGTTCATCCGAATAATCAAGCACTCCGTACATTGACGTTTTGGCAGCCTTCCTGAATGCTTCGTTTACCTTTTCTGCCGTTACATCCGTTTTCAAGTCGACAACAAGATCAACTAATGAAACGTTCGGAACAGGCACACGCAAAGCGAGACCGTGAAGCTTTCCTTTCAGATGAGGCAGCACAAGCGAAAGCGCCTTTGCCGCGCCTGTTGTCGTCGGGATGATGGATTCACCGCATGCCCGGGCGCGGCGCAAATCTTTGTGCGGATTATCAATATTTTTTTGATCGTTCGTATAAGCGTGTACTGTCGTCATTAGACCGCTCTCAATGCCAAATTCATCATCAAGCACTTTCACAACCGGTGCAAGGCAATTTGTCGTGCATGACGCGTTTGAAATAATCACGTGGCGTTCAGCATCGAATTGGTCTTCATTAACACCCATCACAATGGTAACGTCTTCATTTTTCCCCGGAGCGGTCAGAATGACTTTTTTCGCGCCTGCGTCAATATGTCCCATCGCTTTTTCTTTTGAATTAAACTTCCCTGTTGCTTCAACGACAATGTCAATATCATATTCCCGCCAAGGCAGCTGTTTAGGATCACGGCTGTTTAACAAGAGTACTTTTTTTCCATTCACAATCAGACTGTCTTCTCCAGCCTCAACTTCTTTTTCGTACCGTCCGTGATTTGTGTCATACTTTATTAAATGAGCCAGCGTTTCAGCTGAATAGCTGGCGTTAATAGCCACTACTTGAATTTGATCGTCTAACATTGCTTTTCTAAAGACCATTCTTCCGATTCTTCCAAACCCGTTTATCGCTACTTTTACCTTCATGTTGGTCACCCCTCATCAATTATGCCACTCTAATTTGTTGTCATCTAAAATTAGTATAACACATTAAAAAGAATTCGCCAGTACATATTGATAAAAATCAACGATTATAACGCTAATTTATGATGTATCGTACGTTTTCTTGCACAAAATATGAGGATGAAGAATAAAAAAAGCAGCCAGCGCTGCGCACTGCCTGCTTTATTTTCTTATGATTCCTGTTTCAATTTATCATTGAGCACACTTTCTTCTAATACCGAGAAAGTATCGCCGTATACCTTGTTTATATGATTCGCTCCCCAAGCACAGAGCATATCTAATATGCCTTCTAAGCTGCGGCCGTATTCGCTAAGTTCGTATTCCACCTTAGGAGGAACCTGATTGTACACGATCCGGTTAATGACACCGTCCGCTTCCAGCTCACGCAGCTGCTGGGTCAGCATTTTTTGAGTAATATTCGGCATTAACCGTTTTAACTCACTTGTTCGTTTTTTTCCGTGCGTCAGGTGGCATAAAATCACGCATTTCCATTTCCCGCCGATTACTTCAAGAGTCGCTTCAACTGAAATGTTATATTTTTTCCTCTCCATGCGGTTCACTCTCCTTACAGGCACCAAAAAGTGACTATAGCACTTAAAAGTACGTACTTTTCTTTTTTGATGATATCTTTCATACTCACATTTGCCGGCTGATTTGAATCTGCTCTTTATATTTATATAGCTTGCTCGGCAGAATTTCAATCATACAACACATAACAGCAAAGGAGGAACATGAATGACTTCAGCCAATAAAAGCAGCATTCCTGCACTTCTGGCTCTCGCCATTAGTGCATTCGCGATAGGGACAACCGAATTTATCAGCGTCGGCCTTTTGCCGTTAATTTCTGATGATTTACACATTCCTGTAACAACAGCAGGATTGACCGTCTCCCTATACGCACTTGGCGTTACGTTCGGCGCGCCTATTTTAACTTCATTGACCTCAAGCATGTCACGAAAGACGCTATTGCTTTGGATCATGATCATATTTATCGCCGGAAATACGATGGCCGCGTCAGCCTCCAGCATCGGGGTTCTATTAGCAGCACGTGTAATATCCGCTTTTTCACACGGTGTGTTTATGTCGATCGGCTCGACAATCGCAGCCGATCTTGTCCCTGAAAATAAAAGGGCGAGTGCGATCTCCATTATGTTTACGGGACTTACCGTCGCAACCGTAACCGGCGTTCCTTTCGGCACGTTTATCGGCCAGCAGCTCGGCTGGCGGTTTGCCTTTATGGTTATTATTGCCGTCGGCATTATCGCTGTCATTGCAAATGGCATTCTTGTCCCTTCCAATTTACGAAAAGGGACGAAAACAACGATGCGGGATCAATTCAAGCTTGTGACAAATGGCCGTTTACTGCTTTTATTTGTCATAACAGCATTAGGATACGGAGGGACATTTGTTGTGTTCACTTATCTGTCTCCCCTGCTTCAGGAAGTGACAGGCTTTAAGGCCGGCACTGTAGCCATTATCCTGCTCGTATACGGAATTGCCATTGCCATCGGCAATATGATTGGCGGAAAGCTGTCCAATCGAAATCCGATCGGCGCGCTGTTTTATATGTTTATCATTCAGGCGCTCGTCCTGTTTACGTTAACATTTACGGCTCCTTATAAAATCGCTGGCCTCATTACGATTCTCTTTATGGGCTTATTGGCCTTTATGAATGTGCCCGGCCTTCAAGTATATGTCGTCATGCTGGCTGAACGTTTTGTACCGAGCGCAGTAGAAGTGGCATCCGCGATTAATATTGCAGCATTTAACGCAGGAATTGCCCTAGGATCATTTTTGGGAGGCTTGATTACTGATTCCATCGGACTGATTCATACCGCATGGATTGGAGCTTTAATGGTAGCAGGAGCCGTTATCTTAACAGGCTGGAGCCGCCTTCTGGAAAAACAGGATCGGCAGGCAGCCTAACATTTCAATAAGGAGGAAACAAACATGACAACACATTTACAAGCAACAGCAACACTTCATAACGGGGTGAAAATGCCGTGGTTCGGCCTCGGTGTATTCCAAGTGGAAGAAGGGTCAGAACTCGTCAATGCCGTGAAAACCGCCGTTGTTCACGGTTACCGCAGTATTGATACTGCCGCTATCTATGGAAATGAAGCGGGAGTCGGGGAAGGTCTCCGTCAAGGAATTGAAGCAGCCGGCATCACCAGAGAGGATTTATTTGTCACATCAAAAGTGTGGAATGCAGATTTAGGGTATGAGGAAACATTGGCTGCATTTGAAACAAGCCTGTCCAAACTCGGTTTGGACTATTTAGATCTATACCTCATTCACTGGCCTGTGGAAGGCAAATACAAAGAAGCTTGGAGAGCGCTTGAAACCTTGTATAAAGAAGGCCGTGTCAAAGCGATCGGTGTGAGCAATTTCCAAATCCATCACCTGGAGGATCTGCTGAAGGATGCTGAAATGAAGCCTATGATCAACCAAGTGGAATTCCACCCGCGTCTCACGCAAAAAGAGCTGATGGCTTATTGCAAAAAGCAAGGCATACAAATGGAAGCATGGTCACCTTTAATGCAGGGGCAATTGCTTGATCATCCCGAACTGACAGACATCGCGCAAGCTTATAACAAATCCGTCGCGCAAATCATTTTACGCTGGGATTTACAGCACGGCGTCATCACCATTCCTAAATCAACAAAGGAACATCGAATTAAAGCGAACGCGAACATATTTGATTTTGAATTATCACAGGAAGACATGAACCGAATTGATGCGTTGAATGAAAATCTGCGCGTCGGTCCTGATCCGGACAATTTCGATTTTTAATCACAAAAACACCGTTCATCAATGAACGGTGTTTTGTTATGCCCAGCAGCTGAGAATTTCCTCAAGTTGCTGTTTTGTCTCTTCGAGTGTGCCGCTGTTGTCTATTACGTTATCCGCTCTTGACACTTTTTCCTCTAATGGCATTTGGGAGCGGATCCGGCTAAGCGCTTCTTCTTCCGTCAATTGGTTGCGCTTGATCAGACGCTCAAGCTGAAGCTCTTTTGTCACACTGACCACAATAATTTTATCAACTAAAGACTCCAATTTGCTTTCGAACAATAGCGGGATATCTAATACCACAAATGTCTCCTGATTTGCGATGGACTCATCACGCCGCTTGAGCATTTCCTCTCTGACCGCAGGATGAACAATTGAATTCAAAGCAAGACGCTTCTGTTCATTTGTAAAGACCAGCGCTCCAAGCTTTCTTCTGTCTATATCACCATTTTCGAGCAGAATGTCTTCACCAAATTCGTCAATGATCTGCAGGTAGGCCGGCATCCCTTTTTCTACCGCTTGTTTTGCAATAATATCCGCATCTATGACAGTGATTCCTTTATCTATCAGCATATTGGCAACCGTACTTTTGCCGCTTGCTATTCCTCCCGTTAAACCAATGACTAAGGTCAAGAGATCCACTCCTTTTTACAATTTCCAGAGCCCGATCGTGATCAGCAAAAGGCCCGGCAAAAATGCCATTTTATCAATCCATCTCCATTTAGACAGAATATGTCCGGCATTAATGCCGACTGTCACAAACAGCGAACTCATAATCGCGACGGTTATGCTCATCGCAATGGGAGAAAAACCGAGAATGGCCGCTCCCATTCCTGCTCCGAAGGCATCAATCGACAGGGCGAATCCCAATAACACCGCTTCAATTCCGGTAATCACACCAGATTTGTCGATATCCGCACTCATCGGTTTTCTCAAAATATGGATCACAATGCCCAATGACCGAACCTCTAAATTAAGCAGTGTTTTTTCATGCAATAGGTAGTCTTTGTCTTTTGCCGGCCTGAAAAATTGGTATAAAACCCATACGCCGATTCCAACCAATATTAACCCGCCAAGCTTCTCAGTCACATATACGGGAAAAAACTTGGTGAGAAAGCTTCCGATCAGCATGGAAATAAACATAACAGTGCCGGAACAGAAGGCAATGACGATAATGGCCTTTAGCGGTATCTTCATTTTTCGCAATCCATACGTAAATCCGACTGAAAAACTGTCCAAGCTGACAGCTAACGCCAGCAGCAGTATAGAAACCATTTGCATATTCGTTTCTTCCTTTCTGTTGGTGCTCTTGTATCAGATGTTAAATGCCCGGAGATTCATCACAATCATGTATATGGAAAAGTGATAAATCCGTGTTTCCGAAAAACGGCACTTCCTCTATAACAGAGCTACTGATATATGCACCGACAGCTTGGACGATGAAGCATTATTCTATTTTTTCTGGCACTTGGCGCAAAAATGCGTGCCTCTGCCTCCGACGACAATTTTTGTAATCATTGTTCCGCAATTTTTGCAGGGCTCATCTTTTTTTCCGTACACAAAATGCTGCAGCTGAAACATTCCGATTTCTCCTTGGGAATTGATATACGACCGGACAGTGCTTCCGCCGGCATCAATCGCTTCCTGAAGGGTATTTTTAATTTCAGCATGAAGTTTTTTGATTTTTTGATCTGACAGCTGATTTGCTTTTGTCTCGGGATGAACGCCCGCTCTGAACAGAGCCTCGTCCACATAAATGTTTCCGAGTCCGACGACCGTTTTCTGATCCAGAAGAGCGGTTTTGACAGCTCGGTTTGTTTTCTCCAGCCGCGCTTTCAAATACGCACTCGTAAATTCTTCTGCATCCGGTTCGGGTCCGAGCTGAGAAAGCGGCAGCTCCCCTGCTTCCTCTCCCGGTTTAAATAAATGCATGGTTCCGAATTTCCGAACATCCCTGTAACGCAGCTGGGTTCCGTCCGTCATCGTAAAAATGACATGCACGTGTTTATCGTCCGGCTCCTCCTCTTGGTGAAGGCCGTACTTTCCTTCCATACGAAGGTGGGAGACCATGACATAATGATCCAAGTTAAACAGTAAAAACTTTCCCCGTCTTCCGATGGACTGGATGGTTTCTCCTGCTAAGTTTCGCGCAAATTCCTCCGGTTCGGCAGGCCGTTTGATGATATTCGGCCATCTGATCTCTACCGATTTAATTGTTTTTCCTCTTACAAGCCCGGTCAGAGTGCGCCGGACGGTTTCAACCTCTGGTAATTCCGGCACATCCATCACTTCCTTTATCTCTGTTTATTTCGCATCGTACCAGGATGGGCCTGAAGCAAAGTCCACCTTTAACGGCACATCTAATGCAAGCGCATGCTCCATCACTTCTGGAACAAGCTTTTCAAGTATTTCAATTTCTTCCTTCGGCGCTTCAAAAATCAGTTCATCGTGCACTTGAAGCAGCAACCTTGTCTTCAGCTGCTTTTCTTTCAGCTTGGCTGCCATATCAATCATGGCTTTTTTAATAATATCCGCGGCACTTCCTTGAATTGGTGTATTCATTGCCGTCCGCTCCGTAAAGCTGCGGATATTAAAGTTTCGGCTCGTCAGTTCAGGGATATAGCGGCGGCGATGCAGCAGCGTGGTTACGTAGCCTTTTTGCTTCGCGTCCTGCACTGAGTCCTCCATATACGCTTTGACACCCTTGAAGCTTTCCAAATATCGGTCGATGAATGCCCCGGCTTCTTTCCTCGTAATGCCGAGATTCTGTGAAAGCCCGTAATCACTGATGCCGTATACGATCCCGAAGTTGACCGCTTTCGCCTGGCGTCTCATCGCCGATGTCACTTCATCCTTAGCGACATGGAATACATCCATTGCTGTTTTTGTGTGAATATCCATATCGTTTGTAAAGGCTTCGATCAAATTTTCATCCTTTGAAATGTGGGCAAGCACCCGCAGCTCGATTTGCGAGTAATCAGCCGCAAAAATGAGCCAGTCTTTTTCAGACGGAACAAAGGCCTGGCGGATCTTGCGCCCTTCCTCAAGCCTGATCGGTATGTTTTGCAGGTTTGGATCAGTCGAGCTGAGGCGCCCTGTTTGCGTTAAGGCTTGGTTAAAGCGTGTATGCACCTTGTGTGTATCTTTTTTTGTCACCTTTAAAAGCCCTTCGATGTATGTCGATTGCAGCTTGCCGATTTGTCTGTACTGCAAAATATAGGCGACAATATCATGTTTGTCAGCCAGCTTTTCAAGCACATCAGCAGATGTTGAATAGCCTGTTTTCGTTTTCTTCACAACTGGCAGGCCGATCTTTTCAAACAATATGACACCGAGCTGTTTAGGAGAATTGATATTAAACGGTTCGCCCGCAATCTCATGAATTTTTTCTTCATATTCCTTCAGCTTGGCGCTCAGTTCTTCTCCCATTCGTTTTAAGCGGTCAACATCAACCTTAACGCCTGTTGATTCCATTTCTCCGAGAATAAGCGCCAGCGGCATTTCCAGCTCCTCAAACAGCTCAAGCTGATCGTTGTTCTCCAGCTCCTGAACGAGCTTTTCCCGGAGGCTTTGAATGGCTAAAGCCTTTCTGACGAGATGCTCAGACAGTTCGCCTTCTGCCGGCACGGCGCGTTTTGCTCCCTTGCCGTAAACTGATTCATCACTTGAAACGATATGCAAACCGTAATCCTTAGCCACACTGGCAACGTCGTCATACGAATTGCCCGGATTAATGATATAAGCGGCAAGAACCGTATCAAACTCCGCACCTTTCAGCTCAATGCCCTGCCAGCGCAAAGCCACGACAGCCCGCTTGCTGTCAAAGACCCATTTTTTCTGATCGTCATTTTCCACCCATTCTTTAAACACATCAGACTCGACAGCAACGTCTTTTGGAATAAAGTAGGCTCCCGTTTCGTTCACTATCGAAAATCCGAGAATTGGCGCTTCATGATAATTATCGCCAATCTGTTCAACGACAAATGAAGATGGAGAAACCAATATATCGCTAGTCACGTCGGTGACTGTTTTAACATCAATTTCTTCTAAGGACTGATCCTGCTCCGCCTCTACACCGTCTTCCCCGAGCCGTTCAAGAAGCGTATTGAACCCAAGGTCCTTAAAGATGGCAATCACCTGTTCACGATTAAAGCCTTGATATTCCAGGCCCGAAACGGATACCTCAATCGGCGCATCGGTCATAATCGTCGCCAATTCCTTGCTCATCAAGGCCTGATCCTTAAATTCTTCAAGCTTTTCCTTGAGTTTTTTTCCGCTTACCTCATCAATTGATTCGAGCAGCTTTTCAACAGAATAGAATTGCTTTAACAGCTTAATCGCGGTTTTCTCCCCGACACCCGGCACACCCGGGATGTTGTCAGAGGAATCCCCCATTAAACCCTTCATATCAATAATTTGGTCAGGCGTGAGTCCGTATTTCTCCTGGACGTGCTCTGGTGTGTAAAACTCAACATCGGTAATTCCTTTTCTCGTAATGGCAACTGTCGTCTGATCTGTTGCCAGCTGTGTTAAATCCTTATCTCCCGAGAAAACCTTTACCTCAAAGCCTTCCTTTTCAGCCGATTTCGCGAGTGTGCCGATTATGTCGTCAGCTTCGTATTGTTCCAGTTCGTAGCGGCTGATTTGATAGGCATCAAGCAGCTCGCGGATAAACGGCATTTGTTCTGAAAGCTCAGGCGGGGTTTTCTGTCTTCCGCCTTTATACTCTTTAAATGTGCCGTGGCGAAACGTCGTTTTCCCGGCATCAAACGCAACCAGCATATGCGTCGGCTTTTCATCCTCAAGCATTTTCATCAAAATCATCGCAAAACCGTAAACCGCATTTGTATGAATTCCTTTATCATTGCTTAACAGCGGCAATGCAAAAAACGCCCGGTAAGCCAGACTGTTTCCGTCTACAAGCACTAATTTTTTTCGTTCCGTCATTCAATATCCTCCTAAGAAGCAACAGCTCCTGCTTCCATTCATCTCATAATAATAGTCTATAGCTTCTCTTATTTTAACAAAGTTCAATTTGAAAGGAAAATACACGAACCGATGAGAACACACAAAAAAGGACGGGAACACAAAAAGGTTCCCGCCGTCAAAATTGGCTCCTTGGATGAAGGGGTTCTACTACATCCTACCAGCATAGGTTTAACAGTGCATAAAGATATTGTTAAAGCTTTGTAAACATTAGACAGGCTTTTCAGCAGCCCGCTTCAGCGTCACAGTAAACACAGTACCGCGGCCCGGCTCGCTAGTCACATCGATTTTCCCTTCATGAGCCTCTATTAAATGCTTTACAATCGCAAGACCGAGACCGGTCCCTCCTGAGTTTCTGCTTCTGTCTTTATCAACGCGGTAAAACCGTTCAAAGATGCGGGGGATTTCTTCTTTCTGGATGCCGATCCCGGTATCGGAAACTTCAATCTGAATCTCTGTTTCACCCGGCTTGACATTGATAGCTACCGATCCCTTCTCCGGTGTATAGGTTAATGCATTGTTTACGAGATTCAAAAACACTTGTTTTAGCCGGTACGGGTCGCCCGCTACATAGAGAGGGTCTTTCGGAACGTTCAGCTGTAAAGAGATACCTTTCTCCGTCGCTTTATGCTTAAGCAGCGTCTCAATATCAGCCAGCATTTTCGCTGCATCGAACGTTTCGATGCTGAGCGTAAAGTTTTGCTGCTCAATCTTAGAAAGATCTAGCAAATCCTGCACCAATGATTGAAGCCTTTTGCTTTCCTTTAAAATAATCGAGAGAAATTCTGAAAGCGCCTCTTTATCCTCCATCGCCCCGTCTAATAGCGTTTCCGTAAACCCTTTGATCGATGTAATCGGTGTTTTCAGCTCATGAGAAACGTTGGCCACAAAATCTTTTCTCATCTGCTCTAATTTTTTCGTTTCCGTCATGTCATGAAAAACGAGCACGATCCCTTTCCATTCATCATCCGGCCCCATAATAGGAACGCCGTCCACTTCAAAATAACGCCTTTCAATTTTGATCGGAAGTCTTAATAGCTTGCATTTCTTCGTCTCAGTCATAAAAATGTCTTCGACAAGCTGGATCACTTCTTCATGTTCAAATGCATCATGATAAAGACGGCGCAGCATCTGATTCGGATTGACATGAAACTGCTTCGCGTAAGACCTGTTGACGAGATTGATAAAACCTCTTCCATCAATCATAATCAGCCCGGAGCCGATGTTTTCAATCACAGTCAGCAGACGGTCGCGCTGCATTTCCTGCGTCCTCGTCATTTCCATCAGATCAACGGCAAGGCTGTTCATGGCACGGCCAAGCTTGTCGGAACGCCTGATATAACCGCCGTATGTACGGGCATCGTAATTCCCCTTGGACAGCTCTGTTGCCATGTTTGTGGCTGCTTCAATAGATCTTTTGTAGCGAGAGGTCATATTAGAATAAAAGAAAACAATAATTATAAAAGCGGTACAAAGACTGGCTGTCAGCATGCCCCACATCTCGCCATTCAGACCTGAGCTTTCTTCACGGGAAGTAAGCAGCACATACCCCGTTTTTTCGCCTTTGCTCCTAAGCGAAAGCCCATAATAAAGCATATTCTCCTCTTTCGCGAGAACTCCCTCATGACCGGAGACAAGCGCCTGCACCTGCGAAGAATCCGCCGCGCTGCCGTCAGACCCGTACAGCACCTTTCCTTCTGTATCGATAACGGAGGCTTCTACATCAAGCGCACTGCCTGCATCTTTAATGACTTTCTCATTTGCCTGGTCATTCAGATTGCCGGCATCAAGCAGCGAAGCCATGTATTTGGCTTCCTTTTCAATGTGTTCCTCCGATTTTTTTTGATCAGAAGATTCAAAGAGCTGCTGTAAAAACAGCCCGAGTACACTAAACACCACAATCATACAGACAACGAGCACAGAAAAAAGGCGCACACGATATTTAATCATTCATTTTTGGCTCCTCCAATTTATACCCCAATCCCCTAATGGTTTTAATATAGATCGGTTTTTTTGTATTCGTTTCAATTTTGTCTCGAAGATGGCTGATATGCACATCAACAATTCTCGTATCTCCGGCAAAATCGTAATTCCAGACAGCGCTCAGAAGCAAATCTCTCGTCAGCACTCTGCCTTTATGTCTGCCTAAATACAAAAGCAGCTCAAATTCTTTCGGTGTCAGCTCAAGCTGATTTTCTTTAAAATAAGCTTCATAGTGATCGGGCAGGATCTTCAAATCGCCGATAACAATCTGCCCTTCGGTTTCCTCGTTTTTCATGTCATTAGAGGGTGCAGCCATTTCAGAACGCCTTAAAATAGCTTTTACTCTTGCATTGACTTCTCGAGGACTGAAAGGCTTGGTCATATAATCATCAGCACCAAGCTCAAGCCCTAGTACTTTGTCAAATTCTTCATCCTTCGCAGTCAGCATTAAAATAGGAAACATGAGTTTTTGCTGTCTCAGCTGCTTGCATACTTCAATTCCATCCAGCTTTGGAAGCATCACATCAAGCACAATCAAATCAGGATTTTCTGTTTCCGCCCTTTTGAGTGCTTCTTCTCCATCCGAAGCAGTAATAACCTCATAGCCTGATCGCTCCAAATTGTACTGCAAAAGTGTAACGATAGATTCTTCATCATCCACAACTAAAATTTTCTTGTTCATGCTGTGCCTCCAGTATCTTAATTCCCCGACATCCTATTTCTCTATTTTATGTCATCTTACCATGTTTCATGATTTTATTTTATCGAAAGCCGGACATTCCGACAATTCGCCTTTTACATCATTTTAAAAGAAAAATACAAGAGGCAGCTGAGGAATAAAGGGAAGCGCTTTCATTTGTAATAAAAAGAGAAAGGCTTCGATTAAACCAGCCTTTCTCTTTTTATTTTAGGATAATACTTTCATTACATTTTTGACAGATTCAACTGATTTATTCAGCTGTTCTTTTTCGTACTCTGTCAATTCAAGCTCAATGATTTGTTCAAGTCCGTTTCCGCCGACAATTGTCGGAACACCAAGGTAGATGCCTTCATAGCCGTATTCCCCTTCAAGATAAGCAATTGTAGGAAGGACGCGGCGCTGATCTTTTAAGATCGCTTCGATCATTTCTGTCAGAGAAGCCGCAGGCGCATAGTACGCGCTTCCGTTTCCTAAAAGATTCACGATCTCGCCGCCGCCTTTTCTTGTGCGCTCCACAATGGCGTCAATCCGGTCTTTTGGAATAAGGGTTTCAAGCGGGATACCGCCAGCATAAGAATAACGTACAAGCGGCACCATATCGTCACCGTGTCCGCCGAGAACAAAACCGGTCACATCTTTCACTGACAAGTTTAATTCCTCCGCCACAAACGTTCTGAATCTTGCCGTATCAAGCACACCTGATTGGCCGATTACGCGCTCTTTCGGGAAGCCAGACTCTTTATATACTGCGTATGTCATTGCATCAACAGGGTTTGTCAAAACCACAATGATAGAGTCAGGAGAATATTTCACGATTTCTCGTGTAACGCTTCTCATAATTTTTTCGTTTGTAGAGACTAGATCATCCCTGCTCATTCCAGGTTTTCTTGCGATACCGGCTGTAATGACAACAATGTCAGAACCCGCGGTATCCTCATAATTAGATGTACCCGTAATTTTCGCGTCAAAGCCTTGAACCGGGCTGGCTTCCAGCATATCAAGGGCTTTTCCTTTCGTTGGGTTCTCCAATTGCGGGATATCAACGAGAACAACGTCCGCCAGCTCTTTTTGAGCGGTTAAGAAAGCTGTTGTCGCTCCGGTAAAACCTGCTCCGATAACAGAAACTTTTTTACGAGTATTTCCCATGTCTCTCTTCTCCTTTATGGCTAATTTTAGGCTTTTTCCTAGCTTAGTCCATGTTTTTAATTAATTCTTCTCCGAACTCTGAACATTTAACTTCAGTCGCGCCGTCCATTAATCTGGCAAAATCGTAAGTTACGACTTTAGAAGCGATTGTTTTTTCCATAGATGTAATGATTAAATCAGCCGCTTCATTCCATCCTAAATGCTCAAGAAGCAGCACACCTGAAAGAATAACTGAAGATGGGTTTACCTTATCAAGTCCGGCGTATTTAGGAGCCGTTCCATGTGTCGCCTCGAAAATCGCATGTCCTGTTTCGTAGTTGATGTTCGCACCAGGAGCAATACCGATTCCGCCTACTTGCGCCGCAAGAGCGTCAGAAATATAGTCTCCGTTAAGATTCATTGTTGCAACAACATCAAATTCGCTTGGACGTGTCAGGATCTGCTGAAGGAAAATATCAGCAATGCTGTCTTTGATAATGATTTTGCCTGCTGCTTCTGCTTCACTTTGCGCTTTATTAGCGGCGTCTTTTCCGTCTTTTTCAGCAATGCGGTCATATTCAGCCCATGTGAAGACTTTTTCGCCGTATTCTCTCTCTGCAAGCTCATAGCCCCAGTTTTTGAAGGCGCCTTCCGTGAACTTCATGATGTTTCCTTTGTGTACAAGCGTTACAGACTTGCGGCCGTGCTCAATCGCATAATCAATTGCCGCTCTGACCAGACGGCTTGTTCCTTCTTCAGAAACAGGCTTAATACCGATACCTGACGTTTCAGGGAAACGAATTTTGTTGACATTCAATTCATTTTGCAGGAAACTGATGAGCTTTTGCACTTCTTCAGAGCCTTTTGCGTACTCGATGCCTGCGTAAATATCTTCTGTATTTTCACGGAAGATGACCATGTCAGTATCTTCAGGGCGTTTTACCGGGGACGGGACTCCAGTAAAATATCTTACAGGTCTCAGGCAAACGAATAGGTCAAGCTCTTGTCTTAGCGCTACGTTCAATGAACGGATACCGCCGCCGACAGGTGTCGTTAACGGGCCTTTAATCGCGATGAAATATTCGCGGATGACATCTAATGTTTCAGCAGGAAGCCACTCACCTGTTTTATTATAAGCCTTTTCTCCGGCATAAACTTCTTTCCACGTGATTTTCTTTTCACCTTTATATGCTTTTTCTACTGCGGCTTCCAAAACTTTTGAAGCCGCATTCCAAATATCAGGACCGGTTCCGTCTCCTTCAATAAACGGGATAATCGGGTTGTTTGGTACGTTTAATACTCCATTAGAGACTGTAATTTTTTCACCTTGTGCCACAATAAAAACCTCCCAGTATGTAATTCATATTTAGAAAACATTTTATTTTTCTTATATAGAAAACAAAATGATTTTTCTTAACATTCTAAAGTGTAAACCATCTTTGATGTTCTGAACAAGAGGCTAACTTCATTACCATAAGCCAGCCTCCCATGGTTCTTTAGGCTCTTTCTTCAATCGGAACAAAAGTTTGTTTGTCAGGGCCTGTGTAATCTGCACGCGGGCGGATCAGGCGGTTATTGTCATATTGCTCAAGGATATGAGCGAGCCAGCCGGACATTCTGCTCACAGCAAAAATCGGTGTAAACAGGTCATGGTCAATTCCGAGGCTGTGATAAACAGAAGCGGAATAAAAATCAACGTTAGGCGGAAGCTTTTTTTCTGATGTCACGATTTCTTCGATGCGAATCGACATGTCATACCATTTGCTTTCGCCAGTCAGGTTGGTCAGGCGTTTACTCATTTCTTTTAAATGTTTGGCGCGTGGATCGCCATGCTTATAAACGCGATGTCCGAAGCCCATTATTTTTTCTTTCTTTTCCATCTTGGCGCGAACGAAAGGCTCGACATTCTCCACTTCGCCAATCTCTGTCAGCATTTTCATGACGCCTTCGTTTGCTCCGCCGTGAAGCGGGCCCTTCAGTGCGCCGATTGCGGCAGTAATGCCTGAATAGATATCAGAAAGTGTTGCGACGCAGACCCTTGCTGTGAACGTTGACGCGTTCAGCTCGTGATCGGCATGTAAAATCAGCGCTTTGTTGAAAGCCTCAACCTCAATTGGCGAAGGCTCTTCACCGTTTAATGTGTAGAGAAAATTCTCGGCAATGCCGTAGTCTTCTCTTGGTTCAACAGGCTCAAGACCTTTGCGGATTCTGGAAAACGCTGCAACCAAACCAGGCACCTTTGCCTGAAGGCGGATCGCCTTTCTGTAGTTGGCTTCCGGGTTCATGGTATCAGCCTCGCTGTCAAGCAGGCCTAGTAAAGAAATCGCTGTCCGAAGAGCAGCCATGGGATGAACATTTTCGAGGGAATAAGATTTGAAGTGCTCAATAATTTCTTGCGGAACGGCAGCTTCTTTTGCTAACTGCTGTTTTAACTCATCAAGCTCTTTTTTGTTTGGCAGCCTTAAGTGCCAAAGTAAGTAAATGATTTCTTCAAAACTCGCATTCTCTGTCAAATCATCGATATCATACCCCACATATGTAAGGGTATCATCAATAATCGAACTAACAGATGATGTTGTTGCTACAACCCCTTCAAGACCGCGTGTCGCTGTCATATATAACATCTCCTTTTCAATAAATTTCCCCTTTAAGAGTGTTGTAAAAACATGAGGCTAACTTAAAAAGCATGTTGTAAGTATTTCTCCCCCCAAAAGAAAATGCTTACATTTTACAGCCTGCTGGTGCTGAAACCCTTTGCTTATGAAAGAACATAACAAATTCTTATAAGCTTTTTTAAGTTTGTGCCTATTCCTATTATAAACAATAATCAGACATTTGTTAAATGTTTACCTATAATTTTTTTTTTCATTTTATGATTTTCCCGAAAAAACGCCTTTATTTGCGGGTTTTCGGCATAAAAAAAAGCGGCAGCAAGCCGCTTTTTTCATGAAGTGAACAGTTTTACGAGCTGCATCGCAATATAAGCAATCCCCGCTCCGATCAGCGGACCCACTGCGACTCCGCCAAAAAGCGCGACTGCAAGTATGGTTCCGATGACAAGAGCAGTGGTGATGTGAGGGTCATTTTCCAGCAGGGTCAAGCCATTTTTGGCAATCAGCGCAACGGCAATTCCCGCCCCCAATGCAATCCATGCATAAGAAGAACGCATTGCCTCACCAAGCTGTTTAAATCCAATCTCTCCTGTGGCGATTGGTACAAGAACAGCTATTGTGATAACGGTCACGCCCCAGTTGATGCCTTTTGACTGGATAGTCGGAAAAAATTTTTGGTCAAGTCCCACGATTTTGATGATCAAAAGGACGGATACAGCAAAAAGCAGCGATTGATTTTTTGCGATAAGTGCAATAGCCAAGAGTAATATTAAAAATAAATTCGCTTGTGTAAACATGCGTCATCCCTCCTTTAAAATGAATGTATTCATATTCAGCCGGACCGTGAATAAACATAACAATAGGACATGCTGACGAGAGGAGGATCGTTTTTGTGAATCAATCCTATATCACTATTTTTTTCAGAACCCTCTTTGTCGTGTCGCTTACCGCCGGATCGGCAGCTGCTGTTTATTATTCATTTCCGTTAACATATCCGTTCCTCATTGCCCTTATTCTTTCAACAGCCATTCACCCTGTTGTAGACTACTTGGACAAGGTGACCGGATTCCCGCGAACATTAAATGTCATCGGCGTGCTTGCCTTTTTTCTGCTGGCAGCGTTCGGTGTGCTGACCATTGTGGTAGCAGAAATTGTTACAGGAACCGCGTATCTTGCAAAAACCCTTCCGCCTCATATCAGCACGTTTATCTCTTATTGTGAAAAGCTGTTTACCGCTCATATCCAGCCGCTCTATCACGAACTGACAGTTTTATTTCATGAATTGGAGACCAACCAGCAGGCTTCCATCGTCACGCACATTCAGGCACTTGGAGACTCCGCTGCCAAAAATGCTGGACTTCTGCTGTCTCACATTCTGGAAATGATTCCGAAATTTTTCGCGCTGCTTCCGAATACCGCGGCTGTTTTGATATTTTCACTTCTTGCTACATTTTTCATGACAAAGGATTGGCACAAACTGAAAGCGAAGCTCGTATCAGTGCTGCCCGATCGAATAACAGAAAACGGAAAGGCGATCAGCAGCGAGTTAAAAAAAGCAATGACCGGTTTTATTAAAGCGCAGGCTGTTCTTGTACTCCTTACAATGATTATTGTATTCTTTGGTCTTTCTCTCTTAAAGGTTGAACATGCAGCAACGATTGCTTTTTTAATCGGACTAGTCGATCTTCTCCCGTATTTAGGAGCAGGATCCGTTTTTGTGCCGTG
Source organism: Bacillus sp. LBG-1-113 (assembly GCF_020708615.1). NCBI lineage: Bacteria > Bacillati > Bacillota > Bacilli > Caryophanales > Bacillaceae > Bacillus > Bacillus sp. LBG-1-113. The sequence goes on along the minus strand of NZ_JAJFDG010000001.1, from coordinate 169,871 downwards.
GATTTTGTATTTATCAATTACAGGCCAGCTTCCCCAAGCAATTGGAATTGGTGTTCTGTACCTTGTTGTACTTGTTCAGCGTCAGCTGACAGAGCCGAAAATATTAAGCAAATCAATCGGAATAGACCCGTTGGCAACACTCATTGCCCTCTTCGCCGGATTTAAATTGTTCGGATTTTTAGGGCTGATTGCCGGTCCTGCTGTTCTCGTTGTCATCCAGGCTTTTATTACAACAGGTGCCTTAAAAGAAATATGGTCCTACATCACGATCCAGCAAAAATAAAACAGCAGCCCATGATGCAGGCTGCCGTTTTTCATTTTATAATGATCCGCTTATTCTTCGACATGCCTCTCAGCCATTTGAACAGGATCGGCTTACACCAGCTGCGGGTGAACGGGATAAGCAGGCATGCGCCGGCCAGGTCTGATAAAAAGCCTGGAAGCATCAGCAAAAGGCCGCCAATAAAGATGCACAGGCCGTCAGCAATCGCTTCACCAGGCATCTTGCCATATTGAAGGTCACGCTGAACCTTGAAGTAAACTTCAGTTCCTTGTTTTTTGGCAGCTGCTGCCCCAATGATCCCGGTCAGAATCATCAAAAGGACCGTCGGAAGAATGCCAATCAGCTTGCCCGAAAATAGAAATATGCCGATTTCAATTGCCGGAAACACAATAAAAAGCAAAAATAAAAACCTCATCTCCAGCCCCCCACATGTGTAAAACGCCTTCATTCAAAAATAGTGCCAAATAGAGAAAAAGGAAGGGAATACGCTCCCTTCCCTTTTCAGATGTGATTAAAGTACACTCGCACGGCCTTGGTAGACTGCTCCTCTAGAAGCGTCAACCGTAATATCCTGGCCTTCTGTCAAAATGGATGTCGCATTTTCCAAACCAACAATAACCGGAATGCCGAGGCTTAATCCGACTACTGCAGCATGGCTTGTCAAGCCGCCCTCTTCTGTAATTAGAGCAGACGCTTTTTCAAGAGACGCGATCATGTCACGGTCAGTGCTAGTTGTAACCAAAACCGCGCCGTCAGTCATTTTTTGTTCGGCTTCTTTCGCGTTTTGCGCAATGACAACCGGACCATAAGCTGATTTGCGTCCGATACCTTGGCCTTTAGCGATGATATTGCCGACAGTATGAACTTTCATCAAATTCGTTGTTCCTGACTCACCGACAGTGCCTGCTGTAATGACGATCAGATCACCATTTTTCACAATTCCGCTGTGTAATGATTTTTGCACAGCATCTTCCAGCATCTCATCAGTTGAGCTTGCATTTTGACCGCTTTCTGCGAAAACGCCGGATACAAGAGCGAGCTTTCTGGAAACAGACTCATTTACAGTCACAGCGACAATCGGTGCCTGCGGGCGGTATTTAGCAATCATACGCGCTGTATGGCCGCTTTCAGTCGGAGTCACAATCGCAGTAGCATTCAAGTTAATGGCTGTATGTGCAACAGATTGGCCAATTGCATCAGTAATCGTCATGCCTACTTGGTCTCTGCGTTTTGAAAGAATCTCTTTGTAATTCAGCGCCTCTTCAGAACGTGATGCGATATTGTGCATCGTTTGAACCGCTTCAACCGGATAGTTTCCGGCAGCTGTTTCACCAGAAAGCATGATTGCATCTGTGCCGTCGAAAATTGCGTTTGCGACGTCACTCGCTTCCGCACGAGTCGGACGCGGGTTGCGCTGCATGCTATCAAGCATTTGTGTGGCTGTAATAACCGGTTTGCCCAGTGCGTTGCATTTTTTGATCAGTTCTTTTTGCACGAGCGGCACTTCTTCAGCAGGAATCTCCACACCTAAGTCTCCGCGCGCAACCATTAAGCCGTCAGACACTTCGAGAATAGAATCGATGTTGTCTACGCCCTCTTGGTTTTCAATTTTAGGGATAATTTGAATATCCTGAGCGTTATGCTCCTCAAGAAGTTCACGGATTTCAAGCACGTCAGTAGAACGGCGTACAAAAGACGCAGCGATGAAATCTACCCCTTGCTCAATACCGAAAACGATGTCTCTCGCGTCTTTCTCAGTAATACCAGGAAGATTGACGCTGACACCCGGTACGTTAACGCCTTTTTTGTTTTTCAGTGTTCCGTTGTTTAGTACTTTTGTTTTGATTTCGCGTTTAGCGGCATTCACTTCAAGTACCTCAAGACCGATAAGTCCGTCATCTAAAAGAATCGTTGAGCCTTTTTCAACGTCCTCTACTAAACCTTCATACGTCACTGAAATTTTATCAGTTGTTCCAATTACCTCGTCCATTGAAACGATAAGCTCTTTGCCTGTTTCAAGCTCAATAGCGCCGTTTTCCATTGTATGTGTACGGATTTCAGGGCCTTTTGTATCAAGCAGGATTCCAACGTTTTTGCCGAGTTTTTTGCTCGCTTCGCGGATATTTTTAATACGTGCTCCGTGCTCCTCAAAATCTCCGTGAGAAAAATTCAAACGAGCCACATTCATTCCTGACTCCATTAATTTCGTAAGCATTTCAATACTTTCACTTGCCGGACCGATGGTACAAACAATTTTTGTTTTTCTCAATTCGTTCACTTCCTTCTAAAATCTTCAGCCTTCTGCTGCAGTCTTAAATAGACAGTTCTTTTGAAAGCTGATACATGTTTTGCTCAACTGTGTGTTTTTTATCCAGTATTTCTATAATATCATGGTCTACAAGCTTATTGTTTTGTATACCTACACAGCGTCCGCCTTTTCCTTCAAGCAGCAGTTCAACCGCATACGCGCCAAGTCGGCTTGCCAGAACACGGTCAGCAGCACTTGGAGAACCGCCGCGCTGGATATGGCCTAATACCGATACCCTAGTTTCAAGATTTGTTTCTTCTTCAATGCGTTTCCCGAATTCAACACCGCTGCCTACCCCTTCGGCAACGATAATAATACTGTGTTTCTTCCCGCGCTCATGACCGCGTTTTAGTCGGGCAATGATTTCGTGCATGTCGTAATCAGCCTCAGGAATCAAGATTGATTCCGCACCGCCTGCAAGTCCGGCCCATAATGCAATATCACCGGCGTGGCGGCCCATTACTTCGATCACATATGTACGTTCATGTGAAGTCGCTGTATCGCGAATCTTATCAATTGCGTCAATTACTGTATTTAAAGCTGTGTCGAAACCGATTGTAAAATCAGTACCCGGAATGTCATTATCAATTGTACCCGGTACACCTACACATGGAAACCCGTGCTCTGTTAATTTTTTCGCACCCATGTATGAGCCGTCTCCACCGATAACGACAAGCCCTTCGATACCAAGCTTCTTCAAGTTTTCTATCCCTTTTTCACGGCCTTCAACCGTTTTGAATTCAGGACATCTTGCTGTATAAAGCTTTGTTCCTCCGCGATGAATAATATCACCTACAGAACCGAGCTCTAGCTTTTCAATCTTTCCGTTGATCAATCCTGAGTATCCGTTATAAATGCCGTAAACTTCAACGTCATGATAAATCGCTTTTCTGACAACTGCGCGAACTGCTGCATTCATTCCCGGGGAATCCCCGCCGCTCGTTAATACCCCTATACGTTTCATTCTCCATTCACCTCAGCAAACATATATGATTAAAACATAACATGATCATTGCCCTAAAAACAATGAAAAGGGATCTCCATCCTCCCTATGAAACCTTACCTATTATACAATTAAATAAATTGTTTTTAAATAAAATTTAAGGAATGTCACAAAAAATAAACGTGAGCCAAAGGCTTCACGTTTATTTAGTTTACCCCGATATATTGATCTTCAATCGATACTTTCCCAATTGCTTTGTATTTTTCATAGCGCTGCTGAATTAATTCTTCTTCATTCAGCTTCAGCAAAGTCTTTAACGATTGTTTAAGGGTTTCATCCATGTAGCTTGCCTGCAGCTTAATATCGTGGTGCGCTCCGCCTTTTACTTCTTTTATCATATGATCTATAATTCCTAATTCCTTTAAGTCTGGCGCAGTGATTTTCATGGTTTCCGCTGCTTTTTTGGCAAGACTGGAGTCCTTCCATAGGAGTGCCGCAGCACCTTCAGGAGAAATAACAGAATAAGTAGAGTTTTCTAGCATATGCAAGTGGTTGCCCACACCTAAACCCAGAGCTCCGCCGCTTCCGCCTTCGCCGATGACGATACAAATAACAGGCACTCTCAGGCCGGCCATTTCAAAGAGGTTTTTGGCAATTGCTTCGCTTTGTCCTCTTTCTTCAGCTGCTCGTCCAGGGTATGCCCCCTTCGTGTCAATAAAACAGATAATCGGTCTGTTAAATTTATCAGCCTGTTTCATCAGACGAAGCGCTTTACGATAGCCCTCAGGATGAGGCATTCCAAAGTTGCGGACAAGGTTTTCCTTCGTGTCTTTCCCGCGCTGATGACCGATAACTGTCACAGGCAGGCCGTGAAACTTGGCAATACCGCCGACAATGGCTTCATCGTCTCCGTACGCTCTGTCTCCATGACATTCAAAAAAGTCTGTAAACAGGTATTGAATATAATCAAGTGTTGTCGGACGGTCCGGCAGACGTGCGATTTGAACCCGGTCCCAAGGCTTCAGATTTTTATAAATATCATCCTGAAGCTTAGCTAGACGGTCTTCGAGCCGTTCGATTTCTGCACTCAGATCCATTTCCGAATCCTGGGTGAATTTCTTCAATTCGGCGATTTTGGTTTGCAACTCAATCACCGGTTTTTCAAATTCTAATCTTGCAGCCACTCAATGTCACCTCCTGTTTGATGCATATCCAGCAGATTTTCTAACGTTTTTTTCATGTCGTCGCGGTGAATAACCGCATCAAGCTGTCCATGTTTTAATAAGAATTCCGCTGTTTGGAAGTCCTCCGGCAGTTTTTCGCCTATTGTCTGTTCGATAATCCTTCTTCCGGCAAAACCGATCAGCGCGCCAGGCTCCGCGAAATTATAATCGCCAAGAGAAGCAAAGCTTGCAGATACCCCGCCGGTAGTCGGGTGCGTCATGACTGAGATAATGAGACCCTGTTCCTCACTGAATAATTTTAAGGCAGAGCTTGTCTTTGCCATTTGCATAAGGCTTAATATGCCTTCCTGCATCCTTGCACCGCCGGAAGCAGTAAAAATAATAAACGGAACTTTATCCGCTTTTGCTTTTTCAATCGCAAGCGTGATTTTTTCGCCGACGACAGAGCCCATGCTGCCCATTCGGAATGTAGAATCCATTACCGCGACAACAGCAGGAAATCCCCCGATCGTGCCCTTGCCTGTTACAACAGCCTCGTTTAAGGATGTTTTCTCGCGATCCTTTTCAAGCTTTTCCAGATATCCCGGGAAACCGAGCGGGTTTTCCGATAACATCCCCTGATTGAATTCTTCAAAGGACTTTTCATCCATCAAGCTTTCGATACGCTGTTTTGCGTTCATCGGGAAATGATAATCGCAGTTCATGCATACCCGCATATTTTTATCCAACTCTTTAGTGAGCATGATTTTTTTACACTTAGGACATTTTGTCATAATGCCTTCCGGAACATCGTGCTTCGCTTGTTCTGACGGTACGGAAGCATACTTTTTCTTTTTAGTGAATATATCCTTTAACAAATGATTACCTCCCTTTTGTGAAGGGTTCTCTTCACCGCATGCCATCCAGACAGATAGACTTGCTAATAACTTTACCGAAACTATTGTACTTTTTTTGTCAAACGCTGTCATCCTCAATTCGACAACTTTCTATCCGCAGAGGTATGCGAACAGCTCATGATAAACCTAAGAAGTCGTTGAAACAGCAAGGTTGGTAACGTATTCAAAACTCATGTTAAACTCGGCTGAATTTTTTTTAAGACCTGACCCCAAAAAAATTTCAGCCGCAAGTTTAACTTGAGAACAGCGCGCCGGTCTCCGCCAACGCGCTGCCATTTTTGGAATGAATTAAAATTATTCGCCAATAATCGTAAGTTTCCTGGTTTTTTCTGCAACTTCTTCAGGATCTACAGTAATTCTTGCCACTCCTGTTTCCATCGCCGCTTTTGCCACAGCCTTAGCCACAGCAGGCGCAACACGTTTATCAAACGGTGCAGGGATGACGTACTCAGGGCTAAGCTCATCTTCTGATACGAGTGAAGCAATGGCTTCAACCGCTGCAATCTTCATTTCTTCGTTAATGTGAGTTGCGCGCACGTCAAGTGCTCCGCGGAAAATGCCCGGGAAGGCAAGCACATTGTTTACTTGGTTCGGGAAATCTGAACGGCCTGTTCCGATAACGCTCGCACCAGCTTCACGCGCATCTTCCGGCATAATTTCCGGATTCGGGTTTGCCATTGCGAAAATGATCGGATCTTTCGCCATGCTTTGTACCATTTCTTTTGTTAGTGCGCCTTCGACAGACACACCGATAAATACGTCAGCACCAGCGATCACATCTTTCAAAGAGCCGTCTTTACGGTCTTGGTTTGTGAATTTCGCCACTTCGTTTTTAACATCGTTCATACCGTTCGGACGCCCTTCATAAATGGCTCCTTTTGAATCGCACATCACGATGTCGCGCACGCCGAAATGGTAAAGAAGCTTGATGATCGCAATACCTGCAGCACCGGCTCCGTTAGCCACAACTTTAATGGAAGACATGGATTTTCCAGACAATTTCAGCGCGTTTACAAGGCCCGCTACTGTTACAATCGCTGTGCCGTGCTGATCATCATGGAAAACCGGGATGTTCGTTTCTTTTTTCAGACGCTCTTCAATGATGAAGCAGTTTGGCGCCGCAATATCTTCAAGGTTGACACCGCCAAATGTCGGTTCAAGCAATTTAACGGTTTCAACGATTTTATCAACATCATTTGTGCCCAAAGCAATTGGGAACGCGTCTACGCCGGCAAAGCTTTTGAAAAGAACGGCTTTACCTTCCATTACAGGGAGTGCGGCTTCAGGGCCGATATTTCCAAGGCCGAGCACAGCTGTACCGTCTGTCACAACTGCTACCATGTTCCCCTTCATTGTATAATCATATACTTTGTTAATGTCTTCATGAATATCCTTACATGGTTCTGCTACACCCGGGGAATAAGCAAGGCTTAAATCTTTCGCATTTTTAACCTCTACTTTAGATTTGGATTCGAGTTTTCCCTGGTTCACTTTATGCAGATGTAATGCTTCTTCTCTTAATGACATTCTCCTAAACACTCCTTAATGAAATTTTTTGATTCGTATGCTGCTGCATTGATTGCTGCATTCTGCGGAGTTGATCTATCAGAATATTTAAACAGAGTAACATAATTGCTCCAATTGTATAACAAAAAGAGAATGGTTACCACTGTTTTAAAACGACGTTTTTTTGACCTAACAGCTCTTTTAAGCGGTATAACACCTGGTGATCCGCCTCGATATGGAACTCCTCAGGAAGCTTTATCGTCTGTTTTTGCCTTTCATAATAGAGATAAACGCCGGTTTCCCCCTTATGCTCCAGCAAAATGCGCTTTATCTTTGTCAGGATCTCCTGACTTTGCTGACTGCTTTCTATTTTAATATAAACCGATGGCGCTTTTTCAGCATTCATATTTTCCAGCAATTCCGCTCTGGACATAATAAACTGGGCTTTTTCCTGCCTGATTTCACATTTCCCTGCTGTGAACAATAGAGCGCCCTCTCTTAAAACGGGAGAAAGCTGTCTGAATTGTTCAGGGAACACAACGGCTTCCATCTCACCGGTCTCATCGCTTAACGTTAAAAACGCCATGTTTTGACCTGTTTTTGTCCGAATCGTTTTGATTTTCGTCAGCAGGACACCGAGTGAAACCTGCTTTTTAACAGTCTGCTGAGCCTGCTGAATGGATACCGCTCCGTGCGCTGTCAGCTGGTTTCGGAAGGCAGAGAGCGGATGATTTGAAAAATAAATACCGAGCGTTTCTTTTTCAAATGCAAGAATATCCACAAGCGGGAGCTCCTCGGTCTCCACATACTTCGGTTTAATGGAAAACGATTCATCTAAAAACAATCCCATTTGGTCATCGTCCGCGGCGAAAAGCTCGGCATGCTCTAACGCAACGTCAATCGATGCGAGCAGTGTGGCCCGGTTTTGAGCGAATTCATCCATTGCACCAGAAAATATGAGCGCTTCAAGCGTTTTGCGGTTTACGCTTTTTGACGGCACACGAAAGCAGAAGTCGAAAAGATCTTCGAATGGTTTCTCTTTTCTGGCTTTATATATATCTTTGACTGCTGAGACGCCTACACTTTTTATCGCACGGAGGCTGTACCTGACAGCTCCGTCTTCAACTGTAAACGGATAACTGCTTTTGTTCACTGACGGAGGAAGGATACGAATCCCGCTCCCCTTCGCTTCGTATAGATATTGAGCTATTTTATCCTCATTGCCAATGACGCTTGTAAGCAATCCGCACATAAAATATAAAGGATAATGAGCCTTCAAATAAGCAAGCTGGCAGCCGATCATGCTGTATGCCACCGCATGGCTTCTGTTGAAGCCATAGTTTGCGAATTTGACGATTAAATCGTAGACTTCATTTGCAGTGTCTACAGAATACTCCTTTTTTAAGCACCCTTCAACAAAATGGCTTCGCTCTCGGTCAAGAATGTCTTTCTTTTTTTTGCTGACTGCACGTCTGAGCAGGTCCGCCTCTCCTAAAGAAAATCCTGCCATACGTGACGCAATCACCATAATTTGCTCTTGATAAACGATGACGCCATACGTATCTTCCAATATCTCTCTTAAATCTTCGTGGGGATAATGGACCGGCACGCGCCCATGCTTACGGTCGATAAATAACGGAATGTTTTCCATCGGGCCGGGCCGGTACAGCGCGTTTACCGCGACAATATCTTCTAATCCTGAGGGCTTAAGCCTTTTCAGAACGCTTCTCATTCCTGAGGATTCAAGCTGAAAAATCCCTGTCGTATCCCCTTTTGACAGCAGAGAGAATGTTTTTTCGTCTTGATAAGAAATACTCGAAAGATCTATTTTCATATTTTTTTCTTTTTCAATCATTGACGTGATGGACTCGATGAGTGTCAGGTTGCGCAAGCCTAAGAAATCCATTTTCAAAAGGCCCAGATCTTCGAGGTGATCCATCGCGTATTGCGTTAAATAGATCCCTTCATGTCCTTCCTGAAGCGGGACAACATCTGTTAACGGTTCCTCACTCAAGACAACGCCGGCCGCGTGGGTTGACGTATGCCTTGGAAGACCTTCTATTTTTCTGGCAATCGTAAAGACTTGCTGAAGCAGACTTGACTCACTGAGACGCTTATTCAGCTCCGGTGATTGTTTTCTCGCATCATCCAAGGTCATGCCCGGCCTTGAAGGAATGAGCTTCGCAAGCTGATCCGCTTCCTTCGGGCTTACACCGAATACCCTTCCGACGTCCCGAAGCGCTGCTTTTGCCGCCAGCGTCCCGAAGGTAATAATTTGGGCGACGTGCATGGCGCCATATTTCTGCTGGACGTATTGAATGACCTCGTCCCTTCTCGTATCCGGAAAGTCGATATCAATATCCGGCATACTGATTCGCTCCGGGTTTAAAAACCTCTCAAATAACAGGTGATGCTTGATCGGGTCAACGTCCGTGATATAGAGAACATAAGCCACGAGCGATCCCGCCGCAGAACCCCTTCCCGGTCCTGTCACAATCCCTTTTTCGTGGGCGTGCTTCATAAAATCCCATACGATCAGAAAATAATCGCTGAACTTCATTCGCTTGATGACATCAAGCTCATATTGAAGTCGTCGAATATACCGTTCGTCAGGTGTATCAAAGCGGCTGCGGAGCCCTGTCATACAAACATCCGTCAAATAATCATCCGCGGACGTACCATCTGGAGTCGGAAATGACGGCAGGCGGGTCTGTCCGAGGCTGACGTCAACCCGGCATTGTTCTGCAATCTCAACAGATGCTTGCAATGCCTCAGGATGCTCTTGATATAGAACACGCATTTCATCAATGGATTTCAAATCGAGATCCGGCATCTCTTCGTTTGATGCCTCAGTAAGTTTTTCACCTGACTTTATCGCTTTCAAACAGCGATAGGCAGCCTGATCTTCTTTCCTAATGTAATGAACATCGCCTGTCGCCGTGACCGGAATACCCGTTTCTTCAGACAGCCGGAGGATTTGCTCAGATAAGAATTTATTTTCTTTAAACGGCTGAAAGGATAAATAAAAAGCGCCTTTTCCGAATATAGACTGAAAATGAAGTGCTGCTTGAGCGGCTTGGTCAAACAGACCTCCTTCAAGCAGCATTTCAATATAGCCCTTCTCGCCGGGGGTAATTGCGATAATACCTTCGCGATAGCTGTTAAGCCATTTTGGCTTCAGGCCGTTTTTTGATTTCGATTGCAGGACGCTGCTGATCTTCAGCAGGTTTTGATAGCCTGTATTTGATTTTGCCAGCAGGACGAGCGGGTAGGCTTCGAGCTCGTCATCATCTGTGAAAACAGAAGCCGTCAAGCCGATAATCGGGTTAATCCCCCTCGCCTTGCATGCTTTATAAAATTGAATAGCTCCGTACATGACATGATCATCTGTCAGCGCCAAAGACCCATATCCGAGCCTGTCAGCTTCACTGACGAGCTCTTCCACAGACGCGGCGCTGTTCAGCAGGCTGTACCCGCTATGCACTTGCAGGTGAACAAAAGACATGCTATCACCTCTTTCTCCATTACGATCCATTTCTTTCTTCATTATAAGTCGGGTTTTCAAAAGAAACAAATGTTCTTTTTCGAGTCCTCATCATACTTGTCCCGAAAGCTCAATATGATATAAAAGGTGAGGTGATTAAGATGGATCAGGAAGCTGGCTTTATGGTGAATTTTATCAACAGTTATTTTATTGCATTAGGGGTGCTGATCGGAGGCGCACTCATCGGAGGCCTTGGAGCATATTTGGCAGGCGAAGCCCCGCTTACGGTTATTTCAAAGCTTGCGAACAGATTAAAAATTTGGGCGCTGGTCGCCGCTATCGGAGGTACATTTGATGCGGTATACAGCTTTGAACGGGGTATTCTTGAAGGCAATACGAGAGATTTATTCAAGCAGATTCTTCTGATTATCTCGGCCATGGGCGGGGCGCAAAGCGGCTGGCTTATTATTTCATGGCTGACGCAGGAGCATATTTCTTCATGAGGGTGCCGCAGCATTACAAAAAACCGGGATGGCAGCGTTTTTTTGCTGGTATGATGTGCGGAGCCGTGATCAGCTGGTTTTTTTTCCTGTTTACATACGGAACATTCCAAGAGGAGCAGGTTTCCCTCATCGAAAAACAAAAAGAGCACGTCAAAGACTTGAACAACCAAATTTCCATCTATCAGGAAGACCTCCACAAACTAAATGAAGACAATAAAAGAAAACTGCTTATTCAAAGCGTCGATGTGAAATTATTAAATGGAGAAAAATACAAAATCTCGCAGCCGGATAAAACAAAATTCGAGGAGCATGTGAAGGATGATATTTCAGAGGTCATTACAAAGGATATAGAAAGCGTCTATAAAACGAAGGAGCTTTTAAAACGGACAATTGAAAATAAAGTCTATACGATCAATGAAAAAAAATATGAGGCAGCTGTCAAGGAATTAATTATTTACACAAGGCTTTCTGTAGAAATTGAAATATCATTCGCGACGTAAATATGGAATTTTCTTAAATTTTTCAAACTCCTGTCGCTTTTTCCCATTCTTTTTTATAAACTATAAATGAGGCTTAATAGCGAAAGGAGGAGGAAGGGAAATGGAGGTTTACAGTGACCGTCAATTAGCAAAAGATCAAGCAGCCCGACTCAGACAAGGTTTTTCTGCATATGCCGAAACAAACTCACTCGCTTCCCTCATCAAAAAAGAACTTCAATCTCATAATCTCCAAGTCTACGAGGACCTTACTGAGTTCGGCTGCTGGTTCATCCCCGTCACAGATGAACACTAAGAGAGAGGGTCTCCCCTCTACTTGTGTTCTTTACATAACGTCTCCAGATCAGCTAAAATCTGTTCCGCTTCATCCCAGCTGTAAATGGAGGCGCCTGAAGCCAGAGGATGCCCTCCGCCGTTATATTTCCGGGCGAGTCCGTTAATGACAGGCCCCTTTGAACGGAATCTGACTCTGATTTGATCGTCTTCTTCTACGAAAAACACCCATGCGCGAATGCCCGAGATATTTCCAAGCGTCCCGACAAGCTGCGACGCTTCAGCAGCTGTTGTGTTGAACATTTCCAGAGTGTCCTTTTTGATGAAAACAGAAGCAGCGCCATTTTCAGACAAAGACACATTTTGAAAGATATAGCCGTTAAGCTTCACCACATTCAGTTTTGTTTCATACAAATGATTAAACAGCTCTGAAGAAGAGAACGGATACTTAATAAGCTCGCCTGCATATTGTAATGTTTTTTCCGTTGTATTTGGAAATAAGAAGCGTCCGGTATCACTGACAATGCCGGCATAGATCAGCTTTGCGGCTTTTGTATTCAGCTTCCAGCCGTGCTCTTTTCCTTCTAAATACAGCTCGTAAATCATTTCACTTACTGAGCTTGCATTCGTATCGACCCACAGAAGATCGCCGTAAGGATCTTCGTTCGGATGGTGGTCGATTTTCATTAGTTTGGCGCCTGATAAATAACGCTGATCGTCGATTCTTTCCTGATTTGCCGTATCGCAGACGATCACAAGGGCGCCTTTATATGTTTCATCGTCCACCTCATCGAGGGTATATAAGAAAGAGAGGGACGGTTCTGGCGTGCCGACCGCAAAAATATTTTTTTCAGGATACGTTTCACGCAGGATTTCCGTAAGTCCGCACTGAGATCCGTAGGCATCCGGGTCAGGGCGCACATGTCTATGTAAGATAATCGTGTCATATAATGATATGGTTCTGATCAATTCTGTTTTCATTTGATACTCCTTTATTGTTTTTTTTCATTAAATCACATTCTCTGCCGACGGAAAAGAAAAATAACGTCAAAACCAAGCCCGTTTTTGTATAGAATGGGTTTGTAAACTTTTACGATGGAGGATTTCATTTATGCTGGTTCTTGTTTTTTTGATTGGGCTTTCAGCCTGCTTTTATGTGTACTATAAAGTAAAAGGCGTACGGACAAAGCAATCTTTGGAAAAAGAAATCTTTTCAGCAAAATCCAGCATGGCATTAGGATCGCTGGTGCTGTTTTACGGACTCAATCAAATGATATTATTCCATTCAGTTTTAACGTTAGTAATCGGCGGGATCTTTATCGTCATCGGAGCCGGAAGCGCATGGGCAGGTTATAAAGCCTACAGCCATTACAATCCCCTTCACGCCAAAGAAGCTGAAAGAGATCACGCGTAAGGGGCGCCTGAGACGTCCCTTAGCTTCTTTCCATCAGCTGAACCATCAGCATTGCTTTAGACACGATGTGGCCTTGGCTGTGCACTTCAACTTCCATTTTTCCGAACTTTCTTCCAGCCTCTAAAATGCGCGGCTTGACTTCGATGACCGACTCCATCTGCACAGGCTTCAAAAAGAAAATGGTGATGCTTTCTATCACTAGTTCGCCGCGTTTTTTCGAGCGCAAAAACCGATTGGCCGCTTGCGTCAAAATGGTCGTAAACACGCCATAAGAAATCGTCCCCAGCTGATTTGTCATTTGCGGTGTTACTTCATACTGATAAACCGTCTGATCCTGTTTATCATCATCCTCATCTTTAAATCCTCTTGAGACAATATCATCAAGCTTTTCCCCGACTTGAGGCTGCTTTTGAATCATTTGAAGAGCTTTCAGCACGTCTTGGCGGCTGATCATGCCAATCAGCTTTTGATGTCCGTCAGTGACGGGGAGCACTTCGATCCCTTCCCATACCATCATTTGCGCCGCTGAGGCGACAGACGTTTTTCCAATAACCGTAACCGGATTTTTTGTCATGACTTTTTCAATGGGCGCATTCCGGTCGTGACCTGCAATATCTTTCGAAGTCAAGATCCCGTGGATTTTCATTTGTTCGTCGACAACCGGGAACCGCCCATGGCCCGTTTCAAAATTTTTCTCGTACCATTTTTCAAGTTTATCCTTAGGTGAAAGATATATCGTACGGTCAGCGGGCGTTAAAATGTCCTCCACCAGAACGATTTCTTTTTTGATCAGCTGGTCATAAATCGCCCGGTTAATCATAGCGGCGACTGTAAAGGTGTCATAGCTCGTGGATAAAATCGGCAGCTCAAGCTCGTCTGCCAGCTGCACGATGCTGTCATCTGTGTTAAATCCGCCCGTTACGAGTACAGCGGCGCCTGCCTCAAGTGCCTGTCTGTGTGCATTGATTCGATTTCCGACAATCAAAAGATTCCCGGCTGCCGTATACCGCATCATCGCGTCCAGCTCCATTGCGCCTATGACAAATTTATTCAATGTCTTATGGAGCCCCGCCCGGCCTCCGAGCACTTGTCCGTCTATGACGTTTACAACCTCAGCATATGTAAGCTTTTCGATATTTTCTTTTTTCTTTTGTTCAATTCTGATTGTTCCGACACGTTCAATCGTACTGACAAAGCCTTTATTCTCTGCTTCCTTGATCGCTCTGTACGCCGTGCCTTCGCTTACTTTCATTTCCTTTGCGATTCTCCGCACAGAGATTTTTTCACCGACAGGCAGCGAATCAATATATGTTAAAATTTGTTCATGCTTAGTTGCCAAACCTTTCACCTCTAAGGGACAGTCTTCTGCTTTTATTATAAGGGCTCGGATGATTGATTCGCAATGAGGCAGGAAAATAAAAAGCATCTCCTGATTTTCAGGAGATGCTTTCAGCGTTTAAAGCTCAATCGTTTCACCGACGGCCATGACTTTTCCGACTCCGCCCGGCAGGCTGTCTGCAAATGCTTCCGGGTCTTGCTCGATGACCGGGAATGTATTGTAATGAACCGGTACAACTTGTTTTGCCCGCAGCCATTCTGCAGCTAGCTTGGCGTCTTCAGGCCCCATCGTAAAGTTGTCGCCAATCGGCAAGAAGGCAAGATCAATATGGTTCAGTTCCCCGATCAGCTTCATGTCAGAGAAAAGAGCCGTATCGCCGGCGTGGAAGATCGTTTTGCCCTCAACAGTCAGCAGAATGCCGGATGGCATGCCTGTGTAGGTGATCGTTTTATTTTCTTCGTCAGTGATGGCAGATCCATGAAAGGCCTGTGTAAGCTTCACTTTCCCAAAATCAAACTGATGGGAGCCGCCGATGTGCATGGGGTGAACATTTAACCCTTTCCATCCCAAATATACAGCCAGCTCATTCGGTGCCACAACCAGTGCGTTATTTTGCTTTGCGATTTGCTCAGTGTCGCCCACGTGGTCATTGTGGCCGTGAGTCAATAAGATAGCGTCCGCTTTTGCATCCTCAGGTTTTAAATCGGTTAACGAATTTCCTGTCAAAAACGGGTCAAATAAAATATGATGATTATTCGTTTCTACTGCAACTACAGAATGTCCGTGATACGTTACTTTCATTTCCTTCACCTCGTCACTTTGTATTTGGTGATTTCATTTTCCCTTTTTAAGATGCTGAAAAACTTATGTGGATTGATTCTTATTAATGACATTGAGGCCCCCGGTTGCTTCAATCACAGTTCCTGTCACCAGGTCTGAGTTCTCTTCGCACAAAAAGGCAATGATTCTGGCGATATCTTCACCGGTGCCGGATCTTCCTATCGGCGTTTTTTCTTTGCCGATACGCTGTCTGGCTTCCTCTATTGACGCTTCCTTCATGTCGCCGACAATGTCGCCCGGGCAAACCATATTAGCGGTTATGCCCGATTCAGCTTCTTCGATCGCAATTGTTTTTGTTAAAGAAGCCAACCCCACTTTTGCGGCGCCGAAAGCGGAGCGGTGAAGCCAGCCGGGTGCGTGTGCCGCGCCTTGAAATCCGTACGTGATGATACGCCCGAATTGCTGTTTTCTCATGACCGGAATAACTGCTTTGAATAAATGAAAGACAGCGCTTAAATTTCCTTCCAGCATACCGTACCATTCGTCATCGGTATAATCGGCTAACTTTTTTCGTTCAAATATGTATGGCCCCGCGTTGTTAATCAAAAAGTCGATTCTCCCGAAACGGTCCAAGGCAGCGTCTGCTATGCGCAGCAAATCCTCTTTTTTGGTGACATCACCTTTTACAAATTGCAGCCGGTCAAGATAGTCAGGACAGGCTTCCTTCAGGCGGCTGACAGCCTCTTCATCCTGCCTGTAATTCACTGTTACTGAATACCCCTTTGCAAGCAATGTTTCAGTCACTTTGCGGCCTAATCCCTTCGAACCGGCAGTAATTAAAGCATGTCGCACATCAATACCTCCCAAAGCAACGTCGCCGCTTTTCAATAAAGTGTTTCTTCTTCTACTTTACTATAAAAGGCCGTCAATATCACTTTTTACACTTTGCCATACAAAAAAAGCTGTCTTTAACAGACAGCTTATTCCGCAGAAGATGAAGGCTCTTGATCCGGGATATCCACATAACCGCTTTGATATGCTTCGGAAATGAGCCTTGTTGTCTCCTGGCTTTCTTGTTCATCATAAATATAGCGTTCCGGTTCTTTTTTCATCCTTCTGCCTCCCATCATTATAGAGGTAGGTTGGCTGTTATGACGGGATTTTATAAAGGAAATTTTAACAAACTCCGGCTGCCACGCAAGCTTTCGCTTTTACAAGTGCCTGCTCTACTTGTTTGAAGCCCGTGCCTCCTGCGCTCATTCTTTTTTCGACCGCATGATAAGGGTCCAAAACATTGTATATATCATCCTCGAAGAGATCGCTCGCCTTCTGAAAATCGTCAAACGGCATGTCACTTAAATAGATACCTTTTTCGATGCATGTGTACACAAGCTTTCCAACCACTTCGTGCGCTTCTCTGAATGGCATTCCTTTCTTCGCTAAATAATCAGCCAGTTCGGTCGCATTTGAAAAGTCTTGTTTTGTCGCTTGCTTCATGATGTCTTTGTTAACAGTCATTGTTTGAATCATGCCTGTGAAGATTTGCAGGCTGCCTTCGACCGTTTTCACCGTGTCAAACATGCCTTCTTTATCTTCCTGCAGGTCTTTGTTATAAGCGAGCGGAAGGCCTTTCATGATCGTAAACAGCCCCATCATGTCACCGTATACGCGCCCCGTTTTGCCCCGAATCAGCTCAGCCATATCCGGGTTTTTCTTCTGCGGCATCATGCTGCTTCCTGTTGCGTACGTATCGTCTAGCTCGATGAATTTAAACTCCTGGGAGCACCACAGAATGATTTCTTCAGAGAAACGGGAAAGGTGCATCATCAGCATGCTGCTGTTGCTTAAAAATTCCAAAATGAAATCTCTGTCGCTGACGCCGTCGAGGCTGTTTTCATAAATGGAATCAAAGCCGAGCAGCTCTGCTGAATACTCACGATCGATCGGGAAGGTGGTACCCGCGAGCGCTCCGCAGCCGAGCGGAGATTTGTTGATCCGCTTCATTGAATCCTGAAAACGTTCCTTGTCGCGCTCCAGCATCCAGAAATACGCAAGCAGATGGTGAGCGAATGAAATCGGCTGGGCGCGCTGAAGATGAGTGTAGCCCGGCAGAATGGTTTCAACATTTGCTTCTGCTTTATCAATGAGCGCGCCTTGGAATGCCTCTATCAGCTCGATAATATGGGCGACATGGTTTTTCAGGTACAAATGCATGTCAGTTGCCACCTGGTCATTCCGGCTTCTTCCGGTATGCAGCTTGCCGCCGAGAGGGCCGATTTCGTCAATGAGCATTTTCTCAATGTTTAAATGAATATCTTCATAATCAACTGAGAACTCTAATGCCCCGTCTTCTGCTTTTTGCAAAAGGATTTTCAGTCCCTCACGGATTTTCATCTCTTCTTCTTCTGTCAGGATACCGCATTTTTTCAGCATGGCAGCATGTGCGAGAGACCCTGTAATGTCTTCAGTGACTAAATGTTGGTCAAATGATATGGACGCGCCGAATTCGTCGACCCATTTTTCAGGTGTTTTTTGGAATCGGCCTCCCCAAAGCTTCTTCATGCTTTAATCTGCTCCTTCTTTTTCACGATGCTGTTCACTTTTGTCGGAAGTCCCCAAAGCTCGATAAATCCGATTGCCGCATGGTGGTCAAACGCATCGTCTTTTGTATATGTTGCAAGTTTTTCATCATATAGAGAGTATTCTGATTTACGCCCCTCTACAATGGCATGGCCTTTAAACAGCTTCACGCGAACGATGCCTGTAACGTGTTTTTGCGTTTCTTTTAAGAAAGCGTGCAGCGCGTCTTTTAAAGGCGAGAACCATAAGCCGTTGTAAATGATTTCTGACAGCTTTTGTTCGATCGCCGGTTTAAAGTGCGCGACCTCTTTCACTAATGTCAAATCTTCCAGTTCCTTGTGTGCTTTGATAAGTGTTATCGCACCCGGGCATTCGTATACTTCACGGGATTTAATGCCGACAAGGCGGTTTTCCACGTGATCGATACGTCCGACACCATGCGCACCTGCAATTTCGTTCAGTTTTAAGATTAATTCAGAAAGGGAGTAAGAGACGCCGTCGATGGATACAGGCACACCTTGTTCAAATGCGATTTCAATGACTTCCGGTGTATCCGGTGTTTTTTCCAGCGGCGCTGTAAGGTCGTATGCTCCTTCTGGCGGAGCGGCCCACGGATCTTCTAAAATGCCGCACTCATTTGCGCGTCCCCAAAGATTTTGGTCAATGGAATACGGGCTGTCAAGATTGATCGGAATCGGAATGCCGCGGCTTGCCGCATATTCGATTTCTTCTTCACGAGACCATTGCCATTCCCGAACTGGGGCGATGACTTCAAGGTCAGGATTCAAAGATTTAATTGATACCTCAAAACGCACCTGGTCATTTCCTTTTCCTGTGCATCCGTGCGCAATCGCCTGTGCCTCTTCTTTTTCTGCGATCTCGACTAATTTTTTTGCAATAAGCGGACGAGACAATGCGGACACGAGCGGATATTTTCCTTCATACATCGTGTGAGCCTGCAAAGATAACAGCGCGTAATCCTGGGCGAATTCTTCTTTTGCATCAATCACGTAAGAATTTGTTGCGCCGACTTCCAACGCTTTTTGCTGAACAAACGCCAAATCCTTGCCTTCGCCGACGTCCAGGCAGCAGGCGATAACATTATACCCTTGCTCTTGGAGCCATTTTATCGCGACGGAAGTATCGAGACCCCCTGAGTATGCTAATACGACTTTTTTCTGTTCTGCCATAATAAATATCTCCTCTCAACCCTGTTTCTTTTGTATAAAAATAAATTATATTTAATAAAAATACATTTTGTATGTATACACTTTAACAAGTAAGCTCCTTTTTTTCAAGCCTTTTATTAAAAAAACTTCACCCATTTTTCAGGTGAAGTTTCGTAGTATTTATTCATTTACTTGTCTTTTCTGATTTCTCTGACCACATGGGCGAGCTCCGGAATAATCAGCTTATTCATCGCCAGCTTTACCGCACCGCTGGAGCCTGGCGTTGAAAAAATGGCTGTGTGTTGGATAACGCCGGCAGTGGCTCTCGACATGATCGCGGCGGAGCCGATATCCTCTGTATAACTGAGCATCCTGAATACTTCTCCAAAGCCGGGCAGCTCTTTCGAAAACAGCGGCGTAATGGCTTCAATGGTGACGTCCCGATTTGCTATGCCTGTCCCTCCGTTTAAGAGAACCGCGTCCGTCTGATCATCCATGCAGCCCGCTAAGACAGCTTGCTGCAGGGCATCCTTTTCGTCTTTTACAATTTCATATGCAGCAATCTGATGGCCGGCTTCTTCTAAAAATGAGATCATCAGCCTGCCGCTTTTATCCGTTTCTTCCGTTCTCGTATCACTGACCGTAATCACTTTGCACCGGACAATATCGGGTGCC
The DNA here is from genome assembly GCF_020708615.1 of Bacillus sp. LBG-1-113. NCBI lineage: Bacteria > Bacillati > Bacillota > Bacilli > Caryophanales > Bacillaceae > Bacillus > Bacillus sp. LBG-1-113. Next base: position 150,037 of record NZ_JAJFDG010000001.1, on the reverse strand, counting down.
TCTTGTTTATGCTCTTGAACACTCATTGGCTCACCTCTTTGTATTTTTGTCTACCTTTATCATGCTTCAACAAAAAAGCACATTCAAGAGAATGTGCGCTTTTTTGCATTATTTAGCTAAACGAACAACGTCACGTGCAATCATGACTTCTTCATCAGTCGGAATGATCATAACTTTTACTGGAGAATGAGGGTAGCTGATGAACGCTTCCTCACCGCGTACGTTATTAAGCGCAGGATCCCAGTATACGCCCATAAATTCCAGACCGCGAAGAACGCGTTCTCTGACTTCTACGCTGTTTTCACCGATACCGGCAGTAAAGATGATCGCATCAACACCGCTCATTCTGGCAGCGTAAGAACCGATGTATTTGTGGATACGGCTCGCGAAGACTTCAAGCGCAGTTTCCGCGCGCTCATTACCTTGTTTCGTTGCTTCAACGATGTCACGAAGATCGCTTGAGAAACCGGAGATGCCAAGCAGTCCGCTTTTTTTGTTTAATGTATTCAGTACTTCGTCAGCGGTTTGGCCCGTTTTCTCCATAATGTATGGGATCAGGGCAGGGTCGATGTTTCCAGAGCGTGTACCCATTGCCACACCCGCAAGCGGCGTGAAGCCCATAGATGTATCAATTGATTTTCCGCCTTCAACAGCCGCAATACTTGCACCGTTGCCAAGGTGGCAGGAAATCAGGCGTAAATCTTTTAACGGACGGCCGAGAAGCTCTGCCGCACGCTCCGTCACATATTTATGTGAAGTGCCGTGGAAGCCGTATTTACGGATACCGAATTTTTCATAGTATTCGTATGGCAGGCTGTACAGGTAAGACTGCTCAGGCATTGTTTGGTGGAATGCCGTATCAAAAACAGCAACCGCAGGAACATTTGGAAGCACTTCTTTGAAGGCTTTAATTCCAACGATATTTGCCGGGTTGTGCAGCGGCGCCAATTCAGAAATATCTTCAATCTCCTGAATTGTTTCGTCAGTTAATAAAACGGAATCACTGAATTTTTCTCCGCCGTGTACCACGCGGTGTCCAATTCCGTCAATTTCATTTAAATCTTTGATAATGCCGAATTCTGTCAGCTTATTCAGCAGCATTTTAACCGCTACCGCATGATCAGGTATATCAGTTACTTCTGTATTTTTTTCGCCGTTTACAGAAATCGTGAACACACTGTCGGCGATACCGATTCGTTCAACTAAGCCCTTCGTTAAAACTTTTTCTGAAGGCATTTCGAAAAGCTGAAATTTCAAAGACGAGCTTCCTGCGTTAATTGCAATAATTTTGGACATGATTGACGCTCCTTTTTACTCTGTATCAACATCTTCGTTTTTCGTACTTTTTTCCCGGTGAAATCATCAATTTCTCCCGAAAAATATCTGACTTTTCCATTTAAACATTGTCATGTCGGCTTTTCAAGTCAACTTGCGTATTGATAACGCTTACAAAAAGAAGTCGTTATTTTCAGACACATTACCTATACGCAAAACATTGATTAACGCTTTCATCCTGCAGTTTCTCCTTTCGTATTTTGTGTGTTGAAACCCTATTCAATTCGTCTATCTTTCCCCTGATGTTCATACAAAAAAACAGCTTAAGCTTCCTCAGACGGAGCTCAAACTGTTTTCATTTTTCTATTTTTCCTTTGTAAACCACGCATCTATTTGTGCCATCATGTCGAGCATCGCCTTCTGGTTGGAGAAGGACGGCAGATTCGCAAGCAAAATTTGGTTCGGCGCTTTCGTCTCTTCACCTGTTTTCTGAAGCACAAGAATACTTTTGGCATGGGCTTCGTCTTTAAAAATTGATTTTGGCAGCTGCAATAGTGCATTAATATGAACCTTGTCCTTGAAAAACTGCTTCAGCTTGTCGCTTTGAGAGCTTTCAAACAAATGATTCGGAATCATAAAGAACAGGTAGCCGCCGGGTTTCGTATGCTTGACGCTTTGCTCAATAAACAAATGATGAGCGAAGGAATGGCCTTCATCCGCTTTCAGTTCAAAGGCTTTTGCCCCCTCTTCATTCGGATAATAGCCAACCGGCAGATCGCATATCACTGTGTCAACCGGATCGATAAACAGCGGCTCGAGGCTGTCCTGATGGAACAGTTCCAGCTCTTTTTTCAGAAGGTTCGCCTGGCCATAGGCAATTTTCAAAAGCACGTCATCTATTTCTACGCCATAGCTTTTCGCCGTATTCTCTGACAGCTGGTTTAACACGGTGAACAGAAGATTTCCCGTTCCAACAGCCGGATCAAGAAGTGTAACATCCTTTTTCCCTGCCATAAACTTATTTACCAAGTAACTGATAAACAGTCCGATAGTGTCTGGCGTCATTTGTCTGTTTGGATGGGATATATCCTTTAATCCCTTTAAGACGGCAAGCTGGAATACTTTTCGCACCCACTCGTGCTCATATGTGTCAAATTTGGCTTTTTCAAGCAGCGCTTTAAGCTTTTCAGCCTTCTCATTCGGCAGCTTCAGCTGATCCGCTTTTTGAAGAAAATACATTTCTCCTGCTTCGGCAAGCGCTTCTATATATGAAATCTGCAATTCATTTTTTATGATAATCGCTGCATCATCCAGCAGCTCGTATACCGCACCTACATGATCGTTTTGCATAATGTGTTCCTCCTTGCCATGAAAAAAGCTCCGGCGGCAGCCTGGAGCTTTTTTCACCTGCTTACTTCAATAATGCCTTGGCAGCCTCAATCGGCTCTTCATAATTCGGGTGGTTCGTTGCTTCGCTTACATATTCAGCGTAAACGACTTTTCCGTTCTCATCAAGCACAAATACGGAACGCGCAAGCAGACGAAGTTCTTTTATATACACACCGAACGCTTCGCCAAATGACATGTCTTTGTGGTCTGACAGAGTTTCTACTTTGTCAATTCCGTTTGCTCCGCACCAGCGCGCCTGTGCAAATGGAAGGTCTGCACTGATTGTATAAACATTGACTTCCCCAAGCTTTGCAGCCTCTTCGTTAAAGCGGCGGGTTTGCGCATCGCAAACGCCTGTGTCAATTGAAGGGATAACAGAAATAATCGTTACTTTTCCTTTCATGTCAGCTAACGATTTTTCTTCAAGGCTGTTAGTCAGCACTGTGAAATCAGGGGCTTGATCTCCTACTTTCACTTCTTGTCCGACAAGCGTAACCGGACCGCCTTTGAATGTAATTTCAGCCATTATAATTCCTCCCTTTTGTATGTATGTCTCTATCATAGTAAAGTTTCTTGCAAACTGCAAAGTATATGCCAAAAAAAAGTTAACTGCGGCCGCCGCAGTTAACCCTTCTTTAATAATTCATATTGTTCATTTGATTTTGGCCTTGGTTTTGATTCTTGTTATTTTTCTTAAACATTTGCTGTATGCGCTCCAGTGTTTGAGGGGCTGCGTCCAGAATTTTCTCAATCAAATGAGTATTTTCATCTAAATGAAGCATTCTGATGCCAGTCGAACCGACAATTAAAAACGCGATCGGTGTAATAGACACACCGCCCCCGCTTCCGCCTCCGAAGGGTAGTTTCTGCTCTCTTGTTTCATCGTCTTCCGATTTTTTCACAGCCGGTTTGCCGCCAAACTCGCTGCCGCCTGCGGCGAATCCGAACCCAACTTTAGAAACGGTTAAAATCACGCTTCCATCCGGTGTTTCAACCGGATCTCCGATGATTGTGTTAACATCAATCATTTCCTTCAAGTTTTCCATTGCTGTTTTCATTAAACCTTGGATGGGATGGTCTGCCATATACGCTTCCTCCTTAAACTGATGAATCTTTCTTTGAAGTCATTCGAGCTGACGGATTCTTCTTTAATACAGAAAGCTCCCGTCCGTACTTAACGAATTTGAAAGCTGCAAGCATAGCATGTCCAAAGCGAAAAAAGAATATACACTGAAAATGGGTCTTGGAAACAGGGACTTGAAACGATGGAATCACGTCATAAACAGGCTTATTCACAAAGTCTAAATGGTCATGAAGCATAGCTGCAATACCGCCTTTGACTCCCCATACGGCACCTGTTAACACACCTGTCACCGCGGCGTCATGAACCCCGACGACTGTGACCCATTCGAGTTTTGTGATATGCAAATGCGCCATAAAAGAAGCGCTGATTTTTTTTAACTTAGTGACATGATGCAGGAACACTTCAATTTTATTGATGCTCTGCTGCACATCATCAAACGTGATTTTTTTCTTACTGCTGCTTTTTTTCACTTTCGATTTTGTGTTCTGTCTGATATCGACTGTTCCGTCATCTTTGTTCACCTTAATCGCCGGAATTGTTTTTTTAATCCGAACCAGGCCAAACAGCGCAGTAATTTTCAAGGTCATTTTGTCATTATCATCAGCATGAAGATACTCCGCGGCAACATAAATTTTCATTCTGAGAAGCAGCACGATACCTATAAGAATAAGAATGGCTGACAGCACATATACCATATTCTTCACTTCCTCTAGGAAGCATTATCGCCCATTCAGCAAAAAATAAACCCGGACGGGGTCCGGGTTTATCTGTTATTTACGATATAATTTTTCGTGCACCACAGTTGTATCAGCAATATAATCATGAATCCCCTGTTTTTTAGGAGAAAAAGCGATGACGATATACAAGATCCAAATTTTATCAATATACCGCCCGACCACTTCACGGAAAATCACAGTGCTCCATGTCAGCTTATGGCCCTGTTTGACAGAAATTACTTTGAGGCCGAACACCATTTTTCCGAGCGTTTGCCTGAAGTATTTGGTCATCAGCGCAAAATATGCCAGATAAACGAAAAGCGTTGTAATACTGTAGCCTGAGATGGTAAACATGCCGGACGTTTTCGGCAGATCCAGTAAAGTAAAGATGGGAGAAACGATTAAATGGTTTAACCCCCACACAACGAGCCAATCAAGCAGGAAAGCCCAAAAACGGACCCAAAAGCCCGCATATGCGTGTGTGAGCTGTTCCGCTTGATCCGGGCCTGCAATGTCGCTGCGCTCTAACTCTTCATATGTCGCATCCATTATTGATCCCTCCTACTTCGCATAGAGATACATCATTCTCGGCGAACCGGATTGTGAAAGAACTTCTCTCATATTCAGAAAATCAATTTCACTTTTAAACATCTTGTTCGCTCCCATGGAAAACAGAGAGCCTAATCCGAAGCTTTCCTCGTAAGAGACGACAGAAGCGTTTTTCAAGTTTTTATGGTCCTTTTTCATGGCCGCAATTGTATCATCATAAAATCCAAGTTCATCCACAAGGTTCAGTTTTTTCGCCTGCCGCCCGTCATACACGCGGCCGTCCGCGATTTTCTTTACCTGTGCTTTCGATAGGCCGCGGCCTTCTGAAATGACATCGACAAAGCCTTCATAAGAGTTATCAACCATAGATTGCATGATATTTTTTTCTTCTTTTGTCATCTCACGGGAAGGAGACATAATATCCTTGTGAGCCCCGCTTTTAATGGTCTCAAAAGAGATGCCGAGCTTATCAGCCAGCTTTGAGTAATTCACGCTTTCCATGATAACCCCAAGAGATCCTGTCAGGGTTTCCGGTGTCGCAAAAATTTTATCCGCAGCTGTTGAGATATAATACCCGCCGGAAGCTGCCATCGATCCCATTGACACATAGATTGGTTTTTTTGTTTCTTTTTTTACTTCTTCCAGTTTTTTATGTATTTCGGCACTTTCATACACTCCGCCTCCCGGAGAGTTTACCTTGAGTACGATCCCTTTAACCGCATCATCTTCTTTTGCCTGCTCAAGGTTTTTCAAGAATGTTCGGTGGTTATACCCTTCTGAACCGAGCAGACTGCTTGAATCACCATTATCCTGAATGGTGCCGCTGACCTCCAAAACAGCGATTTTGCTGGAAAGGCTTCCGTTTTCAAGCGTCACTTCCTGGGATTCATCTGTCAGTGACGTAAGGTCTGTTTGAGCACCCTTAACACTTTCAAAGAAACTCATTGAGATACTGACGATGATGGACACGCCAAAAATTCCAAGGGCGATCACTAATGCGATCCATCTTTTTGCATTCATTTTTTCTCCTCCTTTTCCCCAAACTCTCTCATTATACGATTGAAATGAAAAAATGTTTCATTAATGAGAAAGCTCCGGCTTAACGGGCTGCCGGCAAACATGGTACACTTATGACCAAAGGTATTTTATCACAAATACTGGATGGCAGAAAAACTTAAATATGACAGCAAAGGGGAAATGGGATATGACCGATCATCGCCGTAATGTTTATTTTTTTCACAAACAGGACCAGGAAACAAACAAACAAGTCAGTTCCTTAACACAATTGGCTGAAGAGAACGGATTTACTGTTGTCAATCAGCCTTCTGACGCCAATATTATTGCCAGTGTAGGCGGAGACGGTACATTTTTGCAGGCGGTCAGAAAGACGGATTTCCGTGACGACTGCTTATACGTCGGCATCACCAAAAAGGGGAAAGCTCATTTATACTGTGATTTTAACAGTGATGAGCATGAAAAAATGGTGGATGCGATGACATTTGAACAAATTGAGGTCAGAAAATACCCGCTGATTGAAGTGACAGTGGATCACACCAGTCCTTTTCATTGTTTAAACGAAGTTTCCATTCGATCGAGCATTATTAAAACCTTTGTGATGGATGTGCTGATTGACGATCTGCACTTCGAAACGTTCAGAGGAGACGGAATGATTATTTCCACGCCTACAGGCAGCACAGCTTATAATAAGTCTGTGGCCGGAGCCGTCGTTGATCCGCTGCTTCCCTGCATGCAGGTGACGGAGCTTGCTTCACTGAACAATAATACCTACCGCACTCTAGGCTCTCCGTTCGTCCTCAGCTCTGAGCGAAAGCTGACGCTTCGTGTGGTGCAAGCCGGAAATGAACACCCGATTATCGGTTTGGACAATGAAGCACTCAGCACAAGAAACGTGAAAACGATTGAAATCAAGCTGTCTGATAAAAAAATAAAAACAGTGAAACTAAAGGACAATTCTTTTTGGGAGAAAGTAAAACGGACATTTTTATAGAAAATGAAAAGGACAGGCTATTCCCCTGTCCTTTTTTATTGGTGATTCTCATATACAATCTGACCGTTGATAACGGTTTTTTCTATCTTTAAAAGATGAAGCTGTTTCGGGTCAGTGGTAAACGGATCTTCGCTGAGAATGGTAAAATCCGCGTCATACCCTTCAGCTATTTTCCCCCGTGTCTGCTCTTTGTATATGATCTCAGCACTTCCTGCTGTATAAAGCCTGATAGCTTCATATACTGTTAAACACTCGCTTTCGTTATAGGTCGGGCCGTTCTGTTCGCGGCTGCTTGTCCGGAGCACCGCAGACTGAATGCCGAGAAGCGGCTCAACAGGCTCAATTGGAGCATCAGAACCCCCCGCACATAAAATGCCTTTAGAGATCAGTGTTTTCCAAGCGAAGGCTGTTTTCATCCGGGCTTCTCCAAGACGGTCAATCACCCACGGAAAATCACTGGCGACGAAATGAGGCTGAAGATCAAGAGCGATCGGCATCCTTGCTGCTTTTTCAATCAACTCATCATTCAGCACCTGAGCATGAATCAGACGATCATGCCGGCCTCTTTTTGGCGGATGCTGCTCGACAGCCTGCAGCACTTTTTCAAAGGCAAGGTCGCCGATGGCATGAACGGCAACCTCCATTCCTTTCTCTCTCGCTTTTTGAACGAGGCGGCTGAGTGTTTCATCATCATGAACTTGAACACCGTTTGTGGAAGGATCGTCATGATACGGCTCTTTTAACAAAGCTGTTCTCCCGCCAAGCGCTCCATCAGAAAATATTTTCATGGCACCGAATTCAACGTACGGGCCAGACGGCTTCTTCATTTGCTCCCACCGATCAACCGCTGCATGATGAACGAGCAAATGACAGCGAAACGGATACTTCCCGCTTGCCGCGGCCGTCTCATAAGCTTTCATCGGAACGGACACATCGCCGTAATAGGACAAATCTTCCGAATGGCCGCCTGTCAGGCCTTTTGTCCAGCAATCCTGAATGGCTGCTGTAAGCGCCTGATCAACATAGTGCTGAGATACAGGCGGAACGGCTTGCAGGATCAGATCCTGTGCCTTATCAAACAGAAGCCCCGTCGGCTCGCCGTCTGCATCTCTTTCAATCACGCCGCCATCGGGATCAGGAGTGGCTTTTGAAATCCCTGCGGCTTGCAGCGCCGCAGAATTAACCGCTATTGCATGCCTGCATACCCGCTTGAGCAAGACGGGCCTGTCTGGGAATAAAGGATCAAGGTCATGCTTCGTCAAATAAGCCGGCTTCTCGAATTGATTTTCATTCCAACCCTCTCCAATGAGCCAATCGTCTTCAGACAGGCTCTCTTCTCTTGCCTTCGCAGCCTGCAGCACAGCTTCTTTAGATGTATAAGAAGATAAATCAAGCTGGAGCTGTTTTTCTCCATGCCCGATCAGATGCAAATGGCTGTCCACAAACCCCGGAAACATGACTGCTCCATTCAAACTGATGTCTTGTGTTTCCGGTGAACTGTATTTATTCTTCAGACTCTCATAGCTGCCGGTGCCTTTTATGACACCATCCTCTACATAAACAGCCTCCGTTTGGTGGCCTTCTTCGAGCATCGTATAAATGAAACCGCCGTGCCATATCGCCTTCATTCACGTTCACTCTCTTTCTTTACGCCTTTTTATTGGCTTTGAGCTGTTCTTCACGTTTTCTTAATTCCACTCGTCTGATTTTGGCAGAAGCCGTTTTCGGCAGGCTTTCCACAAATTCAATCTCTCTTGGATATTTGTATGGAGCAGTAATGGTTTTCACATGATTTTGCAAAACTTTGACAAGCTCATCACTGCGTTTTCCGTGATCTTGGAGGACAACGTATGCTTTAACGATGGAGCCCCTGATTTCATCCGGGCTTGCGACGACAGCACATTCTTTGACTTCAGGGTGCTTCACGAGCGCATCTTCCACTTCGAATGGCCCGATCGTGTAGCCAGAGCTGATAATGATATCGTCATTTCGGCTTTCAAACCAGAAGTAACCATCCTCATCTTTTCTTGCTCTGTCTCCTGTTAGGAAATAATCGCCGCGAATTTGTGTTTTCATTCTTTCCGGATCTTTAAAATATTCTTTAAAGAGCGCCGGGGTGCTGAGGTGAACAGCGATATCGCCAACCTCACCCGTTTTGCAGATTTCACCGTCTTCATTGATGATCTCCACCTGATTTCCCGGTGTCGGTTTTCCCATGCTTCCCGGTTTAATATCCATATCCTTTAAGACACCGACTAAAAGCGTGCTTTCTGTTTGGCCGTATCCGTCCCGCACCTTAATGCCGAAGTGCTTTTGAAACACATCAATGACTTCACGGTTGAGCGGCTCGCCTGCGGAAACGGCACTGTGCAGGGCAGAAAGATCATAGCGGTCCAAGCCTTCAACCTTCGCCATTAAGCGGTATTCCGTCGGCGTACAGCAGAAGACATTGATTTTGTAGCGGTTTAAAAGTTCTAAATATTTTTCGGCTTTGAATCTGCCTTGATACACAAAACCTGTTGCTCCGCTTCCGAGTACCGCCAACAACGGACTCCATACCCATTTTTGCCAGCCTGGCGCAGCAGTCGCCCATACGGTATCCTGTTCAGAAATATCAAGCCAAGCGCCGGCTGATGTTTTTAAATGAGCAAATGCCCATCCATGTGTATGTACAACACCTTTCGGCTGTCCCGTTGTTCCGGAAGTATAAGACAAGAACGCCATATCTTCTCTTGTTGTATCAGCAGTTTGAAAACGGCTTCCATCCGCATCAATCGTTAATAAATTTTTCCATCCTGCATCATTTTCGCCAACAGACAGCTTAACCAGGCGGTCTGCAGTACTGACATCACGAAAAGCGCCAATAAATTCTGAATACACGATTGCACCTTTTACCTCAGCGTGTTCAATCCGATACTCAAGATCTTTCGCGCGAAGCATTTCCGAACAAGGAATAACGACCATCCCCGATTTCAGGATAGCCAGATAAACGGCATAGGCTTCGAGCACACGCGGCACCATTACAATCAGCTTGTCTCCTTTTTTAAATCCAAGATCCGCCAGAGCCGCACCGATTTTATTTGTTTCTTCCATAAGCTTTTCATACGACCATGCGTTTTGTTTGCCTGATTCATCCTCCCATAATAGGGCGGTTTTTTGTCCAGTTGCACTGAACTTTTCGATTTCATTCACTAAATTGTATTCCATTGGGGCAATTAAATCTTCTCGTTTCAACACGAACAACTCCTCACTTTCTCCACCCATTATACATAAATACGTGCCGTTTCCGTAAGGATATGCCTAAAAACAAGCTCCATAAACATAGTTTTTATAGGCCGCTGGTCCTTTTTTATAAAAAAACGAAAAAGAGTGGGGAAAAGCCCCACTCTTAAGCCATTATGTGAAATTGTCAATTAGAATTGTCCTCCGCCCATGTTTTGTTGAGCAAAAGATACAAGACGTTTTGTGATCTCTCCTCCAACAGAACCGTTAGCGCGAGAAGTTGTTTCTGCTCCAAGGTTTACACCGAATTCAGAAGCGATTTCTAATTTCATTTGGTCGATGGCTTGAGCAGCTCCTGGTACTAGGAGTTGGTTACTGCTGTTACCGTTTTGACTGTTTTGTGCCATGTGTCTCACCTCCTTGTGAGTATAGAATGTGTCAAAACACATGGCTTCATACAGAAAATCTTTGGTAATTGTATACAGGAGCTGGCTTTTAGTTAAAAGAGTTCTGCGAATGTATCGTTTGCTTCTTGTTCGCTATATAATGTCATCGTTTCAATGTGATCAACCGCCTCTTGAATCAACGGTTCAAAATCCACAAAGCTCTCAAAGTGTTCGATTTTTTCTTTTTTCGGGCGTGTTTTCGGGCTTGGCGGCGTAAAGATCGTGCAGCAATCTTCAAATGGCTGGATGCTTGTTTCGTATGTGCCGATTTCCCGTGATTTCTCGATGATTTCTGTTTTATCCATGGCGATTAACGGACGCAGAATAGGTGTAGACGTTACCGCATTAATCGCGTACATGCTTTCAAGCGTCTGGCTCGCTACCTGCCCGAGGCTTTCCCCCGTAATAATCGCGAGCCCGTTTCTTTTTTCTCTGATTCTGTCGGCAATTTGAAGCATTAAGCGGCGGGTTGCCGTCATCGTATAGTTTTCAGGAATTTGTTTTTGGATCAGCTCTTGCGTCTTTGTAAACGGGACGATATGAAGCGTCATGCTCCCCCCGAAGCGAGACAGACACTTCGCTAAGTCCATCACTTTTTGTTTCGCACGTTCGCTTGTGTATGGCGGGCTGAAGAAATGGACAGCTTCTACTGAGAGTCCTCTTTTCATAGCGTAAAAACCGGCTACCGGGCTGTCAAAGCCGCCGGAAAGCATCAGCATTGCTTTCCCCGCTGAACCGACCGGAAGACCGCCGGCGCCTTTTTCATTGCGAATCGTCAAAAAGGTTGCTTCCTCCCTGATTTCAATTCTGAGCGGAATGTCTGGATTGCGGACATCAACTGTCAGACCTTCTGTATTTCGCAAAATATGGCCGCCGATTTCCGCGTTCATTTCATTTGTATCTAATTCAAACTGTTTATGCGCTCTCTTTGTCGCGACTTTAAACGTATCTCCAGGCTGATATTGATCCTTGATCGCCTGCAGGGCAGTTGTCTTAATATCATCAAGACGGCTCTCACACTTAATAGCCAGGCTAAAGCTTTGAATGCCAAACACCTGTTTCAAGTGAGGAAAAAGAACCTCAGGGTCCACTCCATTTAATGTAATCGTCATACGATCCCGATTAGAAAAGTATTTTAATGTTGGATAGTCTTTCAGGACAAGCCTGACGTTTTGCTTTAAACGTTCAATAAAGCTTTTTCTGTTTTTTCCTTTGGTTGATATCTCCCCAAAACGAATTAATATATGATCGTAATTCATGTTCTACCTCATCATTTTTTTTAGTTTTTTGATGCCAGGCACAAGCGCGTTCATAAATGGCTCTGTCACATCGCTTGTCTGGCTGTAGTTTAAGCTGATTCTGATGCTGCTTCCGGCGATCTGCTCTCCCTTGCCCATCTGTAACAGGACTTTGCTCGGTTTATGTTCCTTTGCCGAGCAGGCTGATGTTGTTGAAACGAATATATCCTTTTCCTCCAGCATGTGCAAAAGCACCTCCGCTTTTATGCCCGGCACAGAAAAATTAATGATATGCGGGGCACTATTGCTTTGAGGAGTATTTAAGACAACACCGTCTGAATCACTCAGCTTTTTCATAAACAATTCCTTTGCAGCCACCATTCTTTCAAGGTGATGATGATAATCATCAGCCGCAAGATTGATGGCTTTGGCCAGTGAAACCGCACCTGCTGTATGCTCGGTTCCTGCACGTATGCCTTTTTGCTGAGTGCCGCCTGTTATCAGCGGGATAAGACGCGTTCCTTCCTTTACAAAAAGTGCACCTGTCCCCTTCAGTCCGTGGAATTTATGGCCGGATATTGAACAAAGATCAATGCCGGCATTCTCGATCGCCAAGGGAACTTTAAAGATGCCTTGCACATAATCAACGTGAAACAGAATGTTCGGATACTGCTTCAGTACTTCCCCGGCCTCTTCAATGGGCTGCACGGAGCCAACTTCATTGTTTACATGCATCATGCTGACAAGCACGGTATCCGGCCGAATCGCATCTTTCAGCTCCTTAATCGAAACAAATCCATCTTCATTTACTGAAAGATAAGTTACTTCAAACCCGAATAGCTCTGTCAGCTGCTCCAAAGATTCAGTAACGGACGGATGTTCAATAGAAGTGGCAATGATATGTTTGCCTGTTTTTATCTTTGACAAAGCGGCTCCTTTTAAAGCCACATTATTAGCTTCTGTAGCACCTGACGTAAATACAATATCATAATTCTTTAGGCCCAAGGCTCTTTTTATTTGATTTTTGGCTGCCTGAAGCAGCTGTTCTGTTTCGGCTCCATACCGGTGCAAAGATGAAGGATTGCCAAAATATCGGCTGCTAGTCTGTTCATAAACGTTCAAGACTTCATGATAAGGTTTGGTCGTTGAACTATTATCTAAATATATCATCTTTTTTTACTCCTTTATGAAAGCGGTACAAGGTATGATATTTATGTTACCATAACAAAATTTAATAGAAAATTACAAAAAGCTAGTATTGACTTCTAAATTTTTTACCATATAATAAGATTTGTTCGTTTCGTCATATTATCTGACAATTAATTGACAGAATATTTTAACATAATTATTAGGAGGATTTTCATGAAACACTCACTGCCTGTCAAAGATACCATTATTATTGGTTTCATGCTATTTGCGCTATTCTTTGGAGCAGGAAATATGATTTATCCGCCGGAACTTGGACAAGCAGCCGGACACAATGTCTGGAAAGCCATCGGCGGATTTTTACTGACCGGGGTAGGCCTGCCTCTTCTCGGAATTATTGCTATTGCATTAACCGGCAAGGATGCTAAAGGACTTGCTGATAAAGCTCACCCTGCATTCGGTACAGTATTTACTGTTGTGCTTTATTTATCAATCGGACCATTATTCGCCATCCCAAGAACAGGAACCGTTTCTTATGAAATTGGTGCAGTTCCGTTTCTGACTGGCGTTCCTGAAAGACTGTCTTTATTAATTTTTACAATTATCTTTTTCGGCATTACTTACTATTTAGCACTAAACCCAACAAAAGTCGTGGATCGAATTGGAAAAATTCTCACGCCTATTAAATTTACAATTATCTTAGTGATTGTTCTCAAAGCGATTATCACGCCAATGGGCGGTTTGGGCGCAGTTACAGAAGCATATACAGGTACACCGGTATTTAAAGGGTTTTTGGAAGGCTACAAAACAATGGACGCGCTTGCTTCCATCGTATTTGGTGTTGTCGTTGTAAATGCTGTGAAAAGCAGAGGCGTTACACAATCAAAAGCTCTTGCCGCAGCCTGTATTAAAGCCGGAATAATTGCTGCATTAGGGCTGACATTCATTTATGTTTCTCTGGCTTACCTAGGTGCAACAAGCACAAACGCAATCGGACCTGTCGGTGAAGGAGCTAAAATACTATCAGCGTCATCCCATTATTTATTCGGTTCATTGGGAAATATCGTACTTGGGTCAGCTATCACAGTCGCGTGTTTAACTACAAGCGTTGGGCTTGTCACTTCCTGCGGCACGTATTTTTCAAAGCTCATCCCTGCACTATCATATAAAGTTGTCGTTACCATTGTCACTTTATTCAGCCTGATTATCTCTAATTTCGGTCTTGCTCAAATTATCGCTTTTTCAGTTCCTATTTTATCAGCTATTTATCCGCTTGCCATTGTCATTATCGTTCTTTCATTTATTGATAAGCTCTTTAAAGAAAGACGTGAAGTTTACATTGCATGCTTAATCGGCACAGGATTATTCAGTATTTTAGACGGTATTAAAGCAGCCGGCTTTTCGCTCGGAGCTCTAAATACGTTTTTAAATGAGAATCTCCCGCTATACAGCCTTGGTATTGGGTGGGTAATTCCTGGAATTATCGGAGCAATTATCGGCTATATTCTTACCTTTTTCATCGGTACACCCAAACAACAGCTTAAAGAAATAAGTTAATATCATGGTCGTCTGCGTTACTGCGCAGGCGTTTTTTTAATAAAAAAGAGCCCGCTCATCAACTGCGGGCTCTTTTTACGATCTGAATGTTAAGCGGATAAATCAGCTTTTATTTTTTTTACAGCGCCTGGCGCAGCTTTCTCTACAGCTGCAGCCGCAATTTCATAGGACTGTTCATAATCATAAGCGTAAAACCGTCTTTCCGCTTCTTTCAGCTGTTCAGATAAAATATGGTTCTGGCTTCTGAATCGGTTTCCGAACTGAATGATTTTTTCAATCAGCATAACCTGCTCTACCAATTCCTCTGATTCCCGGCTTGCCCTGTTCACGATATCTTCCGCTTCTTGCAGATGGGCTCCGGCTTCTTCCATATTTAAAGGAATTTCGTTTAATTGATTGACCGTCTCTTGAATGTGATGATGCGCGTTTTCCAGCATCTCTTGAATATGGCTCGGGATGCCCGGGATGTTGCTTATCTTCAGCAGTCTTGCAGTTTCAGAAATGGTTTTTTTCAGATTGCTGAGCGTCTCTCTCGCCTGCAGTTCTTCTTTTCTAAGAGCCTGCAGCTTTTCACGATAATCCGCATGGTCTTTTTTCACTTCTTCAATTTGCTTCTCAATTGATGCGACCTCTTCAACTAAAAGAGAGTAGGCGACATGCTCTGCATCCAGCTTATCTTTTACTGACGCAAGCAGCTTGCCGACTTCATCAATGCGCTTTTCAAAGGCCTGCTGTTTGCCTAGCTCACCTGCTGTCAGTCTGTAGCTTTCCTTCACCAGTTCAGTTTCCGCCTTTGTCTGCTCCTTCTCTTCTTTCAGCTTATCGTAAGCAATGATCAGCTCAGGCATTTTGCTTAACACAGATTGGCCTGCTTCAACTTCACCCTCGAGCTGCTGGTAAACAGATTGAATATTTTCGTCTATGAGCTGCAGTATGGCAGAGGCTTCATCAATATCCAGCTCAGTCATCAAAACATGTTCTGCCCGTTTCAGCTGATTTGACAGGTTTTCCAGTTCCTTATCAATCTGGATATGCTCAAGCTTATACCCTTTCTCTTTCATTTCGCGATATCCGTCTTTGAGCTTTGCAATCTGGCCCGGCAACGTCTGCTTGCAGTCGGCTAACAGTTTCGGCACATCATCTATGTACGACTGAAGCCTTTCAAGATTGCGATCCTGCTCAAGGAGAACTTTTCTTGCAGTAATGTAGTTCCCGCCCTCTGTCTCTTCTTCAAACTGTTTGATCCCGCTCCAGATCTCGTCAAGATCTGCTTCAAGGCTGTCATAAAGCTCTCCGTAAAGGTGGCTGTATGCCAGCAAGTTTTTTCGGGACTTTGAGTAGCGTTCTCTTACCTGTTCAATCTCTTCGCGGCTCTTTTCTTCACTTGTGACGAGATTGCTGATTTCCCGGAGTATCTTTTCAATGTTCGATTCCGCCGCTGTCAGGAGATCGTCGATATGAACGAGCACTTGATTGGCTTTTTTAAACCGGTATTTGTCCGCGCATTCTTCGGCATCATAAAGGAGCTCTTCAACTTTCGGCATATGGGCAGTGACAATCTCATCCCATTCTTCACGCCATTTCTCAAAGAACTCTTCTGTCTGCCCCGTCATTTTCAGATGTTTAATTTTGGACATTTCTTCCACTATCGATCGATTGAGAATTTCAATCTTCCAAGATTCCAAACGATCAATTTCCGTGTAGATTTTTTTCCTGAAAAAGTAGCCCGCTGCAAACAGCGCGAGCAGTACAATTAATAATCCAATGACAAACTCCATAATGAGCCCCCTTGCTGTTAACCTTAATCTGTCAGGGTGTTTTATTTATTCAGAAAGATTTCAGGATATGTATTGAGAAAAACTGTCGTTTTCATTGTTATTATGATACCATGTAACCAACATTTTTTGAGCAGAAATCAAAAACTTTTTGTGCAAAATCGGCAGGATTTTACTATTTTTTCACGGGGTGACACCAATGCTAAAGCGAGACGGACATATTCACACACCATTTTGCCCTCACGGAACAACAGACACACTCAGGCAATATGCGGAGGAAGCGATAAAAAAAGGCTTTCAATCGATTACGTTTACAGAGCACGCTCCTTTGCCTCCCTCTTTTACCGACCCGACACCGCAAAAAGACAGCGCGATGGCGCAAGCCTCTTTGGAACACTATATTAATGAAATTTCCGGTTTAAAAAGAGAATATCGCGGACAGCTTGACATACGGACCGGGCTCGAGGTCGACTATATCGCTGAATACGAAGGTGAAATCAAATCGTTTCTGGATGCATACGGCCCATTTTTAGATGACAGCATCTTATCCGTTCATTTTTTGCGCACGGGCTCGTCCTATCTGTGCCTCGACTATGATGAGCATACATTTAAAGAGCTGATCTCAGAGTGCGGAAGCATCGAAGCTGTATATGAACTGTATTACCGCAGCATTTATTCTTCTATTGTAGCATCTCTCGGCACCTATAAGCCAAAAAGAGTCGGTCACATCACACTCGTCAAAAAATTCATCAGGCTATTTCCTTATAAAATGTCCGATCATATTCGCAGACTTGTTTCTGAGTGCCTGAACGCTGTCGAGGAAAATGGAATGGAGCTTGACTTTAATACATCAGGTCTGAGAAAAACATACGCGGGGGATATTTATCTGGAGGACTGGATGATTGAGGCGGCGAAGCAAAAAAATATCCCGCTTGTGTTCGGGTCTGATGCCCATCAAGCGGGTGATGTCGGATACGCATATGTGAAGTTTACTGAACTGCGCTAATTTGTGACCGCATGTCTCCTGTCCGGAATACGCTTCTGATCCAAATCTTGATTTCTTCAAAATACATTTTATAAAAGTACGGCTCGTGCGGCTGCATATAGAGCACTTCTGAAATGTATTGAGGCTGGAGATAGGGCATCATCAAGAGAGATTTTAATTGAAGAATAAAATGAGGCAGCGGCAGCGTTAAATGTTCTCGCTGTTTTTCTCCTTCCTCAATAATCAGCTGGAAGATATACTTTTCCTTCATCAGGTACGTCGACATAATCTCTCTTATTAAAGTCGAATCAATGGTGACTTCCCGGTAGACAAACCGAGTTAATTGACGATTGTTATGCTGATAGGATAAAATATCGAAAACCAATTGGAGAAGCTGTTCCTGCGTGCTTTGAAAAGAGATGTTGCCTGCCGCTGTTTCAAGTGTTTTATTGTAGCCTTCGTAAAACTCTGAAACTAAGTGTTCCATCAAGCCTCCTTTGCCTTTAAAATAGTAGGAGATGTGCGCAACATTTACATCAGCTGACTTTGCGATTTCACGGACAGATGTGCCAGAAAATCCTTTTTGGTTAAAGAGCATGACAGCAGATTCAATAATTTTGTCTTTGGTGCTTACTTTCATACCGGCTCACTCCTTCCTCTTGTTACAAATTCAAGGAGAAGACCGGCTGTTCCTGTAAGAACTTATCGACAAATGCCGGCAGAAAAGCCGGGATTTTGTTTTATATTATAGAAAAAGTGAGGGTTTCCCATGTTTCATGTCGAACAACAATCCGGAGATAAAGAAAAAGACTATCAGCTTCTTCTAAAACAGCTCGAAGCCATAACAGAAGATGAAACAGATCAAATTGCAAACTACGCAAATGCGTCAGCACTGCTTTATCATTCATTGCCTGAGGTCAACTGGGCCGGTTTCTATTTTGCTAAGGAAGGGGAAGGACAGCTTGTGTTAGGGCCGTTTCAAGGTCTGCCGGCATGTGTCCGTATTCCTTTCGGTAAAGGCGTTTGCGGAACAGCATACGCAAACGGAAAAGTGGAGCGAGTTGCAGATGTAAACGCATTTCCGGGACATATTGCCTGTGATGCAGCATCTCAATCAGAAATTGTGCTTCCGATTCATGTAGACGGGAACCTAGTCGGCGTCTTGGACATAGACAGCCCTGTCAAGAACCGATTTGATGAGATCGATGAAAAGTATCTTTCACAATTTGTAAAAACCCTTGAAAAAGCTTTAGCGTAAAGCATACAACAAAAGCCCAAAACATGTAGCGTTTTGGGCTTTTTTCATTTTTTTATCGACTCGTGAATCATCAAACGGTTTTTCCCGCTGCGTTTTGCGGTGTAAAGCGCTTCGTCGGCCTCGTGAACAAGTTCCTTCAAGGACTTTTTCGATGCTGAATCCCAGCAAGAGATCCCGCATGAAATTGTCACCTCAGGCTTTGTGCTTTTTCTCACTGCACAAACAAGCCTTTCGGTAATCCGTTTCCCGACGGCTACTGTCACATTCGGAAGGTAAACCGCCAGCTCCTCGCCCCCCCAGCGGGCGCCAACATCATGTTTTCGGATATTGCTTTTGATGACGGAAGCGACCTGTATTAAAATCTCGTCCCCTGTCTGATGTCCGTACGTATCATTTACATTTTTAAAATTATCAATATCAACAAGAATAAACACGCCTTTTTGATGAATTTTCATGCTGTATTGGATTTTTTCATCTAAATAGACTCTTGAATACAGCTCTGTCAGCTGATCCGTTTTCACAAGATGCTCAAGGCGGTCGCGAAGCATCGAATTGGTCACAGCCAGCGTGGCGTGATGAATCAGCGCTTGGAACAGCTTGTACATTTCAAAGGTAAAAGCGTACATTTCCTTTTTCAGCAAAACGGCAAATCCCAGGAGCCGGTCATTCTCAATCATCGGAACAGCCATAAGCGAACCGTATCCGGCTTTTCCGAAAACAGACTGTCCATTTCCGATAAAAACACCCTTTTCTCCTTCGTACAGTTTTTCCTTTATTTCATTATATATATCAGACGACTTCGTTTCTTTAAAAAATGCTGTGCTCCCGGGAAGCAGTGTCTGCTGTTCAAAATGGTCAATATGGAAAAAACCCACTTCTTCAGCATGAAATGATTCAGCCATTCTCACAGCAAGATCGTTCATCGTATCCGTCAGCGTCAGCCGCTGGTTAAGACGGCGCGTTGTTTCATTAATTAATTCCAAGTTTGCAATACTTGTTTTGGATTGTTCATAGAGCTGGGCATTTTCAAACGCCTTTCCCGCCGCATTTGCTATCAGTGACATTTCATCAAGGTACGCGTCGGTAAGAGGGCTGTCTCCCGCCCCATCTGCCATCAGAACGCCGTACGTTCCCTGCTGCCCTTTAATTGGAATGTAAGCGGTCGTTTCATTTTTCCGCAAAATGTCCCCGGATAGATAGACTTTAAGCGCAAAGGAATCGGCATCCTCCCCTTCCATATACAGCTCTGTTGCAGGAACACCTAAACATTGGTCCTGATCATGGGAAATAAACAGAGAAAATTGAAACAGGGGAAACGTGGTGTGTAAGCTTTCAAGAAGCTTCTTCAGCACTTCCGTCTGATCGAGCAGCGAATGGAACAGTTCGGTCATCTTGTATATCTTTTTTTGATAGACTGTTTTGATATAAAGTCTTTCCTGTTTCATTGACTGATTCAAAAAAGAAGAAATCAAATCCGGAAGCTCTTCCGGAAACACTCCGTCCTGCCTGCATGTTAAATGAAAGCTCCTGCCGGAGACATGATCTTCAATAACAAAAAATGAGGCATTTATTTTCAATGCGGAAAAATGCACTTCCTCCTGTGCCATTTGTGCCATGTGATCAGATGGAGAAGGTAAAAGGGATACGCAAAGTGATGGAAAATATGTTTGAATAGCCGAAGTCAGCCATAAAAAAGAGTCGGTGAATGAGACCTTTTCAGATTTGGCTAATAAAAAATCGAGCATATGATAACGAAAGGCGGGTAATTGATCTTTTGTTTCTTCTATCATGTTTTATCACCTAAAAAGTTTACCACTAATTTTTGTTTATTATATCACAACAGCGAAGCAATAATGAACGAATGGTTGACTTCAAAACAAATAAATTATATAATGACCTTTGTGTGAAATATTGCAGCCTTTTTGTTCAGCTTCTATGTTTTCATTTTGTTCCTTATCAATAAGGTGTATCGTGTAACTCTCTGCTGCTGGAGCGAGGATACATGAAAACAAAATGTGCATGGTCGAATAGAACAGACGGTTTTTATTTTCCACAAAATAAAACCAAAGGAGGAGTCACATTATGGCTCGCTATACAGGTCCATCTTGGAAACTGTCCCGCCGTCTAGGAATCTCTCTTAGCGGAACAGGAAAAGAATTAGAAAAACGCCCTTACGCTCCAGGTCCACACGGCCCAGGACAACGTAAAAAATTATCAGAATACGGTTTGCAATTGCAAGAAAAGCAAAAGCTTCGTCACATGTACGGTGTAAACGAACGTCAATTCCGCACACTGTTTGACAAAGCTGGCAAACTAGCTGGTAAACACGGTGAAAACTTCATGATTCTTTTAGATTCCCGTCTTGATAACGTTGTGTACAAGCTAGGTTTAGCGCGTACTCGCCGTCAAGCTCGCCAATTGGTTAACCACGGTCACATTACTGTAGACGGAAGCCGCGTTGACATCCCGTCTTACCAAGTAAAAGCTGGTCAAACAATCGGTGTTCGCGAAAAATCAAGAAACCTTTCAATCATCAAAGAATCAGTTGAAGTAAACAACTTCGTTCCTGAATACCTTACTTTCGATGCTGAAAAGCTTGAAGGTACATTCACTCGTCTTCCAGAGCGTTCTGAACTTGCTCCGGAAATTAACGAAGCGCTTATCGTTGAGTTCTACTCTCGTTAATCGTTTAAAAACCCCCTGCCGCTATGCGGTCGGGGGTTTTTTTTCGTCTGCTTCTTCTACCGTTTCCTGCTGGACAACACTTTCTTTGGCCTGCTGCTCCCAATAATCCCGCTGCATTCTTTCTTTGGCGATCGTACACATGAGATTCACGGTGAGCTCTCCCTCCTATTGAAAAGGTGGTGAATGGTCGTGTTTGCCCTATCTAATATACTCTTTCCCTCAAATTCCTATGCACTAAACCAAAAACATCCTTTGCCAATTAAGCAAAGGATGTTTTTTTCTTATTTATACGTGACAAGGAAGTATTTTTTCTTCCCGCGGCGAAGCACAGTAAACTGATCTTCAATGCGGTCTTCAGCAGATAAGATATAGTCAATTTCTGTCTGGCGTTCACCGTTAATGTAAACGGCTCCGTTTTTAATATCTTCACGGGCTTGGCGTTTAGACGGTGACAGTTTCGATTCAACCAGCACATCTACGAGTGACAGTTCTTCAGCGCTGTCTTTTTCTAGAGAAGGCACATCTTTAAAACCGATTTTTACGTCTTGGGCAGAAAGCTCTTTAATATTGCCGCTGAACAATGCTTGGGAAATATTAATCGCTTGCTCCAGTGCCTCGCGTCCGTGAACGAGCGCTGTCACTTCTTCTGCCAGGCGTTTTTGCGCTTCACGCTTTTCAGGCGCTGTTTCAGTTTTTTCAGCGTATTCTTCGATTTCTTCTTTTGAAAGGAACGTAAAATATTTTAAGTATTTCACAACATCACGGTCATCTGTATTGATCCAGAATTGGTAGAATTCATATGGAGACGTTTTTTCTTTATCTAGCCAAATTGCGCCGCCTTCGGTTTTTCCGAATTTTGTGCCGTCCGCTTTCGTTACAAGCGGAATGGTAAGACCAAACGCTTTTGCTCCTTCTTCTTCAGATTTTCTGATCAGCTCAAGGCCAGCTGTGATGTTGCCCCATTGATCGCTTCCGCCGATTTGCAGCTTACAGTTTTTCTCTCTGTACAGGTTTAAGAAATCATAAGATTGAAGAATCATGTAGCTGAATTCTGTGTAAGAGATGCCGGATTCGATTCTGGAGCTGACTGTATCTTTTGCCAGCATGTAATTGATGCCGAAGTTTTTGCCGACGTCACGAAGGAAGTCGATCACATTCATGTTTCCGATCCAGTCGTAGTTGTTTGCCATAACAGCCGGGTTTTCTGCTGAATCAAAATCAAGAAATCTTGAAAGCTGATGTTTGATTTTTTGCGACCATTCGACAACGATATCAGCCGTGTTTAACGTACGCTCTGCTTTTTTTCCGCTCGGATCGCCGATTAAACCCGTCGCGCCGCCCACAAGCGCAATCGGATGGTGCCCCGCAAGCTGAAAACGGCGGAGTGTTAAAATGGGCAGCAGGTGCCCGATATGCAAGCTGTCCGCTGTCGGATCAAAGCCTGAGTACAGGCGGATTTTTTCTTCGTTCAGCTGTTTGTTCAGTCCTTCTTCATCCGTCATTTGCTGAATCAATCCGCGGAAGGATAAGTCTTCAAGTAAGTTTGTCATGAGATAAGGCTCCTTTTTTAATAAAATAAAAACGCCCCTTCGTGTAAACGAAGGGACGATTGATTATCGCGGTACCACCCTACTAATAAGAGCATACATACAGCTTTTTGCTCTTATCACTTTGCCTGATAACGGATCAGGTCCGTTCTTTCACTACTGAAAGCCTGAGCGGCTTTGTTTGCAAAAGCGGTTCATGAGTGTATTCGATATATCCGTCTGTGCTGATTTTCACCGGCCATCAGCTCTCTGGAACGTAAGGATATTCTACTTGTCTCAATCTTTACCTTTTCATATGAAGCTATATCATTTTTAACATAAATAAAATCCCGTGTCAACGGCGCCTTTTAATCCTCCATCGTTGACAGGTCTCCGGCCGGAAGATTCAGCTCCCATGCCTTCAGCACACGTCTCATGATCTTACCGCTCCGTGTTTTTGGAAGCTTATCCTTAAATTCAATTTCACGCGGAGCAGCATGGGCTGCAAGACCTTGTTTGACAAATTGACGGATTTCTTCCTTCAGTTTATCAGACGGCTCAAACCCTTCTCTGAGAGCGATAAAGGCTTTAATGATCTCCCCGCGCACCGGATCAGGTTTACCAATGACCCCCGCCTCCGCAATTGCCGGATGTTCGACAAGCTTGCTTTCCACTTCAAATGGCCCAACGCGCTCACCGGAGGTCATGATGACATCGTCCACTCTGCCTTGGAACCAAAAGTACCCTTCATCATCCATGTAGGCAGAATCGCCCGACACATACCATCCGCCCGGCATAAAATAAGATTCGTATTTTTCAGGGTTGTTCCAAATCGTGTGCATCATAGATGGCCAGCCCTTTTTAATGGCGAGGTTCCCCATTCGATACGGCGGAAGCTCGTTCCCCTGATTATCAACGATTGCTGCTTCTACACCGGGAATCGGTTTTCCCATCGAGCCTGGTTTTATATCCAGGCAAGGATAGTTGCAGATTAGCTGTCCGCCCGTTTCTGTCATCCACCATGTATCATGAATCCGTTGGTTAAAGACTTTATGCCCCCATCTGATCACTTCCGGATTTAAAGGTTCACCGACACTCAGCACATGGCGGAGTGAAGTCAGATCATATTTGGCAGCCATATCATCTCCGGCTCCCATCAGCATTCGAAAGGCAGTCGGCGCGCTGTACCAGACGTTTACACCAAGCTGCTCAATCGTGCCATACCAGCTTTCCGGGCTGAATCGTCCGCCGACAATTACATTTGTCGCTCCGTTCAGCCACGGCGCAAAAATCCCGTACACCGTTCCAGTCACCCAGCCTGGGTCGGCCGTGCACCAATAAATGTCCTCTTCCTTTAAATCAAGGACCCATTTTCCTGTCTGATACTGCTGAACCATTGCCTCATGGACATGAAGCACACCCTTTGGCGTACCCGTAGATCCTGATGTATAGTGAAGCAAATAGCCGTCTTTTTTGTCCATCCATTCAATGTCCAGTCTTGTGCTCTCATGTTTAGCCGCTTCATCATAATGAATGATGTTTGTTCCGCTCTTTTCAGCCTGGCCGCCGACTATGAATATACGCTGTAAATCAGGGAGCTTGTCAACCGGAATCCTTTCCAAAAGCTCAGGCGTCGTGACAACAACCTTTGCCTCGCTGTTTTGAAGCCGGTCCTTAACAGCCCCCTCCATAAACGCTTCAAATAACGGCCCGGCGATTGCGCCGATTTTGATGGCACCTAGCATAATAAAATAAAGCTCGGGTGATCTCGGCATAAAAATAAAAACGCGGTCCCCTTTTTCCACATTTCCATACCGTCTCAGCACATTCCCGGCTCTGTTTGTTTCTTCTTTCATTTCTTTAAATGTGTATTTTTCATCCCGTTTTGCGTCCTTATAATAAAGCGCAACTTTGTTTTTTCGAAAAGATTCGGCATGACGGTCTATCGTTTCATAAGCCGCATTCAATTTCCCTGTCTTATGCCAAGAGAAATGTTTCTCTGCTTCGGACCAATCAAATTGCCGATACGTTTCTTCATAGTTTTTTAAATTATGATCCCCCTCTATTGCTGGCAACGCTTTCAAATTCATGTCCAAACATCCCCCTTTGCTGAAGTTGTCACATTTATTATAGTATATATTCATATTCTTCTCAATTTTTAAAATATAAACCATGTTGAAAACGCTTTATAATTTGTTATTCTTAAAGGAGGCATGTATTTTTTATAGAAATTGATGGGACGGTGAATCAGTGGAACATCATAAAACATATCACTCTGCAAACATCAAAACAGCAACCGGCTCCTTACTGATAGAAGGCCCTGTCTCTCCAGAGGAATTGGCAGGTTATGAGTTTCATAAGGATTTGACCGCATTTCGGCCGCCCCGGGAACAGCATGAAGCATTAGTCGATATTGCTGGCCTTCCTGAGGGACGCATTATCATTGCCAGAGACGGCCAAACCATTGTCGGCTATGTGACGTATTTATACCCTGATCCGCTCGAAAGGTGGTCAGAAGGAAATATGGAGGATTTGCTTGAGCTCGGAGCCATTGAGGTGGCGCCGGCATACCGGGGATGTTCTGTCGGAAAAACGCTTCTGACCGTCAGCATGATGGACGAACAAATGGAGAACTACATTGTGATGACGACAGAGTACTACTGGCATTGGGATTTAAAAGGGATGAAAAAAGATGTGTGGGAGTACAGAAAGATCATGGAGAAAATGATGAACGCAGGCGGATTGGTCTGGTTTGCAACCGACGAGCCCGAAATCAGCTCCCATCCTGCGAACTGCCTGATGGCGCGCATCGGAAAAAACGTCAGCCAGGAATCAATTGAACAATTTGACAGGCTCCGTTTTTATCATCGTTATATGTATTAACTGACACAGACAAAGGGGAAAAGATAATGATTGTTGAGCAAATCATGAAAAAGGATGTCATCACATTAACGAAAACGGATACGCTTGAAACGGCAATACACAAGCTGAAAGAATTTCATATCAGGCATTTGCCTGTTATTAACGAAGACCGCCATGTAATTGGGATGATTACAGACAGAGATATGAAACAGGCCAGCCCCAGCATTTTTGAAGAAAGCAAACGCAGCCGTTTTCTCACACGAAGCGTTGAATCAATTATGAAAAAAGACGTAGTATGCGCCCATCCGCTTGATTTTGTTGAAGAAATATCAGCAGTCTTCTACGAGCATGGCATTGGCTGCCTTCCTGTCGTGCAGCATCAAAAATTAATCGGCATTCTGACAAAAACCGATTTGCTGCGGACTTTTGTAAAGCTGACAGGCGCTGACCAGCCCGGATCGCAGATTGAGATAAAAGTAAATGACATCACAAAGAGCCTCGCCGATATCAGCAGCCTCTGCCAAAGACTTCAGGTAAAAATACTGAGCGTTCTTGTCTATCCTCATGACGATTCCGGCGCAAAGGTGCTTGTATTCCGTGTCAAGACGATGAATCCGCTGCCGTTTTTGCAGGAATTGCAAAAAAACGGGCATCTCATCGTATGGCCGTCAGAGCATAGGGATCAGCTATGAGGGACAGTGTGTTCATTTATTCTCCCTCTTATCAGACCTATATGTTTCACCAGGAGCACCCCTTTAACCAGCAGCGTGTTCTCCTGACATATGATTTGCTCAAATCAATGGATGCCTTTGACGAGGGAGATATCGTCAGTCCGCGGCTTGCGGCGGAAGATGAGCTGGCTCTCGTTCATACGGACGATTATATCCAGGCAGTAAAGCTTGCCGGCGCCGGAAAACTTCCAGCCGAAGAAGGGGAAAGCTATGGGCTCGGTACGGAAGACACACCTGTCTTTGCGGGCATGCACGAAGCGGCCTCACTATTAGTCGGCGGCACCTTAACGGCTGCGGATTATGTCATGTCAGGGCAAGCACTGCATGCTGCCAACCTTGGGGGAGGCTTGCACCATGGGTTTCGTGGAAGGGCTTCAGGATTTTGCATATACAACGACAGCGCTGTAGCGATTCAATATATTCAGAAAAAATATCAAGCCAGGGTGCTGTATATTGATACGGACGCCCATCACGGAGACGGTGTGCAATTTGCATTTTATGATAACCCCAACGTATGCACCCTGTCCATTCATGAAACAGGACGGTATTTATTCCCCGGAACCGGTCAGATTCAGGAAAAAGGCAGCGGAAAAGGCTACGGATATTCCTTTAATATCCCGCTTGATGCTTTTACGGAGGATGATTCATTTATTGAGGCCTACCAGACAGCAGCTTCAGAAATCGCCGCTTATTTTCAGCCGGATGTGATTATCAGCCAAAATGGCGCTGATGCCCATTACTACGATCCGCTGACTCATTTGTCGGCAACGATTTCCATTTACAATGAAATTCCGCGGCTTGCTCACGCACTAGCGCATCAATATTGCGGCGGAAGATGGATCGCCGTCGGAGGAGGCGGATATGATATTTGGCGAGTGGTGCCCCGTGCCTGGGCCCGAGTATGGCTTGAAATGAAAGGAATCGATCCGGGACATGACATACCACCTGAATGGATCGCAAAATGGCAAAAGCAATGCCCAGTCACCCTTCCGTCCAGCTGGAGCGATCCCGCCGATTTATATCCGCCGATTCCACGCAAGCCAGAAATTACAGAAAAAAATGCCCAAACCGTCAGCAAAGCGTTATATGCGATACGATCAGAGCGCCAGGAAAAAACAAAATAAAAAACGACCTTCACGAAGAGGTCGTTTTTTATTTTTTGATGACGATTTCCACACGCCGGTTTTCCTTCATATGTTCATTTGTTTTGTTATCCTTTACAGGCTTTGTATCCGCATATCCAACAGCGATAAACCGTTTTGACGGGAGTTTCTCTTTTGATGTGAAGTATTGAATGACCCCGCTTGCCCGTGCTGCGGATAGCTCCCAGTTGGACGGATACCTGTACGTTGAGATATTTCGGCTGTCTGTATGGCCCTCCACCTGAATATCATTTGGAATTGTCTGAAGAAGAACTGCAATTTGGTGAAGAAGCGTTTCGGCATTATTCAATACGTCAGCCTCACCCGAATCAAATAGCACCGCTTCCTGAAGAACGAGCACGACCCCGCGTTCATCCCGCTTTGCTGTCATTTTTGACTTTAGCTGATGCTTTTGAATGTATGCATTTACTTTTTGCAGCAGTTGATCCTGCTGATTCTCTTGCTTTTTCGCATCGGCTGACGGCGTTTCTTTTTGATCGATGGCTGTTTGGTCTGGCTGAAGCCCGCTGCCATCCTTTTGGATCGAGTTCACCGCTGCTTTAAATTTTTGCAGATCAATCTGCGACATCGAAAAAAGTAAAATAAAGAACACAAGAATCAGCGTAATCAGATCTGTAAAGGTTACCATCCAGCCGGAGGATGACTGATTGTTTTTCCTGTTTCCATTCCTTCGTTCAAAGCGCTTTCTTCTAAGCTTCATGTACAGATCCCTTTTTTGTCTTGACTTGATTA
Source organism: Bacillus sp. LBG-1-113 (assembly GCF_020708615.1). NCBI lineage: Bacteria > Bacillati > Bacillota > Bacilli > Caryophanales > Bacillaceae > Bacillus > Bacillus sp. LBG-1-113. Next base: position 121,690 of record NZ_JAJFDG010000001.1, on the reverse strand, counting down.
GGCTTCTTCCGCCATTCTTCCCGAGAGCTAAAAACGACGAGCTGGCTTTCCAGATTGCGCGGATTTTTTCCGGATTGTATCCCGATAATGCCTTCCACCATTACCTGTTTGATGAAGATTTCACTTTCTGTTTTTTCTTCAAGCTTGGCCGCAATCGGATTAAATACCATGTTTGCCAGCAATGAACCGTATAAGGTCGTCAAAAGTGCAACGGCCATATTGGGTCCAAGCATATCAGGGTCATTTAAATTTTTGAGCATCAGCACCAGCCCGACTAGTGTCCCGATCATGCCCCATGCCGGAGCGAATTCTCCCGCTTTTTCAAAAACGCGGCGCCCTTTGCGGTGCCGTTCCTCCATTGCTGCAATTTCTGAATCCATGACAAGCCGAATCGTTTCTTCATCCCAGCCATCAACCGCCAGAAGCAGCCCTTTTTTCAAGAATGGGTCTCTGATTTCTCTAGTCTGGTCATCCAATGACAAAAGCCCATGTTTTCGCGCATGGTCGGAAAGGGAAACGAAGGTTTTCACAAGGTCCTTTACATTGTCTTCCTGGCGGATAAATGCCTGCTTTAACACAGTTGGCGTTTTTTTCAGCTCCCTCGGCGGAAAACTGATAAAAACAGCGGCGCAAAGCCCTCCTGTTACGATAAAGAAAGAAGTCAGATCTAGAAAAGAGCGGAAACCGCTTACTCCCGATCCGGAAATAATTCCAATTACAATAATAATCGTTCCTAACACAAAACCAACAGGTGTAAGATAATCAAAACGTTTCATCATTTCTCCTCACTCATACGAAAAAAGCAAGAATTCACCTTAGAGGTGAAGCTTGCTTTCTTGTTTTTCTTATGACTTGGTTGACTGTCTTAACTCTATACGATGCGGCAATTCGACAATATGCTCTTCCACCGGCTCTTTATTCATGAGCTTTGTCAGCAGTCTCATCGCAACCGCGCCAATATCATATGTCGGCTGAACTACTGTTGAAAGCTGCGGTCGAACCATCAAGCTTAATCTCGTATTATCAAAGCCGATAATGTCGAGATCCTCAGGAATGGACAAGCCTTGATCCTGTGCGGCATGTATAATGCCGAGCGCCATTTCATCAGTTGCAGAAAGAATCGCTGTCGGCTTTTTGTCCAGGCTCATGAGATGCTGAAGCGCCTCAAGTCCGGAATCATACGTGTAATCACCTTCAGCAACAAATTGTTCATGAAACGGAAGATTCGCCTCTTCAAGCGCCCGTTTGTAGCCTTGCAGTTTCTTTGAGCGGTTGATCGGTTCTGTCATCGGGCCAGAAACAAATGCAATATCAGTGTGCCCCTTATCAACCAAAAGCTTCACCGCGTCATAAATCGCCTGCTCGTAATCAATGGCGACTGATGGTGTTTCACCTTGCTCCTCAACAGAAGCGGCAAGCACAATCGGCACTGGGGAACGCTTAAATTCCGCTACATGCTCGTCCGTAATGTTTCCGCCCATAAATACAATGCCGTCGACCTGTTTGCCGAGCATTGTGTTTAATAAGTGCAGCTCTTTCTCCAAGTTTTGGTCAGAGTTGCTCAAAATAATGTTATATTTATACATTGTCGCGATATCTTCAATTCCTCGCGCAAGCTCTGAATAGAAAATGCTTGAGATATCAGGAATGATGACACCTACAGTTGTTGTTTTTTTGCTTGCAAGCCCTCTTGCCACCGCGTTTGGACGGTAGCCGAGACGGTCAATGGCTTCCAAGACTTTTTTTCTCGTTGTCGGTTTTACATTCGGGTTACCGTTCACGACACGGGAAACGGTCGCCATGCTTACATTAGCTTCTCTCGCTACATCGTAGATCGTAATATTGCTCATCCTAAAACCACTCCTTTTACTGGATACACTTATCCTTATCTATAGCATAAACACTTTATGTAGAGAAATGTCATAATGTCCGAATTTATGTCGTTTATGATTTGTAAGCGTAAGTCAGTAGTCTACATTATTTTTCATTATTCATCAAATTTAATTACTTCTCATGAAATTATACACGTTTTTATAGATGATGAAAACGTATACTTGAGTTTTATAATTAAATAAACGAGAAAGCGCAAAAAAAGGCCGCATATGCGGCCTTTTGTATTGATCTCATTCCATTAGGCGTTGACTTTCACCATCGGTTTCAGTTCATTCAGCCATTTTTCAAATTCAGGGATTGCCATTTGCTGAGCAGAGTCAGAAAGTGCGACTGATGGATCAGGGTGAACCTCTGCCATAACGCCGTCAGCACCGATCGCTAAAGCGGCTTTAGCTGTCGGAAGAAGGAGGTCACGGCGGCCTGTTGAATGTGTCACATCAACAAAGACCGGCAAATGTGTTTCCTGTTTCAGAATTGGCACAGCTGAAATATCGAGCGTATTTCTCGTCGCTGTTTCGTATGTTCTGATACCGCGCTCACAAAGAATAATTTGATCATTGCCTTGTGCCATAATGTATTCAGCTGCATTGATGAATTCCGAGATCGTTGCAGCAAGTCCGCGTTTCAGCAGGACAGGTTTTTTCACGGAACCTGCAGCTTTGAGCAATTCAAAGTTCTGCATATTACGCGCACCGATCTGAATTACATCAATATAATCAAGCGCTTCTTCAATATGAGCCGGAGTTACGATTTCGCTGATAACAGCCAGATCAAATTCGTCCGCTACACGTTTTAAGATTTGAAGTCCTTCTACACCGAGGCCCTGGAAATCGTATGGGCTCGTACGAGGCTTAAAAGCTCCTCCGCGAAGAATTTTAATCCCTTGTTTTTTAGCAGCCGCAGCCACTTCTGCTACCTGCTCATAGCTCTCAACCGCACATGGTCCGACGATAAATCTTTGTTGGCCATCTCCGACTTTTTCACCTTTGATATCAACGATTGTATCTTCAGGTTTTTTCTTGCGGGAAACAAGCAACGCTTTGCTGTGGTCTTCCTCCTGAAGCTCTAAACCTGCTTTAAAGATTTCTTTAAAAATGTGCTGGATCGTAGAATTTTCGAACGGTCCGTCATTGTTTTCAATGATTTTATTTAACATTGTACGTTCTCTGACAGGATCAAAGCGATTAACACCCTGCGCTTCTTTCGCTTTACCGATCTCTTTCACAACATTTCCGCGCTGGTTGATTAATTTTAAAATTTGCAAGTTTAATTCGTCTGCCTGCTGCCTTAGAAGCTCTAACTCTGTGTTGCTCATTTTTTTCATCCTTTCCCTGCACATTCATTTTTTATTTTGTAGTTAACATGCATCTTACTATAAGTAATACCAAATGGAAATACTGAAATACAAAATTTTTAAAAAAGTCTACTTTATTACCCAAACGCTTTTAAGTGATAAAGTAATGTATGATGCTATCGTACATGATGTGACGAAAATGATCAATAGTTTTTTCAAAAAAAAAGCGCCAGATCATATCTGGACGCTTTTTTTCTAGGACAGATGCTGCTCAATCGCCGCTTCTGTAATTTGTGAATGTGAGGTATGCCACTTTACTTCACCGTTTTGGATCACGAAAACTTGAGGGCTTTCGTGCTTGACTCCGTATGTTTCTGCGATGAAATTTGACAGAGGCCGTGCCTCTTGTACTTGCAGATAGTAAGCCGGCACTTCTTCATGCTGATTTGCAAAGGCATCAAATTCGTGAAATGCGGCTTGGCTGATCGGGCATGTTAAGCTGTGCTTAAAAAACAAGAAAGTGCCTTCCTTTTCTGCAATATGTTTAAACTCTTCCTCAGATTGGATTAGCTGTTTTGCCATTAGTCAAGTCTGCTCCTTCCGGGCTCAGCGGTTGATGTGCTCGGCCTGTTTTTGTGCATCTTTCAGCTCGTCTTTTACGTCTTCTTTCGTTTGGAGGACTTGATCTTTTGCTTCGTCAGCCGCCTGCTTTGCTTCGTTTTTCATATCTTGCATAGCAGCTGATGACTCGGTATTGGCAGAATTTGAACGGTCTCTTAAATCTTTGACCTTGTTCATGATTTGCCCTGACTGATCTGCAACAAGCTGCGTGATGTTAGATGTTTTGTCTTTTGCAATGCTGACATATTGAGTGCCTTTTTCTTTTGCGTCTGCCGTCATTTTATCTGTTTTATCCCGCAGAGCGACAGCTTGATTTCCGAGATCGTCGCGAAGTTCTTTCCCAGATTTAGGTGCTAGGAAAAGCGCAGTGGTGGCTCCGATGATTCCTCCGATTAAAGTACCGATTAAAAAATCTTTACTATTAATTCCATCTTTGCTCATCATTATTCCTCCTCAAAGTGTTTTTCTCTCTTAAAGAGCTGATTTTTTCTTTTGCTTCCACTTCTCCCAAATTTCCATCGCTGCTTGGCTCCAGGTAACAACCTGATTGATTTTATCTTGGTTTTCTCTCACTGATGCCGATACAGAACCTGCCGCCTGCTTCATTGATGTATTGAACTGCTGTACAGAGGTTCCCACCCCTTGAACAGCATGAACGACCGTGTTCAGCTTTTCTGATTTTTCCTGAATGTCTTCAGCCAAGCGGTTGGTCTTATGTAAAAGCTCGGCAGTTTCAGTGGTAATGCCTTTCATTTGTCCCTCCAGCCCTTCTAGCGTGGATGCGACATGTTTTAATGTCAGCTGCAGTGACTTTAATGTTTTAGACAAATAGATCACTAAGACAAGAAATGCTACAGCGATTAATGCAACGCTTAAATAAAGAATGATTATCATCTTAGGCCTCCTTGCTGCAGGATATACTGCTGTTTACCCGTTATGTAAAATCATAAACATATGTGTTGGGCTGTATACATATTATTCTCCATTCCAGTTGAAAATCCTTTAAGAGGATTTCTCTTCAGATAAATAAAAAGCAGTGAGATCACTGCTTTTTATTATGCCATGACGTTTTCGTAGGCTCTCATATATTTTTGAATATCTCCTGCTCCCATAAAGATAAGAACGGCTTTATCATGAGCTTTTAAAACAGATGTGTCATCTTCTTCAATCAGCTTGGCATTATTAATTTTTCCCTGCAGGTCGCCGATCGTCAGCTTCCCTGCGTTTTCCCGGGCTGACCCGAAGATATCGCATAAATACACACAGTCTGCCGCACTCAGGCTATCTGCAAATTCATCAAGGAATTGCTGTGTCCGCGTAAATGTATGAGGCTGGAATACCGCAACAATTTCACGATCAGGATATTTCTGTCTTGCCGCCTCAATCGTCACTTTTATTTCTGTCGGATGGTGAGCGTAGTCATCAATTAACACTTGGTTTCCGAGCTGTTTCTCATTGAATCTGCGTTTCACGCCGCCAAATGATTTGAGGCCATGCTTAATAACACTGGCGTCAATTTCTTCATAATGGCACAACGCGATGACCGCCAATGAGTTCAATACATTATGATGGCCGTACGCAGGAATATAAAATGTGTCATAGAATGTATTGCGGACAAAGACATCGAAAGTTGTCCCTTCTGTACTTTTTACGATGTTTCTCGCTTGAAAATCATTTTCTTCTCCCGTGCCGTAATAAACGACAGGCACGTTCGCATGTATTTTCGGCAGATACTCATCGTCACCGCAGGCAATAATGCCTTTGTTAACTTGAAGAGCCATCTCCTGAAAAGCGTCAAACACATCGTCAATATTTGAGAAGTAATCAGGATGATCAAAATCAATATTCGTCATAATTGCATAGTCAGGCTGATAGCTTAAGAAATGACGGCGGTATTCACACGCTTCAAATACGAAGTATTCGCTGTTTTCATTTCCTGCGCCTGTTCCGTCCCCGATTAAGAAAGACGTTGGCTTTGCGTTTTGGATGACGTGAGCCAGCAGCCCCGTAGTTGACGTTTTGCCGTGCGCACCAGTAACCGCGACACTGGTGAACTTTTTCATATAGTCACCTAAAAACTTATGATAACGAATCACCGGAATTCCGTCAGACAGCGCTTTTTCAATCTCAGGATGCGTGTCTGGGAATGCGTTTCCAGCGATAACTGTCATGCCGGGTTTGATGTTATCCGCGCTAAAAGGAAGAACGGTGATGTTTCTCTTTTCAAGCGCCGTTTGTGTAAAAATGAATTTTTCGATATCCGATCCTTGGACAGTATATCCATTATCATGAAGTATTTGGGCAAGCGGACTCATACCCGTCCCTTTTATTCCAACAAAATGATAAACAGTCATAATTGTACCTCCAACAAACGTCTATCTGTTCCCCAGTATATGACGTTCATTTCAATTTGCGACCGCGGCGGCTGAAAAGCCGCCTGCGGCGTATCCTTATATTTTTTGTTATGTTCAGTATCCGGTTATTTCTTTCCGATTAAACCTGAATATCACAATTTCTATGCCCATCTGCTGTAAAGCGGCATAGGTGTTTAATGATCTATCCATTATCATACCATGTTTGCTGTGAAAATGAACCTATATTATTCGTTTATTAAATCACTTGCAGTGATCAGCACCTCTCGAGGCTTGCTTCCTTTCGCTTCGGAGATCATACCTTCTGCTTCCATCATATCAATCAGCCTTGCAGCCCGATTATATCCGATTCTGAATCTTCTTTGCAGGCTTGACGTGCTTGCACTCTTTTGCTCAACAACAAATTCACACGCCTCATAAAACAGTTCATCCTCTTCCTTTAAGGCAGAGCCTTGTCTGACCAATTCTTCTTGTTCAAACAAATAAGCTGGCGGCAGCTGGTTTCTGACATGGGAAACAACACGGTCAATTTCTCGGTCCGATACAAAGTTGCCTTGAAGACGGACCGGTTTTCCAGAACCGTTCTCTAAAAAGAGCATGTCTCCTTTACCGAGAAGTTTTTCCGCACCAGCCATGTCAATGATTGTTCGGGAATCAACCTGGCTGGAGACAGAAAACGCAATTCTCGTCGGGATATTCGCTTTTATCAGACCGGTAATGACATCGACTGACGGACGCTGAGTCGCGACAAGCAAATGGATTCCGCAGGCTCTTGCTTTTTGAGCAATCCGGGCAATGCTTTCTTCTACATCATTTGGAGCTACCATCATCAAATCTGCAAGCTCGTCAATGACCACAACTAAATACGGCAGTTTTTCGCCCGTTTGGTGATCGGAGGTTAATTGATTAAAACGGTCAATATCGCGAACACCGGAATGGGCAAACAGTTCATAGCGCCGCTCCATTTCCTCAACAACCCATTTTAAAGCAGCTGTGGCCGCTTTGGCGTCTGTAATGACAGGGCTGACGAGGTGAGGAATCTTGTTGTAAGGCGCAAGCTCCACCATTTTCGGATCAATCAGCAGCACCTTCACTTCACTCGGATCAGCTTTATAAAGCAGACTCACTAAAATGGTATTGATGCACACGCTTTTTCCCGATCCTGTAGCTCCGGCGATAAGACCGTGCGGCATTTTTTTCAGATCAATGACAACAGGATTCCCCGAAATATCCAATCCGAGTGCTGACGTAAGCGGTGATGTGCTCGTCCTGAAAGCGGAACTGCGAATCATCTGGCGCAAATCAACCACCTTGCTCGTACGGTTCGGCACTTCAATTCCGATCGTGTTTTTCCCCGGAATCGGCGCCTCAATTCGAATATCTTTTGCGGACAGGCTGAGTTTAATGTCATCAGACAGATTGGTGATTTTATTTACCTTTACACCCGGTTCAGGGTGTACTTCAAATCTTGTGACTGACGGCCCTTGCGTTACATGAACCACATTGGCCCGAACGTTAAAGTTTTTCAAAGTTAAATCAAGGAGCTGACGCTGCTCTTCTATCCACGCAGCATCGTCCTGAACTTGTGCTGGCGGCACATCAAGCAGTGAGACATTCGGGAACACATAGCTTCCGCGGCGCTCCCCTGCTTTTTGCTGTTTATGCGTATCGCTTTTCAGCATCATAACATTAAAAGGAACAGACGGTCCCTTCTGAAGTGCCGGACTTCGTTTAGGATTGTCACCAGACTTCTTGGCTCTGTTCTGCTGTTCTGCTGTAGCCGTGCGTCTTTCTGCCGCAGGGCTATCATCCGCCGCAGAATAGGATGGAGAACCCTCTTCTGTGCTATGTTCCGGTTGTGAATCAACTTCTATCTGGGCCACGGATGCTCCAGGCCGGTTGTTTTCCTCTATCATTTGAGCTGATGCAGCTTCCGGAATGCTTTCTTCGTGAACAGCTTTATCGCTGGCTGACTGTTCCTCTGCTTCTTGCAGGGCTTCTGGCACAGCCTCTTCCTCGTATCGTTCATTATGCACGAGAGGCTTTTCATGCTCATGGATTTCCATTTGTTCTGCTGGGGCTGAGAAGGTTTCAGCAGTTTCTGGATGAACGTTTCCTTCGTTGGCTGACGGCTCTTCCGCCTCAGTTCCAGCACCTGTCACAGTCTCTTCCCCATACCGCTCATCGGGTAAGAAATGTTCTTCCTTTTCAGGCTCTTGGATCTCTGTTTCTTTAGTTGAGACGGTGTCAGCAGTTTCTAGCTCAGCTTCTTCATGGGCATTTACAGCGTTGGCTGACAGGGTTTCTGCCTCCATTCCGGCACCTGTCACAGTCTCTTCCCAAGATGTTTCTTCGTGCAAGAAAGATTCTTCCTGCTGATCATTCATTTGCTCTGTTTCTTCTGACGGCATCTCAGCAGCTTTTGGAGCCATTTTTTCTCCAGCGGTTACTTTTTTGTCTGACAGCTCCTCTGCTGAGTGCTTTGCCATTGTTTCATTCGTACTTTTTTGGACGCCAGAAGGCTCTTCATCCAATCGGTCATGTGAAAAGAGGGGTTCCTTCTGTTGCTGCGGCGGCTGGTCCGGCATCGAATAGCTGCGTTCGCGTTCGATTTCTTCTGAAAGCAGTGTTACCTTCTCTTCTACAGGTTCCGGCTTTTTTTGCTCACCTTTTTTTTCCGCAGATTGTTTCGGCATGTCCTTTTTCACAGATGGTTTTTGATTAAATCCATATACAGGCGAAGGGATATTTGTCGGTTTAAACGGTTTCTTGGCCGGCTCTGATTTTTCATATGTACGGTGCTCTTTTTCATTATTTGTGCGGTCTCTGTGCTGAGCAGCTCCCGAACGAGGCGCGGCTTGCGGTTCCTCCGATGGCGGGCGGCGCCTTCTCAAATCATTTTTTTGGTATCCGTCAGGCACAACCGGAAAACGGAACTTGCCTTTAGGATATTCGTAATATATTTTAGGATCTTCCAATCGTTTTAATTGTCCTTCGGAGTGATGCGATTCTTGCTGTTTCGGAACTTGAGCGGGTTTTGTCTCCCGTTCAGCATCCTCTTCACTCTCTCCTAAAAACAAATCAAAAAATTTATGAAGCCAACTCATAAGTCATCTCTAACTCCCTTATAGTTTTCTGGGACGATTTTTAGTATACCACTGCTTGTCGGCCCAGAAAAGATTAAGCTTTCAGCAAAACAAAGCCGCTAAACAAGAGCTTAGCGGCTTTTTTTACATGATTCGATTTTTTCGGCGTATTTATGGGAGTCTAAAACTGAAATGCGTCTCCAGCCTCATGGTCTCCTTCTAATACAAGAATTCCTTTTTCAGCAGGAGCGTCAGGCAATGCAAGCTCTTTTGCGGAGCAGATCATTCCGCTGGACGGTACGCCTCGAAGCTCAGCATCCTTGATGACAAGCCCGCTCGGCATCACAGCGCCGACTTTGGCAACAACAACTTTTTGGCCTTGGTCAACATTAGGCGCGCCGCAAACGATCTGAAGTGTTTCGTCCCCTACATTGACTTTACAAACGCTTAGTTTATCAGCATTCGGATGTTTTTCTTTTGATTCAACATATCCAACGACAAACTTTGGCGATAAATCAACGACTAATGTTTCTTCAATGCCGTTTCTGTTTAACGTTTCATTCACATCTTGAACGAATGTTTCTGAAAGGGCAACAGGGCCGTTTTCATCAATGGTTAAGTATGAAGACGCGTTAAAGATGTTAAAACCCGTCGTTTCATTTGTTTCGCTATTGATAATTTTGACGACGTCGCCGTATTTTTCATAGCCTACTTGCTCGCGCGTTACGTCTTTTAGAGAGATCAGAAGTGTATCTCCCACACCTTCTTTATTATAAAAAGCGTTCATAAGTAAAAAATCCTTTCTAATCCTTTTTCGGACGGCTTTTTGCCAAGATAAACACCGGCTCCAGCTTTCCTTCATTGTATAGGAAAGAAAGCGCCGTAATCGGAACGGTGCCGCCTGCAAAGAAGCTCATCGACATTTGTCCTAAAATATCATACCCTGATTCATTCCGAATGTCAGCAAGTATCAGAACGTCCTGATGCGGAACAGAGATCGCTAGCTCACCTTTAGCGTTTTGTTTATACTCATTTAAAATCGCTTCGTTCAGAATCCGGCTGGCGTCGTAACCGTCGTTTGCTCTGAAGAAGTAAAAGAGATTGCCGGCAACAGTATCCTCTTTGACAACCGTCGGCAGGGAGCGGAGGTTAAACGCAGCCGTTTCTCTAATACGCTCCTTCGTCCAGTTTTCTTTCTCCAGCATGCGCTGATCAATTAAACGATAGGTTTTGCCCAGATCAAGCGCGTAATAAATTCTTGTTTCTGCGGTATGCTCGTCATAAATAAGCGGAATCTCTTCGCTGGACTTGTCCGGAAAAGAGGTTGAGCGGATGACCGGATAAATACGGCTTTCCTTCCCGGTTATTTCCTGCGACTTTCCTTCCATAGCTGCCATGGCTTCTGATACATAATAAACGATCTCGTCAATGGCTTCGTCTTTTTTCAGTTCCCATTTTGCAATAATCGGCGGCAGGTCAAGCGTAATTCCTTTTTTAGTTGTTTCATCCTCAACACGGAGGGTGTCTTTTTCTCTGTCAAATAAAAAGGAGCGATTCTCGTGCTGAAGGCGCTGTTTCAATATGTCTGACAGCTTCCTTGAGGTCATTTTCAAACCGGATATCCTCCTTTACGCTTTTGCAAGAGAATCAGTTAAAAACTGTTCAATTTCTTCTTTTGTTTTACGGTCTTTGCTCACAAAACGATTCACTTCTTTTCCTTCATTAAACACAACAAAGCTTGGAATGCCGTAAATCTCCCACTCTGCGCATGTATCAATAAATTTGTCGCGGTCTACATAGTAGTAAGTGAATTCAGGAAAATCTGCTTCCAATTCCGGTAGAAAAGGCTCTACAAAACGGCAGTCCGGGCACCAGTCGGCAGAAAACATAAATACTGCCCAATCATCCTTTACGGCTTTTTCCAGTTCTTGCGTTGTCTCGATTTTTTTCATCACATATCCCTCCAGTTGTTTATGTTCTTACATGTTAATTTATCGATACTCGTCCATTTGGATCATACCAAACTGCTTGCGGCAAAACCACTTATATGCAACGAATGAATATGTAAGATAAGCTTTCCCATTATCATTATCATATTTTATTTGCATTATCAAGCACGTTTCGTTTAACATTTTGTACATGAGGGTAAAATTGACAAATGGACATACATAAGGAGGGATCCCGTTTGGAGTTTATCGTCTATTTAGCCGGGGAAATCCACAGCAATTGGCGTGAGGAAATCAAGGAGAAAACGAAATCACTGAAGCTTCCGATTACGTTTGTCGGCCCGATGGAGCACCACGACCGTTCGGACAATATCGGAGAAGAAATTATGGGCGCTCAGCCAAACGCAGTCTATAAGGACGACAAGGCTTCTGATATCAATAACTTCAGAACGGCTGTCTTGATGAATAAAGCAGACTTTGTGATTGCCTTGTTTGGCGAAAAGTACAAACAATGGAACACAGCAATGGATGCTTCCTATGCTATCGCAAAAGGTAAACCCCTGATCATCATTCGTCCTGAATCGCTCCATCACCCATTAAAAGAGCTTTCAAACAAAGCGAATATTACCGTTGAAACGGTGAACCAAGCGATTAAAGCACTTTCGTATGTATTTGAAACAAAATAAGAAAAAAGCTTGTCGACATGGCTTACAAGCCTTGCTCAACAAGCTTTTTCTTCAGGTTTTACATATTTTCTTTAATTGCTTCCACCGTCTGCTTGTTACAGGCAGTTACGAGCTTTATCAGCATTTCTTTTGCCGCAGCGTAATCATCAATATGGATAATAGACGCATTTGTATGAATGTAGCGGGAGCAGATTCCGATAACTGCCGACGGAACGCCGCTGTTTGAAATATGCACTCTGCCTGCATCTGTACCGCCGCCGGAAACAAAGTATTGATATGGAATCTGATGCGTTTCAGCCATATCCAAAACAAATTCTCTCATTCCTCGGTGCATAACGGTTGTTCTGTCAAGGATGCGCAGCAAAAAGCCCTTCCCAAGCTGCCCAAACTGCTGTTTATCGCCGCTCATGTCGTTTGCCGGACTGGCGTCAAGCGCGAAGAACAAATCCGGTTTGATCATATGAGACGCTGTCTGCGCGCCTCTTAAGCCGACTTCTTCCTGAACGGTTGCGCCAGCGTAAAGCGTATTCGGCAGTTCTTTCCCTTGCAATTCCTTCAGCAATTCAATGCTCAATCCGCAGCCGTACCGGTTATCCCACGCTTTTGATAATATTTTCTTTTCATTGGCCATAATGGTAAACGGGCATACAGGGACTACCTGCTGGCCCGGTTTAATACCGATTTTGATGGCGTCTTCCTTATCATCTGCTCCGATATCAATCATCATATTTTTGATATCCATCGGACGGTTTCGCTGAGCATCTGTTAACAGATGCGGCGGTATGCTTGAAATAACCCCCGGAACAGGGCCGTTATCTGTTTGTATTTCCACTCTTTGCGCCAGCAGTACCTGACTCCACCAGCCGCCGAGCGTTTGGAACCTCAGTAATCCGTTATCTGTAATGGATGTCACCATAAATCCGACTTCATCCATATGTCCAGCCACCATGATTTTCGGCGCGTCCTCTCCGCCTTTTCTGACTCCGAAAACACTTCCCAGTCTGTCCTGAACGATATCATCGGCATATTTGGCAAGCTCCTGCTTCATAAACGCACGGACCTGATGCTCATTGCCCGGCGCTCCGGGAAGCTGCGTCAGTGTTTGGAAAAGCGCTTTCGTTTCTTGATTCATGTTTTCCCCTCATTTCTATGTAGTTCTTTTATTTTATTAGAAAAAATTCTGTTTTCCAAGCACTCTGATTGAATCTGCTCAATGAGCCGCGTATCGCTTAACAGGATTTGGCGGTTTCTGTATAATGAAAGTACGATCAATCAGGAGGTGCTTTATTTTGAAATTGCGTCATCTTCTTTTAGGAGCAGGACTTGGCATTTGTACGGCTGTTGTTGTGAAACAATATGTGATGAAGCCTTATATTTCTTCAGAAAGAGCGCTTCATATCGTAAAATCCGCTTTTAAACAGCGTGGGCCGATTGATGGATCATGGATCTACACTCAGCCGGAGCCCTACAATGTGAATGGGGAAACCGTGCAGGTGTACAAGACCGGTGTTACACGGTCAGCTTTTGGAGAACTAGAGCAATATGAAGTGATGGTGGATGCGAAAACGGGGAGAATTGTAGATGTCATTGATACAATCGCGTCTTAACACCGGACAAGCGTAAAAGAGAGGAGCCGCTGCCCATGCAGCGGCTCTTTATATTATATCGCTCGAATCGGTTTGTATACCGGATACCACATCGCGTCCTGCACAGCCTGAACGATGTCCTCAGGCTCTTCAGTGGCCACGCCTTCCTTAATGGCGGTTTTAGCAACTTCAACTGCAACCGTTGCCGATACAGTCCGTAAATCTTCCACCTTCGGAAGCATCGGTGCGCCAGGCACTCCAACATTGACCATACTTGCGATCGCACGGGCACACGCTTCAAACATGCTGTCTGTAATCAATTTTGATTTGGTGACAATTGTACCAAGCCCAAGCCCCGGGAAGACAAGTGCGTTGTTGGCCTGCCCGATATGATACGTCACGCCGTTATAATCCACAGGCGGGAACGGACTGCCTGTCGTGATAAGCGCACGGCCTTCCGTCCATTCAATTAAATCTTGCGGTTTTGCTTCAGAAAGAGTCGTCGGATTCGACATTGGCAAAATCGCCGGCCGTTTTACGTGTGAAGCCATTTCTTTTACAATTTCTTCAGTAAATGCACCGGAAACTGTTGATGTACCGATGAGAATCGTCGGTTTCGCCTGACGGACCACCTCAAGGAGATCAATACCTCCGCCTTCTCCGTTGCGCTGATAATCTTTCACCTCATCAGCCTGACGGGCATAAGACTTTTGAAAATCAAGAAGCTGATCCATATCATCTGTTAACAGCCCGTTCCGGTCTATGCACCAAAAGCGCTGGTATGATTCTTCCTCACTAAGCCCCTCGCGCACCAATGCTTCACGCAGCTGTTCAGCAATTCCGATTCCGGCCGTACCCGCTCCGAATATCACGACTCTGTGATCCTTCAGCGGCACTTTTGATGCTTTTGCACAGGATAAAACTGCCGCAAGTGAGACAGCGCCTGTCCCTTGGATATCATCATTAAACGTACATACTTTATCTTTATAGCGTTTCAGGATGCTGCGCGCATTTTTCGCTCCGAAATCCTCCCAGTGAAGCAATGCATTCGGGAATGTCTCTCTCGCAAGTGAGACATATTCATCAATAAATTGGTCATAGCGTTCACCGCGCACTCTGGAATGCTGGTTGCCGACATAAAGCGGGTCGTTCAGGAGGCTCTCTTGATTTGTGCCCGCATCCAAAACGACAGCCAGCACTCTGCTCGGATCAATTCCCGCAGCTGCCGTGTATACCGCAAGCTTGCCAATTGATATCGCGATACCGCCGACTCCCCAGTCTCCGATTCCTAAAATCCCTTCAGCATCGGTTGCGACAATTAGATCGATGGAATCACTTTTGTCTTTAAACTGTTTAAATGCCTCTCTCATGCCTTCCGGGTCATCGATGGACAGATAGAGACCTCTCGGCTTCCTGTATTCATGGCTGTATCTCTGAATGGCCGTACCTACTGTCGGCGTGTATACAATCGGGAGCATTTCCCCTAAGTGGTCATTTAACAAACGGTAAAACAGCGTTTCATTTCGATCGTGCAGCGCTGTCAAATATACGTTTTTACTTAAATCATCAGGCTGTGAGGAAAACTGTTCGTACGCTCTTTTTGCCTGTTCATCAATGGTCAATACCTTCGGCGGCAAAAAGCCATTCAATCCGAGCGCTTTTCTTTCCTCCTTTGTAAAAGCTACTCCTTTGTTCAAAAAAGGAACAGAGAGGACTTCAAGGCCTCTTAATGTTGTCTGAATTTCTCCTTCGTTCGTTACTTCGAATTGTTTCACCCTGCCTCTTCCTTTCTGAGCATAATTAGTACTAGGTTTGCTTTATTAGCCGGAAATCATGCAGGGTAAACATGAAAATATGCTATTGTTTCTTTCGTTTGAGTGATTCTGTAATCCTTTCGTCCCCATCCCATTTCAGTGCGCGATATTCGGCATCATGATAAAAAATAAACCATGCGTCTTTTTCCGCTGCATACGCCTGCCACTTTTGCTTTTGCGGTATAGAGGTCATCGGATAATCATCATAAGCCAGCACCCATAATGGATTGCGGTGGGCGTGTGTCGGCATCAAATCCGCCATATGTACCGCGGTTTCACCCGCATCCTCACATACAAGAACACAGTGGCCGTCACTGTGGCCCCCGGTATGATGCAGTGTAACTCCCTCTGTTATGGTGCAGGTGTTTTCAAAGGTTTTCACTTGGCCGGCAACAGCCTCCCAGTTTTCTTTCCAGTAGGTATTTTTCGATCTGATATTCGGATGGCGCATTTCATACCATTCAACAGATGAAGCATAAATAACGGCATTGGGAAAAACCGAAACCAGTTTATCGCCTTCGTATTCCGTCAATCCGCACGCATGATCAAAATGAAGGTGTGTCATGGCGATCACGTGAATATCTTCAACTGTTAATCCGAGCGCTGCTAATGATGTTTTCACATTGGATTCTTGAGTCACACCGTAGTTTCTTTTTTGTTTTTCAGTCAGCTTGCCGGACCCGATACCGGCATCGACGATCACGTTTTTCCCGTCCTTTTGAATAAGAATCGGATCTGTCCTTAGTTCAATCTGGTTTTTTTCATTGACTGGATATTTTTTTGCCCATAACGGCTTTGGAACAACACCGAACATGGCTCCTCCGTCCATGTGAGTCACCCCTCCGTCAAGCCATGTTAACGTCGTTTTTCCAATTTTCATCGTTTCCATCTTCATCCCCCCTGTCATCATCGTAGCAAACAGCGCATAAAAAAAACAGACTCCTGCGTCAGAGTCTGTTTTACGCTCTCCATTCAACTTCAGCCCGATAAATCGGCTGGCCGAGTGCTGAGAATTTTTCTTCATATTCTGTCATGATGTTATCTTCCATATCGCTGTTATGCAGATCAAGACTGACATATGTCAGCAGCAATCCGTATTCCGAGAAGCTTTTCAGCGAATACTCAAACAGACCGCGGTTGTCTGTTTTAAAATGAATTGCTCCGCCTTTCCCCATCACTTCTTCATATTTCTTGATAAAATGGGAATACGTGAGACGGCGTTTTTCGTGGCGTTTTTTCGGCCAAGGATCAGAAAAGTTCAAGTACACCCGTTTGACTTCACCCGGCTCAAACACGTCTGTCAGCGTGTCCGCGTCTATATTCAAAAGCTTCACATTCGGCGCTTCGCTATCTTTTACTTTCTGGACAGCAGTTACAATGACGCTTTTAAATAACTCAATGCCAATATAATTAATGTCGGGATTTTGTTTGGCCATTCCGGAAATAAATTGCCCTTTTCCTGTACCGACCTCGATATGGATCGGATTGTCGTTGCCAAACACTGTATTCCATTTTCCTTTATAATCAGCAGGATTGCTGATGGCAATATCTGCGTTTTCAGCCAAAAAGTCATCAGCCCAAGGCTTGTGGCGCATTCTCATATGATTGACACCTCTATCTATTATTTCGACTAACAACATACCATGAATTAAAAAGACCCGCAAGCTTGTTTTTTTAGGTGTGCCTTCACATAAAAAAAGAGGTTCCCGTCTGTCGGAACACTCGTGTCTCATGCATAAAACCATCCTGTTTTGAACAATTTAACCCGTAAGATACTGAAGGGATGTGTACCGTTTTATGGGTTTAAATTACGAGAATCAAGTTGATCTATTGAAGGACATTTTGACTGACCATCAATTAGACTGCTGCGGAACCGTCGCAGAGTACGAACAGCTTGAACGTGTGATTAAATCGCTGATGGCAAACACCGAGATCGATTCACACTTAAAAAACGTGCTGGAAGATGTGTACCGATACAGCCAATCAGGAATATCGTCCAAATCCATCGACTCACACATACAAGAGCATCAGAACAGCTTGTCTCAATGGGTAGAGGAAATGGATTCATATTCCTGATTATTGAACAATCCGCTTCATCAGCATATGCAGTTCTTCCATTGCATCATGGAATTCTTTATCGTTTCCTTTGGATTTATGCCAGGCAATGTAAGTGATTGTTTCAGATAGCACATACCATGCCATTCTTAACCGAAGGCTTTCCGTTAACTCGATGCCGTACATGCCCAGCCAGCTCTCCCAAGCTGGCTTTTCAACGTAGTGGTACAGCAATGGCCCTAGATCCATCGCCGGGTCAGCGATCATGGCGCCGTCCCAGTCAATTAAATACAGCTGGTTGTCTTCAGACAATAGCCAGTTATTATGATTGACATCACAATGGCAAACGACTTTCTCACCGAAATGCACTTCATGCAGATGATCTTCTAAATACGTAATCCCTTCTTGAATCAGCGGCGAAGTTTGCTGCACAGCAAATACAGCCTGTTTAAGCTGAGACAGCAGAGCCCCTGGATTCAGCGGTTCCTTTCCAAGTCTCTTCAGCATGTCCAGCAAGGCCTTTGATGTGTGTATTTTACGAAGCAATTCAGCAACGGACCGTCCGCTCATGTCTTTCGGCTTCAGCTCTCTGCCGGTCATCCAGTGCTGGGCCGTAATGACGTCCCCATTCTCCATCCGTTTTGTCCAAACCAGCTTAGGAACAATGCCTTCGGCGGATAAAACAGCTAAAAAAGGTGAGCTATTACGTTTTAAAAAAAGCTGCTGCCCGTTATGTTTCGCATAATATGCATCTCCTGTAGCTCCTCCGGCGGGGAAGATCTCCCAATCGCTACCTAGTAATTGTCCCAACCAGTTCATATCAATGTTCAACCCATCATTTCTTAAAATATTTTAGAATAAGGCCTATTCGTCTTCAGTGTATCCAGCGAATGCCTTTTTCGTACGAATCGTATGAAAAATAAAAAAGACAGCTATTGAGAGTCTCATATGCTAATCAATAGCCGTCTTTTAAATTTTAGCGCTATAGCACAAACTTCGTCAAGCAAAACTCGTAAGATCTCATGCTAAATATAAGATAACCGTTCCGATGCCGTTTACAGCAACCGCTTTCTTGATTTCTCCCGGATCAGCGCAAAACCCGTCAGTATCACATAGAAGCCGGTAAGCCTTATCTTTCGGCAGCTGCCATGTAACAGAATCAGGACTGGCATGATGGATGACAATGATTTCTTCCCATTCGTCGATTGCGCCGAGGCCAAACAGCCGGTATACAATAAGGTGCTCTTTGAGAGCCAGGCATTCAAGGCTGCGCTGAATATCGGCTGATGTCGTAAGCCGGAATGCCGGATGCGCTTTTCTGAGCGAAATCAGCCTGCGGACATAATCAGCATCTTGCTTGAATGTTTCACGCCGCGACCAGTCCAGCTGGTTGATGCTGTCACTGGATTGATAGCTGTTTTCCACCCCCTGCTTCGTCCGGAAAAATTCCTGTCCGCTGTGAATAAACGGAACTCCCTGGGCCAGCAGAATGATTGCAGTCGCCAGCTTTTGCCGGCTTCTCTTTCGGCTGTCACTTTCTTGTGGAAGCGCGAGGCTCATTTTATCCCAAAATGTGTGGTTGTCATGCGACTCGACATAATTGATAGATTGGCTCGGCGCAGACACAAACGGAGCTGTCTCTTTCCATCCGGAAGATCCGGCAATCCCATGCATGACTGTTTCCGCTTTTTCGCCGTTCCCAAGGGCAAAACCCGCCGCCGCGACTTGAAAGGTATTCCCTTTAACAGCGTCACGAAACGAATCATTGAAAAAACCGACGCCCGGCATTTTTGAGGCATTCGCCAATGTCGCTTTCTGATCAGGCGGCAGCGGTGTTGCCAAATCCCAGCCTTCCCCAAAGAGAAGGATTCCGGGCTTTACCTCAGATGCTTTTTCTTTTATATGAAGAACCGTTTCGATATCTAAGATGCCGAGCAGATCAAAGCGGAAGCCGTCGACATCGTATTCCTTGAGCCAATACATGACGCAATCCGTAATGAATTTTCTCGCCATCCGCCTTTCTGAGGCGATGTCATTCCCGACGCCGGTGCCATTTGAAGGCATCCCGAATTGATCATGCCGGAAGAAATAACCGGGCACCGTTTTTTCAAAGGGCGAGTGCTCTCTTTGATATACATGGTTATAAACAACATCCAGGATGACACGCAGGCCATGCCGATGCAGGGTGTGAACCATTTGTTTTACTTCTTTGTTTCTTGTCTGAGGGTCGTGAGGATTGGAGGCATAGCTTCCCTCCGGGGCGAAAAAATGAAGCGGATTATAGCCCCAATTGTAGGCGGCAAGCGGGGTTTCTTCATCAACTCCGGCATAATCGTTTACCGGCAAAAGCTCGATATGCGTAACGCCAAGCTCTTTTAAATAAGAAAGTCCTGTAGAACTGCCATTTTTCGTTTGAGTGCCAGTTTCAGCAAGCGCCGCATACTTCCCCTTGTTCTTCATACCGCTGTTTTCATGAATGGAGAAGTCACGGATGTGCATCTCATAAATAATGGCATCAACGGGGTCTGAAAATGGTGTAAGCGAAGGAGCCGAGTTTGCTTGATCTGGGCGCAGCACGACCCCCTTCTCTCCGTTGACCGTCACAGCCTTTGCATACGGATCCACCGTTTCTGTCCATTCTAAATTGTTGCAGATCCGGTACACATACTCATAACCGTGCAGATCTCCAGCCACTGTAACGGCGTATACTCCATTTTCCATTCTTGTCATTTGGAGCGTATGCCCGCTTTTTTCGGGATGTGACAGCTTGACGGCAGCTGACGTCGCAGCAGGCGCCCATACTTTAAATTCAGTATAATCCGAAGTGTAAACAGCTCCGAGCTCTCCGTCATAATAAAATGCAGCATCAAACGGATCCGTCCTGATCACTGCCCCGATTTGGAGATCCGTTACTCCGCCGCCGGATGCTTTGACATAATGCGTTTTCCCGAAAGTGACCGGATGCTCAGCTACACATACATACTTGTATTTCCCTTCTATTTTCCATTCCTGACTGACTGTCAGAGGAATTTCCCCTGTATCTGTCTCTAGCTGAAAAGGCGGCGTAAAGGTATCTTTTTGATCAGCAGGGATCAGAACCGTAATGATATTCATTTCATCGGCATACGCTTCAAAGCGGCGTTGGATACTGACCATCAGAATCTCTCTCCTCCAAAAACGTTTATGTTTTGATTCGTAACGGTGAGGGACTCGATGCCAGACGGAATGGGGTTGTACCCATGATTTCTCCGTCAGCATGGAACGGAATTTTGTCCTTCGTGTAAAACGTAATGTCTTTCGCTTTAAACATCGTCACGCCGTCCATTTTGGTGTGTTTTCCAAATGTCATCAAGCATAAAAACCAATACTTTTTCAAAAACGGCAGATTCTCAACAATGATGATATCAAATGCCTGTTCGCGAGGATTCGCAAGCGGGGCCGCCTTCATGCCGCCTCCGTAAAACGGATGATTGGAGACGACCGCAAACCAGACATGATGAAATTCCTGTGTCTCTCCTTCAATTGTACAAGCCAACGAAAACGGCTTAAAGGTAGCCGACGCGTACAAATGGGATAGCGGATAGACAAGAAAGCGGAGGCGCAGAAAATGGATCGCCCGTTTTAATGGAAATTCTAATGCCTTTTTATTGACGTATGCGTCAAAGCCGATTCCGATATGATTCAAAAAATAAAGAACCTGCGATTTATCCTGAAGCAAATTAACGCTTCCTAAATGAAACGTTCGCGTTAACGGACGCTTCAGCTGTCTGATTTCCTGAATCAGGTCTATTTTCTTAATGGAGAATCCTCTGGAAAAATCATTGTACGCGCCAGCGGGCACAAAACTCAGTTCGATATCATCAACATCTTTCAGTCCGTTGACGACTTCGTGCATCGTTCCGTCTCCGCCGATAACAATCAGGCGTTTCAGCTTATATTCCTGCATCGTTGAAATTTGCCGGGCGAGAACCTCGGCGTGTCCCGGATGCTCAGTTAAAAATGAGCGGTGCTCAATCTTTCGTTTCAGTAATTCCTTTTGTATCGACTTCCAAACACGCAGGCCTTTTCGGTGCCCTGCTGCCGGATTAATAATAAAAAACCATTGGCTCATCTTTCTCACCTGCTTATGTTATGAGAAAACCGCTCAAATCGTTCTGCTTTACTCCAGCCACTCTTGTCTGCGATAGGAGTCTGACAGGCAATAAGACAACAAAGCCTTTGCAGCTTTTAATTGATGATGTTTTATCGGAGCTGTGTTTTTCTTCTGCTTCTCCATCCATTCCGCCAAGCCCCGTTTGTCCACTATTTCCAGACCGTACGGCGGTTCGGGGTAATCGATGTATGACGTTCTGCTCAGGAGTAATTTCGATACCGGAATATCAGCGCCTTTTTCCTTTACGATCTTCGACACAACAGATCCCGTCCGAAACAGACTCAACGCCGGATTTAATACCGATTCAGTCTGAGAGCCTGTTTTCTTCTCCCAAAAACGATGTTTAGATCCTATGTACACACTGTCTTCCTCTGCATCTATAAAAGAAACGCAGTAAATGTCAAGAGGTGAAATGATCACTATGCTTAATTCTACTGCCGCCTGCTGAATTTTGAGCACAGGCTTATACATAATAAAATAAGAATCTGGAAGCTGCTGGGCCAGAAAAAGCAAAATGCGGTCCTGCTTCACCTGGTTTGACAGATTTGACATCTCGGAAAGCGTAGAGCTTGCCCATTTGAGCTGAAATTCATATAAATGTCTTTTATAAAAGGAAGCAAGCGCCATCCTGCTTTTCGGCAGCCTTACATTTAGATCGTCTTCTTCCTCAAACCATTGGTGTCTCTCTTCTTGTATATCGGCTTCTATCTCTTCTTTTTTTCTTTTCAATGAAAATTTCTTACGTTTCTGCACCGGTTCCGGCTGTTCAGCATTGGCTTGTCTTTCTTCATGCTGGCGCTCCGCTGCTTCTAATAGTGAAAGCCAGCGCTCTTTTTTCAGCCGTATAAACTGATTCATATAATGGTACGGATCAAGTTCGTATCTCGATATATAATCATATATTTTGATGATTTGTGCCATTTTGTTTCTCCACTCCGCATGAATTAAGTTAAAGGAAATTTGAATTTTTCCTCATATTTTGGTGATTGATTTAAGTGTATCTGAAATAGTGAAAATCGTTCAATAGCCGTTGAAACTTCACCGCTTTTAAACGGGACATGCGCCGGAAATCCCTTTTGGCCTGTCCATTTTCTTGCCAGCGTCATATGGGGATGATACGCTCTCTTTTCCACTTTAAAGCCTGCTTGAAGAACAGCTTGTTTTGTATGCTCCCTCAGTGTTTCGAGCGCTGTATTCTTCTTCGGCTCCAAATGCAATACGCGCGGCTGCCTTCGGTCTCCGAACACATTTATTTTGTCAAATACAATTGTAAACGGATTGGCATCTAAAGCGATCTCGGCAAGCGAGCCTTCAAGCTGATTGATTTGCGCTTCATCCGCCGCACCGAGAAAAATTAACGTGATATGGTAGTCAAGCGGGTGCACCCATTTTTGAAATGTGAGCGCTGGCTCGTTTTTCGCAGCCTGGTAAATCGGATTTGCAATTTCCGGCGGAATGGGCACGCCGATGAAATAATGAGGCCGGATATCTGACATCCGTCTGACACTCCCTTCTTTGACTGCTATTATTTTATCAATAAAGAGGCTGCGCGAATAGAGGAACCGCATATGAAAACACTCTCGCGCAAACGTTTATTATGTTAGGATATTATATGACACTTGTTTTATTCAGAAAGGAATGACAATGTTGAAAATCGTTGAAAACACTTCTGATCTTATAGGAGATACTCCGCTTGTGAGATTGAATCGGCTTCAGCCGGAAAACGCAGCACAAGTCTATTTAAAACTTGAATTTTTCAATCCAAGCGGCAGTGTGAAAGACAGAGCCGCTTACAATATGATCATAGAAGCAGAACAAAACGGCTTACTCAAGCCTGGCTCAGTTATCATTGAGCCGACCAGCGGAAATACCGGAATCGGACTCGCCATGAATGCGGCGGCCCGCGGCTATAAAGCGATTTTAGTAATGCCGGATACAATGACGAAGGAGCGGATCAACCTCCTCAAAGCCTATGGTGCAGAGGTTGTGTTAACTCCCGGATCGGAACGAATGCCCGGCAGCATAAAAAAAGCGAAAGAGCTCGCCGAACAAATTCCGAACAGCTTCATTCCAATGCAGTTTGATAATACTGCTAATCCTGACGCGCATCGAAAAACAACTGCTCTTGAAATTGCCCGGGCAATAAAAGAAATCGGAAAACCGCTAGGCGCTTTTGTAGCTTCTTCAGGTACTGGCGGAACCATTACAGGAACCGGTGAAGCGTTAAAAGAACTGTTTCCGGATATTTTGGTTCATGTTGTCGAGCCTGCGGGGTCCCCGGTATTATCTGGCGGAAAACCGGGTGCGCATAAGCTGGTTGGGACAAGCCCAGGCTTCATTCCTCCCGTTTTAAATCAAGATGTGTATGATGAAATTATCAAAATCACTGATGAGGATGCGTATACGACAACCAGACGCCTTGCTGCGGAGGAAGGAATTCTCGTCGGGCCTTCTTCAGGCGCTGCCTGCTTCGCAGCGATTGAAGCAGCCAAACGTCTCTCTCCTGATCAAGTTGTTGTCTGTATGACAGCTGATACCGGAGAACGCTATTTATCAACTGATTTATGGTCATTTGTGTAAAAAAAGGACTGGCTTCAGAAGAAGCCGGTCCTTTTATTTTGCAAGTTCGTAGATGGCCTGCGCATATAAAGCAGTCGCTCTGAGGAGGTCATCAATTTCAATATATTCGTCCTTTTGATGCGCACTGTCGGGACGTCCGGGGAACAGCGGTCCGAATGCAACGCCGGCCTCCAAAGATCTCGCGTAAGTTCCCCCGCCGATTGAAATTAAATCAGCTTTTTTGCCCAATTGGCCTTCATATACCTTTTGCAGCGTTTTGACTAGCGGATGGTCTGCTGATACATGATGGGGCTTGCTGTCTTTAAATTCTCCAAGCTCAAATTCACTTGCGCTTTCAAATGCATCGCGGATCATTTTGCTTTCTGCTGTTACAGGATAGCGGATATTGATTCCGAGCTCGCCTCCTTGCCCTTCTGTATAGCGCAGTGTTCCGACATTTAATGTCAGCTCTCCGCTAATGTCATCCTCACAGGCGATATTCAGTTTCTTTCCTCTTGTATCATCTGAGAATTTATCTGTCACAACTTGAACAAAACGCTGTCCTGCTTCATCCAGCTCAGTTTGGCTCAAAAATTCTGCCAGTTTGATGCCGGCATTCACTCCATTGTTTGGTTCCATCGCATGGCAGGAAAGTCCGTGCATGCGCAATATCAGCTGACCGTTCTCAATCTCAGCTGCACCTTTTTGATCCGTCGTGCGGAGCTTGTCTTGAAATGAGGCAAGAACCTCTTCTATATTTGATCCTTCGAGAACGGCTTCCGCAGCGTCTGGCACCATGTTTAAGCGAAGACCTGATGTAAACGAGGCAAGAACTGTTTCTGAAGCGGCTTTATTTGTATGGTGGTGCGGGATGAGAAGTGAAGCATCAATAATCCCTTTTTCCGCGTTAATAATCGGGAAGTCAGCATCTGGCGCAAAACCGAGAGTCGGCATTTCTTCGTGCTTGAAATAATGCTCCACACATCTCCAATCACTTTCTTCATCTGTTCCGATAATGATTCTGACACGTTTGGACAGCGGCAGATTCATGTCTTTGACGATTTTCAGCGCGTAGAACGCAGCCATCGTCGGACCTTTGTCGTCAATGGCGCCCCTTGCATAAATCCGTCCGTTCCGGATGTCCGCTGAAAACGGGTCACTTGTCCATCCGTCTCCGGGCGGTACAACATCAACATGGCATAGAACGCCGACAATGTCTTCACCCTCACCCCATTCGATATGACCGGCGAACCCGTCAAGATTTTTTGTGGTAAATCCTTCTTTTTCTCCAAGCTCAAGCAAAGAGGTCAAGCTGGCATTTACCCCTTCTCCAAATGGTTTGCCGGGCCCGGCTGTTGTCTCGTCCATTACACTGTTGATTCTCAAGAATTCCTGCGTATCGCGAATCAAAACATCTTTTTTTCTGATCACTTCGACTTCCCAGTTCATAACGATCCCCTTTCTGCAATAAATCACTTGCAAAAACTAAATAAAACGAATAATATTAATGGTGTTTTGTTAAAACGTTCGTAATTGGAGGATACTATGTTTCATCTAAAAGAGCAGCAAACATCGATCAAACAAGAAATCATAGCTGGACTGACGACTTTTTTCACAATGGTCTATATTGTAGTGGTGAATCCGGTTATTTTAGCTAATGCCGGAGTTCCTTTCGGCCAGGTCTTTACCGCAACGATTATCGCCTCCATTGTCGGAACGCTGTGGATGGCCCTGGCTGCAAATTATCCGATTGCCATTGCGCCCGGCATGGGCTTAAACGCTTACTTAGCCTATCACGTTGTAGGCGCAAGCGGCGGCGGCATCACGTACGCAACAGCTTTCAGCGCAGTATTCACAGCAGGGGTTCTCTTCATTATTCTATCGTTAACGCCTTTAAGAAAACAACTGATAGAAGCGATTCCAAACAATTTAAAATACGGCATCACAACAGGGATCGGGCTTTTTATTGCGTTTATCGGTTTACGGCAGGCGGGAATTATTACAGCTGATAAATCAAATTTGGTCACACTCGGCAACCTTCATTCGCCAGCGGTTATCTTAACGCTGATCGGCTTATTGATCAGTGTGATCTTGATGGTGCTGAATGTAAGCGGAGCGTTATTTATCGGAATGGCGGCTACCGCTTTGATTGCGTTTTTTACCGGCCAGCTGCATTTCCCTAAAGGCTTTATGTCTTTTCCGCATTTGCCTGAGGGATTGATTATTTCAAATCCGTTCTCCGCTTTTGGCGATGTGATCCATCACGGCCTGTACGCTGTCGTGTTTTCATTTCTGCTGGTAACGATTTTTGATACGACCGGTACAATGATCGGTGTGGCCGAGCAGGCCGGATTGATGAAAAACAACAAGCTCCCGAACGCGCGAAAAGCGCTGCTGGCTGATTCAACGGCGACCACAGTCGGTGCTGTTTTCGGCACAAGTCCGACAACCGCGTTTATCGAATCTTCAGCTGGCGTCGCAGCCGGGGGAAGAACAGGTCTTACGTCTTTCACTGTCGCGGTATTGTTTGCAGCTTCGATGTTTTTCAGTCCGCTTGTCAGCGCCTTATCCGGCATATCCGCCATCACCTCACCGGCTTTGATTATTGTCGGCAGCCTGATGATGGGTTCAGTGTCGAATATTAACTGGAAGGAGATGGACGAGGCATTTCCGGCATTTCTCGTTGTTCTGACCATGCCTCTTACATCAAGCATTTCCACAGGAATTGCCCTTGGCTTTATTTCGTATCCGATTGTGAAAGCAGCACGGGGAAAATGGAGAGACATTCATCCGCTCGTCCTTGTTTTTGCCGTTCTGTTTTTCATCCAGCTATTTATTCTATAACATACAGAAAACCCAAACGGCATCCGTTTGGGTTTTTATTTCATCAAAAAAGAGATAACGGCCGCTAAAAAGCAGCAGGAAACACAAGCATAGTGCAGCGTGTTCACACAGCTTTTTCTGGCCCGGTAATATTCGTCACTTTCCTTATCAGCTCCAATTAAGATCGGCGCATCCATCACTTTGTCAAAAATTAGCGAAAGCACGTAACGGCAAACACCTGTATAAACCAGCAGCGCCATCACCTTAAGAAAGATGGGGGAAACGACTGTTAAAATTGTAAAAGCCGACAAAAGCATATACAGATGCCTCGCATACTCCCCATTCCTTAGCATGACTTTAAAAAACAGTTCTTTATAGATTGTATACGTTGTCCGTTTCTTAAATATCCTTTTTGAATTCCGGAATAATAGTGGTTTTCTCCTCATCCTGTCCTTTACTCTCGGCATTCTCACATCCTGGCTTGTCATCATTACAAGACCTGCAAGAGTGAGCCTGATTTTTCTCTCCTCAAGCACCTCAGCCTCAAAAGCCGAAAACGAAGCTGTCTTTTTCAAACTGCGTATGTAAGCAAAAATAAAAAACATAACACCGACAAGCGAAAGCAAGTGCCACTCAGTAAAGGTAATCATGAGAAACGAACACGCAAAGAGCACAGCCTTGAGAAAAAAGTCCGTGATCTGCCTCCAAATGGATCTTGGTTTTCTGATCCTTTCCTGCTTCAAGAATAAAAAAACCGTATGAAGACCGTATGCATAGATCAATAGAGAAGCGCTTTCTGAAATCGTGACGCGAACAGAATCAATGATGAAGGGAAGTAAAAGAAAAAAGAGCAGGAGCCATTTGGCGAGCGTGAACAATAAGGAATACACCAATGCGTATTGTTTCATCTGGCGTATGATCGCTTTCTTTTGCAGTAAAAACACTTGGTCCGCTTCCAGTAAAAACGTATGTATGGAGCCTGTACAAACAATCAGTATACCGACAGCGTATAACCATCTCCATTCGACCCTCTCAGACCACTCGTAAAGAAGACCGCTTCCGTTCGCCCACTCCACATACTGATAAATCACAAAAGCAAGCGCCGGCAGGACAATGTAGAGCGCAACCGTCCAATCAATGACAGCATGCAGCACCTTAAACTGATATCGATAAAAATCCAGCCATCTTCGAATAAAGAGAGACCGCCCCTTCATGCCTTTCCTCCTTGAATCGCCGTATAAAAACAGTCAAGCAATGACTGCCCGTCTAACCCTGTCTGCGCTTGAATATCCTTTAAAGTTCCATGAAGAAACAAAGAACCTTTATCAATCATGTAAAACCTGTCGCAGATTTTTTCAGCGGTATCAAGTACGTGTGTGCACATGAGAATGCCAGCTCCCCTTTCTTTCTCAGCCTTCAGCATGTCCACAAAGCGTTTTGTCGAAATCGGGTCAAGGCCGATAAACGGTTCATCAATCACATACATATCAGGCTTAGAAAGAAAGGCCTGAATCAGCATCAGCTTTTGCTGCATGCCCTTTGAAAATGTCACCGGCAGCTCATGCTTGACATGATCAAGCGAAAAGGTTTCAAGAAGACTTTGAGACCGATATTCGAATTCACTCTGATCAATGCCGTGCAAAGTGCTGATCAGATCGAGATGCTCCCACAGCGTTAATTCCTCATAAAAGGACGGGTGCTCCGGAATATAAGCAAACGAGCAATCATTCCAAGCAATCGTCCCTTTAAAGTCTTGCGAGAGGCCGAGTATCGCCTTGATGGCTGTACTTTTCCCAGCTCCGTTCGCTCCAATTAATCCGACAAGCTCCCCTTCTCTGACTTCCAATAAAACATCGGTGAGCACTTTTTTTCGGCTTGTATACCCTGCTTGCTCTATCGATGCTTCCAACAACATTCTCACTCTCACTCACCCCCTAAGTCACATACGAAACAGAATAAAAAAAGTTTCTTTAACCATAATAATATTGTGCTGCAGTACATAGTAATCCAACAAGGATGGCGGGTAAACTCAAATTGGAAAAAATTTATCATACTTATTCCTAGATTCACTGCGGCGAAATCGTGTATAATGAAGGCGAATTATTTAAACATTACAGATGTCTGCCTTAGTTGCTATTCGTACGCAGTTGATTTCGTGAGTTGTGGTTAGTCAAGTCCATCCGATCTTATGATAGGGAGTGGTTTTTTGAAACCTTCAACAAACCGTATGCTAACTCGAATTAAATCAGTTTACATGTTTATCCAAGAAAAAGGTCTTGTGACAACACAGGAACTGGTTGACGAATTCGGCATTACACCTAGAACGATTCAAAGAGACTTAAATGTGTTAGCATATAATGATCTTGTTCATAGTCCAAGCCGTGGCAAATGGGAGACAACGAGAAAGAAAGTAAAGATTACCTCATAACATTAAAAATTACATAGGGCCGCCCTGTGAGCGGCCTGATAGATACAGGGCGAGGACGTTCTCGGCCTTGTTTTTGTATGCTTATATATAATAAAAAATCCCGCATGTGAGATGCGGGATTTTTTCATGCTTGCGGCTCGTTCAGCCTTTCTAGTTCTTCTTCTGTAAGCTCACGATATTCTCCCGGCGCCAGAGCAGGATCCAAGGATACGCGTCCCATTGAGAGCCGCTTCAGATAAATGACTTCATTGCCGACAGCATTTGCCATCTGTTTGACTTGATGAAATTTTCCTTCTGTTATGGTCAGATATATCACGGTATGCTCTTTGTCGTTTGCCTTTATTTCTGCTTGTGCCGGTTTTGTTTTGTAGCCGCCTTCAATATATACCCCATTCTCTAAGCTGGTGATATCTTCTGGCGAAATTTGCGACTTTAAGTGGACTTCATACGTTTTCGGAACATGCTTTTTCGGCGATAGCAGCCTGTGAGCGAGCTGACCGTCATTTGTCAGCAAAAGAAATCCTTCTGTATCCTTATCAAGCCGGCCGGCAGGAAACGGCTCAAATCTAAGTTCATCCGGCGTCAGCAAATCGACCACTGTCTTTTGCCGGCTGTCTTCAGTCGCTGACAGCACGCCCTGCGGTTTATTCATCATGATATAAATAAACTCGCGGTAATCAATCGGCTCGCCATAAACGGTCACCTCCTGTGCATCAGGGTCCACGTGTGCCTTGACATCTTTTGCCGGCTTTCCGTCGACCATGACGGCTCCCGCTTTTACAATCAATTTGACCTCTTTTCTCGAGCCATACCCGCTGTTGGCAAGCAGCTTATCTAGTCTCATGCCAATCTCTCCTTTCTATAAAAGAAAGCCCGCATCAAGCGAGCCCTCTCGTTTCAACATATTCTGTTACTCAGCAGCATGTCTGCCTTTCTTTAAGAACCCCGGTAAACGGCGGCCGAATATTTTCTGTAAAAAACCTAAACGATAAGCGCAATACAGGTAGACAGCTCCGCCTATCACAGCCGCAATCAGCACGACGATCGCAGCGTGCAGCTGGCCATCCTCGAAGGAGATGAAAAAGCTTAACACCCACTGGACGACTTTAACGGCTATCCCCATCACTGCTGACAAGAGCAGCATCAGAAGGCCCCGCTTCACTAATATTTTGTACGAATAGCCGGCATGCCGTTTGATCATGGTAAATCCGTATATCAGTGAGGCAGTATACCCGAGTGCCGTAGCTAAAATAGCGCCGTCAGCCTGCATCAGCTTAATCAGCGGGACATTCAGCACAAGTTTGATCACGACACCGATCACCAGACTGACAACCGCAAATTTTTGCTTATTGATGCCCTGCAATATGGCGGCGTTGACAGTAAACAAAGAGAACAAGATCGCAACCGGCGAATACCAAAACAGGATGTCTTTCCCCAATTCAGGATGAAGGCTCTCTGATCCGTAAAAGAACGTATACACAGGACCTGCTAATACCGATATACCGACAACAGCAGGAATAATTAAAAACAGGATCGTCTGCATCGACTGGTTGATCTGCTGATTTAACAGCTTGTAGTTTCTGCTTGTAAACGATTCTGTGATCGTCGGAATTAAGGTCAGTCCGAATGCCGTCGCAAGAGAAACCGGGATCATCACGAGCTTCTGCACGTAAAGTGTCAGAATGGCCATCATGTCCTGACTGATCGCTTGTTGTCCCGCTTCAATCATCGCTTTGTTAAACGTATTTGTATCAATATAGTTATACAAAGGGATGGCTAGTCCGACAAACACGTAGGGAGCGGCATAGCTGAAGAGCTCGAAAAACATTTTCTTGTAGCTTAAATCTGCTGTAGGCCCCGTATTCGGCATCATCGCCAGCAGATTGCCTTTTCGCTTGTTCCAATAAATATACAATACGATCAGCCCGCCGAAGGCACCGATCAGCGCTGCGAAGGTTGCATAACCGACAGCGATCACAAGGCCGCCGTTTAAGACTTTCAAAATCAAGAAGGTAGCACTCAATAGGAAGATAATACGGACAATCTGCTCAACAACTTGAGAGACAGCCGTCGGTCCCATCATTTGATGACCTTGGAAAAAACCACGCACAAGACTCATAATCGGCACAACTAAAAGCGCTAAGCTGACCATGCGGATGACATATACGACATGATCAATCGTCAAACCGTTATTATCTTTGCCTCCTAGCGATATTTCCGCAAAAAACGGAGCAGATAAATATAATATGAAAAAGGCAATCATTCCCGTTACAAGCATAACCGACATGCCCGCCTTCAGCATTTTTCTGCTTGTTTCATAATCCCCTTTGGAATTATATTTGGAAACAAATTTAGAAACGGCGGCTGGAAAGCCCATTGTGGCAATGTTCAAAAATAAAGTATATTGATTGTATCCGTATTGAAATAACGCACCGCCTGTCGCTCCGACCATGATGCTGAAAGGAATTAAATAAACCATTCCCAGTATCCGTGAAATATATGTACCGAGCGTTAACACAAACGTGCCTCTTAACAGTTTGCTTGACATGTTTCCTCATCACCATTTTCTACGAAGATTCAACTTTTCTATTTTACCACAAATGGGCATATAGACGGTAATAAATACAAAAGCAATCTCAGGGAAGAATACAAGTTTGCGGCAAAATACGTTTAAGCAGAACCTGTCTTTCGCTATAATAGTACTGCGGACAGCGTTCCGCACACGAAATGTAAAAAGAAAGTTGATGATAAAGATGAAGCAGTATGACGTAATTGTAATCGGCGGAGGCCCTTCAGGTCTGATGGCTGCCATTGCAGCCGGGGAACAGGGCGCTGACGTTTTGTTAATAGATAAAGGAAACAAGTTAGGCCGCAAACTTGCCATATCCGGTGGCGGCCGCTGCAATGTGACGAACCGCCTTCCTGTCGAAGAAATTATTAAGCACATCCCCGGCAACGGCCGTTTTTTATACAGTGCGTTTTCCGAATTTAATAATGAAGATATTATCAAGTTTTTTGAAAATCTCGGGATCAAACTGAAGGAAGAGGATCACGGCCGGATGTTTCCGGTGACAGACAAAGCGCAAAGTGTTGTCGACGCGCTGTTAAACAGGCTGAAACAGCTGCGTGTGACGATTAGAACGAACGAAAAAATCAAATCTGTTACATATGAAGATGGACATGCGGCAGGCATTGTGACGAATAATGGCGAAGTGATTCATAGTCAGGCAGTCATTATCGCGGTTGGCGGAAAAAGCGTTCCCCATACCGGCAGCACGGGTGACGGCTATGAATGGGCCGAAGCCGCAGGCCACACAATAACAGAGCTGTTCCCGACAGAGGTGCCCGTCACATCTGCCGAGCCGTTTATTAAGAAAAAAACATTGCAGGGTTTATCGCTCAGAGATGTCGCCGTCAGTGTGTTAAACAAAAAAGGCAAAGCCATTGTCACACATAAGATGGACATGCTGTTTACTCATTTCGGCCTCTCAGGCCCCGCCATACTCAGGTGCAGCCAGTTTATCGTGAAAGAGCTAAAAAAACAGCCTGAAGTGCCCGTCAGAATTGATTTGTTTCCGGATATCAATGAAGAAACGTTATTCCAAAAGATGCACAAGGAGCTGAAGGATGCGCCGAAAAAAGCGTTAAAAAATGTGCTGAAGCCTTGGATGCAGGAGCGCTACCTCCTTTTCCTGCTCGAAAAAAACGGCATTTCGCCAAACATATCATTTTCTGAGCTGCCGAAGGAGCCTTTCAGACAATTTGTCAAAGACTGCAAGCAATTTACCGTTCTCGCAAACGGCACGCTGTCACTTGACAAAGCGTTTGTCACAGGAGGCGGTGTATCGGTGAAGGAGATTGACCCGAAAAAGATGGCGTCTAAAAAAATGGACGGCCTGTATTTTTGCGGCGAAATCTTAGATATTCACGGTTATACAGGCGGATACAATATTACATCTGCGCTCGTCACAGGCAGACTTGCCGGACTGAATGCCGGACGATTTTCCCTTACTTAAACACGAGATTTCCCAAACACTTACAGCATGCCGGACATTTGAAAATTTCCCGCAAAAATGATAGGGTGAGATTTGTTTTGTTTCACCTGATTGCGGGGTAATTTACAGGAAGGAATGATCTGCCATCGTACGACCATACTAAGCCTGCGAGGAAGATATAGGCGTACACAAAAAAGTCAGAGGGTGAGAATGTTTGAAGAATATTTCTAGTGTATTTTGGATTGTGATTGTCATCACAGCCGCTGCCGTTTTGTGGGGCGTTATTTCTCCGGACAGCCTGCAAAACGTGTCTCAATCGGCACAATCGTTTATAACAGATTCATTTGGTTGGTATTATCTATTAGTTGTCTCTTTGTTTGTCGGGTTCTGTCTCTTTTTAATTGTCAGCCCGATTGGAAAAATTAAACTGGGGAAACCGGATGAAAAACCGGAATTCGGGTTATTATCTTGGTTTGCCATGCTGTTCAGTGCAGGCATGGGAATCGGCTTAGTATTCTATGGTGCGGCTGAACCGATCAGCCATTACGCAATTAGCTCTCCATCAGGTGAAACAGAAACCCCCCAAGCCTTCAGAGATGCGCTCCGGTACACGTTTTTCCACTGGGGACTGCACGCTTGGGCCATTTATGCCGTCGTGGCATTATGTATCGCATATTTTCAATTCCGCAAAGACGCGCCTGGATTAATCAGCAGCACACTGACTCCGATTCTCGGCGATAAAGTAAACGGCCCGATCGGTAAACTGATTGACTGTATCGCTGTTTTCGCTACAGTTGTCGGCGTTGCAACGAGTCTGGGGATCGGCGCAACTCAAATTAACGGCGGATTGAATTACCTATTCGGAATTCCGAATCATTTTATCGTTCAATTGATTTTGATTGTTATTGTAACAGTGCTCTTTTTACTATCGGCTTGGAGCGGGCTCGGAAAAGGCATTAAGTATTTAAGCAACACCAATATGGTGCTAGCCGGATTGCTGATGCTGTTTATGCTGGTTGTCGGACCTACCGTTTTGATCATGAACTCACTTACAGATTCAATTGGGCAGTATATTCAAAACATTGTTCAAATGAGCTTCAGACTGGCGCCGAACGATCCCGGCAAACGTGAATGGATCAACGGCTGGACGATTTTCTATTGGGCATGGTGGATTTCCTGGTCTCCATTTGTCGGCATTTTCATCGCTCGTGTATCCCGAGGCCGGACAATCCGTGAATTTTTGATCGGCGTCCTGGTGGCACCATGTATTTTGGCTTTCCTATGGTTCTCCATTTTCGGTGTTTCCGCGATGGACCTTCAGCAAAAAGGTATTTTTAATGTGGCGAAGCTGTCTTCTGAAACGATGCTGTTCGGAACACTGGATCACTATCCGCTGACAATGATCACGTCTATCCTGGCATTGATCCTGATCGCCGTGTTCTTTATTACATCAGCTGATTCAGCGACATTTGTGCTGGGTATGCAGACGACATACGGTTCATTAAACCCGGCTAACTCAGTCAAATTCAGCTGGGGTATCATTCAGTCTGCTATGGCAGCTGCGCTCTTGTATTCCGGCGGACTTGCTGCTTTGCAAAACACAGCGATTTTGGCGGCACTGCCGTTTTCAATTGTTATCCTGCTCATGATTGCTGCTCTTTATAAAGCATTGGCAAGAGAACGAAGAGAAATCAGAGCAGCAGAAAAATTCCAGAAACCGAGAAGCCCAAGAGTGAAAAAGGCTTAACCATAAAAAAGATCTTCCCGCAGTACGCGGAAAGATCTTTTTTATTTTCGATATAGAATGAGTGCGGAAAAACAGTAGAGCTGCTCGCCTTCAGGGTCGCACGCCGCTGAAACCGTATATTTGATATCAACCAGCTGCTCTTCCGATATTCCTTTTAAAAACGAATTGATCTCCGTTTGCAAATCTTTTTCATGCTCTTCATCAAACACTGCCACCTTCAGCATTTATCCGCTCTCCTTTCTCTATCACCCTATTCCGTTTGGAATCAATATATGATAGAGAAATGTTTATCTCGTCTCCGGATGCAAAGCTTCTGGTGTAGGATGTTTCTTTGCCGGCTCATGGTCCTGCTGCTCCAGCTTCACCAAGACGGCATAAGCAATCCTCATGTGGCAGTAGCTGATGAGACTGACGCTGAAAAAAGGGACAATTCCCGGCAGATAGGCAAGCAGGAAAAAGAGCGCAACAGTCAGCGCAAGCATGACGAGCGTATATTGTAAGTACGCCACACTCAGCAAGAGGGAAAACTTAAAATACAGGCGCTTCTTCCACTCAAAGTGGACGAGCAGCGGAAACACATATAAAAGCATTGATACAAACAGAAAGCCGAATATCATAATGGCAAAGCGCAGGATATGCAATAAGAAGTGGCTCGGGTAAATAAAGGCCAAATCGATATAAATGATCAAACCGATTAACACCAATACAGCACCGATCAAATTGGAACGGAGAAACTCAGCTTTGTATTCCCGCCAAAATGTCGGCAGCACCGGAATGTGATCCTGACCCTGAATCCATTTTCGCATGACAGCGAACAAAGCAGCAGTCGCGGGCATGACACCGAACACTCCGAGACCGATGATGGTAAAAAGCAGCCAAAGCAAATTGGTATACGCAAACCTCATGATCCACTCGCAAAAACGCAGCACCCGTGCCATTGATCCGTCATGCTCCACGAAAGCCCCTCCTTTTCGCTTTTATACATTTTGCATGTGGAAAAGCTGTTTAATATCAATTGGTTTCTTTTCAACAACGGAGCGCCATATTCCCTCACCGACCGCGATAGAATAGGCTCCGGCTTCGGCTCCGGCCAAAATGTCATACTGGCGCAGCGGATCTTTGCCTATAAATAGATCAGCGAGCAAAAGCGGATCTCCTCCGCCGTGCCCTCCCTCATTTTTGACGACTTGAATGGTTTGCTTCGATTCAAAAAGCGGATAATACTCAATTGTCTGCTCGGGAAAAGCAAACGGGATTCTGGAAGGCTCATGGAATTCATTTGATTCAATACGTCCTTTTGTGCCGTTTATCGTAAGGCGATAGCCTTCGTATGGAGCGGAAAATATGATCGAGTAGCTTAACAGCGCACCGCCGTCATATTTGACAGCCGCCACATAGGTATCCTCAATGTCGATCTCATCGTCAAAAATGCACGCGTCAGGGCGATATGCGGTGTATAAGCTTGATTGGTCTGCATCCGCCTTGAGATGATCATCCTTTACAGAAGCTTTAGAAGCACGGGGATGCCATCTTGCATAGTAATGGCATTTCTCTTTGACCCGGCATGTGCCGCAAAAACGCCCATCTTCTTCCGGCAGCGGATTCCACTCACTGTCCGGCCCGTAGTAATTCAACTCGCCGTAAGCAAATACCTCCGCCGGGTTTTGGCCGAGCCACCAATTCACCAGATCGAAATGATGAGTGGATTTATGGACAGAAAGACCGCCGGAAAATTGCCTGGATCGGTTCCAGCGTTTAAAATAGCTGGCGCCGTGATAGGTATCAATATACCAATTCAAATCCACAGAGGTGACCCTTCCTATTTTTCCTTCTAAAATCATCTCTTTGATTTTCCGGTGATACGGGCTGTAGCGATAATTAAACGCGACAGTAACCTTCCCTTTGCTTTTCGCTTCTGCCTCAAGCACCCGCTTTGCATCCTGCACCGTCGTTACCATCGGTTTTTCCGTTATGACATCCGTATCCCACTGAAGGCTTCTCAATATATAGGTGACATGGGTGTCATCCCTTCCTGTCACAATCACAATGTCTGGCTTCGAAACGCTCATCATACTGTCAAAATCTTCTTCTTTATACTCCGGTACGTGTGCAAGCTCCGGAAATGCCTCTTTGCAGACAGCGAATCGTTTCGGATCGGCATCCAGTAATCCCGTAATTTCATAAATGGTTGAAAACTGTTTGAGCAGCGGTTTGATAAACATGCTGAGGGCTCTGCTGCTTACTCCGCAAATGACGATGCTTTTCAATGGTCCCCACCCCTATCGGACTTCTGTTAATTGGGAAATCACCTGCAGCGCTTCCTCTGTTTTTTCGGAGTATACAGGGATAAACGCCGCCATATTTCGATTCAGCCGAAAAGAATAGCCGTTCAGCTGTTTTTCCCCTTTCTCAATCCGAACGGCATAGACTGTTTTTTCTCCCGTTTTTTGATTTACGGCTGTATAAGGAGATGTTTTTTCCACTGGCAATTCGTCTAACGGCTGAAAATTTTCCGGATCATCGTAGGTTGCAAACAAGTCTTCAGGCACGATAAAGACGTCACCCTCGTGAGCCGTAACTTCAGTCAGCAGCTTTTCCGGCAAAGCAGGAAAGATATCCACCTTCCCGGTCCCCTGCCCAGCTGCCTCTTTTATTTTTTCTTGTACGCCTGCCTGGAGATCAGAAAAGAGGATGACATGCAATCCGTCCGGCCTGCTTGAGCATGATGCCAAAAAGAGCACTGAGACGATCACACAGAAAGCCGTACGTAAACCTGTCGTCATTTTTCTACTGTCCTAAAAAGAGTCTCCGTCTCTGTCATGGCCAAAATAAACGCACCGGCACCGTGCAGATCGTTTGTGCTTCTTTCGCGGCTGACATAATAGTCATAGAAACCGGCAGACGTTCCGACACATATATCTTTGACGAGAAACGCACCGTCTTCTGTTGTTTCGGTTTTATGCTGAACCAAGCCTTGATACGCCTTTAACAGTGTTGTTTCGTAAGCTCTGTCAAGATATCCTTTATTGATTCCTTTTGCGATTGCGTACATGTACAGGCAGGATCCTGAGCTTTCCAGCCAGTTATCGGACCTGTCGCCCTTATCAACGATTTGGTACCATAACCCCGTCTCCTTGTCTTGATAGCGGCAAATGCTTTCAATCATGTCCTGAAGCGTTTTTTCCCATACGCGACGGTTTGGATGCTTCTTCGGCAGCTCTTCAATCATGTCAGCGAGAGACATGACGTACCAGCCGATAGAACGCGCCCAGAATTCTGGCGAACAGCCTGTTTCTTCATTCGCCCAAGGCATTTTTTTCGCTTCATCCCAGGCGTGATAATAGAGTCCTGTTTTTGAGTCCTTCGTATGCTTCCTCATCAGTGATTCCTGCAGCACGACCTGATCAAACAGCTCTGGCTCCTGCTTCAGGTTGGCATATTTCAGCGCAAACGGCCCGCCCATATATAAGCCGTCAAGCCACATCTGATAAGGATAGCCGTCTTTATGCCAGAACCCCTGCTCAGACGTCCGGTTCAGCGTTCCATATAGTCCTCGCAGCCTTTTTGCGGCATTTACATACCGCTCATCACTCGTATGTTCGTATAATGGAAAAAGAATAAGACCAGCTTGAATGGCGTCCAGCTCATCTCTTCTGAATAATAGATTGCCATAATCATCAATTAAGAGATCTGCATAAGCTTTCGCATACTCAAAATATCGCTTTTGTCCGGTTGCTTCCCACAGCCGCAATACACCGCATAAGAAAACACCTTGATGGTAGTGCCAGCGGTTTGCAGGCGGCAGCTCCTCCACTGTGTACGTGTTTATAATGGTTTTTGCCAATGCCTCCGCGTACGTAAGAGGCGATTTTACAGCGATTGATCGATCCATTGATCCCATCCCTTTCTTAATAGATTCCTTCCTCGCCGAATTTCTTTGCCAAACGATTCGCAAGCATGACCAAAATCAGCCCGACTGCCGCTTTAAATACGCCGACCGCTGTACTGTAGCTGAATTGGCCCTGTTTCAGCCCTGCAGTATAAACGTACGTATCAAAAATTTCCGCGACTTCTCTGTTTGTGGCGTTTAACAGCAAATATACATGCTCAAAGCCAAGCTCCAGCGTGTCCCCGATTTTCAAAATCAGCAAAACGACAATGACGCTTTTGATAGCCGGCAGCGTAATATGCCACATTTGCCGCAGCCGTCCCGCTCCGTCCATTTTTGCCGCTTCATAAAGCTGGGGATCAACCGCTGTCATTGCAGCCAAGTAGATGATTGTTGACCAGCCCGCTTCTCTCCAGATGACCTGCAGAATATACAGCGGACGGAACCATTCTTCATTCAGCAGAAAATTGATTTTTTCGCCGCCAAAAAACGTAATCAGTTCATTAATCAGGCCTCCGTCTACTGTCAAAAGCACAAATGACAGTGATACAACAATGACCCAGGACATAAAGTGCGGAATATAAATCAGCGTCTGAACGAATTTTTTAAAGAGTGCGATCCGCACTTCGTTTAGAAGAAGCGCTAATAAAATCGGCACCGGAAAAAAGATGACCAGGTTCAAGGCAAAGAGCACGAGCGTATTTTTTAACAGGACAAAAAAGGTAGGCTCAGTAAACAGCCTGATAAAATGCTTCAGCCCGACCCACTCACTGCCCCAAATGCCGAGAAACGGCTGGTAATCCTGAAACGCAATCACGATTCCCCACATTGGAACATACTTAAAAAGCAAAAAATAAATACATCCCGGCAAAATCATAAAGTACAAATACTTCTGCTGCATCAGCTTATTTAGTAAGCGCTTTCTTTTTTCTTTTTTAAACATGACTGCGTCAACAGCCGGCGCTTGCGCTTCTGCTGTTTTCATCTTTTCAAAGCCTCCTTTCAGGGGTTCTTGTTTTCACTGTAGCGCAGCCTGAAAAGTCCGTCTACAATCATATGATCACATTCTGCCTGAGCCCTTTGTCATCAAGGGTTCCGCCTCTCTACCTGTAAAAAAGACACCGATATTAGAAAATGATTATTGACAATATCTATCAATCTTTGGATTAATTGTATTAAGGTGTTATGAAATGGGGGGTTTTATGAAAAGAAGTCAATACAAGTTTTATTACAAACTCATCACGTTTTTTTGTTTACTCAGCACCATTCCCGTCATTTTGGTCGGTTTGTTTTCGTACGAGCACTCTCAGAAAACGGCCATCTCCAACGTTTCGGAGGAAAAACTCGACACACTCCAGCAGACCCAGCTAAGCATCGAGCACATCCTAAAAACCGTCGATCATTCTTTAACCCACTATGTGAGTTCGCCGCCTCTCCTCCGCACACTGTCCGAGCCTTTGCACTCTGACCAATTTCAAATTTATGACCAAGTAAACCAAGAGCTCAACTATTTGCAAAGCTTTGATACCGATTTGTCCAACATGACGCTTGTCAGCTATATGAAAAACTGGTACATGAACAATTCCGGTTTATACCGCATGAATACGG
This sequence comes from Bacillus sp. LBG-1-113, assembly GCF_020708615.1. Classification (NCBI taxonomy): domain Bacteria; kingdom Bacillati; phylum Bacillota; class Bacilli; order Caryophanales; family Bacillaceae; genus Bacillus; species Bacillus sp. LBG-1-113. The sequence continues at coordinate 81,135 of NZ_JAJFDG010000001.1, read as the reverse complement.
ACTCCCTTCATGAAGCAGCCGAAGCCTATTCGAAAAACAAAGCGAGCCGGTCCTATTGGACGCTGGAAAAAAACAACCGTTTGATCTCCACAAAGGAAGGCGCTTCAGAAAGCTGCCGGTATAATATCAATTTGATTAAGCAGCTCCCGCTGAACAGCACAAACACGAAGGGACTGGCAGCCGCAAGCATCCCAAGCTGTTCGCTCGTTAAAAATATGCCTGATTATTCAAGCGCAAACAGCGTGTTTATCATTGATGAAAAAGGCCGTATCATCCTTCACAACAACATGTCTGATATAGGCGATTCTCTTCAGAACGACGACTTTGTCAACAAAATGCTGGCGCAAAGCTCCAAAAGCGGACAGTTTGAAACAGTCATTGACCGCATTCAATATAAAGTGACCTATCAAAAATCAGACTATAACACATGGACTTATTTTTCTCTCGTTTCCCTGCCAGAACTAAAAAAAGAAGCCAAGTCAATCGGCTGGATCACCTTTACGGTATGCTCCGTTTTGTTAGCGCTTTCAATATTGTTTTCTTGGCTGGGCTCCCGGCATTTTTATAAGCCGATCCGGCTGCTTTATGACTCATTTGCGCGGCACGGCGCCTTCCCAGAAAAACAGGTTCATCAAAATGAGTTTGAATTAATCGAGCAAAGCTTTAAGCAGCTCAAAAACAGAAATGACGACCTTGAAGAAACGATGAGACAGCAGGCCACTCATCTTCAGCAATATTTTATGGTCAGGCTTATGCTTGGAAAGCTGACGGATGAGGAGGTCAATAACCGCTTTGAAAGCCTCGGCTTAAAACAAAATTGGCGTCACCTCGCCTTGCTGGTGCTCCAAATTGACACACTGAATCAGACACCGTATGAGAAAAAAGATATGGATCTTCTGTTGTTTGCCGTCAACAGCCTGATTGAGCGGAACATCCCGGCGGAAAAACGTCTCGCACCAGCGGTAGTTGATAAACAGCAGGCAACCATATTGATGAATGAAAGCGGGACAAAAGAGGAATTTATAGCCGAGCTGAATGATACTGCCCGGATGATTCAGGATACAGTTGAAGCTGAGCTGCACCTGTCTGTCAGCATCGGCGTCAGCCAGCCGTTTGGTGCATTAGCTATGGCAAAAAACGCCTATGCGGAAGGCTCAGAAGCGTTAAAATACCGGCTGAAAGCAGAAAACAAATCGATTATCTTTTATGAAGATCTGGATCAGAAAAAAACGTTCAAAACCCACTTTCCGAAGCAGCTTCAGCATGAGCTGTTCGATGCTGTAAAAGCCGGTGACAAGGAGAAAGCAGACAAATGCCTGCACGCGATTTTGCAGTCGATTTTTACACACAACACCAATCCGTACCAATTTCAGATCGCAATCGCCCGTTTTCTGAACCATGTCATTGAGCTGATGCATGTGCTCGGAATTGAACTATTTGAGCTTGAAGAAAACAAAATGCTGTATGACCAAATTTTTGAGCTGAAGACATTCGAGGATACCGAAAACTGGCTGAAGCAAGAGTTCATTGATCCGATGACAGACAAAGTAAATGCCCGGGCCGATGCACAGTACAAAAATATTTCCGACAACATTATCCATATCATCCACCATGAGTTTGAATCCGATTTAACGCTGGACGAAATTGCCCGCAGGCTGCACTACAACCCGAACTACTTAAGCAGCATTTTCAAAAAAGAAATGGGCATTTCATTCAGCGAGTATGTCTCGAATTACCGTCACCATATGGCAAAAAGCTGGCTGGCTGAATCCGACATGGCGGTGAAAGACATAGCGGAAAAGCTCAAATACAAAAACTCGCAAAACTTTATCAGATCCTTTAAGAAGCTGGAAGGCATCACACCCGGCAACTACCGCCAGCAAAAAAGAAGCATATAAAAACCCAAAACCGCTTGCACGTTTTGGGTTTTTCACTATTACTTTGTTTTTTTAAACGCTTCCTCGTATTCCTGAATAATCTGCTTTCCTCCGCTTGATTCCCATTTTTCAACTTCTTTATCAAACTGGCTTTCTGTGATTTCTCCAATCATATATTTATAGGTGGCATCGTCTATCATTTTTTTCAGTTCATCTCCGCGTTCTGACTCCGCGGCGGAATACAAGCTCTCTGCCGGATTGGAGACGATGATGTTTTCATTGTCTTCCGTCAGCTCCTCGTACGCTGTCCGCAGCGGATCACCGGTGTTTTTTAAGTAAGCTTTATCAATGGCGATTAAGGCGGACAGCGGCTGAATATCAGTCTGCCAATCTTTTACCTGGCTTTCTTTTCTTGTGAATGTTTTGCCTTTTCCTTTATTGTAATGGACCCCGTCAATGCCGTAAGTCATCAGACTGTAGACATCCTCTTCGGCTATTCGGTCGAAGAACGCTAAAATCCGTTTCAGCTCGGCTTCTGATTTCACACTCGTTTTCGGGAAAGCAAATACACCGTTATGCCCTCCTGACGCCCATACACGCTCTTTTCCGTCAGGGCCTTTTATGCGGTTAATGATCTCCAGCTCCATTGATTTATCAGAGGCATTGTCACGCAAATTAACAGCGTCCACCATATTCCCGATATAGATGCCGGCCTTTCCTTGAGAAAACAGCTCCTGCTGCTGGGTTTTGCTTGTGACTGGAAAGTCTTTATTCATGTAGCCGTTATCACGCAGTTTTTTCATGTAATCCATTGTGTCTTTGTATTCTTCCGTCATGAAATCAGGCGTAAATTTTCCATTTGATTCCTTCCAGTCTGTCGGCATGCCTTCATATGAGCCAAGCGTCTTAAAAGCGCCGTAAATTAGATCATTTCGGTCAGTCAATCCGAATGTATCATCTTTTCCATCCTTGTCCGGGTCTTTCTCTGTAAACGCTTTGGCAACCTCATAAAGATCATCCAGCGTTTCCGGCGTTTTCAAATTCAAATTGTCCAGCCAGTCCTTCCGTATGACGATGCCTTGTCTCGAGAGGGGACGCTCTCTGTATATCCCGTAAAGCTTGCCATCGATTGTGACATTTTTATTAATGAGTTTATTCATCTTGTTTAAATTCGGATAATCTTTGATATAATCGCCTATTTCCCAGAACATTCCCGATCTGAAGGCATTCATGACAGACGAATTTTTAATGTCTTGAATTGTCACGATTTGCGGGAGATTGCCTGCTGCAAGCGCAGCATTCAGTCTGTCTTCTTTCACCGCATCAGGAACCCACGTGATGTCCAGTTCCGTATTTGTCAGCTTCTCAATTTCTTTAATGGCCCTGTCTTTCGGCGGCTGCTGGTGATACAAAATCGCCATCATAGACAGCTTTACCTTTGAATCCGAGTCCGTCTTGCCTTCAGCTGATGATTGATCAGCCCCTTTACAGCCCGCCAGCACTCCTCCGAGAGCAAACACAAGTACAAACAAAAGCACCCTCCATTTGTTTCCCATCATACCCCTCCGTTTCATATTTTTTATCCTTTGACAGAACCCAGTAAAGCGCCTTTTGCAAAATGCTTTTGAATGAATGGATAGACCAGCAGAACCGGAATGGTCGCTACCACTATCACTGCCATTTTGATCGTTTGCTCAGGCGGCGGGCTGCCCGAGCCCATTTCCGACATATCCCCTTGTACCCCGCTTGATACAATAACGATTTGGCGCAAAAGCACCTGAATCGGCCACTTAGCTGAATCATTTAAGTACAAGATCGCCGTCATATACGTATTCCAGTACGTCACCGCATAAAACAGTGAAATCGTTGCGATTGCAGGAAGAGACAGCGGCAGCACAATTTTGAAGAAAATGCCCAAGTCATTGCAGCCGTCAATTTTTGCGGACTCTTCCAGGCTCTCCGGGATGTTTTGAAAGAAGTTTTTCAGAATGATCAAGTTAAAGGCATTAATCGCTGTCGGCAAAATAAGGGCCCAGTAAGAATCAAGCAATCCAAGCGATTTGACCACCAGGAAAGTCGGAATCATTCCGCCGCTGAAGAGCATCGTAAATACGACGAGAAACATGAGCGGCTGCCGCCCAATTAAGTCGCGGCGGGATAAACCGTAAGCCATCAGTGAAGAAAGAAACATGCTGACCGCCGTGCCTACAACTGTCACAAACACAGAAACGAGCAAGCTTTTATAAATGATATCTGTCGAAAAAATGTAACGATAAGCATCGAGCGAAAAAGTGGTCGGTATTAAAATGAACTTTTTTGAAACCACTTCCTCTACTGTGGCAAAGGATGCCGCAATGACATGAATAAACGGAAGTACGCATATTAAAGCGAACATCAGCAAAAATCCGTAAATTAAAATATCAAACAGGCGATTTTTCAGTGAATGTGCAATCGTTCCCACCTCCTTTGTAAGCGTTGTCATTTTGTTAAAACGAGCTGCAGCGTGTGACGATATCGTGTCTAAAATGTAGCAAATGTGTGATTGCCATGTCTATAATCATTTGAACACTGTCCCTTGCCCAGCGGCATCGGAATTGGCTTGTAACCGATCATAAAAGAAAAAGAGCATCATCTTAGAAAATGATTATGCTCTGTTATTGCCGTTCTCTCCTTCCTCTTTCAGAAGCTCGGCCGTATTGATTTGAGGTGTAAACCCAAGCTCCTGAACCGCGGATTCTATTGACCACGGCCTGCCGGGATTGTCAGAGACGGCGTAATAAGTGCCGTAACGGATATTCGTTTCAATGGCTGCTTTAAAAATCGACAGCAGGTCTGGATGGGAAAGAAGCGTTTTTTTCGTCCGGTCTTTCTCATGCAGTGTATCCATTTCATCTGTAACGACAGTTCCGATTCGAAGGTTGATAACAGAAAGCTTATTTTCCAGATAAAACAGGTGGCCGATATGTTCCGAGGTCAGCTTTAGGACGCCGTAGAGATTCTTTGACAGCGGATAGTCGTCGGTTGTGATTTCCCGCCCTAAGAGTGAATGCCCGTCCTTTTCGTACACATCTGTCACATGATTGCTGCTGGCGAAAACAACCTTTGAAATGCCAAGCTCTGCTGCCGCTCGGCACAAATAGTAGCTTGCTCTATAAAAAATATCCGTCATTTTTTCAAATTCAGCTACATCCATGACATTATATTTGATTTTGACAGCGAGTAAATTCACGATCACATCTGTATCTCTCGGAATCTTCTTCAATAGATCTTCATAGTTTGACGCGTCTGCCTGAATAGCGTGTGTTATGCCATCGTAACGGTCTTTATCCAGCACCGTCACCTCGTACTCAGACATAAGCCCTTCAGCCAATATCCGCCCAATCACACCATTTCCGCCAGCGATCAGCACTTTTCTCATATGTTCACTCCCCTTTTTTATAGATTGCCCATTTTCCCAGGGGATGACACTTTTTCAGCATTCACATGGCTTCCTTTAGCCTTTATTAAAAAGTAACTGGCAGCTCCATAAGCGCTCTAAAACCAATTAGCTTCCGGTACCGCACTTCAGAAACAGCGAGCTGCAGGCTTGGCATGCGCTGCAGAAGAGTGTTGATTGCAATTTGTGCTTCTAACCGTGCCAGCGAAGAACCTATACAAATATGGTGGCCCTGCCCGAATGAAAGATGGGGATTAGGGCTTCTGGTGATATCGAACTCATTGGCATGCGCGAATACTTTTGGATCTCGATTGGCAGCCCCCAGCAGAACATAGACATGCTCCCCTTGACGAATCGTTACGCCATTCATTTCAATCTCTTCTGACGCAACACGGGCTGTCATTTGTGTGGGGCTTTCATAGCGTAAGCATTCCTCAACTGCAGTATGAATCAGAGCTGGGTTTTCTTTGAGCTGCAAAAGCTGTTCTCGATGCTGCAGCAGACAAAGAATTGAGTTGCTGATGAGATTCACTGTTGTTTCGTGTCCGGCGATCACCAGCAATATACACGTTGATGCCACTTCCTCTTCCGTCAGCTTATCAGCCTGTTCTTCCTTCAGCAGCATGCTGATCACATCATGCTGCGGATTTTGTTTCCGTTTTTGAATGAGCTCTCTAAAATACTCCTTCATCTTTGCTGTAATCTGATTGCCGTCTGTTAACACCTTTCTTGATCGGGTTAGATCAATTGTTTGAACGAGGCTTGACGCCCACTCTTTACATTGATCCCTTTCTTCTGCCGGCACACCTATGATCTTAGCAATAATGCAGCTTGCCAAAGGAAAAGCAAAGTCAGAAATCAGCTCCATCTTTTTTTCACCTTGCACTTGATCAAGCAAATGATGGACAGTTTCATTTATAAATGGGCGATAGCACTCTGTCATTCTCGGAGTAAATACCCCGCTGACCGGTAGACGCAGACGCCTATGATCAGGCTGATTCTGAAACAGCATCATCTGCTTCTGGACATGATTTAGATCCTTATATTTCATAGACGTCTCGGGCAGCGGGACACGTGTTTTGAATCTGGTATCTTTCAGAATTGCTGCCGCTTCCTCATATCCCGTGACATACCAGCCTGGATACTTTAAAACATTCCCTTTATATAAAGGGTGTGCAGAACGTAATGTATCGTAAAAAGGATAAGGGTTTTTAAAAAACGCAGAAGGTGAAATTGGAATTGTCATATGCTCCCTCTCATGATTCTGACATCATCATTTTGAATCCATAAAAATAAAAGCAATCGACATGACACCGATTGCTTCTATTCTTGCTTTCAGCTATTAGCACTTAAACTGGCTTTCATTTCTTCGACCGATTCTACTTCAAATCCTAAATCACTCAGCATTTTATGATCCTCCGTCTCCTCCTGTCCGGAAGTCGTTAAATAATCTCCGACAAAGATGGAGTTGGCGGCATACAGCCCCAATGGCTGCAATGAGCGGAGATTGACCTCTCTTCCACCAGAAATGCGGATTTCTTTTGACGGATTGATATAACGGAACAGCGCCAGCACTTTTAAACAATACAGCGGGTTTAATTCATTTACGCCTTCTAATGGTGTGCCGTCAATCGCATGCAAAAAATTCACTGGAATGGAATCGGCGTCAAGGGCCTTCAAGCTTTGTGCGATATCGACGACATCCTGTTTCGTTTCCTTCATCCCAATAATGGCGCCTGAACATGGAGACATGCCGGAGGTTTTTGCAATCTCAACCGTATTGACCCTGTCCTCGTACGTATGTGACGTGGTAATGTTTGAATGATTTCTCTGAGATGTATTGACATTATGATTATAGCGGTCTACTCCGGCTGCTTTCAGCCGTTTCGCCTGCTCCGGCTTTAACAGCCCGAGACACGCACAAACTTTCAGCCCATACGTCTCTTTTATTTCCTGTACTGCTTCTACGACCTGATCGACCTCTCTGTTGGACGGCCCCCTGCCGCTTGCCACGATACAGTATGTACCTATGTTCAAATTATGCGCCCGCTTTGCGCCTTCCAGAAGGGTTTCCTTTTTCACCATCCGGTAAGTCTCAATCGGCGCTTTCGAAATCGCAGACTGAGAACAATAGCCGCAATTCTCCGGACAGAGCCCTGATTTTGCATTCATAATCATATTGAGCTTCACTTTTTTGCCATAAAATCGTTTTCTGATGTGAAAAGCTCCATGCATCAAAAGCAAGATGTCTTCATCTGGACAGTTTAAAATAGAAAGCGCCTCTTCGTTGGTCACCTCTGCTCCGCCCAGCACCCTGTTTGCTAGTTCCATCCATTGATTCATTCTCCTACCCCCACTTGATTCATCAGTAATGATAGATCGATATGGTCTTTTACCATATGAAGAACCGTTTCTTTCGTCACGTTGGCAAGCTTAGGCGTTACCCCTAAAATCGGCACACCGCATAAGCGCTCAATCATCTCAGGATTGGTTTTTTCATCATGATCAGGAGAATCACTGATCCCATTGATGACAATTCCTGCGATTGGAAGACTCATCCTTTTCGCATATTGGACAGTTAAAAAGGTATGATTAATTGTTCCGAGATGAGAACGCGCCACAATGACCAGGGGGAGCTGCAACGCTTTTATGACATGACTGACTAAAAAATCCTCTCCCAATGGCACAGAAATTCCGCCCGCACCTTCTACGATGAAGCATTCATGTTTTTCTCTTATCCGCTCCCAATGGCGTAAGACTTCTTGCATTTTGACAGCCTTTCCCTCCAGCTTTCCTGCAACGTATGGAGCTAGCGGCTCTTTGAATGCAAAAGGCGTAATCTCTTCATGTGAGAGACTCGTTTGCGACATCTCTTTCAGCAGGCTTGTGTCACTATTCGGATGTTGACGAGAAACCCCGCTTAAAAATGGTTTAAATACTCCGACATCCATCTTATTTTCTCGCAATAAAGCTGCAAGACCGCTGGATATCACCGTTTTCCCCACTTCTGTATCTGTTCCTGTTACAAAAAAACCTTTCATGGAATGATGTTCAGCTCCTTTCCAATTGAACGAAATGCTTCCAGCAAATGATCAATATCCCTTATACTGTGCCCAGCTGTGATGGTTAATCGGATACGGCTCTCTCCTGGCGCTACGGTCGGCGGCCGAATGGCAGGGGCGTAGATTCCCTTGTCCTGCAATTTTTCAGCAAATGTGACCGTTTTTCGGGTATCGCCGATGACCACCGGAATAATCGGTGTATGATGCCCCTTCACCGTATAGCCCATGTGCTTCAGATTCGTTTTAATCATCTGGATATAAGAAAATAAAAGCTCCCGTTTATCCTTGCTGACTTCAATGATGTCTAACGCCTCATGGGCAGCTGCACAGCTTGCCGGCGGAATAGCGGTTTGAAAGATAAACGTTCTGGCATGGTTCAGCAGAAAGTCGATGATTACAGCTGAACCGGCAGCAAAACCTCCTTCCACTCCGGCAGCTTTGCTTAGCGTGCCGATGACAATGTCAGGACACACACCGAAATGGTCACTCGTCCCTCCTCCTGATTCACCCAAAACACCTGTTGCATGCGCATCATCAACAATGACATAAGCATGATAGCGTTTAGCAAGGGCGATGATCTGATGAAGAGGGGCAATCGTGCCATCCATGCTGAATACCCCGTCTGTGACGATAAAACGGCGCTGGTACCGCTGTGTTTCTCTCAGCTTTTCTTCAAGATCCGCCATATCGATATGACGATACATACACGTATCAGCCTTAGACAGGCGGCAGCCATCGATAATACTTGCATGATTTAACTGATCACTTAAAATGACATCGCCTTTTTCAGGTAACGAAGAGAGAACACCGACATTGGCTAAATAGCCGCTTGAAAACAGTAAAGCCGCTTCTGTCCGTTTAAAACCGGCAATCTTTTTTTCGAGTTTTTCATGCCAGATCGAATTGCCTGTCGTTAAACGCGAGCCGCTGCTTCCTGCTCCAAATTGCTGCAGTGCTGCTTGGGCTGCAGAGATCAAACGGTTATGGTTTGCCAGACCTAAATAATTGTTTGACGACCAGACCGTTTGATTTTTGCCATTCATCGTTACCTCTGGAATTGGAGGCCCGTTCATTGTTCTGAGTGTACGGTATACGCCGGCTCCCTTCGCTTTGTCTAACCGGCTGCTTAACCAGCTGTCAATGCTCAAGGCTGGTTACCTCTTGGATCGCTTCTTTCATAATAGACACCATTGCTTCTAGCTCTTCAGCTGTACTGGCAAGCGGAGGCAGAAATGCAATCACATCGCCGAGCGGTCTCGTCAGCATCCCCAGCTCTCTCATTTTTAAAGAAACTTTGTACCCCACACGCCGATCAGCAGGATAAGGCTGTTTAGTTTCCTTTGATTGAACAAGCTCTGCACCGCACATAAAGCCGAGCTGCCGAATATCCCCAACGTGAGGAAGAGCATGCAAGTCTTGAAGAAGCAAATGGAGCTTTTCACTTTTTAGCGCGACTTGTTCAACGATGTTTTCAGATTCAAATAATCTCAGGTTTTCAAGAGCAACCGCACAGCCAAGCTGATTTCCTGTATAGGAGTGACCGTGGAAAAAGGTTTTTTGTTCTTTGTAATCATCGTAGAATGCATGGTAGATGTCTTCGGTGGCAAAGGTGACAGCTATCGGCAAATAGCCTCCTGTAATGCCTTTTCCGGCAGCCATTAGATCAGGCTGAACATTTTCGTGCTCACATGCAAACATTTTCCCCGTCCGGCCAAAACCAGTGGCAACTTCATCAACAATCATTAAGACATCGTAAGCTGTACAAAGCTGGCGCACCCCTGACAAGTATCCTTCCGGCATCACAATCATTCCGGATGCTCCTTGAACCATTGATTCAATAGAAAGCGCTGCAATTTCGTGATGATGTTCCTTTAGCAGCTGTTCAAGCGCATAGAGACACTCATCACGGCTCTGCACAGGATCACCGCTTTCAGAGCGGTATACATAAGGGATCGGAGCTTTATAACTGTCAAACATTAACGGGCCATAGACGTGGTGGAACAGTTCAATAGAACCAACACTGACGGCACCAATCGTATCGCCGTGATATCCATTTTTCATTGCGATAAATTTTTGTTTTTCAGGCTTCCCGATGTTCTTCCAATATTGAAACGCCATTTTAAGAGCAATTTCCATCGCTTCTGCACCGCTGTCTGAATAAAAAACACGCGTCAGCTTCTCCGGACTGATCTCAATTAATGTCTCGGCAAGTTCGGTCGCCGGAACGTTTGTCATACCCAATAATGTGGAGTGAGCAATTTTTCCAAGCTGTTTTATGATGGCCTCATCTAATTCCTTTTTGCGGTGCCCGTGCACATTAAGCCAAACGGAAGAAAAGCCGTCATAATATTCCTTGCCGTTTATGTCTTTTACTTTGATTCCGTTGCCGCTCTCTATGATCAAGGGATGTTCATCATAATCTTTCATTTGAGTAAAAGGCAGCCAAAGATGCTTTTTACTTTTTTCTATCAAATTTTGAGTCATCATCTTCCTCCCACTCTATCAAAATAGGCTGCTTCTCGAGATCATTTATGTATGTGTTTACATTTACAGAGCCGTCAGCAAAAAAGATTCGGCAGCCCTCTTCAATCCCGTATTCTTTCATTGCTGTAATACGCTGATAGCCCAATTTTTTACCCGCGACGTAGCCTGTTATGTAATCAGGGTCATCTGACCAGCATAATTCTGCAACGGTTGCCGGATGCTCACTCACCTTTGAAGCAAGTGCAAGAGCCTCTTTTATTCTTGAATTGGACGGCATGTTATTGCGGAGCGCCCAATTTTCAAAATTGGCGTCCGGCCAATCCAGTCTGGACACCCGCACACCTTTTTCGTGTGTTTGATCAATTCGTTTGCCAGTGTGAATATCAAACACCACCGCTCCCCTGATACCTGACCATTCAGAAATTTGTTGATATGCTTTTTCAATCACTTTTCTTGAAACACCCGCTCTCTCCAATAAGAATCGGGCAAGACTTTGTCCCTCTTCTGGGGATTCTACTTTATTTGTCTTCATTGCTAATGGATGAATCATCTTTACCGGCTCATGAACCTCTTCAAATTGAATTTGCATAAAATCCGGTTTTCCTCTTGAGTGGGATAATCCTTTTTCTAGTAAGGCATTCACCGTACGTTTCATATTATCGAACGTGATAAGCCGTTCTCCGCCGGATATATGCTTTCCACCATCTTCGTGAGACCCATTCATAGAAGCTCTCATTCTGACACTGTAAAATGTTTCTTCTTGCATACCTTCTCGCCCTTTCAGCTTTGATTACAGAAGAAAGTAGACTATTTGTTAACCATTTATAAATTAAGGTTAACAAATAGAATACTATTATGTATATACAATTCTGTCAATATCAGAACGCCATTAAAAATCTATTTATCATGTATATTCCTGATACCTGTATTAATCCACTAGAAAAAGAAGAGACGGGCAAACGCTCGCCTCCTCACCTGTATAGAATCATTTCAGACAAACACTCAAAGCCTGCCCTTTTTCACTGTCACAGCCACTTTTTCAAAAACCGAAGGGCTTCATGTCTCATCATAGCTGTCTCAAAATGCCCTGAAGCGGAGCGCACCATACGGTAACGATCAGAAGCCCCTTTCTCAGCATACAAAGCTGTTAATTCAATTTCGATTTTGTTCACACCCTCAACCGGTGTTAACCGATCATGTATGCCGACAAGACTAAGGTGCGGGCGTGGTGCGATCAGGCTTTGGATATCTGATGCAGAAAAGTGCTTGGCAAGCGCCGGAACGTAATAATATAAGCCATGCCGGTCAAGGTTCTGTGTTTCAATCAGTACATGATGGTCAACCTGACTGCATAAATCCACACATGCCTTAACCCGTTCATCAAGCGCCGCTGTCCACCAAGCCATCAAGCCCCCCATAGACATGCCGATCGTTCCGATTCTGTCAGGCTGAATATCAGGACGGCTCTGCACATAATCAATGGCTCTTATACTGTCGTAAATCATCATGCCCCACATCACCCTGCCTGTGAGAAGCATCTCTTTAAAAATCTCGCTTTCTGTTTTTCCCCGTCTGTCTCCAAATCCCCAATGGTCGATTGCCAATACCGCATATCCGAGAGAAGTCAGCTCCCGAGCAAACGAGGGCGCCTTCAAATAATCTGCTCCCTCAAGCAGTTCACTTTTTCCCCGGTCATACTGCCCTCCATGTGAATGCTGAAAGAATATAACCGGGCACCGTCCTTTTGCCGCTTTCGGCTTCACAAAATATGCAGGCACCTTTTCAAGCCCATTTATATCAAGCAACAGTGTTTCAATCATATATCCCTCTTTTTCCTCAATACGCAGCGTTTCCGCACCCGTATCCTTCCAATCAGGCAAATCACCAAGCAATCGAAACAACAGCTCTCTTCTTTCGTTACTCATCCCATCACCCTCCCTCTTCGCTTATCTTCAATGTACGAGACAGATTTGTTTTTCCCTTTATTTTTTCACACAGCATAGAGAAACAAAAATCGTAGTTTACTAAACTTTTACTAAATATAACGAAATATTCTGAAATTCATTATTGTAACCGCTTACTTTTATATGATAGTATCAATTTATCAAAAACGCATGAGTAAAATATGTCTTTCGTTTTAGTAAATCTCATCACATGAAAGGGAGCAACCATGGTTCGGATAAAAGATATCGCCTTAAAAGCCAACGTTTCAAGTGCTACTGTTTCGAGAATTTTAAATGAAGATCATTCGCTTTCTGTTGCGGGTGAAACGAGGCAAAGAGTAATCAGTATCGCTGAAGAGCTAGGCTATCAAACTGTCGCTAAACGCCGAAAAGCCCGCGGACAAAAACAGCGCGCTCAGCCGCTTATCGGGGTGCTGAGCTGCTTATCTCCCGATGAAGAACGGCAGGATCCTTATTTTTCTTCTATTCACAAAGGGATTGAAAAAGAATGCTTCGAACAGGAAATTTTCATTACAAACTCCATCCATCTCGGTTCCTTCCAGGAGCATATGTTTCGGGAATTAGACGGTATCATTGTGATCGGCCGTGTCCATGATGAAGCCGTTCAACATATCAGCGGCCGATTGGAGCATGCCGTGTTTATCAATCATTCTCCAGATCCGCAGATATACGACTCGATTGGGATTGATTTTGAAGCCGCCGCACGCCAGGCAATTGATCACCTTTTCGATTTAGGTTACAAACGACTAGGCTATATCGGCGGGCAGGAGAAGGAGCATACACTGAGGGACGGCCAAAGCATTCGCAGAACAATTGAAGACAAACGCCAGACTGCCTTTTTGCAGTCTGCCAATCCTCAGCCTGAACACGTCTTGGTCGGCGATTACAGCATGCGCGAGGGCTATCGTCTGATGAAAAAAGCCATTACTCAAGGCAATCTGCCGGAAGCCTTTTTTATCGCAAGTGATTCTATGGCTATCGGGGCATTAAAAGCACTTCGGGAAGCCGATCTGCATGTGCCGCGGGACACAGCCATTGTCAGCTTTAACGGCATTGAAGAAGCCGAGTTTGCCAGCACACCTTTAACCACGGTGAAAGTGTATACAGAGGAAATGGGCCGCACAGGCGTAAAACAGCTTCTCGACCGCTTTAACGGACGAACAATTCCTCATCAAGTCACCCTGCCGACAACACTGATCATCAGGCAAAGCTGCGGATACACAGCTAAGGAGGTGACGCAAGAAAAACGTTCATCAAGATCATAAGGAGGAAAAGATGAAACACATATTTGTTTTATTTCTCTCTCTTATTCTGCTGATTTTGCCGGGCTGCTCATCTGAAGAAAGCGCTGCAGATACGGGCAGAAAGACGTTAACCATTTATTCTACGATGTCAACGGACAGTGAAAGAAACACATTCAGAAAACTAGCCGCAGCGTTCGAAAAGGAAAGCGGCATTCGCGTCAGCATTCATTTCCCAGGCAATGACTATGAAAATATGATGCGTGTCAGAATGGCCGCCAATGATCTGCCTGACCTCTTTGATACTCATGGCTGGGGGAAAATCAGGTACGGGGAGTATACAGCCGATCTCCGGGATATGGACTGGACTCAGAAACTTGACCCGAATTTAAACAGCATCCTTAAAAACAAGAGTGGAAAGGTATACGCATATCCGATCAATCAGGCAAAGGACGGCCTGGCATACAACCGCAATATATTAGACCGTTTCGGCATTGATCCGCCGGAAACGATGGATGACTTTATAAAAGCATTGAGAACGATTAAAGAAAAAAGCAATGGAGAAATCGTTCCTTTCTGGTTCGCCGGATATGACAAAAGCTCTTTCGCCCAATATTATGACCAATTCGCAACACCTCTTCTCATCACAGACCCTGCCCATAATGAAAAGAAACAGCTCATTGACGGCACCTTCAATTGGAGCAAATTTACTTATCTATCAGATACCCTCAAACAAATGCAGAAAGAAAAACTCATCAATATCGATGCCGTAACAGCAAAAAAATCACAGCTCATTGAGTTAATGGCTCAAAATAAAATCGCTTTTACCATGCAGGGCGGCACTCTTGGTCAGGACGTCGCCCAAATTAATCCAAATGTAAAGGTTGGGATTATCCCGACACCAGCTATACACTCCGGTGATGACCCGATATGGATTGGCGGCGAGCGCTATACACTGGCAGCATGGAAAGACTCGCCTCATTTAAAGGAAGCAAAGCAATTTATCGCCTTTATGGCTCGTCCCGCCCATGCGAAAGAAATAGCTGAAGCCACCTCGCTTCCTTCAGGGCTGACCAATGTAAAAGCTGACATTTTCTATGCCAAAGACTATCAGCATTATCAGCATATGAAAGTCGAACCTTACTTCGACCGATTGTATCTGCCGAACGGGATGTGGGATGTGATGGGAACGGTCGGCCAGGAGCTTGTGGCAGACATTTTGACACCCAACGAGATTTCTAAAAAGCTGGGAAGAGAATATAAACGACTCCGGGAGCAATCTGAAACACAGGGAGCTGAAAACAATGAGTGAGATCGCCAGAGACGCACATGTGAAACAGGTCAAGCCGAATAAACAGTCCTCACTTTGGTGGATGTATATTCCGGCTCTGCTCTCCGTTTTGATCTTCATGATTTATCCGTTTATAAAAGGCGCTTTTATCACCTTCACAAACTGGAACGGATTTTCTCAGGTTTATCAGTGGGTCGGTTTCGCTCAGTATGAAAGGCTGTTTGCTGATCCGGACACATGGCATATCTTAAAAAACACGTTGCTATACGGACTCGGCAGTACCTTTTTTCAAAACGTTATTGGTCTTCTGTACGCCCTGCTGCTAAATCAAAGCATAAAAATGAAAGCGATAACAAGAACCATTGTGTATTTGCCGGTTATGATCAGTCCGCTCATTATGGGCTACATTTGGTACTTTTTCTTTTCTTATGACGGAGGCGCGCTTAATGACCTGCTTGGCGTTTTCGGCATCAGCCCGATCAACGCGCTTGCCAGTCCGTCTTCGAACCCATGGATCATCGTCATGATTAACACGTACCAATATGTCGGCATCGCCATGATTGTCTATTTGGCAGGCCTGCAAAGCATTCCAAAAGATTACTACGAAGCAGCGGAAATGGATGGCGCAACACGGGGCCAGCAGTTTTTCGGCATCACCCTGCCCCTGTTAATGCCATCGATTACGATCAATATGGTCATTAACATTATTGGGGGCTTAAAGCTGTTTGACGTGATCATCGCGCTTACTGCAGGCGGACCAGGAAACGCGTCGCAATCGATGTCAACATTTATGTATGACCTGTATTTTAAACGGCAGGATGCCGGTTACGCTGCGACACAAGGCATATTTATGGCATTTGTCATTTTGATCATCAGCTTTTGTGCGCTTGCGTACTTTAAAAGAAAGGAGACGGAAATGTCATGAGAGCCGTCCGCTCAAACAAACTGCGGTTGATTACACTTCTCGCTGCCATTGTAGCCTGTGCGCATTTCATTCCTTTTTATATTCTGCTGACCACTTCATTGAAAGCAAAAGGAGACTACAGTTCCAAATGGCTGTTTCCAGCTGATATTTCCTTTCAAAATTTTTCTGAGGCATGGGAGCGTGCTTCACTAGGCAACTCGTTTATCAACACAATCATCATCACAGGCGTTTCGGCATTGTTATTAATCATATTCGGCTCACTGGCCGCCTACCCTCTTGCCAGGCGGGAAACCAAACTGAATAAAGCCGTTTTCGCGCTGCTGATTTCAATTATGATCATCCCTCCGTTAACGTCCATGGTGCCTTTATACAGAATGGTCGTGGACGCCGGTATGGTCAATACACACGTAGTCGCCATTTTGATCAATACAGCGGCGTATATGCCGTTAACCGTGTTTTTGTATTCCGGCTTTATCCGTTCGACCATTCCAAAAGAGCTTGAAGAAGCAGCAAGAATGGATGGAGCGGGAATGCTGAAAATCTTTTTTATGATCGTGTTTCCTTTGCTGAAGCCGATCACTGCCACCATCTGTATTATTTCCTGTGTCTTTATATGGAATGACTATCAATTTGCGATTTTCTTTTTACAGGATCAGAAGGTGCAGACACTTACTGTCGCAATGGCCGGGTTTTTCGGAGAAAACGCCAACAATCTGCATTTGGTCGCCGCAGCTGCCATCATGGCGATGCTGCCGATGGTCATTCTGTTTCTGGCGCTGCAAAAATACTTTATTGCCGGACTGTCATCAGGAGCGGTAAAAGGATAATGAATTAAAGGAGGAACCGACATGAAAAAAATCACATTTATCGGTGCAGGGAGCACAATTTTCGCAAAAAATGTTTTAGGAGACTGCTTGTTAACGGAGGCGTTAAATGGATTTGAATTTGCGCTTTACGACATTGATCCAAAACGCTTGCAGGAATCTCAGCTTATGCTCGAAAATTTGAGAGACCGCTATAATCCGAGCGTCGTTATCAACAGCTATGATGACAGAAAACTGGCTTTGCAGCATGCGGGCTATGTGATTAATGCCATTCAGGTCGGAGGCTATAAACCAAGCACAGTCATCGATTTTGAGATTCCTAAACGATACGGATTACGGCAGACAATTGCCGACACGGTGGGCATCGGCGGGATATTTAGATCACTCAGGACAATCCCAGTGTTATTTGATATCGCAAGAGATATTGAGGAAATGTGCCCCGACGCCTGGTTTTTAAACTATACAAACCCAATGGCCTCCCTGACTGGCGCTATGCTTCACTATACGGATGTGAAAACGATCGGGCTGTGCCACAGCGTCCAAGTGTGTACAAGAGATTTATTTAAATCTCTCGGTATGGAGCACGCTGGGATTGAAGAACGAATCGCAGGCATCAATCATATGGCATGGCTGTTGGAAGTGAAAAAGGACGGCGCTGATTTATATCCCGAAATCAAAAAGAGAGCGAGAGAAAAGCAAAAAACAAAGCATCAAGATATGGTGCGGTTTGAATTGATGGATAAGTTCGGTTATTACGTCACGGAATCATCAGAGCACAACGCAGAATACCATCCTTATTTTATTAAGCGAAACTATCCTGAATTAATCAACGAGCTGCAGATCCCGCTAGACGAATATCCAAGAAGATGCGTGAAACAGATAGAAGATTGGGAAAAAATGAGGGATGACATTGTTAACAATAAAAACCTCACCCATAAACGTTCAAAAGAATATGGCTCAAGAATAATAGAAGCGATGGAAACGAATCAGCCATTTACCTTCGGAGGAAACGTGTTAAATACCGGGCTTATCACAAACCTTCCTTCCAAAGCGGTCGTCGAAGTGACATGCGTTGCCGACAGAAAAAAGATAACCCCGTGCTTTGCAGGAGAACTGCCTGAGCAGCTCGCAGCGTTAAACAGAACGAATATCAACACACAGCTGATGACCATTGAAGCTGCTGTTACACGGAAAAAAGAAGCTGTCTACCAGGCAGCTATGCTTGACCCGCATACAAGTGCAGAGCTGTCCATCAATGACATTATTTCGATGTGTGATGATTTATTTGAAGCGCACGGCGATTGGCTTCCAGCATACAAATAAAAAAACTAGGGGTGATCTCTCCCCTAGTTTTTCGGTTTCGTTTCGCCTTCCCAGGCCATCATGCCGCCTTCTACGTTGACTGTTTTAAAGCCTTGCTCATCCAAATACTTGCAGACATTCATGCTGCGCATTCCTGAGCGGCAGATAAAAGTGTACTCTTTGTCTTTATCGAGGGTGTCCATTTTTTCAGGAATATCTCCCATGCGAATATGAACCGCTTGCGGGATCATGCCTTCCGCAACCTCTTCATCTTCTCTGACATCAATCAAATACAATTCTTCATCCGCCTCGATTTTTTCTTTCAAAGCAGCTGTGCTGATTTCTTTTATTTCCAAAGAAAACACTCCTATTCACCAATAATCATGTTCAGTATATCAAACTCAGCCGGACGATTGCTATTCAGAGAACTGATGAAAAAAATCCCCTTTTTGACAAAGGGGATTTTTCCAAGATTAGTTTGCCACAATATTGACAAGCTTGCCAGGCACCGCGATAATTTTTCGAATGGTTTTGCCTTCAAGCTGCTCTTTGACCTTTTCATCTGCTTGAGCAAGCTGTTCCAGCTGTTCCTTCGTCGCATCTGCAGGAACCTGTAGTTTCGCTTTCACTTTTCCGTTCAGCTGAACAACAATTTCAACTTCGTCGTCAACAAGTTTAGATTCATCATATACAGGCCAAGCCTCATATGCAATCGTACCGCTATGGCCCAATTTCTCCCACAGCTCTTCCGCGAGGTGAGGCGCGATAGGAGATAGGAGCTTCACAAAGCCTTCCATATATTCCTTCGGCAGCTCTGACGCTTTATAGGCCTCGTTGATAAAGACCATCAGCTGAGAAATACCTGTGTTAAAACGCAGGCCCTCATAGTGATCTGTCACTTTCATGACTGTTTCATGATAGACGCGCTCCAATGTTTCACCGGCACCTTCAACGATTTTGCCATTTAGCTCTCCGCTGTCTTCAACAAACAGACGCCATACGCGGTCAAGGAAGCGGCGTGCACCGTCTAAGCCTGATTCAGACCAGGCAATTGAAGCATCAAGCGGTCCCATGAACATTTCGTACAATCTCAGCGTATCAGCGCCGTGAGATGCAACGATTTCATCAGGGTTGACAACGTTCCCTTTTGATTTACTCATTTTCTCGTTGTTTTCACCGAGAATCATTCCTTGGTTATACAGCTTTTGGAACGGTTCTTTCGTCGGCACTACACCGATATCGTATAGGAATTTGTGCCAGAAACGGGCATACAGAAGGTGAAGCACAGCATGCTCCGCGCCGCCGATATACATATCAACCGGAAGCCATTTTTCCATTTTCTCAGGTGATGCCAGCTGATCTGGATTGTGCGGATCAATGTAGCGCAAGAAATACCAGCAGCTTCCCGCCCATTGCGGCATTGTATTCGTTTCTCTTCTTCCTTTTTTCCCTGTTTCAGGGTCTGTGACTTCAACCCACTCTTTAATGTTCGCAAGCGGTGATTCGCCGGTGCCGCTCGGTTTGATTTCGTTTGTTTTCGGCAGAATCAGCGGCAGTTCTTCCTCCGGCACAGCTGTTGACGTTCCGTCCTCCCAATGAATGATCGGAATCGGCTCGCCCCAGTAGCGCTGGCGGCTGAAGAGCCAGTCGCGCAGACGGTAAGTGACTTTCTTTTCGCCGTTTTTCGTTTCTTCCAGCCAAGCAATCATTTTTTCAATCGCTTCCTGTTTAGTAAGTCCATTCAGAAAATCAGAGTTCACATGCTCGCCGTCGCCTGTGTACGCTTCTTCTTCAACATTTCCGCCTTTCACGACTTCCTTGACTGGCAGGCCGAATGTGTTGGCGAATTCAAAATCACGCTCATCGTGACCGGGAACAGCCATGACTGCACCAGTTCCGTATGAAGCAAGAACGTAATCTGCGATCCAGATCGGCAGTTTTTCACCGTTTACAGGATTGATCGCATAAGCTCCGGTGAAGACGCCTGTCTTTGTTTTCGCGAGATCCGTGCGCTCAAGGTCACTCTTTGATTGAATTTCTTTGATATAAGCTTCGACAGCTTCTTTTTGCTCAGCAGCTGTGATTTTTTCTACCAAAGCATGCTCCGGAGCAAGGACAGTGTATGTAGCGCCGAACAATGTATCAGGTCTTGTTGTAAACACCGTAAATGATTCATCATGTCCATCTATGCCAAAATGAACGTGCGCACCTTCAGAACGGCCGATCCAGTTGCGCTGCATGTCTTTAATGCTTTCCGGCCAATCAAGCTCTTCCAAGTCATCAAGAAGCCTGTCCGCATAAGCTGTGATTTTCAGCATCCACTGCTTCATCGGGCGTCTTTCGACCGGGTGGCCGCCGCGTTCACTCTTTCCGTCAATGACTTCTTCGTTGGCTAGAACCGTACCGAGTGCGGGGCACCAGTTAACCGGCACCTCATCAACGTAAGCAAGACCCTTTTCGTATAGTTTTAAGAAAATCCATTGTGTCCATTTATAGTATTCAGGATCTGTCGTGTTGATTTCACGATCCCAATCATATGAAAAACCGAGCGCCTGGATTTGGCGGCGGAAATTATCGATATTCTGCTTCGTAAACACTGCCGGATCATTCCCGGTGTCGAGGGCGTATTGCTCAGCCGGCAGACCGAATGCGTCCCAGCCCATCGGATGAAGGACGTCATACCCCTGCATGCGCTTCATGCGGGAGAGGATATCCGTCGCTGTATAGCCCTCAGGGTGTCCGACGTGAAGACCCGCTCCAGACGGATAAGGAAACATGTCCAGCGCGTAAAATTTTTGTTTCTCATTATGATCAAGAGTGGCAAATGTTTTGTTATCCAGCCAATAATTTTGCCATTTCTTTTCTATCTCTTTGTGCTGAAAACTCAAAGTAAAAACCTCCTTCTGATTGAATACGGCGTTTTATGTTCAAGTATTGACGGGACAGGGAGGATTATATTCAGAATATTCCCAAACTAAAAAAAACTCCCTCATCCCTAAAAGGGACGAGAGACTTTCGTTTTCCCGCGGTACCACCCTCGTTAGCGCGGCAGACGCCGCACTCACTTGATACTTTTAACGCAGTTATGCGTCAGCGGCTTTTCACCGCTGCAACTCTGAGGTGAGTTCGGAAACAAACTTGATTGACTTTCACCAGCCGTCAACTCTCTGAAACAATATCTGCTTCTTACTGCTCCTCTTCATTGTTCTTTTCGCAACCGTAATCTTAACTGTATTTTATAGAATTCTGTTCATAAGTGCAAGCAGGTTTGTATACAATGGGAATGTACCCTGAACGGGCGAAGATTGAGGACAATTATTCTGGTGGAGTTTTGGTTTGACGTTTCGACTCGGCCGGTTCGCCGCCGCTGTTCATTTCTCTTACAAAATCAAAGCTTCTGAGAACAGCTTCACCGCCGTAGCCTGAGATTATGGATAAGATGACAAGTTGAATTCCTGAATCGGGGTCAGCGGATAGTACAAGTAAAATGGAAGCCGTCATGCCGATAAACCAATCTTCCAAAAATCCAAGATAGATAAACCGCTTTGTCATCCTGGGTTTCTCCAGTCTGCCTCTCTTTTTCACATGACCGAGAATCCCCATGATTCCTCCAATTACACAAGCAATTAATACCTGATGCAGCATCTTCATCATCACCTTCCTAAAGCCCTTATTTCGTAAAGCGACTTCAGGCCATCCAGCCCCCTTAAACGATTCCGATGATTTTCGATATCTACATACTGGCAAATCTGAAAAAAGCTTGTTTCTTCCATTATATGTGAACACATGATCGGTAAGCTTGATGCATTAGATTCATTTTTCACCCAGTGACATTTACCTAGTCACCTATTTAGCATGTAGAAACCTTTCCGTTCATATGTTCAAACTCTGTTCTTATTTTTAGTGTATACGAGGACAAGCCCGAATGACAAACAACAAACTGCGCTTGCTTGAATCAGAACATGTGTTGTGCTACGGTTACTGTAGAATTCATTAAAAAAAGGGGAATATCAGGCTTTCGCACAGCAAGCTGGCGGCCTAAGGGGGAATTTTATGGGTAGTTTTCAATCATTCGGAATAAAAGGACAGCTGGACGTCATCAAAAAAGCGCTTGATCACGCGCGAGTCGGTGTAGTGATTACAGATCCTGCACTTGAAGATAATCCGATTGTCTATGTAAACCAAGGCTTTGTTCAAATGACCGGCTATGAGGCCGAGGAAATTTTAGGAAAGAACTGCCGCTTCTTACAGGGGAAAGATACAGACGCTGGTGAAGTGGACAACATCAGAGCCGGTTTACAAAATAAAGAGCCCGTTACAGTTCAGATTCAAAACTACAAAAAAGACGGAACGATGTTCTGGAATGAGTTAAATATTGATCCGCTGGAAATAGAAGACAAAACCTATTTTGTCGGAATCCAAAAAGACATTACCAAGCAAAAAGAGTATGAACAGCTTCTCGAGGATTCCCTCACAGAAATTACTGCACTTTCTACTCCTATTGTGCCGATTCGCAACGGCATTTCGGCTCTTCCGCTAGTCGGCAACCTGACAGAGGAGCGATTTAATTCCATCGTCAGCACATTGACGAATATTTTATCAACATCCAAAGATGATTATTTGATTATTGATTTATCAGGATTGGCCCAAGTAAATGAACAAACCGCCGACCAGATTTTCAAGCTGAGCCATTTGCTGAAATTGACCGGAACAGAATTAATCATTACCGGCATTAAGCCCGAATTGGCCATGAAGATGAATAAACTGGATGCTAATTTCTCATCGCTGAAAACATATTCTAATGTAAAGGATGCCGTTAACGTGCTTCCGATTATGTAAAAAGATCCCGCTCATCCGGCGGGATCTTTCTTATGAAGAAACTGAAGCTTGCTTATTCGCTTTATCAGCTGATTTTAATCGTTTGTCGTATAAAATCGTCGTGACTATGCTGATCATAAGCAAAACCAAAAGAGATAAAACGAGAGCGTGAATGCCGGAATGATCGACGAGCACGCCTCCGAACAAAGGCCCTATCATTCTGCCACCTGTCGCAGCGCTGTTCACAAACCCTTGATAAAACCCTTCTTTCCCTTTAGGCGCAAGCTTGTTGGCAATCGTTGGCACTGCAGGCCAAACAAGCATTTCCCCGATGGTCAAGATCACCATGGCAGCCAAAAACATTGGAAATTGCTTCGCAGTCAGCAGCATGCTGTAAGACACAATAAAAATGACAAAACCAATGATCATTTGCGCTTTTAGCGATTCAGCCCATTTTTTCACAAAAAAGCTGACAAGCGGCTGTCCAACCACAATTAAAATTCCGTTAATCGTCCACAGCACACTATATAAAGAAAGAGACATTCCGATACTTTGCGTGTACGAGGCAATGGTGGTAGACCATTGAGAATATGCCAGCCATCCGAGCACATACCCGCTGCTCAATATGACCAGAGCCGTAAATTTCGCTTTGCTGCTTACAGCGTCATAATCAAGCACAGACGTTTGAGACACATCCTTCGTCTGAATGTTTCGAAATCCGAAATATACGATAAAGAAAAAAACCACATACAACGCGGCATTCGCCAAAAATACGTATGAAAACGAGAAAGACGCCACTACGCCGCCAAGCGCAGAACCGACGGCAACGCCTGCGTTTTGCGCGACATAAATCGCATTAAATGCCCTTCTTCCCCCTTCAGGCCACACTGATCCAGCCATTGCGTAACTGGCCGGAAAAACAACACCCGAACCAAACCCTACAATTGTAAGCAGCACAATATAAAACGGCCAATCATGAAAAAAAACGAGACCCACCAGACTTGCTAACGTAATCGCAATTCCGAGCATGATGGATTTGAACCCGCCGATTTTATCAAACAAAAACCCGCCGCATAAATTCCCTGCCACACTGGCGCCGGAATTCAGCATAAGGACAATCCCCGCGACCGTTAACGACTTTCCTAAATGATTATGAATATAGATCGTGTTAAGCGGCCATAAAAAGGATGCCCCTGTCACATTAATAAACATCCCTATCACTAAAATTTTCAATGCGCGCGGCATACTGATCCCCCTTTCTTATCTATAAAAGCTCATGAAAAAACGGAAACCTCAAAAGGCTCCGTACGAATCCAGTTATCATAGCACATTCATTCTATCTGTCTATCTCATATTTTTCAACAGATGAGTGTGAAAAAATCTAACAAATATTGTTCGAAAATTGTAAAATAAATAGAAAAAGGGGTAAATTTCATGGAAATGGCATTCGCATTCCTCGGTTTTTTTGCATTTCTCTTTTCACTTGGCTATGGAGTATACCATCTCGTCAGATATGTGCTGAAAAAGGAAAAACGATTCTCTAAAAAACTCTTTTGGCCGCTTTTCATTGGAGGCCTCATTCTGCTCTTCACCGGAGCAGCTTTGTCAGAACCTGACGCTGCCGCAGCAAAGGCTGATAAAAAATATTCAGCTCTAAACACTGAATATAAAAGTCTTAAAAAAGAGCATGAAGCACTTGAGAAAGAGTATGAAGCCATCAGCTCTGAAGCAAAGAAACTGAAAGACAATACAAAAGATCAAGACAAGCTCAAGCAGCTGGAGAAAGAAAATAATGAATTAAAAAAGACTCAGAAATCATTAAAAGCAGAAAATAAAGAACTTCAAGAAAAACAAAAACAGCTCAAAGAAGATACCAAAACAGCAAAGGCTGAAAATGAAGCCCTTCAACAGGATAAAACAAAGCTTGAAAAGCAATTAAAAGAGGCGCAAAACCGAACAGCCAGCACGAAAGAAAACAGCGAACAATCTTCAACCAGCACAAATAAAAGCAACGAAACCAACACTGCTGATACAGCAGAAGGCTGTCTTATCAAAGGCAGCAAAAACGGCATCTATCATACGCCGGGCAGTACATACTATGACCGGACGACAGACCCTGCTGACATGTTTTGTTCAGTGGAAGAGGCTGAGGCAGCCGGGTATCGGGCGCCGAAACGATAAACAGTAAAAGCTCCAGTTTCTCTGGAGCTTTTACTGTTTTACAATGCCGACTTAATCACCTTTTTATAATAAAGAACCGACAGAATACCGAAAATAGAATAGAGTGCAGTATATAACACCATCACCATAATCATCGGCGACCATACCTCTGATCCGAATAAGAACCAGCCGGATTGCACGGCAAAGTAACTGTGAAAGAGGCCGATCACCAATGGAATGCCGAAGTTATACATTTGTTTGATGCGTATCCCCTTCAGCAGGTCACCCTGTGTAAAACCGAGTTTTCTTAGGATGGTATAATTCGGTTTTTCTTCTTCACTTTCACCCATTTGTTTAAAGTAAAGGATACACCCCGAGGTGATGAGAAATGTTAAGCCTAAGAAACCAACGATGAACATGACCATACCAAAAAGAGATTTTTGCGCAATACTTGTATCCAGCCTTGATAAATGTAGATCTTTCTTGTTCACCTTTTGAAAAAGCTCATTTGCTTTTTCAAGCTGATCTCCATGTTTCATATT
The DNA here is from genome assembly GCF_020708615.1 of Bacillus sp. LBG-1-113. Taxonomy (NCBI): domain Bacteria; kingdom Bacillati; phylum Bacillota; class Bacilli; order Caryophanales; family Bacillaceae; genus Bacillus; species Bacillus sp. LBG-1-113. The sequence goes on along the minus strand of NZ_JAJFDG010000001.1, from coordinate 55,209 downwards.
GATGCCGATAAATTCAGATTGCGCCAGCTGAATGCGAGGGTCTTTATCTTTGTTCAGCTGTTTAAACAGGTTGTCATCTACTATGACTGCAGGCATTCCCCCGCTTGTAAACGTGTAGGATACAAGAAACTCTTCTCTTAATCCTTTATAGTGTAATGATTGTGTCTCATGCTTGCTTTTGACTTTAATGCTGCCGGAGTCTTTTAAAACCATTATTCTTTGCAGCAAGTCGGTGTAGCCTGAGAAAACCGCTTCCCCAGCCGCCACATCCACGCCTTTTACATCTTTATCGCTAACAACAGCGAGTTGTGTGTTGGCGGGATCGCCCTGCATCTCTTTCGAAGTTCCATCCATGATATTTGTGAGATCAACAGACGATTGCAGGACAGGCATTTCTTTTTTGACGTACGACATGTCATTTTCACTCAAACTGCTTTCAAATCGTTTGGCATCTTTCTCATTCATGAATGAAAAATCCGCCGCTACATTTTGTTCAGCAGTCTTTTCTGCCGAGTAATACGAAATATAAGCAAGGGATAACAGCCCGATGGCGAGCGCTGAAACGGTTGTGATAATCGTCAGCAGCAACGCGTTCGATTTCATTCTGAACATAATTGATGACAGCGACAGAACCTCTGAGATATTCAAGTAGCCGCCCTTGCTTTTCCGAATGATGTTCGAGATAAACGTAACCGATCCTTTATAAAAGAGAAACGTTCCGATAATGACGGACCCTAAGATAAGGCTCATTGCGAAAAACAGTTCGTTTATGGTCTTGAATTTTCCGCTAAACAGCTCAGAAGACACGTAGTATCCCGTTAAAATCAACACGATGCCCAACGCACCAATCAGCATCTGGAAAAAAGAGATTCTCTTCACTTTATCCTCAGTGGAAGACGTTACGTTAAACAAAGATAAAATACTTTGCTTTTTGATAAACGTATAATTCATGATCATAATCAATAGATAAATGCCGCAGAACACAATGATTGTTTGCACCAAGGCTTGCTCAGAAAAATGCAGTTTCGCATCAGCTTTGACATCTACGATTTTGAACAAGATCATGAGCACAAGCTTTGATATTGAAAATCCGGCAAAAACCCCGATGGCTAACGAGCCGAAATACAGCATGATATTTTCCGCACTTAAGATACGAAAGATCTTGTGCTTTGTCATTCCGATTAGTTGAAACAGCCCGATCTCTTTACTCCGTCTTTTAATAAAAATGGTATTGGCATACAAAATAAAGATTGATACAACAGCCACAAGCAAAATTGAAGCGGTTTTAATAGCCGCGGCGCCTTTAATGGAAGCTTTTACTTCATTAATGGACGGGTCATATTGGAGTGTGACAAATGCGAAATAAAGCGCCACACTAAAGATTAAGGCAAACACATAGAGGTAATAATTCCTGATATTCTTTTTCAGATTTCGCAGAATGAGCTGATTAATGTTCATGCTGCACCCCGCCTAACACGCCTTGTGTTTTCATGATATCCTGGAAAAACGTCTGCCTGTCTTGGCCCCCTTTATTCAGCTGCGTATACATCAAACCATCCTTAATAAAAATGACTCTGCCGCAGTAGCTCGCTGCAACGGGATCATGGGTAACCATAATAATTGTGGCGCTGCGTTTTTGATTGAGCTGGCTCAGTTTATTTAATAGATCAGAGGCTGATTTCGAATCGAGCGCGCCGGTCGGCTCATCAGCGAAAATAATGCTCGGGTCATGAATAAACGCTCTTGCGGCGGATGTTCTCTGCTTCTGGCCGCCGGAAATTTCATTCGGGTACTTATCCCGCAATTCATAAATTCCCAATTCCTTCGCCACTTCCTCAAACTTGCGGTGTGCTTCCTTTTTTGATATTTTCGTGATCGATAACGGCAGAAGGATATTTTCTTTCACTGTTAATGTGTCTAACAAATTGTAATCCTGAAAGATAAAGCCTAAGTGCTGTTTTCTAAATTCAGCCAGCTGCTTTTCCTTCAGGGACGTCATTTCGTTTCCGTTAATGTTGATCGTTCCGTGACTGACCTTATCTATCGAGGACAGAACGTTAAGCAAAGTGGTTTTGCCCGACCCTGAAGCACCCATAATGCTGACAAATTCGCCCTTTTCAATGTGAATATCGATGCCCTTCAGCACTTCCTGTTTATTCAGCTTGTTACCATAGCTTTTTCGAATTTTATTTGCTTCTAAAATCATCATATCCGTAGTCTCCTTTATATTGGATACTGTTATTATAAAAAGGATCGACGGGCTTTTCCTTCGATTAGGCGAACAAAAAAGAAAAGCATGTGACATTTTCGTCACACGCTAATGACACGTTCGAATTGATTTCGTTTCGGAAAGGTTAAGGTAAAGGTTGTTCCAGCTCCAAGCTCTGAATGCACATCGATATCGATCAACAACGGTTTTGCGGCTCTCTTTGCCAGATACAGCCCCATGCCCGTAGAAGACTGATTATGATGATCGGTTGTAGATGTAAACCCTTTTTCAAAAATTCGTGAGACGTCTTTCCTGTCAATGCCCCGTCCAAAATCTTTTACCTCAAGAACCTTCCGCTCGTCTTTCTCATAGCAGTTGATCACAATATCAGCTGCTTCACTGTATTTTACGGCGTTGGTCAGCAGCTGCCTGATAATAAAGGCCAGCCATTTCGCATCGCTCAAGACTTCCTCTGCCTCCAGCTGAATATCAAACCCGATTCCTTTCTGTATACACCACGATTGCAAGTCTCTGATCTCTTTGATAATCAAGGGCTTAAGCTTGATCATCTCTAAAGACAGATCATTTTCGATAAAGGACATGCGCTTTTGATGAAGCTGCTGATCAAGCAGCAGATGGATGCGCAGCCACTCATACGATAGCTGGGCTTTTAATGATGGGTCTTCCATCCGATCGATGATTAAATGCAACGCTGTTAAAGGCGTTTTGACCTCATGTATCCACGCCATCAGTTCATCTTTTTCATTTTCTAATGCCAAGCGATTCCGCAATGCAGATTGCTTCAATTGTTCCGTTTGTCCGGTGATGCTTTTTTCAATCATCCCTTCAAACGGCGTCTCCGGTTCACTTATGGCTGTGACATCGAGATTATTTTCCCATTCTTCAAGACTCTTATAGAATGCGGTTTCTTTCCGAAAACGGATGATAACAAACACAACAAAGATCAGGACACACAAATAAACAATATAAAGAACATTTTCAAATGGAATAGACGGATCGACAAAGGCAATCAACAAAATCAGAATTTGCTGCAGCAAAAATGCGGCAATCCAGCTTCGTCTTTCGATGAGGAATGCTTTAATCATAGAAATGATCCTCTTCCTTCGCCATGTAGCCTTGGCCGACCTTCGTCTCGATATATGTCCCAAGCTGCAATTCGTCCAATTTTTTCCGCAGGCGGTTGACATTGACGGTCAGCGTATTATCGCTGACAAAACGCTCATCGTTCCACAGGCTTCTGATTAACTCATCGCGGCTGACAATCTTGTTTTTTTGTTCAATTAAGTGTTTTAAAATAAACATTTCATTTTTAGTCAGTTCAATAGAGCCTTTGTCATTGCTGACGAGGTTTTGCTCTGCGTCTATGGCAGCCCCGCACCATGTTTTGATCGTGCTCAGCTCCGTATTATATTGATGCACGCGCCGGAAAATGGCTTGGATTTTCGCTATCAGCACATCAAAATGAAACGGCTTTTGAATAAAGTCATCCGCTCCCAGCTGCATCGACATGACCATATCAGCAGGGTGGTCACGGGAGGATAAAAAGAGAATTGGAACATTTGACCGGGAACGGATCAGCCGGCACCAATGAAACCCGTCAAATTTAGGGAGCTGAACATCAATAATGACGCAATCGGGTTTGATTGACGCAAATTCCTGCATCACTTGGCCGAAATCCTGAATGCCGTATACATCATAGGACCATCCCGTTAAACGCTCCTTGATTTCATGAAAAAGCGATTTATCATCTTCTATCAGCAAAAGTTTAAACAATGGACTCACCGCACTTTTTCCTTTTTTATGTCAAGTGTATAGCAAATCTTGTTGATAAGCTATACAGAAAAAGCCGGCTGGTTCAGCCGGCTTTTTTTAATTACAACTCTCTTCTTAATGCTGTCAGCACATTGGTTTTTGTTGCTTTTCGGGCTGGGTTCATACCCGAGATCACAGCGACTCCGCCGCAAATCACAACCGCAATGATGACAAGACTGAGCGGAATATAAGAAAACGTATAGTTCAGATCGCCCGCTTCGCCTCCACTTGTCGCCGCGAGAATCATCGGAACGGCCAGATTGACAAGGTAACTCACGCCGTAAGAAATGATTATCCCGATCACACAGCCTAAAATTCCGATATACGCACTTTCCATCAAGAACATTCGGCGAATGATAGACGGACTTGCCCCAATCGCTTTCATAATGCCGATCTCCTGCGTTCTTTCTGTAACCGCCATCGTCATCGTGTTAAATATTCCAATGGCTGAAATGATAACCGCGATACATCCGACAAAGATCAGGCCGATTTTAAAGACCATGAAGAAGGTGTTGGCTCCTTCAAGCTCGGTAGTAACTGATGTGACATAGTATCCGTCATCTGTTAGATCATTTGTCAGCTGTTCCACATTCTCAAATTTATCAGCATAAACGCCAACATTTTTTTCAACATTCCCGCCCTTGAAGTCCAAAAATTCCGAAAAGTCCTTCTTGAACTGGTCACTAATGAAGATGTTTGAATCCTCCATCCAATCTTGAGATGGTTTTTTTGTAATACCGACAATTTTAAAGTCATATGTTTTTGTTTTCGTAACATCCCCTGTTTTAGGATCTGTTTTTGATACACTTAATTCAATCGTTTTGTTCAGGATGTCTTTCGTATAACCCTTTGGTTCTTCTATATCCTCGGGGTTTCCATTTGCTTCCTCGATTTTTTTGTTATATGCTTCAGATTCTTTTTTCGTCAATAATCTCTTTGCAAAGTCGTATCCTACTACGATTTCATTTTCCGACTTTGCGACTCTTCCTTTTTCTAATTCCATATTGGCCTTTAATTCATCATTCATATTGGTAAAGATAAGATTAGAGCTTTCATTTGTGCGATTGCCTAAAGTTGCTTTGTTTGGCTCATACACTTGCGTTCGTTCTACAACTGACCTTACATGATCATACTTCTCTAAATCAGCTTTTTTAATAGGCTTATCCCCTTCCTTGCCCATTACACTGACTTTAGTCACAATTTGCTGGCTCATCGTCATATCTGTGATTGTCTTTTGAATCCCGAATCCAACCGACGACAGCACAACTAAAAACGCACACGCCATTGTTGTCGCAAGAATGGTCATAAAGACGCGGAGCCTGTTTTTCTTCATATTTCTTCTGATAAAATGAACCTGATCCTTAAATCTCAACGGTAATACCCCCTTTTAACACACCGTCATGCAGCTGGAATTTTGAGTGTCCGATTGAAGCCACTTCATCGTCATGGGTAATAATCACAAATGTAATGCCCCGCTCACGGTTCAGCTGCTGAATCAATTCCAGCACTTCCTGTTCCGTTTCTGAATCAAGGCTTCCCGTCGGCTCATCCGCTAAAATAATCGACGGATTTAAAATCAGCGCTCTCGCAATGCTGACACGCTGCTGCTGTCCGCCTGACAGTTCATTAGGATAGTGAGCAGCATGGTTTTCAAGACCGACGCGTTTCAGCATGTCCTGTACCTTTTTCTTGCGCTCAGACGGTTTAATTCCTTTTAGCGCCAGCGGCATTTCAACATTCTCATACGTCGTTAAGCCCGGGATGAGCTGAAAGCTTTGAAAAATAAACCCAAAGTGTTCAAGGCGGAACTGAGCCCATTCCTTTTCATTAAAGCCCGTGACATCAGTTCCGTTAATCACAATACGCCCTTTTGTCGGTGTGATGTAGCCTGATATCAAATTCAGAAGTGTTGATTTTCCTGATCCGCTTCGTCCGACGATACAGGCGATTTCTCCTTTCGCCACAGTCAACGAGACATCTTTTAAGACAGGCACTTCATTCTCACGGCCCTTTTTTCCAATCGTGAAAGAATGGTTAATATGCTGAACTTCAATCATCTTTTCTCTCTCCCTTATAAATGTTTTGTTTTTTTATAAATCGCAAAATAGCTGATAAGAAAACCAATCACGGCGCCAGCAGCCATGCCAAATATGTAGCCGGCGAAGCTTTCCGTTGCGGCAAATCCAAAATACCCGAAGCCCATGATTCCAATGATAATGACAATGACCTGTACCGGGCGGTCTAGCGGTTTCCACAAAAAGAAATATCCGTTCCGTTCATTAGACAGTTTGACAAAACTGATGTAGCCGATGATGTAAAAGATGATCGTCATGATGGCCGGAATCACTAAATAATGTGGAGAATCCTCAACCCAGTTCGGCACAACGTAAGTAACCGGGAATAGATACTTCACCCATTCGGGCACAGGGCCATGTATAAACTCTACTGTTCCGCCAAGAAGGATTTCCAGGTTGATAGCAGGAAGAGTCATGAGCAAAAAAGGCAAAATCGTAACAGTAGCTGAAACCAAAAGCTGTGCAAAAATATGGCCCGTCAAAGCTCCCCCCGCCATGACCAGAGAATAAGCCAGCAAACTGACGATGATCATTCCCAGGCTATAGTGATGAAAATAAACGGCTTGCTCGGGTTTCAAAAGCACTAGGAGCAAAACAGATAAAACATATCCAAAGATTTGCGGTGCCACAATCACAATACCGCCAGTCAGAAACTTCGCATTAAATATCTGGCCTCGCGTATAAGGAAGGCTTAATGTAAAATCAAAGAGGCCCTTGCTTCGTTCTATTCCAAGCTGGCTGACAGCCAAAACGACACCCCAAATCCAAAAGAGTGAGATAAATGTGCCATTTAAATAGTTAATCGTAAATACGCAGGTTCCGACCCACTCGTTCTGATTAGCCACGCAGCCTTGATATGAGATGTACGTATTTAAAACGGTAAAAGGATTGCTAAGCATAAATACCAAGAAAATCATGGTTAACAGAGCTTTATTTTGCTTCCACTCTTTATAAAACAGCCCGAAATCCGGCACATCACTTCCCTCCAAACCTAAGTGTTTTTTAATTTTTAGTTTTCTTATAAATAGAGAAGTAGCTCACAAAAAATCCAACTACAGCTCCAAAGATCATTCCAAAAATGTAACCAATAATGGAATGTCCGGCAGAATATCCAAACAAACCAAATCCGAGAATGCCAAAAATGATAACCAAAATTTGTACCGGACGGTCTAATCTCTTCCAAATGAAAAAGTATCCGTTTCGCTCACTTGGATGCTTTTTAAAGCTGATATTGCCAATCAAGTAAAACAGAATGCTCAAAATAAATGGAATCAATAAAATAAATCCGTTATCGAAAATCCAGTCATTTCCAACATAAACAAAAGGGAATAGATACATGAATTTGTTTTCCAATTCATAATAACCTTTTATGGAAGAGAAAAACTCATATATATGGAAATTAAAAACGATCTCTAAATTGATTATCGGCAATGCAATCATTAAATACGGCAATATAGCTGCAGAAAACGCCGTTAACAGCTGGGCAAAAGCATTACCCGTTAACGCTCCGGCGGCCATCACCAGTGAGTAAGTCATAAAGCTAATCACGATTACTCCAACGCTGCTGTGCTCAAAATAGTAGACGTGTTCAGGGCTATAAACAAGAATTAGCAGCCATGCAAGTAAAAAGCCAATCAACTGCGACAGTACAATCACAAAACCGCCTAACCAAAATTTCGTCTGGAAAATGTGGCTTCTGTTATATGGGAGGCTTAATATAAAATCCATCGTGCCTCTCGAACGTTCCATTCCCAGGAAGCAGACCGCCAAAATGACACCCGGCACCCAGTTGATATCTATCAGATTGCTTATGGAATAATTCACAATAAAATCACAATATTGCGGGTCTTGGCGATCAAGACACCCTTGATAAGACAAATACGTATTCACGATAGAAAGCGGATTTGCCAGCACTAAAAACACAATACTTAACAAAAGAACCACTTGATTCTGCTTCCACTCTCGATAGAGGAGACCTCGGTCTACCATCTCCGCTTCCCTCCAAACTTCGCAATGAATACTTCTTCCAAGTTGACAGGAAGCTCATTCCACACTTTTGGCTTCAGCTCTTTCAAAAAGCTCTTGTTCTTCTCATCGCTTTTCGGGATCAGCACCGTGTAAAACACACCGGCCTGATCGAGCATCGGAATGTTTTGCTCTCTGATGGCCAAATTGACATCTGTATCGAAGGCCATTTGAATTTTAATGTATTCTTCTTTTAACTCATCAATATCCATGACGTTGGTCAGTCTGTTCTCTTCGAGAAAACCAATTCGGTTGCACATCCGTTCAATATCCTCAAGGCGATGGGAGGTGATCAGGATGCTCGTATCACGCTCAGCCACTTCATCGACCATCAGCTGCAGTACATCATGCCTTGTCACTGCATCTATTCCGTCCGTCGGCTCATCAAGAAGAATCAGCGCCGGTCTCGCCGCAAACGATAGAACGAGTGACAGCTGTTTTTTCAAGCCCGTCGACAGCTCACGGTACTTTTTCGTTTCCGGAATTTCGTATCTGTTCATCAGCTCATTCGCGTAGGTGACATCAAACTTCGGATAAATCCTTCTCAGGATGTCAACAAGCTGCTTGTATGTATACTTGTCATAAAAAGGATTCTGAACAGGCATGTAGATGATATTCTGTTTCACCTTCGGATGCTTTTTGATTTCTACGCCGTCAAACAGAATCGTTCCGCTGTCCGCGAAAATAATTTGCTGGATTAAACGGAGCATCGTCGTTTTACCCGATCCGTTCCGGCCGAGCAGCCCGAAAATTTCCCCTTTTTCAATTGTTAAAGAAACGTCTTTTAATACTTGATTGCCGTCAATCGTTTTTGACAGCTGTCTTAATTCAATCATCACTCTCGCCCCCTTTCACATCAGCGCTGATTTCCTTTATCCATTCTTGCAGTTTCTCCAGCTCAACCCCCGCATAATGTGCATCGATGATGAGCTGTTTGAGTTGCTCTTTAATCATCGTCATCTTCCCTTCAACCAGTGTCGTTTTTGCATTTTCCGATATATAGGTCCCTCTGCCCCGCAGCGTTTCAATAATACCCTCTCGCTCAAGCTCTTTGTATGCTTTGCTGACAGTATTCGGATTCGCAATAATGATCGTCGCTAATTCTCTGACAGAAGGAAGCTTATCACCAGGCTTCATGATCCCTTTCAAACAAAGCTCTTTCATTTGCTGAATAATTTGTTCGTAAATGGGCGTTGAGCTTCTTGGATCGATTTGAATCATTTACTTCCCTACTTTCTATACGATCTGAACCTTTCATAAATAAAACGAATCAATTATACTTTTTTGCCATTCAAAACCGATCATCACAAGGACAAGAAAAAAAGAACAAGCGATCATAGATGCCGCGATCAGCATTGGCACGTTACGTTTGTTTTGTTTTTTATGTTTCATAACTGCCTCCCTTAAATTCAATATATAAATGACTTTTCATTAGTGTCTATAGTGTATTACTTCAATTAGTACACTTAATACAATAAATACTTTGCAGTGCAAAGTCAATCCTTTTTTACAAAAAAACGGACCCTTATCAAAAGGGTCCGTTTCTTACACATCAAGAGGGTGCTGCAAGATCATATTATTTTGCAAAGCTTGAAGCTGAAGTCTCATTCTGTACAGCTGTTCTCTCTGCTGATCATTTGATGACAGCCATAGTTTATTCAAGGCATTTACCGCATTTTCAATCTGCATTTGCGCATCGCTGTATTCTTGGTCGTTATAATGCTCTTGTTTAGAAGCGATTTTCAGCTGTTCTTCAGCATAATCATACGCCTGCATACATTGTTGGAGATGTTCATCTACTGATTGTCTTGTTGCCACAGTAACCCCTCCTCTTGGTAATGGAAACTTTCCATCATCCATAGTGTAGCCTCATCAGACATGATTCAATAAAGAAATTTATGGTCGATATTCATTTGTTCTCATATGAAATGCGTGCTACAATTTTAGGATGCAATTGTACGCAAGGAGGCACATTAATCGTGATTCAGAACAATCCTTTTCCTTATTCAAATACGGAAAAACGCTATCATACATTAAATTATCATCTCAGAGATCATTTCGGGCATAAGGTATTTAAAGTAGCGCTTGACGGCGGCTTTGACTGCCCGAACCGTGACGGCACTGTCGCTCACGGCGGCTGTACCTTTTGCAGCGCTGCGGGCTCCGGTGATTTTGCAGGAAACCGGGCCGATGATTTAATGACGCAATTCCACGACATTAAAAACCGTATGCACGAAAAATGGAAGGACGGGAAATATATCGCTTATTTCCAGGCTTTCACCAATACACATGCTCCAGTTGACGTGCTTCGAGAGAAATTCGAGTCTGTTCTCGCGCTCGACAATGTGGTCGGCCTTTCAATCGCCACACGGCCGGACTGCCTGCCGGATGACGTTGTTGAGTATTTGGCAGAACTCAATGAACGCACGTATCTTTGGGTGGAGCTCGGGCTTCAGACAGTTCACGAACGGACAGCTCTTCTGATCAATCGGGCACATGACTTTGACTGCTACGTTGAAGGTGTGAATAAGCTAAGAAAACACGGCATACGCGTCTGCTCGCATATTATTAATGGACTTCCTCTTGAAGACCGGGACATGATGATGGAAACGGCAAAAGCAGTGGCAAATTTGGACGTACAAGGTATTAAAATCCATTTGCTGCACCTGCTGAAGGGCACGCCGATGGTGAAACAATACGAAAAGGGAAAGCTGGAATTTCTCTCTCAAGACGAATATATGCAGCTCGTCTGTGACCAGCTTGAAATCATCCCGCCAGAAATGATCGTACACCGTATCACTGGTGACGGGCCGATTGAATTGATGATTGGGCCAATGTGGAGTGTGAACAAATGGGAAGTGCTCGGCGCTATCAATAAAGAACTTGAAAATCGCGGCAGCTACCAAGGTAAGTTCTTTCAGCGTCTCCAGGAGGAATCAGCCTTATGATTCTGAAAAAGATTCTTCCTTACAGTAAAGAGCTGCTGAAAATGGCCGCAGGGGACGGAGACATTGTTGTTGACGCCACAATGGGGAACGGGCACGACACCCTGTTTTTAGCTGAACTTGTCGGTGAAAACGGCCATGTATACGCATTTGATATACAAGAATCAGCAGTGGCCAATACGAAGGAGCGGCTCGGTGACACCTATCAAAACCGGACAACTTTATTTCATAAAAGCCATGACAAAATTGCTGAATCACTTCCGCAGGAAACACACGGGAAAGTAGCGGCCGCTGTGTTTAACCTTGGCTATCTGCCAGGCGGGAACAAATCGATTACGACAAACGGCAATTCAACGATTCAAGCAATTGAACAGCTTCTCAGCATCATGAAAGATGAAGGCCTGATTGTTTTGGTCGTCTATCACGGCCATCCGGAAGGCAAAACTGAAAAAAACGACGTGCTCGACTTTTGCCGGGACTTGGATCAGCAAGCAGCCCGTGTCTTAACATACGGATTTATCAATCAGCAAAATGACCCGCCGTTTATTATTGCGATCGAAAAAAAAGCTCAAATCAGCAAATGATTTGAGCTTTTTTCTTTGAGTTTTTCATCCAGGCTATCTTTTGAAACTTTCTGTAGGCTCTGCCGTTGATATAAAAGAAAAAGGAGGTTTTTCCGCTTGCTTTGATCAGCTTCTTCGCGAGCCGGCCCATTTCCTTTTGGCCCGCCACTTTATCATCAGACAAATAGACACCCAGCAAGCCGCGGTTGATTAAGCGGTGGAAGTTTTCGTGCGGAATGCCGTGCAGATGTTCATCGGCTTTCTGAATAAAGTGCTGCAGCCGATTCATCATTTCTTCATGCGACTGATAATACGAGCAGAAATTCAAGTCCCCTTCAAGCAAGTCCTCCTCCTGGTCAATCAAATAATCAAGCAGAATATGAAGACCTTGTATGTAAGGAAAATAACTGTTGCGGATTTTTTTTGCGGTGCTTTCAGTAAAATCAGGCTGAAACGAATATGCGACAAGACAGAAAATGCCTAGCGTGGAGCCTGCACAAGCTGAGAATTCATACCATTCCATCTCAGGAAGCTCTGATTCATATTGGGTAAACCACTTTTCAAGGCGCGGGACGCGCTCATGCTCTACAACGTGCTTATGCACCTGCAAATCGCAATAATAGCCGCAAAGCTCCAGCAAATAAGGTTTAATCATGTCGTAGTGTTCAATAGAACCGAGGACACGCTGGCACGTTTTCACCAATTCCTGCAAATATCCGCTGTCATCCTGCTCGTCCCTGAATTGATAATAATTTTGCGGTTCAGCTCCCACTGTCAACGCGTCCTGCATAGAGGTGTGAAGCATTCGAAAATCTTCCGGGTCAAGTGAGGTGCTGCGGTCGCACAAATTGTCCAGGTAGTCGCTGATTGTTTGATATGCGATGATGAACTCAACACATTTCTGCCTATGACTCCCTGACAATAAGGCCAATATGCCGCCGCCTTCACAGTGAAACGTTTTATCTCGAATACTTGCGGTTGCCTGTGCTTTTAATTCACTGTTTTTAATTGCTTCTGATTTTTGCTTCCATATGTTCAGCTCTTGATGAACGAGCGGAAAAATTTCACGATATACTTTGGCCATCAGTCCAAAAGGATGTTCCGGTACTGTCAACACATGCACCCCCCAGTTCAAATATATTGATCAGTAAATGCTCTTGCGGCTTTAAAAACGTCTTCTCTTTCCGGTTCATTAAATATTTCATGATAAAGCCCTTCCCATTCCCTATATGACTTATTGTGGGAAGCAACCCCTGAAAACCACTTGATGACCTTCGTTTTGTCGACCAGCTTGTCATCTCCGGCCTGCATGACTAGAAGCGGCACCCTTAGAAAAGCCTCTGTCGGCACCATGGCAGACTCGATAGTTTTTAACAGCTCTCTGTACCATCTGACAGAAACCTTCGTGACAAAAAGGGGATCGTTCTGGCCTGCTTCGATGACATCTTCATTCCGTGTCGCCATATCAATCGATAATCCTGAATCAACTTTAAGCGACGGAGCGATGACATTCAGCCCCTTTGATGCAAGGTCAAGCACTTTATTGACTTTAATTTGCAGCCCGAGACACGGTGATGATAAAATAATTCCCGTAATGCGGGGGTTTCTCTGCTGTTTAAACCATTCAATCGCGATCAGGCCGCCCATGCTGTGGCCGAGAAGAAAAACAGGCAGTTCAAAGGTTCGCGCTTTATCGATCCAAGTATCTACTTCATCAATGTATTCTTGAAATGAGTGAATATGACCCCTGGCCCGGGTGGTCGTCCCTTGTCCCGGCAGATCACCCATTACAACGTGATAACCCGAAGATCTCCACATTTCACTCAGCCATTTATACCGTCCATGATGTTCACTTGCCCCGTGGATTATAACAATCACTGCCACAGGTCTGTCTGCTTTCCAGGTCCACATGCGGTTCACCTCATACAAAAATTAAATAGAGAAAGAAGGATGAAAGATATATGATTTACCCTTATAAGGAATACACGCCAAAAATCCACCCAACGGCTTTTGTAGCCGATAATGCAACAATTACCGGTGATGTGGTCATCGGAGAACAATCCAGCATTTGGTTCTCAGTGGTCATAAGAGGAGATGTAGCCCCGACCAGAATCGGTAACAGAGTCAATATCCAAGATTTAAGCTGCATCCATCAAAGCCCGAACCGGACGCTTCTCATTGAAGATGACGCCACGATAGGCCATCAGGTTACACTCCATAGCGCCGTGATCCGCAAGAACGCCTTAATCGGCATGGGTTCAATCATCTTAGATGGAGCCGAAATCGGTGAAGGCGCCTTTATTGGTGCCGGCAGCCTTGTTCCGCCGGGAAAAATCATTCCGCCAGGCCATCTTGCCTTCGGCCGCCCGGCAAAAGTCATCCGCCCTTTGACGGATGAAGACCGAAAAGACATGCAAAGAATACGGTCTGAATATGTAACAAAGGGTCAATATTATAAATCACTTCAGCAAATGTAAGACCAGCTTCGTTTTACTTTACCATTTTTCAAAATATTATTTAAGCGATAACCATCGCTGACCCGAACCAAATAGCAGTTCGGGTTTTTAATTTTCCATAAAACGTTCACAAATCAAAACAAACGTGTGACTTTTATCTTATCATAAAAAATGAGACGCCACTGTAAGCAGTCTCTGCAAAAAACTTATTCCTATTCTCTGCTCTCTATGAGTAGCTTTACTTAAACAAAAAAGAGCCCGCCGGGAGCTCTCTTTGTCAGCTGATCTGTTGTTCAGTTGACACAGCTGCGTTTTTCTTATGAAAGCCTTTGCCATAATAAACGGCTATCAAAATCAGAAACCAAATCGGACCGACAATAACGGCGACTCTTGTTTCCGGACTATAAGCCATCAGGATAATGACAAATGCTAAAAAGGCCAATGATAAATATGACGTGAATGGGTAAAAAGGCATTTTATATTTTAATTGCTTTTGATCCTTTGGCTGCATGCCCTTACGATATTTGATCTGAGAAAGCAAGATGATCGCCCATGTCCAAATCGCCCCGAATGTGGCAATGCTTGTGACCCAAGTAAATACCTTCGCAGGCACAATATAGTTTAACAGCACACCGACTAATAACGCACCCGCAGAAGCCAGTACGGCCTTACCCGGAATGCCGCCTTTGGTCAGCTTACCGTATGCTTTTGGCGCCTCGCTCTGCTCCGCTAAGTTAAAGAGCATGCGTCCGGTGCTGAATATGCCGCTGTTACAAGAAGACAGCGCTGCCGTCAGAACGACAAAGTTAATGATGCCTGCCGCATATGGAATCCCCACTTTTTCAAACGTGAGTACAAAAGGGCTTCCTTGTGAGCCGATTTCCTGCCACGGATAAATGGACATGATCACAAATAAAGCACCGACGTAAAAAATCAGGATACGCCAAAATACCGTATCAATCGCTTTCGCTAATGACTTTTGCGGGTTTTTGACTTCGCCGGCCGTCACCCCTATCATCTCAATGCCTAAATACGCGAACATCACCATTTGAAGTGACAATAAAACCCCTTTTATTCCATGAGGAAAAAATCCGCCGTTGCTCCATAAATTACTGATGCCTGTAGCAATGCCTCCATTGCCGACGCCTGCAATGATCATTAATAAACCGACAGCAATCATAGAAAGGATCGCGACAATTTTAATCAAAGCGAACCAAAACTCCAGCTCTCCATACGCCTTCACGGCCAGGAAATTGACACCAGTCATAATCACCAGCGCCGACAATGCCCAAATCCAATTTGGCACATCCGGAAACCAGTATCCCATATAAATTCCCACAGCGGTGATTTCCGCCATACAGGTTACAACCCATAAGAACCAGTAATTCCACCCGGTTAAGTAGCCTGCGAGCGGACCTAAGTAGTCACGTGCGTACCTGCTGAAGGAGCCCGCGACCGGCTTTTGAATGGCCATCTCTCCAAGCGCCCTCATAATAAAAAACATAACCAGACCGCTGCAGGCATATGCCACCAAAATACCTGGCCCTGCTAATTGAATAGCTGATGCGGAGCCAAGGAAGAGTCCCACTCCTATGGCAGCCCCTAAAGACATTAAAGAAATATGCCTTTCTTCAAGACCGCGATGCAATTCTTGTTTTTGTTTTTGCATGTTCCCTTCTCCCCTAGAAAAAAATATCATTAAATCATTCTTCTGAATATTTCGCACGAATGTGCAGGGTAATCAATGATGATGGAGAAATACTGGTATAATAACAAGGCTTTCGACGAATCGAAAGCCTTATCTGTTAAACAAAGATGACTTCTTTAGGCTGATGGCTCAGCTCTTCAGGCATATACCGTTTTTCGATATTGATGCTGTGCCAGATCATAAAGATGAGCACTGTCCAAATTTTACGGCTGTTATCAGCCTTGTCGGCACAATGGTCTTCAAGAAGCTGAAGAACGTAATCCTTATGGATATAAGCGTCCGTTTGGCTTTCTTGAATAATGCTGCGCACCCATTCGTTCATTTCGTTTTTCAGCCAATGACGGATCGGTACAGGGAAACCGAGCTTTTTGCGGTTCAATACGTGATCCGGCACAATTCCTTCAGCAGCTTTGCGAAGGAGATACTTCGTCGTACCATTCTTTGTTTTCAATTCATCAGGAATTTTAGAAGCAACGTCAAATACGACTTTATCAAGGAACGGCACACGCAATTCCAAAGAATTCGCCATTGTCATTTTATCCGCTTTTAGCAAGATGTCGCCTCGCATCCAAGTGTGGATATCGACATACTGCATTTTGTTAATATCGCTGTATGAGCTGCTTTCTGTAAAGTAAGGCTTCGTCACATCGCGATACGAAAGGCTAGAATCATAGTGCTTCAGCAGCTGTTCCTTCACGGATTCTTCAAAGATCTTCGCGTTGCCGATATAACGCTCCGGAAGCGGAGTACAGCCGCGCTCAAGCAGGCTCTTTCCTCTCATTCCCTCAGGCATAACCGCCGCTACGTGCAGAAGCATCTTTTTCAAGCCGGACGGAATGCGTTCAAACGGTTTAAGAGAAAGCGGTTCACGGTAGATGTTGTATCCGCCAAACAGCTCGTCCGCACCTTCGCCAGATAACGCAACCGTTACGTGTTTTTTCGCTTCTTTCGCCACGAAATACAATGGAATCGCAGCCGGGTCTGCAAGCGGATCATCAAAGTGCCATACGATTTTAGGAAGCTCGTTCATATATTCTTCCGGAGAAATGACTTTGCTGATATTTTCAATGCCCAGTGCAGCGGCAGTTTCTTTCGCTACATCAACTTCACTGAAGCCCTGCTGTTCAAATCCGACTGAAAATGTTTTTAAGCTTGGATGAAATTCTTTCGCAACGGATACAATAAACGAAGAATCGATTCCGCCTGAAAGGAATGAACCGACGGGCACATCACTTCTCATATGAACTTTTACAGAGTCATAGATAGCGTCTCTGACTTCTTTGACAAGTTTATCTTCTTCCGTCTGAACAGGCTGGAAACGCGCCTTGAAATACGTTTTGAATGTGATATCGCCGTCAGGGCGGATTGTAAACTGAGAACCCGGCTCTACTTTTTTCACATCAATATCAAGCGTGCTTGGCTCAGGAACGAATTGGAAAGACATATACTGCTGTAATGCTTCTTTATCTATTTCAATATCATTTTGTGCTGCCATTAAACTTTTTCTCTCTGAGGCAAAATAAACCTGATCATTGATCGTTGTGTAATACAACGGCTTAATGCCGAATGGATCTCTTGCTCCATAAAGCACATGATCGTTTTTATTCCAAATCAGAAAGGCAAACATGCCGCGCAGCTTGGAAGCCGCTTCTTCTTTATAGTGACGGTAAGTCGCAAGAAGAACCTCTGTGTCCGAATCTGTGTTGAAAGTATAGCCCTTTGCTTCAAGCTCTTCTCTCAGTTCGATATAGTTATAGATTTCCCCGTTAAAAATAATCCAATATTTCTCATCTTCATATGATAAAGGCTGTCCGCCATTTTCCACATCAATAATGCTGAGCCGTCTGAATCCGAATCCAACGTGCTCATCATGGTAATATCCATCACTGTCAGGACCGCGGTGAACGATCATTTGGTTCATTTGTTTGATTAGTTCTTCTTGATCAGCGGTTTGAGTTAACGGATGCTTGTTAAAAACCCCGACAAATCCACACATAGTATTGCCTCCATATTTAAAATTGTCATCATTGAACCCCTATTTATAGACGCTGTGAACAGTATTTGGTTTCACAGTTATGTAAAAAAATAAACATGGATACATCGATAAAAAAGGGAAAGCCGCTTAACCAGTAAGCGGCTATAAAATTATTCTCCTAACGCTTCTTTACGCAGCTGTTCCGCTTTGTCTGTACGCTCCCACGGAAGGTCAACATCGTGGCGTCCAAAGTGGCCGTACGCAGCAGTCTGTTTGTAGATCGGACGGCGTAAATCAAGCATTTTGATAATGCCGGCAGGTCGTAAATCAAAGTTATTGCGAACAACTTCAATCAGTTTTTCCTCTGAAGCTTTTCCGGAACCAAATGTATTGATTGAGATGGACACAGGCTGTGCAACACCGATCGCGTAAGCAAGCTGCACTTCACATGAATCTGCAAGCTCAGCCGCAACGATGTTTTTCGCAACGTATCTTGCAGCATAAGCAGCTGAACGGTCTACTTTCGTCGCATCTTTACCAGAAAACGCGCCGCCGCCGTGACGTGCGTAGCCGCCGTACGTATCAACGATGATTTTACGTCCTGTAAGCCCTGCATCCCCTTGAGGTCCTCCGATGACGAAACGGCCTGTAGGGTTAATGAAGTATTTTGTTTCTTCATCAATTAATTCTTCAGGAACAACCGGATTGATGACATGTTCTTTAATATTGCGCTGAATTTGCTCAAGCGTAATTTCAGGATGGTGCTGAGTTGAAATAACAATCGCGTCAATGCGGACAGGTTTGTTATTTTCATCATACTCAACCGTTACCTGTGTTTTGCCGTCAGGGCGAAGGTAAGGAAGAACATCTTCTTTACGCACTTCACTCAAGCGGCGGGCTAGTTTATGAGCAAGTGAAATCGGAAGAGGCATAAGCTCTTTCGTTTCGTTGCACGCATAACCGAACATTAAACCTTGGTCACCCGCTCCGATTGCTTCGATTTCTTCGTCGCTCATTGTGCCTTCACGGGCTTCAAGTGCTTGGTCTACACCCATTGCAATATCAGCAGACTGCTCGTCAATTGATGTCAGGACCGCACATGTTTCCGCATCAAATCCGTATTTTGCACGTGTGTATCCGATTTCTTTAATCGTTTCACGAACTGTTTTTGGAATGTCAACATACGTAGAAGTTGTGATTTCTCCGCTGACAAGAACCAGCCCAGTTGTCACAGACGTTTCACAAGCAACACGCGCGTTAGGGTCTTTCTTTAAAATTTCATCTAAGATGCTGTCAGAAATCTGGTCACAGATTTTATCCGGATGCCCCTCCGTAACAGATTCTGATGTAAATAAACGACGATTTTTACTCATGATTTGCTTCCTCCTGCACAAGGCCTCCCGAAAGACCTTATATATATGATACGGAACTCGCTCCCTCTTATACAATGTTACGTTTATATTAGAGATGTTAATTGGCATATTTATGAAATAAAAAAACCTTTTCCGTTCGAGGAAAGGGTTTGGTCTTTGTGCCTTTCACTCTTATCGCTCAAGGAATCATTCAACCTTGCATCAGGTTAGCACCTTGGTTGTCTCACGCAGTTTGAACATAATGAATAATAGAGAAACCGGTTGCTGGGCTTCATAGGGCCTGTCCCTCCGCCAGCTCGGGATAAGAGTATCCGCTCAATGAAATATCTTATCGTAAAAGGGTTTGCAATGTCAATATGAATCAGGAGAAATAGACGCCTTTATTGCGGAAAACAATGGAAGTGCACACACAAAAAACGATAAATAGTATAGACTATTTGAAAATATATGTTATACTAATTCACAATTAGCAAAACACAAATAAAATGATAAAGGAAGGTTTCTTATGAACTCAGTTGATTTAACCGCTGATTTGCAAGCCTTATTAACAAGTCCTAATGTGCAGCATAATTTATCTGCAGCTCAGCTTACAGAAAAAGTACTTTCCCGTAACGAAGGCATTTTGACATCCACGGGTGCTGTCCGGGCGACCACAGGCGCTTACACTGGACGTTCGCCGAAAGATAAATTCATTGTAGAAGAAGCAAGCACAAAGAGTAAGATCGATTGGGGTCCGGTGAATCAGCCTATTTCCGAGGAAGCATTTGACCGGCTGTACACGAAAGTTGTCAGCTATCTGAAACAACGAGATGAGCTGTTTGTTTTCGAAGGATTTGCCGGTGCTGATGAAAAATACAGACTGCCGATCACGGTCGTTAATGAATTTGCATGGCACAATTTATTTGCCAGACAGCTGTTTATCCGTCCTGAAGACAATGATAAAAAAACAGTCGAACAGCCGTTTACCATTCTTTCCGCTCCGCATTTCAAAGCGGACCCAAAAACAGACGGCACACATTCAGAAACCTTTATTATTGTTTCTTTCGAAAAGCGGACGATTTTAATCGGCGGAACGGAGTATGCCGGAGAAATGAAAAAATCGATTTTCTCCATCATGAATTTCCTGCTGCCGGAACGAGATATTTTATCCATGCATTGCTCCGCCAATGTCGGTGAAAAAGGCGATGTCGCGCTTTTCTTCGGACTGTCGGGCACAGGAAAGACCACCCTTTCGGCGGATGCTGACCGGAAACTGATCGGTGATGATGAACACGGCTGGTCGGACACTGGTGTCTTCAATATCGAAGGCGGGTGCTATGCCAAGTGCATTCATTTAAGCGAAGAAAAAGAACCGCAGATTTTTAAAGCGATTCGGTTTGGATCCGTTCTCGAAAATGTTGTTGTAGATGAAGATACGCGTGAAGCCAATTACGATGATTCCTTCTATACAGAAAACACACGTGCCGCTTACCCGATTCATATGATCGACAACATTGTGTCTCCAAGCATTGCGGGCCACCCGTCAGCGATTGTATTTTTGACGGCTGATGCATTCGGCGTTCTGCCGCCAATCAGCAAGCTGACGAAGGAGCAGGCTATGTACCACTTCTTAAGCGGTTATACGAGTAAACTAGCCGGAACCGAACGCGGCGTCACGTCTCCTGAGACGACATTCTCCACATGCTTCGGTTCACCGTTCCTTCCGCTCCCGGCTCATGTATATGCGGAAATGCTCGGCAAAAAGATCGACGAACACGGCGCAGACGTTTACCTTGTCAACACAGGCTGGACCGGCGGCGGCTATGGCACAGGGGAACGCATGAAGCTTTCATACACACGGGCGATGGTAAAAGCAGCGATTGAAGGCAAATTAGAAAATGTACAAATGACCACTGACGATATTTTCGGCCTGCACATCCCGGTTCATGTTCCAGGTGTTCCCGATCACATCCTTCTGCCGGAAAACACGTGGAATAACAAAGAGGAATACAGAGAAAAGGCTGCGTATCTGGCAAACGAATTCAAAGAAAACTTCAAAAAGTTCACAAATACAGATGCCATTGCGCAAGCAGGCGGGCCTCTCGTTTAAAAAGCAAAAGCCAAGAGCAATTAAGTGCTCTTGGCTTGTTTTAATTGACTGTATGCAAGGAAGTCAGCTTGTACGTAATGATTGTCCGCCCGTCTGTCCATTCAAGCTTCTGCACTTCAGCTGTGCCTGACTTTTCACCAAACTTTGTTTTGCTCACATCCATCGGAATCTCCATCGGATAAATGCGATACCCGTCTTTCTCTAATCTGAATATATTTTCATCTATGCGAACTTCTTTTCCTTTTGTCACAATTAATGTATTAAATTCCACAGGCATTCCCAAATTGAAATCCCCTTTCGTTCTCTTTTTTCTATATCATAACATATTTCACCGTCAGCGGTTTTTCATCCACTGCGTGAGCTGCCGCACAATACGCCGGTTTTCCTTCGGCGGAAAATAATGTGTGAATGTACTGTAATACCACGTCTCTACAGGCTTGTGCAGCTGTTTTAATTTCTCCTCAAATAAATAGGAATGCTGAATGGAAACGTTTTGATCTTTTTCTCCGTGAATTAATAAAACGGGTGCTTCAATTTTGTTCACTTGGTCAAAGGGTGTTCGCCATTTGTATTCGTCAGGCACTTTTTTCGGCGTTCCCCCAATTACTCTTTTCATCATTCTTCGTAAATCCTGCCGCTCTTCATATGTAAGAATCATATCACTGACGCCTCCCCACGAAACGAATGAAGCCGCATGCCGTCCCATTTCAATCGCAGTAAGCATTCCCATTATGCCGCCTCGGGAGAAACCGAAGATATGAATTCTGCCCTTTTTTACTTGAGGATGCTGCTGAAGCAGGCGAAAAGCAGAAAAAGCATCCTCTCTGTCTTCTCCTGCAAAATCCTCGTCGCCTTCTCCTCCCTGGTTCCCCCTGTAAAATGGGGCAAATACAACAAATCCTTGGGACGCAAACTGGATAATTCGGCCCGGTCTGACCATTCCAACGCTCTTGATGCCGCCGCGCAGATATAAAAATCCGTCATATCGCCCAGGTGCCGCCGGCTCCGCCAGCAGCCCTTTCACTTTTAAGCCATTTGAAAGGTAGCAGATGGAATACAAGCGCACATGCTTGCTCGGCGACGGAAATCTTCTTTTCTCAACAATCAATGCGCCCGCCTCCTTTTTCTTTATTCTTTCCTGTCTTTAAAAATAAATCCTGTCACGCCGAATTAGGCATTCACACATTTTTATACCCATCATACGATATGTAAAGCAAAAAAGGATATTAACTTGATGCTAAATAAGGAGGTTGTCATGTGAACAAATGGTTAAGGCTGGGCTGTTTCTGCGTTTGCAGTGTGTTTCTCATCATTGCCCTGAGTGCTTGCAAGCAGGAAGAAACACTCACGAAAGTAAAAGTAGCCGAAGTGACCCATTCCATTTTTTATGCACCTTTATATGTTGCAGAATCTAAAGGCTTTTTCAAGGATGAAGGCCTTGATGTCGACGTCAATACGACCTGGGGCGGCGACAAAACGATGACTTCGCTTCTTTCAAACGGCTCGGACATTGCGCTTGTCGGATCAGAAACATCCATTTATGTCAAAGCGCAAGGAGCTAAAGACCCTGTCATTAACTTCGCACAGCTGACACAGACAGACGGAACGTTCCTTGTCGCAAGGGAAGATGCCGAAAATTTCAACTGGGACCAGCTGAAAGGGAAGACGTTTCTCGGCCAGAGGAAAGGCGGTATGCCGCAAATGGTCGGCGAGTATGTGCTGAATCAACATCACATTGACCCGCATAAGGATATTGACCTTATCCAAAACATAGACTTCGCCAATATATCCAATGCCTTTGCTTCTGGAACCGGTGATTATGTCCAGCTTTTTGAGCCAACTGCTTCACTCTTTGAGAAAGAAGGCATTGGTCACATCGTTGCTTCGTTCGGAGAAGAATCAGGCCAGGTTCCTTATACGACATTTATGGCAAAACAAAGCTATTTAAAGAAAAACGAAGATACAGCCGTCAAATTTACGAGAGCTATTTATAAAGCCCAGCAGTGGATAGGTAAACACTCAGCAAAGGACATTACAGAAGCGATTAAAAATGAATTTGACGATACAGATCCAGATGTCATCGAAATGTCCATCGAACGCTACAAAAAACAACATTCGTATTCTCCAGACCCGCTTCTCAACGAAAAAGAATGGGAACTGCTCCAAACAATTATGGATCAGTCAGGTGAACTGCCAAAGCATATTCCATACAGTGAACTTGTGAACAAACAAATCGCCGAAAAAGTCACCTCAGAAAAATAGGAGGCGCCATCTATGTCTTTTTTACATGTCGACCATGTAACCCATACTTATTTTTCTATGAAAGAAAAAACGACGGCCGTACAAGACATTCATTTCGATGCCGATAAAGGCGATTTCATCTCATTTCTCGGTCCCAGCGGCTGCGGAAAAACAACACTGCTTTCTATAATTGCAGGCCTGATCGAACCTTCGGAAGGCAGAGTTCTGATTGAAGGCCGTGAGCCGAATCAAAAAGAACATAACATTGGCTACATGCTTCAGCAGGATTACTTATTTCCCTGGAAATCCATTGAGGAAAATGTGCTCCTCGGTTTGAAAATCGCCGACACACTTACTGAAGAAAACAAGGCCGCAGCACTCGGTCTTTTGCCGGAGCTGGGTCTCGTTGATGTTGAAAAGAAATATCCTAAGGAGCTGTCAGGCGGGATGAGGCAGCGGGCCGCTCTAGCAAGAACTCTTGCACCAAATCCAAGTCTGCTTTTGCTTGATGAGCCATTTTCCGCGCTTGATTTTCAGACGAAGCTGTCTTTGGAAAACCTCGTTTTCCGCACATTAAAGGAGTATCAAAAAACAGCGGTGCTTGTCACTCATGATATAGGGGAAGCGATTGCGATGAGTGATACTATCTTTTTATTTTCTAATCAGCCGGGCACCATTCATCAAATTTTTACAATCCCTAGAGAATTGGCTGCGATGATGCCTTTTGACGCCCGTCAGGAGCCATCCTTCCAGACGCTGTTTCAGACGATATGGAAGGAGTTGAATTCTCTTGAGAAACAGCAAAGAAACAATTGATATGCTTCATGAGCAATTTCAATTCAAACAGAAAAAAGAGAAATGGAATGTGCATTCTTTTCAGCTTGCGATATTTATCCTCTTTTTCTCCGGATGGGAAATCGCAAGCAGACAGGGCTGGATTGATCCTCTGATCTTCAGCTCGCCGTCAGCCGTGTGGCGTTTACTGATTGAAAAGCTTGCTGACGGCTCATTGCTGTCGCATATCGGCGTTACTTTATTTGAGACGGTGCTTGGCTTTTTACTGGGGACTTTCCTAGGCACGTGTCTTGCCGCGTTGTTATGGTGGTCCAATCGGCTTGCCAGAATATTAGATCCATATCTGGTCATTTTAAATGCTATGCCGAAAGTGGCGCTCGGGCCTATCCTGATTGTCGCGCTCGGTCCCGGCTTTGTCAGCATTATCGCGATGGGAGCGGTCATTAGCGTCATTATTACAACCATCGTCGTTTATACCGCCTTTCAAGAGGTGGATGAGAACTATATTAAAGTAATGAAAACATTCGGCGCAAACAAGTGGGTTATTTTTAAAGAAGCGATTCTTCCCGCATCTTCGCCCGCTATTATTTCAACATTGAAGGTAAACGTCGGTTTATCGTGGGTTGGTGTCATCGTAGGCGAATTTCTTGTTTCAAAGGTCGGATTAGGATACATGATTATTTACGGATTCCAAGTCTTCAATTTTACACTCGTCTTCTTAAGCTTGTTGATTATTGCTATATTTGCCACTCTGATGTATCAGGGCGTAGAACTGTTAGAAAAGAAATGGACGAAGGGCAGAACATAAAAAACCCGGCAGATAGCCGGGTTTTTAGTTGATCCATCCCGCTTCTTTCAGCTTTTTCAAACTGATGGGAAGCACAGAATCCTTCATAATAAAGCTGAATTTTTTATTACGGGGCAGGTTTTCCGGAAGTTCTTGAAACAGAACCGGTCCTTTCGTTTCAAAGTAATCGGCTTGCTTTTCAAGCTTCTCTATATCTGCAAAATATATATTTTTCACAATAACCTTTTCTTTTCCGAGAACTTTATACTGTCCGAGATACTTGAGGCTTTTCACTCTCGCCCCTGTTTCTTCCTTTACTTCTCGAAGCGCCGCCTCTTCCGCGCACTCCATCGGTTCCACTTTCCCGCCCGGAAACTCAAAGCCTCTGTCCTCATGTTCTGTCAAAAGCCATTTGTCACCAAAACGGCAGATGACCCAGACATGCTTCGGGCTGTCCGAAAAGGGCTGATTGTCAAAGGAGAGCTGAACAGTATTCTGATAATAATCTTTAAACTCGTACATGTTTATCCCTCAAATCCGTTCCTAGCTATCTTCCATACATCATACCACAGTTACGTTTCTTCGGTAGCTTTTTATCAAAAAATAAGGGAAACCCAGCGCGCCATCCGGATCTGAAACGTTAGACCAGCTCGTACAGCTTTCAGCCCCAACTCTTGTTAAAATGTGTAAATGACTGACGCTCTGGGCTTTATTATGACCCGCGAACAGTTAAAAGTTACGGTTTGCGTCTGAATTTATTTTTTAGCGTTTCTAATAGATCCACAAGCATTTCCGGAACGGGTATACCGAGAGAGCTGGCTGTCACAACAATTTGCACAGATTCATAAAGAATATAAAACATAATGGCCAAGTCACGTATCGATCCCTGTGTATTTAGCAGCTGGTCAAAAAAGTGGCAGACAGAGATCAGAGCCAACGTAACTAATTTTTTGACAAAACGGGCAAAAACCTTCTTTAACACCAGTTTGTGAATAATTGTTTCCTTCAAGGTCGTACTGATAAATTCAATTGCCATAAGAGACAGCAATATGAGGAATGAGTACTGAAAACCTCCGAAGAAAAACCCCGCTGCTGAAACGCTGACTGCAATTAACGAAAAGATGCCAAAGTCTCTATCCATTTATCCCAACATCCTTTCACAGAAACGGCCTTACCATATTCTATGGAAAGCATGCCGAACGGATTGGATTTTTCAGAAAAATGGACTAGTTGTCGCCTATTTTTGCGAGCAAAACAAAAACCGGACATCTTCACAAGATATCCGGCCTTTCTTTTCTATTATCCAAGGTAAGCTTTCAGCATCCAGTTATGTTTTTCAATATTTTGATGAATTGCAAGAAGCATGTCCCCTGTTGTTTCGTCTCCGACCTCGTCGGCTAAGTCCATGCCGCTTTTCAGTTCTTCCGCGATAACTGTAAAATCATCATACACACTCTGAACCATTTGTTCTGCTGTTTCGTTTCCGTTCGCTTCTTTTACTGAAGCTGTTTCCAAAGATTCTTTCATTGTCGCGATCGGTTTTCCGTTCAAAGCCAAAAGACGCTCTGCCAAATCATCAATATAAGTTGCAGTCTCGTTATAAAGCTCCTCAAATTTTTCATGAAGTGTAAAGAAATCTTTTCCTTTTACATACCAGTGATAATTATGTAGTTTCACATACATGACTGTCCAGTTAGCTACTTGTTTGTTCACGGCTTGAATTAATTGTTCTGACATATTATCGTCCTCCTTGTTTATATTAAGTGTATACCCTTCATATCGTACGCTAAAACCTTTATTTTACCCGTCTGACACAATGTCTTCCACTATGTTACAATTATTGAAAACGGGAGGTGGAATCATGACGCTTCTCATCACGATAAGTATTCTGATTGTGCTGGCTGTTTTGCTCATAAGCGTTTGGACGACTGTAAAAGCCTATAATGTAAAGCACACGATTGACCCTCCTCAAGAAGGAAATGCTCCCGATTCAGATCCAAAAGGTCAATGATGGTGTGATTGATCTTCTTCAGGTTTCTTGATGGCAGCATCGGCGTCTCCGACTTGGACTTTTAAGGTCGGCATGCTGTGCTGTTTTTTTGCAGTTACATGAGATTGTACAGTGTATACGCCATCTTCCTTAAACTCCGTCTCCAATCGGTATACGCCATCTTCCTGTTTGGCTTTAAACATCTTGCTGTCATTTTTTTCTCCGTCTTTCCATACCTCAAATTCCACTTCATCAGCATCTGTCACCGCTTCATCTCCGTAAGAAACCGCCGCTTCATAAGCAGCATGCTCTCCCGGCTTCACTTTTTCCGGTCCGGTGAGTTTTACATCTAATACTTCAGGCGTCTCAGCTGCTGTATGTGCTTTGTTCTCCTCTGATCCGCACCCATTCAATAAAAAAACAGCAGAAAAAAGTACTGCAGCGACCATCTTTTTCATTCCATCACCCTTTTCGTGTTTACCTCAATAGTAGCAAACGCTTACAGCAAATGGTATACAAAATCTGCACCGTCACAAAAAAGACCTTTTTGCCCGAAAGCAAAAAGGTCTTTTTTCTATTTAGCCAAATACTTTTAGCAATTCTTCTTTATCCTGTGACAGCCAGAAACGCATCAAACGTTTTGCGCCTTCCAGGTCATGAAGCTTCGCCTGGCCGCACTGCTTTTCATTGGCAGCCGGAATTTCGGTAATTTCTACCGCTTCCTTCATTGTGTCTTCAAGCAGATCAACGATTTCCGCAGGAGTCGGCTCTCCGCTGACAACAAGATAGTATCCGGTTTGGCAGCCCATTGGTGAAATATCAATAATATCAAAATGATCATATTTCTCAGCATGAGTGCGAATCGTAAACGCAAGCAAATGCTCGAGGGTATGGATTGTATCAGGCTTCATTGCCTGTTTATTCGGCTGGCAAAAACGAATATCAAATTTATTTACAACGCCGTCTGTTCCTACTTTATGCACACCGCAATGTCTTACGTATGGGGCAACAACAGCATTATGATCAAGTTCAAAACTTTCTACTGAAGGCATAATGGCACTCTCCCTTTTTTAAAAATGTATATTTATTATAACATACCTTTCCGATAAGAATTATCGAATAACTTTTCAAACCGCGTTATTTTTTTTATACTTGGATCAGAAAGGTTGCTGAAGACCCATGAAAACCATATTTATTGCTCTGATCAGAGGGTACCAAAAATTCATCTCGCCGCTGACGCCGCCAACATGCCGCTTTTATCCGACTTGTTCACAATATGGAATCGAAGCCATTAAAACGCACGGCGCCCTTAAAGGCGGATGGCTGACTCTCATACGGATTTTAAAATGCCATCCATTTCATCCGGGCGGTGTCGACCCCGTCCCAGAAAAAAAGCGCAAAGATTAATCGTTATAGCCATTTACGACAACATCCAGTTTTCCTGTCTCAGGATTAATGACTAAACCATGGACAGGCACAGTTTCCGGGAACAGCGGATGATGTTTAATGACGTCCACGCTGTCTTTTACGCTCGCTTCTACTGAATCGAAGCTTTTAAACCATTGATCAAAGTCGACTCCGGAGTATTTCAATGTTTCGATGCGTTCTTCCGGTATTCCTCTTTCCTTTATTTTATTGAGCATGCTTTCGCTGCTGATTTTGCTCATGCCGCAATCGTGGTGTCCGATTACACAGACTTCATCGGCGTTCAGTTCGTACACTGCTACCAGTAAACTTCTCATAATGCTTCCGAACGGGTGAGTGACAAGCGCACCGGCACTTTTTATAATTTTGATGTCACCATTTCGCATATTCATCGCATGCGGCAGCAATTCAACCAAACGAGTGTCCATGCAAGAAAGAATTGCCATTTTTTTATCCGGGAATTTTGATGTTTGATACTTTTCATAATCTCTATGTTCAATAAAAGTTTTATTAAATTCAAGAATATCATTGAGAAGACTCATAGCGGTATTCCTTTCCGGTCTTTTTTCTCCAATATATCACAGCCTCTGCCTTTCGTCATCCTACCGGCATGATGTTGAGACCAGAAAAAAAGGCATGCCCTGCGGCTGCCTCATTTTCCCATGTTGTATCTTTTGTTGAACTGCTCGACTCTTCCGCCTTTTTCATTGAATTTCTGGCGGCCTGTATAAAATGGATGAGTATCAGAGCTTACCTCTACTTTAATAACCGGATATGTGTTTCCATCTTCCCACTCCGCTGTTTCTTCCGATGTTTTGGTAGACCTGCTCAAAAAGCGGTATCCGCTGTTTACATCCTGAAATATTACTTTGTGATTCTTTGGATGAATTCCTTCCTTCATGTCTATCTCTCCTTATTAAATCGTAATAATTACGTTTTATTTTATAACCTAACAAACATTTTGTCAATCTCCTTACATGTTTCCCGATCTTTCGCTTCATAAACCTCAAGCTTTTAAGAACAGGAAGAATAATCTAACCGAGGAAGCAAATAATAAACCCATATTACATACAGATCGTTTTGTGAAAGGTGGTTTATTATTGTGGATGATTTAGTTTTGGCTAGGAGTCTTTTTGGTACGACAATGGGCTTTCATATCATTTTCGCAACCTTGGGAGTCGGTCTGCCGCTCATGATTTTAATAGCTGAATTGATCTATCAAAAAACGAAGGATGACCATTATGCCATCATGGCGAAGAGATGGACGAAAGCACAGGCTGTTTTGCTGGGGGTCGCCATTCCGACCGGAACCATTGCCGGTACTCAGCTCGCGCTTTTATGGCCGGGTTTTATGGAAGTCGTCGGCCGGGTCATGTCGCTGCCATTCCAAATTGAAATCTACGCTTTTTTTATCGAAGCCCTTTTTATGTCGATTTATGTATATGCCGCAGACCGTTTATCGCCGGTTATGAGGATTATCGCTGTTGTTTTTGTGCTGATCGGGGCCGCGGCGTCCGCCATTCTGATCACGAATGTCCATGCCTTTGAAGGAACACCGGCCGGATTTAAAATGACAAACGGGAAGATAACTGATGTTGATCCGTGGGCCGCGTTTTTTAACCCAAGCTTTTTTGTAACCGCCGGCCATGTCGTTCTGTCTGCGTTCATGACAGGAGCCTTTATCGTTGCTTCTGTTGCCGCATACAAAATGATCCGGTCCAGAAAAAAAGAAAACGTCTATCGCTTTCACCGTAAAGCCCTGCTGCTCGCGCTGACGGTCGGCGGTATCTTTTCATTGATAACAGCCTTAAACGGCCATGAATCAGCACAAATGCTGCATGAATATCAGCCGGAAAAGCTCGCCGGAGCAGAGGGCCTTTTTGAAACAAGATCCCATGCCCCGCTTGCAATCGGAGGATTTACCGATCCGGAGGAGGAAAAAGTGAAATGGGCAATCGAGATTCCGTGGGCATTAAGCTTTTTGGCAGCCAACAGTTTTGACACCGTTGTAAAAGGATTAAATGCGTTTCCGAGAGACGAATGGCCGCCGCTTTTTATTCACACGTTATTTAATGCGATGGTCGGTGTCGGAATGCTTCTTATTCTTTATTCCATTATCGGTGTCGTCTGGAGAAAAGTATTAAAGAAAGATCGTTTTCCAACCTGGCTGCTGGTGATTTTCATGACAGCCGGTCCTCTCAGCATGATTGGTATTGAATTTGGCTGGATTTTCGCATGTACGGGGAGACAGCCGTGGGTCATCTATCATCTGCTGAAGACATCAGATGTTGTCACGACGACAGGCTCGATCGGAGTGCTTTTCCTGTTTTTCACCTTCGTTTACGCCGTGTTGGGCGCAGCTGTCGTTTATGTACTGCTTTACTATTTCAAAAAGCACCCTGTGGATGAGGATTTAAATACGGCGGAGTCTTAATAGCTTCGCAAGCAGGAAACTAAATGGAAGGAAGATCGACAAATGGACATTTCAACGGACGCTCTGATCGCCATCTCAATTATTTGGGGTTTTGTGTTTATTTACGCCGTCATGGCCACAATGGATTTCGGGGCGGGATTTTGGTCTATGATCTACTTAAACAAGGAGCATATGAAGGCGACTGATATCGCAAATCGCTTTCTGTCGCCGACTTGGGAGGTCACTAACGTCTTTATCGTGGCCATTGTCGTTGCGCTTTTCAGCTTTTTTCCAGGTGCAACGTTTGTGCTCGGAACTGTTTTATTAATTCCCGGCAGCATTATTTTATTGCTTTTAGCAATCCGAAGCGGTTTTCTCGTTTTTTCAAACACAGCGAAGGAAAGGAAATTGCTCAGATATATTTCCGGCATCTCCGGTTTTATTATTCCCGCTGTTCTGATTTTGGTTCTTCCGGTGACACATGGTGGATTTATCGAAAGCACAGACGGGGTATACAGCTTGAATATGTCTACCATTTTGACAAGCCCAAACGCCTATTCATTCATAGGGTTTGCGATTTTAAGCACTTTATTTTTATCCTCTCTGCTGCTGGCGGATGTTTCGAATGTGGCTGAGGAACAGGACGCCTACACGGCATACAGAAAAAGCGCCTTAATCACCGGTCCGATTTCGCTCCTATTTGCCATATGCATTATGCTAACGATGCGGAATGAAGCAAACTGGCTTTATACTGGAATGATGAATGATTTTTCCTGGATTATTGCATCGTTTATTACATTCATCATCGCAGGCATAGCTCTTTTTCTCCCTAACAAAAGCTTCGGCAAAAAGATTGGGAAACCCAGACTGGCGCTTGTCGCGATTGCGATACAGTATTTTCTGGCAAGCTACGCGTACGGCCGCGCCCACCTCCCTTATATGATTTATCCTGACGTGACGATCATGTCCGGTTTCACCGAGCCCGCCACGTTCAGAGCGCTGTTTATGACATATATCGTTGCATTCATTATCCTCTTCCCGGGCTTCTATTTCTTCTGGAAGCTGTTTATGAAGGATAAACGGTATATCCGCCAGCAGGAGGAATAGGGCCCAAGCCCACCGGCTATACTAAGCTTGAACCTTTATAAGGAGGGGATGGCATGGACCAGAAAATCCTATGCGAGGTCAACAACTGTTCTTATTGGGACAAAGGCAACAGATGCACAGCCGATGCCATTTATGTTGTCAGCCATACTGGCGAGACTGCCGAAAACAGCCGGGAAACAGACTGCAAAACGTTTAAACCACAAGATTTGTAAAAATGAAAAGAAAGAGCTGGCATTAGACAGCTCTTTCTTTTTGTGTTTTGAGCGTTCTCATCTTTTTCGTCATCACTCCGTTTGATGGCGAAAATAAAAAGGCACCAGCATAAAAAAACCCTGTCATTGCCGCCATCGCTCCGGAAATGGAAACATTGAGCCATGTTGCGCAGATATAGCCCAATAGAGCTGACAGCCCTCCGATGACCGCGCTGATAATCAGCATATAAAGCAGCCGGTCCGTTAATAAATGGGCAGCAGCAGGCGGTACAATCAGCATCGCCACAACCAATATGGCGCCGACCGAATCAAAGGAGGCAACGGTCGTTAGCGACAGCATACCCATCTGGAGGTAATGAATCAGCATAACCGGTATCCCGATGGCCAAAGCCATTTGCGGATCAAACGAAGCAATTTTAAACTCCTTATAACACACACTGACCATCGTTATGTTGATAAGCAGCACAGCAACCAGCATCCAAAACGCTTTTGGCCCGATGTCCACTCCGAATATCGTGACCGTATTCCATGGCACAAAAGCGATTTCTCCCATTAGCGAATGTTCAATATCGAGATGGACATTCGCTCCATATACTGATAACAAAATGACACCAACTGCAAATAAGGAGGTAAAAACAACTCCTATGGCGGCATCTGATTGAACCCCTTTGCTGTGAAGAAGCTGTACCAAAAATGCTGTTAACAGTCCCGACACGGCTGCACCGATGAACATAGGAATCCCGTCCAGGCTTTTTGTCACAAGAAAAGCACCAACAATTCCAAGCAAAACAGTATGGCTGATGGCATCGGCCAGCATTGCCATTCTCCTTAATACAAGAAAAGTACCGATCAACGCACAGCTGACACCGACTAGTATGCCCGTCGCTATAATCCACGCTTCAAAGCTCATTGGCAATCTTCCCCTTTTCGATTCCAGGGTATGGCTGACGGAGCTCAGGCATCCTGCCATGCAGCTTCAAAAGTGAAAGAAGTCTATCTCTTGTGGCCTCCGGCAACCGGTCCGGCACAAAATCATCCTGATCCGCATCTGCATTTTCCATATCCATTTCATGCATGAGGTACATTTCATACATCCGATATTTTAAAGCTGTAAGATAACCTTTTTCTATCCCAGCCTGTGTCACTTGCCAAATACCGTTTCCAATCCGCACGACGCACCTCTCTTTTTCCAAATCTCCCAAAACTTTATGACATAATGAAGGTGAAAGCCGCCTCTTCTTTCGTACACTTTCCTCTTTTACATATATTTTATTATGTTCATACTGCTCAAAAATCGTTAGAAGCACCTGCTCCCGGTTTGTTTTTCTTCGCAGCCTTATTAATCTTATCCCTTTAGCAGCCAATCCCCGCTTAGGTGCGCAAATCATTGAAAAAAGAAAAATGATCGACGCCGATAAAATCATCAAAGGCCCTGTCGCCATGCCCTCCATTGTTGTGCTCAGCAACGTTCCGGACACGCCGCTCATCCCGCCTGCCATCCCGGCAATTATGATCATGCCCGTTAAACGCTCGGTCCAATATCTTGCGGCAATCGCAGGAGTAATGAGCATAGCTGCCATTAAGATAACACCTACAGTTTGAAGCCCTATCACAACAGCGCAGACAATGAGACAGGCCAATAGTCCGTTTAAAAAACGCACTGGCAATCCCAATCCCTTTGCAAATGCGATATCAAAGGTAATGATTTTAAATTCCTTAAAAAAGACCGTACAAAGCAGCAATAAAACGGCGGATACTCCCGCAATAAGAATGATATCCTGTCTGACTAATGAAGCAGCCTGGCCGAACAGAAAGGAATCAAGTCCGCTTTGGCTTCCCGAGCCCAGCTGCTGAATATATGTCAGCAGTATAATGCCGACGCCAAAGAACACAGAGAGAACGATCCCGATTGCCGAGTCCTCTTTTGTTTTTGAAAGCCGCGGTATCAGCTGAATCATCCACGTTCCGAGAAGCCCTGCAAGCGCCGCGCCGAGCAAAAAGAAAGGGAGCGATTTTTCTCCGGTGAACAGAAAAGCGAGACACACACCCGGCAGGGCAGAATGGGCCATCGCATCTCCGATTAAACTTTGTTTTCTAAGCAGCACAAAGCTCCCCAACACGCCGCTTGCTGCGCCGAGCAAAAGCGTCCCAGCCAACACCCACTGTGTATTCGGATGCTGGAGCTGCAGCCACAAACTTTCTATCAATGCGCTCACCCCTTATTACCTTCTGCCAGCACTTTATCTTTTAGAAATGTCAGCCTTCCTCCATACGTTTTTTGAAGGTTTTCAATCGAAAACACGTCATCTGCCGGTCCGAAGGCGATTTTCCTTAAATGGAGCAGCAATATCCAATCGAAATAGTCTTCGGCGGTTTGCAGGTCGTGGTGGACGACTAGTACGGTTTTGCCTTTATCCTTAAGCTCAGCCAATAGAGTCATAATTGCCCGCTCCGTCGCTGCATCCACGCCGGCAAACGGTTCATCCATAAAGTAAATGTCGGCGTCCTGACAAAGTGCCCGGGCAAGAAATACCCGCTGCTGCTGGCCCCCTGACAGCTTGCTGATCTGCCTTTTCGCATAATCGAACATGCCGACTTTTTCTAAAGCCGATTCAGCCATTTCCACATCTGCCTTTTTCGGTCTTTTCAGCAGGCCGATTCGGCCGTACCTTCCCATCAGCACGACATCGAGAGCGCTGGTAGGAAAATCCCAATCAACCGAACCTCGCTGCGGCACATATCCGATTCTTGTCCGCTGTTGTTTATAAGTTTCTCCGTAAATGGAGATGTCTCCTGAGGCACGGGGCACAAGACCGAGAATCGTTTTGATCAAGGTGGACTTTCCAGCGCCGTTTGGGCCGATAATACCGATTAATTTCCCCTCCGGCACCTGCAGCGAGATCTCTTGCAGAACGGGCTTTTTATCATAAGCGACTGTTACATTTTCCAGCTCAACAGGAAACATTTTTTCACCTCTATTCCTTATTTAAGCGCTTCCGTAATCGTGTTGATATTATGGCGGAACATGCCTTCGTATGTGCCTTCTTTTGTCCCCTTTTCACCCATTGCATCTGAATAGAGCTGACCGCCGATTGACACCGAATGGCCTTTTTCTTTAGCTCCTTCCACCACAGCATTAATTGATTTTTCAGACACGCTGCTTTCTACAAAAACAGCCTTAATTTGTTTTTCTGCCAAAAGCTCAACCAGGTCCTGTACATCCTTTAAGCCATAATCTGAATCTGTGCTGAGTCCCTGCAGGCCTTCTACTTTAAATCCATACTCTTTCCCAAAATACGCAAACGCATCGTGGGCGGTTACAAGGACACGGCTTTTCTCCGGAATATTCGCAATCTCCTGACGCGCCCATTTATCTAAATTTTGCAAATTATCTTTGTACTCTTTTGCGTTCTTCTTAAAGTCATCTGCATGCTCAGGCATCGCTTTGCTGAATTGCTTTTCGATTTCATCAATTGCGTAAATCCATAATGGGATGCTGAACCAGACGTGAGGGTCATACATCTTCCCTTTCCCCGCAGAAATAAGCTTGCTTTTCGGAATCGCTTCGGCGACCGCTGCCGCTTGTTTTTGTTCACCGATTTTACGGAGAATGTCTTCCATCTTCCCTTCGAGATGCAAGCCGCTGTAAAGCACAACGTCTGCTGATGTTAATTTTCTCGTATCACCTTGTGACGCTTTGTAAAGATGGGGGTCTACTCCCGGTCCCATTAAAGAAGTGACCTTAACATGCGTTCCGCCGATTTTTTCAGCAGCGTCCGCAATCTGAGATGTCGTTGCCGTCACTTGCAATCCCTGATCAAAGCTTTTACCGGAAGACTCTGATCCACAGCCCGATAACGCAAGGCATGCAAGGATCAATGCCGCTATCAGCCCTCGTTTTTTCATTTGTTCCCTCCTCTTTGCCATCGATGTCCTGTTGTTTTATCATATGATGTGTTTTCTTAGACATGTGACATTTAATTAGACATAAGCATGTTTTGTTTATATAGGACAAAAAGTTTCCTTAGTGCAAAATTATCGCGTTTGTCCATTTCTGTCAAGACATTTTCACATAAAAAAACCGGCTGGTTCAGCAGCCGGTCCAAACGAGAAGGGATGTATTCAACGCTTTTACTATAACAGCACACTCACATTCTCTCAAATTGATAAAATGTCTTTTTCTCATCCATGCTGTGTGAAAACATCCATTTTGGTCACATATTTTCTCATTATTTCCTGATTTACTTCAACCCCTAAACCAGGCTGTTTCGACACAGAAATAAATCCGTTATCGATACGGATATCAGGGGTCACAATATCCTCATCCCAATACCTTGAAGATGACGAAATATCGCCCGGTATTGTAAATTGAGGCAAGGAAGCCAGCGCCACGTTTTGCGCTCTTGAAATGCCAGTCTCCAGCATTCCTCCGCACCAAACCGGCATATTGTGCTCTTTGCACAGATCATGGATTTTTAGAGCTTCCGTCAATCCGCCGACGCGAGAAGGCTTGATATTAATTACTTTACAGCTTCCCAGCTCAATCGCCCGTCTCGCGTCATCAGCTGAGCAAATGCTTTCATCAAGGCAAATCGCCGTTTTCATATGCTTCTGCAAGTGGCGGTGATCAACAATATCGTCAGCTTGGAGCGGCTGTTCAATCATCATTAAATGATATTCATCAAGCTCCTTTAAGCGGCTGATATCCTTGAGTTCATAAGAGGAATTCGCATCAGCCATCAGCGGGATGCCCGGGAAGCGGCTGCGGATGGCTTTTACCAGTTCCACATCTTGTCCTGGCTGAATTTTAATTTTAATTCTTTGATAGCCTTCTTTTTGATAAGCCTCAATTTCTTTCAGCATATCCTCAAGAGGCGCTAAGCTGACAACAACCCCGGCAGGGACTTTGTCTCTTGTCCCGCCTAATGCCTCCGCAAGAGGAATTCCCTTCTTTTTTGCATAAATATCCCAAACAGCTGATTCAAGCCCCGCTTTTGCCATCCTGTTACCTTTGTAGCGCGCCAAGCTGTCCGGCACTTCAGAAGGGTGGCTAAATTCACGTCCGACGACATTAGGAATAAAAAAATCCTTCAGCATATGCAGACAAGTACCAATCGTTTCCTCGGTGTACCACGGTGAGGAGAACGCAGACACTTCCCCCCATCCTGTAACTCCGGATATATCGATGGCTTCCACGATCAAGAATTTGCGCTCCTGAAGCGTCTCAATACTGTTTTTGAACGGTTTTTTTAGATTCATGCTTAAATGATAAAGCGTAATTTTTTCAATTTCGATCATAACAGTTCTCCTTTACGCGCATCCTTCAGCTGATTTCGCAATAGCTTATTCGACGCATTGCGCGGCAGGCGGTCTAATACAAAGAATTTTGCCGGAACTTTATATTTCGCCAATCGTTCTTTGCAAAAAACGGTCAGTTCTTTAGCGCTGACAGGCTGATGGAGCACAAGATAAGCATGAGGCACTTTTCCCCATTTTATGTCCTCCGCGCCTGAAACGCCGGCTTCTGCAACAGCCGGATGAGAAAGCAGCACAGACTCCACTTCAGCGGGATAAATATTTTCTCCGCCTGAAATGATAAGATCTGATCGCCTGTCCAATACATATAAAAACCCTTCACTGTCCAAATAACCGAGATCGCCTGTTTTCAACCAGCCATTTTGAAAGGATGCTTTATTTGCGCTTTCCCGGTTGAAATAGCTTTTCATGACATTCGGGCCTTTCACCATAATTTCACCGTGTTCAAACGGCTCACACGCTTTTCCGTCCCGCTCAATTTTGATTTCGCATGAAAACAGCGGTTTTCCTGCTGATCCGAGCTTTTCCATACTGAATTCCGGCGAGAGAGTAACGATTTGTGAGCATGTCTCCGTCATTCCATATGATTGAAAAACGGGGAAGTCTTTCTCTCGGCATTCTTCTAGCAAAGGAAGCGGCGCAGGACCTCCGCCGAGCAGGATGCATCTGATGGATGACGGGCAGCGGTTTGTTTCTGCCAAAAGACTTGCCAGCATTGTCTGCACCGCAGAAATAATCGTAACTTGATGCCTGTCGATAGAATCCAATACATCACTTACTGAAAAACGCTGGTGAAGCACGACCGTCATTCCGTAAATCACAGATTTAAATAACGCTGACAGTCCGCTGATATGAAAGAGCGGCAGCGCGATAAGCCAGCGGTCTTTTTCTGTTATACCCAAATTAAGAGCAGAAGACACCGCACTGAAATAATGATTTCCAAACGTTTGCTGAACTCCCTTGGGCTTGCCGGTTGTCCCGGAGGTATACATGAGCGTCGCCGTTGCGTCCATTTGCATGTATGGCTCAATTTCAATATCCTGTGCCTCTTCTTTTACCAGTTCATCGATATTAATGGTTTCAACCATTTGCTCATAATCCTGCATGTCAAAACTTTCGTCCGTCAGTAAAAAGCGTGCGCCGGAATCCTCCAGCTGGAACAGCCTTTCATGTTTAGACAGCTTTGTATTCAGCAAGACCGCTTTTACGCCGAGCAAAAAGCAAGCGTGAACAGCATATACCATCTCCGCCCGGTTTCCGAGCAGAAGAGCCGCAGTGTCCCCTTTTCGAAAAGAATGAGCTGAAAGCTGTGACGCCATTCGTTTGGATGCGGCAAATAATTCAGCAAATGTCACGGTTTGATCTCCATAAATGAGAGCGATTCTATCAGGTGTTAGCTGTGCCCGTTGCAGGAGCCAGTTGGGCTGTTCTGTCAGCATGTCATCATCTCCGAGGTGAAATTACTTGATTTAAAAGAGAAAACAGCTTGGACCGCAATGGCTCAAGCTGTTGGTTTCATACGTATCTGCTGATCACGGAAAACGCGGGAATTGGCCGAAATCCGGTTTGCGTTTCTCCTTAAAGGAATCACGGCCTTCTTTCGCTTCATCAGTAGTGTAGTAAAGAAGGGTTGCATCCCCTGCAAACTGCTGAATTCCAGCAAGTCCGTCTGTGTCCGCGTTAAACGCAGCTTTAAGAAAACGAAGTGCGGTCGGGCTTTTCTCAAGCATTTCTTCACACCATTTAATCGTTTCTTCTTCAAGCTGTTCCAAAGGAACAACTGTGTTGACAAGTCCCATATCCAGCGCTTCCTGCGCGTTGTACTGACGGCAAAGGTACCAGATTTCACGGGCTTTTTTATGTCCTACGATGCGAGCCAGGTAGCCTGAACCGTAACCTGCGTCAAAGCTTCCCACTTTAGGGCCGGTTTGTCCGAAAATCGCATTGTCGGCAGCGATTGTCAAGTCACATACGATGTGAAGCACGTGTCCTCCGCCAATCGCATATCCGGATACCATCGCAACAACAGGTTTCGGAATGACACGAATTAAACGCTGAAGATCCAGTACGTTTAAACGCGGAATTTGGTCGTCGCCTACATAACCGCCGTGTCCGCGCACTTTTTGGTCTCCGCCAGAACAAAACGCTTTGTCTCCGGCACCGGCAAGCACGATAACGCCGATGTTTTGATCATCTCTCGCGCGAGCAAATGCATCAATCATTTCAGCAACCGTTTTAGGTGTAAAGGCGTTATGTACCTCAGGGCGGTTGATTGTTATTTTTGCAATACCATTATACGTTTCATACAATATTTCATCATATGTACGTTCAGTTTTCCATTCTACAGCCATGATATGACCTCCTCTATTTTTCCATGTACCGAGTTATACATTTGTTAAAAACTCACTCACTATTTTACCAAAAAAATGCGGCTGTTCCACATGCACTGTATGGCCTGCTTCAGGAACAATCTCTATTCTACTAGATGGAAGCTTCTTATGCACCTCTTGATTAATGGCGCAAAACTTTTTGTCCCATTCTCCGCAGATGAGAAGCACAGGCGCCGCAACATCTTTTAACCGGCCCCACCAGGAAGGCTGTGAACCGGTGCCCATACCGATTAAACTGTTGGCCAGCCCAATGTTATTGTTTCTCAGACGGCCCAATCGTATCCTTTGCCGAACCTCATCAGCAAGCCGCTGCTGCGTCGAAAACAAAGGGATGCCTTCCCAATAGTCCACAAAGGCTTTGATCCCGTCACGCAAAATAAAATCCGCAAGCTTCCGATCCCGCAAGATTCGTTCTTTCCGTTCCCCGAGGGTTTTAAGGCCGGGCGTCGTGCTTTCGAGCACAAGCGCTGATATCCGTTCGGGGTATGTCACGGCAAAGGAATAAGCAAGCCTTCCCCCCATAGAATAACCAATAAGTTTCACTTTGTGAAGTTTTAAATGATCAAATATCTCGGCAAGGTCTGAAACTTGCCGGCTCGTGCTATATCTTTTTCCATTCAGCGGGGCATCACTTTCTCCGTGCCCTAAGCAATCAATTTTGATGACACGAGAATTAGGCAGCAACTGGTCGAGAAAGGCCCAGGATTCTTTGCTGCCGGTAAACCCGTGCAGACAGACGACGGCATCAGAAGCACTGGGCCGATCGTCTGTCACAGCATATCGGACGCCGTCTGCAACAGTTATGTTTACAGTTCCCATTGTTTTTTCACTTCCCGCACAGCCTCATTCAGCATATTACGATGAAGCTGAACTCTTGATTGGCGATCCGTTTTGATTTCTATAATGTGAAGGCCGGGCTTGTCAGCCTGCGGTGCGTATGATGCTCTAAATTCATCCCACGAAGCCGGGCATGAATACGTGCCTCCGTAAAGCTCAGCAGCATGCTTGAAATCGAGCCCGGTCGGCGTGCCGAACAAATCTTCAAAGTGTGTCTTTTCAGATGCTTGCGGTAAAAATGAAAAAATCCCTCCGCCGTCATTGTTCACGAGGATCACAGTAAGCGGAATGTCCAATTTTTTAGCCGCCAGCAGCCCGTTTAAATCATGATAAAAAGACAAATCCCCGATCACGAGTGTCACAGGCGCTTTTGTTCCTTCACAAACACCCATGGCAGAAGAGACGACACCATCAATCCCATTTGCGCCACGGTTTGAATAGATACGGAAATTGCGGTCCTGATTTTCGAAAAACGTATCAACATCCCTGATTGGCATGCTGTTTCCGACAAAGAGCGAGCTATTTTCGGGCACAAGATGCTGGAGGATTCGGTAGAGGTTGCCCTCAAATGAAACCTCTTCATTGCTGACCGTTTGCAAATGCTCACGGAAACGCTGGTTCACAATCTGCCATTTTTCCAGCCATTCCAAAGTTCGGTCCACTCCAGTCTGTTCAGCCATGATCGCCTCGGCAAAACTAGACGGGCTGCAGTGAATCATATGTGCGCTTGCCTGTGTCGGGTCTCTCCAGCCGCCATCCTCATCAATCACAATCTGCTGAATGGCTGGGTCATCCTTCAGCCACAAGAAAACCGGCTTTGAA
Source organism: Bacillus sp. LBG-1-113 (assembly GCF_020708615.1). Classification (NCBI taxonomy): domain Bacteria; kingdom Bacillati; phylum Bacillota; class Bacilli; order Caryophanales; family Bacillaceae; genus Bacillus; species Bacillus sp. LBG-1-113. Next base: position 13,623 of record NZ_JAJFDG010000001.1, on the reverse strand, counting down.
ACAGGCATCGGTCCGAAACGGATCACGACATCAGGCCGCAGTGCTGACTTCAGCTCATCATCTTTTAAAAATGAGTCATACGCATCAATAACGGTGCTTTTATCATGGACGCCGTTCCGCAGGTTAGACAGCGGGTCAGCTAAAATTGGATAATGCAGCGCTTTTGACAGCTTCACAATGTTTTGTTTATCAGCATCACTGTGAAGTTCTCCGCAGACGATCATGCCTTTTTCGGCCTCTTTCAGCATTGCAGCCACGTCAGACAGAGAGTTCCGGTCCACCGATTGCGTACCCGTTTTCACTGACACGTGACGCCCAGTTCTCATTCTTTCAAACGGCTGATCAGAAAGATCAGGCATCAGCGGCTCACGAAGCGGCACATTCACGTGCACAGGACCCATTGGACGTTTTTGTGCTTCCCCGGCGGCACGTCCTGCCAGCGTTCGGATATATCTCAGCATATGCGGCGACTCTTCGGGAAGAGCAGAGTCTGTGAAAAACTTAACAAAGTTACCGAATAAGAAGTGCTGATTAATGGCCTGCGGTGCGCCTACTTCACGCAGCTCGTGCGGCCGATCAGCAGTTAACACTATAATCGGTACTCTTGAATAATGGGCTTCAATCACAGCCGGATAAAAGTTGGCCGCGGCCGTTCCTGATGTGCAAATCAGAAGCACGGGACGCTGCTGTGCTTTTGCCAGCCCCAATGCAAAGAACCCGGCAGATCTTTCATCAATTTGGATATGGACGTTGATATCCGGATGCGCGGCTGCAAGAATTGCCAGCGGTGTGGATCTTGAGCCTGGACAAACGACAGCGTCCGTAATTCCGGAAAGGGCGAATTCATCAATAAAACTTCCGATGTAATGAGTAATCGGGTTCACTGTCAACGTCTCTCACCTCCCAGTGCAGAGATCATCGGCTTTAATTTCATCTGTGTTTCTTCGTATTCCGATTGCGGTTCAGAGTCTTCCACAATGCCGCACCCGGCAAACAGGCGTGCTGTGCTGCCTTCAATCAGCCCTGAACGGATGGCAACAGCAAATTCTCCGTTATCCTGACTGTCAATCCAGCCGACAGGAGCCGCATACCAGCCGCGGGACATCGGTTCGATCTCTCTAATCACTTCTACCGCTTTTTTCTGAGGTGCTCCCCCAAGCGCCGGAGTAGGATGCAATTTCTCTATTAAGTCAAATAGCGAAGCTGAATCACGAAGCTGCCCGACAATCGGCGTAAATAAGTGCTGGACGCTTTTCGTTTTGTACAATACAGGTTTGTCAGGCTTTTCAACGTCCGAACAGCTTGACACAAAAGCGTTATGAATCATGCCTACAACAATATCATGCTCCAGCAGATTTTTCTCATCGTTTAATAATTCAAGGCCGATGCGGCGGTCTTCTTCTTCATCGGAGCCACGCTTTATAGAACCTGCCAGACAAGTAGACATGACAGTGTTCCCGTCTCTTTTGATTAGTCTTTCCGGAGAAGCGCCGACAAAGGTTTTGCCTTCTTGTTCGATTGCAAAAACATAGCTTGTCTGCTGTTCGGTCAAAAGCGTTTTAAGCACCGGTTCAATTTTGACCGGACCATCAAACGTGAGCAGCAGCTCTCTGGCAAGAACCACTTTATCATATTGTTTCTCTTTAATTTGGCTTGTTGCCGTTTCGATTGCTTTCAGCCAATCAGACTTATCCAGCTCCTGAGATGCTGTCATCACAGCCTGATCTTCTTGATTGAAATCAGGGATCATAAATACCGCTGCAAAAGATTTTAAGCCTTCCAAAACAGCTTCTGCATCATCTTCTCCGCTTACCCATCTGTTAACTGTCAGGAATGGGCCTTCAGCAGTTATCGTCAGCATAAGCGAAGGCACAAAGAAATCCCCTTCCGAGAAATGGTCCCATTCAGTACCTCTTTCTTCGTAAGGGTCGAAGGAAAAGCCTCCGAATAAAACAGGTCCCACTGCAGAGTGCTGCAGCTTTTCTTCTTCATAAATATGAAAAGCCGTCTTTTTAAAGCGCTCCCATTGTTCAAAAACCTCACGATACCGCTCGTCGTTTTTTTGATTCGTATGGAAAACAGCTTCTTTGCCAAGACCGACTATTGTCAATTCACTTTCAGGTTCTGACCAAAAAAATCGATTGCCTGTATATTTTTTTGCTCCGTAATTGAAAAATGATAGAGGGTCAAGAGACTCAATTTGTCTCGAATAGCTTATTAAGACAGCATGGTTGACTTCTTTGGCTTTATATAATGCATGTAGAACTTCCTTTCGGAACGTACGCTGCACCGTTGTCACCATGAGACATTCCTCCATAATTCTTAAAATGCTTTTAATACCATACACCTGTGTCTACATTGTGTCAAATACACAGATCATGCAGTCCAAATGGCCCGCCTTACCTATTATAAACCTAATTCCAGAAATGAAAAAGAAACAAACCTTAAATTTCTTTCTCCACTGATAGCAAAGGTTGTATCCGCTTACCATATAAGGAAAATCTCCTATATTCCTCCACAAGGGATTTATGAAAGTTCTCAGGCGATCTGTCCATACTAAAGGTATGCATTACAGAGAAACGAGGCGATTATATTGCTTACAAACGAACAGCTTCAGCATTTAAAAAAAGAACTTGAAGAAACGAAGGAAGATATATTGAACCGCTTCAAAGACAATGACCACTTTCAGCTCAATTCCGCCTTTCCGTATGATTCATGGGGTGAGCTTTCTGCTTATGACAACCACCCAGGCGATCAGGCGACAGAGCTTTATGAGCGTGAAAAAGACATTGCTCTTGATTTGCATGAACGGGAGCATCTCCGGGACATTGAGCATTCATTGAAGGCGATAGAAAACGGCACGTACGGGATTTGTGAGGTCAGCGGAAAAGAAATCCCTTATGAACGTCTTGAAGCGCTTCCGACTGCCACGACGCTCGCAGAGTATTCATCACAGGATGTCGTTTCCAAAGACCGTCCGATTGAGGAAGAAACACCCTTCGGTCAATTTGAATTTGACGATGATGAAGAAATCAGAGCGCCTTATGACAGTGAAGACTCCTACCAGGACGTTGAAAAATACGGAAACTCAGAAACACCGCAGGACATGGAAAATCCACCGCTCAGCTATGATGATATGACAATGAATGCCGAAGAAAATATCGGCAATACAGAATCATATGAGAATTTCATTGCTACAGATATTACAGGCAAAGAAATTACAGTGTATCCAAGCAGGGCACATGAACGTTATGAGGAAGAGCTGGATGAAGAAGGCATCATGACGACGTTTGGCGACCTCCATGCAGATTGACACCCCTGGGAAATAGTGTCTGCATTTGTATACAAACCGTATAACTGCAGCTCATCTACATCATCACCCCCGCATACCGCGGGGGTGTCTATCCAAGATAAAGGGAAAGTACATGTAAAATAAATACATACCGGAGGAAACACATGAAAAAGATGATCGGCGCAATCGTGGTTTTTATCCTTACATACGCGCTGTTTTCAGCCGCAGACTATCTATTTCCGATCGACCAAAATTGGTATCAATCACTGAAAAAGCCAGACTGGACACCAAACGGGTCAACGATCGGCATCATCTGGGCCATCCTGTTTGCACTGATTTCTCTTTCAGCTGCCATTGTTTATGCCAAATGGTCATTTAGACAAGCGAAAAGCTTTTGGCTGGCGTTTTTGATCAATTATGTGCTAAATCAGGCATTCAGTTATTTTCAGTTTACGCAAAAGAATCTCCTTGCCGCATCCATTGACTGCCTGCTTGTCACCATAACAGCGCTGGTTGTGATCATCATTGCAAAAGTATACAGCAGGGCCGCAAGCTGGCTTCTTGTGCCTTATTTTTTATGGAGTGCCTTTGCAACAGTCTTATCCTTTACGATCTATTCAATGAATCTTTGAACAAAAAAAGCCGCTCAAACAGCGGCTTTTTTACACCATCGGCTTAATTCTCCAAATGTGTTTCGCATATTCATGAATCGTCCGGTCGCTTGAAAAATAGCCTGAATGGGCAATATTTAAAATCGAACGCTCTGACCATTTTCGCCGATCTTGATAATCAGCTTGAACACGCTCCTGAGCATCCGCGTATGAGCTGAAATCCTTCAACACAAAATACTCGTCATTATGCGGCAGCAGCGAATCATAGATGGATTCAAATTCATCAGGTTCACCTTCAAAAAAGCCGTTGATCAGCTGATCGGCAACCTGCCTGATTCTGCGGTCATGCTGATAATATTCCCTTGATCTGTAGCCTCCGTTTTCCTGGTAGGAAAGAACGTCATCCGCCTTCAAACCAAATGTGTAAACACAATCAGCTCCGACGCGTTGCAGAATTTCAATATTCGCCCCGTCATGCGTGCCGATTGTCAGCGCGCCATTCATCATAAACTTCATATTTCCTGTACCGGACGCTTCCTTGCTTGCAGTCGAGATTTGTTCACTTACATCTGATGCCGGAAAAATCTGCTCCGCCATAGAAACCCTGTAATTTTCTAAAAAAACGACCTTGAGCAGCTGCCTCACCGCCGGATCATAATTTACCTTCTCCGCAACGGAATGAATCAGTTTAATGATTTTCTTCGCGTAATGATAGCTTGGTGAAGCCTTTGCTCCGAAAATAAAGGTTTGCGGATAAATTGAAAATCCCGAATCCTCCTTCAGGCGGTTATACAAATACATAATATGAAGAACATTCAGCAGCTGCCGTTTATACGCATGAAGCCGTTTCACCTGCACGTCAAATATGCTGTCCGGATTCACTGCCACTCCGGCCGTGCAAAAAATCAGATCAGCAAGCTCTTGCTTTTTTCTGCTTTTGTTATTTTGGAACTGCTCAATAAAAGCGGGGTCAGTAGCGTACGGTTCGAGCTGAATCAGGGATTCCGGATGTTTTATCCATTCATTGCCTATCGCATCTGTTATCATGGCGGACAAGCCGGGGTTGGCTTTTAATAGCCAGCGTCTATGGGCAATTCCATTTGTTTTATTGTTAAACCGATTCGGAAACATCAAATGAAAATTACGCATTTCCCGTTCCTTTAATATGTCGGAATGAATTTTGGCAACTCCGTTGACACTGTAGCTTCCCACTATTGCGAGGTGAGCCATTTTGACAACTCCGTGCGCCGTAATCGCCATATCCTCTATCCTTTTCCAGTCACCGGGATACTTCTCCCAAACCGCTCTGCAAAACCTCTCATTAATCTCTTCAATAATCATATACATTCGCGGGAGTAACGGCTTAAATAAATGAATCGGCCATTTTTCAAGCGCTTCTGACAGTGTCGTATGATTCGTATAGGAAATTGTATGTACCGTGATATGCCAGGCATCTTCCCAGCTCATGTTCTCTTCATCAAGCAAAATCCGCATCAGCTCTGGCACAGCAAGTGCAGGATGGGTGTCATTAATATGAATGCTTACTTTTTTATGCAGGCTATATAATGATTGATTCGTTTTACGGTAATTGTTCACTATGCTTTTTAAACTGGCACACACTAGAAAGTACTGCTGCTTCAGCCGTAATATCTTACCCTCGTCATGCGTGTCATCAGGGTACAAAAATTCAGATACAGCTTCTGTTTCCCGTTTATAAGACAAAATATTGCCGCCGTGATAATGCGCATAAGGCTCGGCGTTCCAAAGTCTTAACGTGTTGACTGTGCCCGTATCATATCCGATGATCGGGATATCGTAAGGAACGGCGGTAATGATTGTTGCTTGTTCATGACGAAAATGCAGACGGCCGTTTTTTTCAGTCATATGCACCTCGCCCCAAAACGGCACGTCAACCGCCTGATCAGCATTTCTTACTTCCCATACATTTCCGTTTTTCAGCCATTGCTCAGGCAGCTCAACTTGATGCCCGTCAACAATCTTTTGTTCAAATAAGCCATGCTTATACCGAATACCCATCCCATGCCCAGGCAAATTTAACGAAGCCAGAGAATCTAAGAAGCAAGCAGCCAATCGCCCGAGACCGCCATTCCCCAACCCCGCATCGCTCTCCATATAAAGGATCTCGTCTAGACTGATGCCGATCTCTTTCAGACCCGCTTCCACTACATCCCGAATACCGAGATTCATTAAATTCTGTTCAAGGAGCTGCCCGAGAAGAAATTCAATCGACAAATAATATGTCTGCTTTCCGGAATTGGACCTGCTTCTTTCATTTGTCTGAATCCAATCAGCGCTGATGTACTCTCTGATCATATTGCCTAAGGTTTTATATTGATCAAGCTTGGAAGATTCTTGAAAGCTTTTCCCGCACGTCATTTCCAGACGCTTTAAAAATAAGGCTGCAAAGCGTTCTTTACTCGAGAACATCCCGTCCACTCCTTGTCACATGCTCGAAAATGCGCTGATATTGTTTTGCTGATTGTTTCCAGCTGTAATCTGTATTCATTGCAGTTTTCATGATGCTCTTCCATACATCCTTTTGGCGATAAAACGACAGCGCCCTCTCGATCGTAAATTTCAGATCATGAGCATTAAAGGCTGAGAACGTAAAACCGTTGCCTGTTCCCTCTTCCTCCCGGTAGGAACGGACTGTATCATAAAGCCCGCCCGTTTCTCTGACAATCGGAATAGCGCCATATTGAAGCGCAATCATCTGCCCCAGACCGCACGGCTCAAATTTCGACGGCATCAGAAACAAATCTGAGCCCGCATAAATCTGATGGGCGAGCGGCTCATCAAACCCAATATACGCCCTGCATTTATCGTGAAATGCAAATTCAATGTACCGGAAGTAGTCCTCAAATTCTCGTTCCCCCGTACCGAGCACAAGCAGCTGTATGTCTCTCTCCTCCAGCAGCTCGTGCATCATTCTCTTAACTAGATCAAGCCCCTTCTGTTTGGTCAGCCTTGTTACCATACTGATCAGCGGAATATCTTTTCGTACCGGAAGGCCCATCCGCTGCTGGAGCTTCGTTTTATTTTCTTCCTTTAAATCAAGATGTTCAGGATCGTAATGCACTTCAATATACGGATTGCTCTCTGTCTGATAGAAAGAGTCGTCAATACCGTTTAAGATCCCTGTTAAATCCTTTTCCCTAAACTGCAAAACTGGCTCAAGCTGCTCGCCGTAATAAGGCGTTAGGATTTCATTTCTATAAGTCGGGCTCACCGTTGTTACATGATCAGCAGCAATAATCCCCGCTTTCATAAAATTAACAAATCCATTGCATTCTAATCTTTCATAATGAAAATGACTCATGTCCAGCCCGAGCAAGTCATGTGTCACCTCTGGCGGGAAAACACCTTGAAACTGCAAGTTATGGATCGTGAGCACACTTTTCATCTGCTCATAAAAGGGGTGCTTGCTGTATTCCTCTTTCAACAAGTAATTGACCATAGCTGTATGCCAGTCATGAGTATGAACGATATGAGCTTGAAAATTTACTGCTTCTGCCGCTTCCAGCACAGCTCTTGAAAAATAAGCAAACCGCTCTCCGTCGTCAAAATGCCCGTACAGGGAATCCCTTGAAAAATAATATTTATTGTCGATAAAATAATAATTCACACCATCTTCAGCCAAATGTTCAATTCCGCAATATTGCTGACGCCAGCCAACAGCAACTGTACATTCAGCTGTTTTCTTCATACGTTTTTGCCAGGCTTCAGGGATTTGACTGTATTTCGGCATGATCACCGCTACGTCGTTCCCAAGACGAGAAAGCACTTTGGGCAGCGCGCCGGCCACATCGGCCAAGCCTCCTGATTTTACAAACGGGGTACATTCTGAGACAGCAAATAACACTTTCAAGAATTCATCAGCTCTCCTTGCACCAATCCTTTTTTTAATACGAGCGGCTGCTCCTCAGTTCCCGAGACTTCAGTCGCATTGCCGATTTTGACATCCTTATCAGCAATCACCTGCTCCAGCAAACAATCCTCACCAATCTGCGTTTTTTGCATAATAATGCAATTTCTCAGCTTCGTGCCTTTCCCGACATGCACCGCCCTGAACAAGATGCAGTTTTCGACCTCTCCCTCAAGCACACAGCCGTTTGCCACTAAAGAATTTCTAACGGTATTGTACTTCCCGTATTTTGTTGGGGGCTCATCCTTCACTTTTGTATAAATCGGCTGCTGTGGCAAAAACACCTGCTGCCAAAAACGCGGCTGAATAAGCTCCATGCTATGGGTATAATACTTTTCTACAGAATCAATAACGGCCGCATACCCCGAATATTCGTATGGGCAAATGGTCAATGCGGAAGCTTCTTTTTCAACAACTTCTTGAATGGTTCTATATCCTTTTTCAACATGTCCGTAGATCAATTCTTTCAAGAGTTTAGAAGACATGATATAGATTTGGAGCGACTGACCGTCCTGAAAGACCTCGGTAATGTCACAGCCCACCTCCTGATGTCTTTTTAACACATATTGAAATTGAATGTTGCATACAGTATGGCTGTTGGTGATGATGGCATATTGCTGTGTACTTCTATGAAAGTAATCGAGATGATCAGAAAACTGGCGGAATGAAGCGAATTCATCATACTCATCATGCAAATGCGGTGACGGGAAAAAAAAGAGGCCGTCCTTTTTTCGGTGCAAATCCCATTCCTTCCCGGCTCCAAGATGATCCATAAGAGACCGGTAGCGATACTTCGGAAAAATCGCTACACTCCTAATATTCGCATTCACCATATTGGACAGCATAAAATCTATCAAACGGTACCTGCCAGCAAAAGGAATCGCACCAAGTGACCGCTGTGCGGTTAAATCCTGAAGAGAATGCTTATATGTGGTTTCATCTATAACACCTAACATTTGATTATTGATCAACTGATTCTGCCTCCTCTTCAGTCATTAAATCAATTCTTTCTCTACAAATTCCTCCGATACAAGCAGCACCTCCTGAATGTCTGTTTCAGATTTAATCACTACGCCATCAGGAAGCACCAATCCCTTAGGCACGATGGCATTCTCAATCACGACATGCTCACCGATTGTCACATCCGGCATAATCACTGAACGCTTGACCGTTGCGTGCTTACCGACGGTGACCCCTTGAAAAAGAACGGAGTGAGACACATTCCCATAAACAACACACCCCTCATTCACAAGTGAGTCATGAACCTGCGCCTCAGGGGAAATAAATTGCGGAGGCTGATTCGGGTTGACAGAGTAAATCTTCCAATTGCGTTCAAACAGCCCCAGCTCAGACTGGTCTTTCAGCAAATCCATATTGGCTTCCCATAAGCTCTGCACCGTTCCGACATCCTTCCAATATCCTTTAAACGGATAAGCGGAAAGCTTCTTTTTCTCCTCCAAAAGCAGAGGAATGATATCTTTGCCGAAGTCATGGCTTGAATACGGATTCCGGTCATCCATCTCAAGATATTGCTTCAAGAGCGGCCAATTGAAAATATAAATACCCATGGATGCCAAATTGCTCTTTGGGAATTTAGGCTTTTCATCAAAATGTGTGATGACCCCGTCTTCATTTGCTTTCATGATGCCGAATCGGCTTGCTTCTTCCCATCCCACTTCAATCACGGAGATGGTCACATCCGCTTTCTTTTCAATATGAAAATCAAGCATTTTGCCGTAGTCCATTTTATAAATGTGATCGCCTGATAAGATCAGCACATACTCGGGATCATATTGGTTCAGGTAATTGAGATTTTCATAAATTGCGCTTGCCGTCCCTTTATACCATTTCACTTCGGATGACTCAGCATAAGGAGGCAATACTGTAACGCCCCCATTGTGCCTGTCAAGGTCCCATGCACTGCCAATGCCAATATAGGAATTCAGCTCCAATGGCTGATATTGCGTTAAGATGCCTACTGTGTCTATGCCTGAATTCGAGCAGTTGCTGAGCGTAAAATCAATAATCCGGTATTTTCCCCCAAAAGATACGGCCGGTTTTGCCATGTTTTTTGTTAATCCGCTGAGACGGCTGCCCTTCCCGCCGGCAAGGAGCATAGCCACACATTGTTTTTTCATTATTTTATCTCTCCTCTTTTTTTCACCGCCCGCATTATCGAAATGCCATAAGGGGGGATTGTCATCGTGATATAGTACGGTTTTTGATGAACAGCTCCAGATTTGGCTGCTAACGGCTTTTTATTCAATTGACCTGAGCCCCCATATTTTTCATTGTCACTGTTCAACACTTCGATATATTGGGTAAGAAAGGGAACGCCTACATCGTATTGATGATAGACCGAGGGTGTAAAATTACATAAGATGATAAGCGCCTCACCGTGCCGTCTGCCGTACCGAATAAAAGAGAAAATTGATTGCTCCTCATTGTGGACATCAATCCATTCAAATGATTGAGCACGATGGTCATTTTCATAAAGGATTTTGCTTTTTTGATAAAAGCGGAGAAGATCTTGAGTAAAAACACTTGCTTTCTGATGCATGGGGAAGGTGTTCAAAAACCAATCAAGCTGTTCTGTATCTTTCCATTCATCGAATTGAGCAAATTCCGAACCCATAAAAATGAGTTTTTTACCGGGATGAGCGGTCATATAACCGAGTAAAAGCCGATATTGGGCAAATTTCTGCCAATAGTCGCCAGGCATTTTATGAAGAAGCGATTTTTTCCCATACACGACTTCATCATGAGAAAATGGCAATACAAAATGTTCACTAAACGCATAAAGCAAGGAAAAAGACACGAGCTGATGGCAGTCCCGCCTTTGTTCAAAAGGCGTCTCCATGTATCTCAGCACATCATTCATCCAGCCCATGTTCCATTTAAAATGAAAGCCAAGTCCCCCTTCCTCAACAGAACCTGTTACTTGAGGCCATTCGGTGGAATCTTCCGCTATCATCATGACATGCGGATATGCCTCCCGCATTGTTTGATTCAGCTTCTTTAAAAATGCAACTGCATATGGATTCATATGGCGTTCAGCCTGATTTGGCCAATACAGCATATTGGCCACGGCATCGACCCTAAAACCATCTATATGATAGAATTCCGCCCAGTACAACGCATTAGAAATTAAAAAACTTTGAACTTCCGGTTTTCCTAAATCAAAGTTAGCGGTGCCCCACAGCCAGTTCTCCCGGTCACGCTCTTCTTGATATTCGTAAAGAGGCGCTCCATCAAACATATAAAGCCCATGAGAATCTTTACAAAAATGTCCGGGGACCCAATCAAGTATGACGCCGATGTTTGCCTGATGGCATTCATCCACAAACCTCATCAAATCATGAGGCGTGCCAAATCGGCTTGTCGGGCTGTAATACCCCGTTGCTTGATAACCCCAAGAGCGATCATAAGGATGTTCATAAACGGGCAGCAGCTCGATATGGGTAAACCCCTGCTCTTTGATATAAGGAATAAGAGACTGGCCTAATTCTTCATAGGAGTAAAGCGTGCCATCGGAATGCTTCTTCCATGAACCAAGGTGAAGCTCATAAATAAAAACCGGCTTTTCATATATCGTTTTATCTTTCTGCTTCTTTTGCCACTTTTGATCATGCCAGCTGTACTCTGCTAGATCGTAAGTAAGAGACGCCGTATTCGGTCTCACTTCTGAATAAAAAGCATACGGGTCTGCCTTCAGCATAGTCTTTCCGCTATTTGTCACGATTTCATACTTATATCGTTCCTTTTCTTTCAAACCTGGAACAAATAATGTCCAAATGCCGTTATCATTAACTTTTTGCATCACATGAAGCTCACCTGACCAACTGTTAAAATCCCCAGCCACTCGAACTTCTGACGCATGAGGCGCCCACACACAAAATTCATACCCGGTTTGGCCATTCAGCTCGCGATAATGCGAGCCAAACAGCTGATAGCTTTTAAACAGACTGCCTTCGTGAAAAAGATAAACATCATGTGCTGTTGGGCTGGCAGCGGCCATGTAATCATCCTTTCTGACATCATAGTTTTCATTTATATTATTTATTCGGAGAAATAAAAAAAAGCCCTTTTTAGAAAGCGCTTATATTTATTGACATAAAACTTCATTTTCTGAAGAAAAACAAGAGATATGGAGTTTTTTGTTGTAAATCTGATATAAAAATAAAAAACAAAATCAGATGTATATTATATCGTTTTAGGAAAATAAAAAACCTTGCAGGATATGCAAGGTCTCAGGATGACCCGTACGGGATTCGAACCCGTGTTACCGCCGTGAAAGGGCGGTGTCTTAACCGCTTGACCAACGGGCCGTCATGGCGGAGAAGGAGGGATTTGAACCCTCGCGCCGCTTACACGACCTACACCCTTAGCAGGGGCGCCTCTTCAGCCACTTGAGTACTTCTCCATATGGCTCCACAGGCAGGATTCGAACCTGCGACCGATCGGTTAACAGCCGATAGCTCTACCACTGAGCTACTGTGGAATGTAATTGTCATGGTATGGTGGGCCTGAATGGACTCGAACCATCGACCTCACGCTTATCAGGCGTGCGCTCTAACCAGCTGAGCTACAGGCCCATGACGATATAGAAATGGAGCGGGTGATGGGAATCGAACCCACGACATCAGCTTGGAAGGCTGAGGTTTTACCACTAAACTACACCCGCGATTTTATTTGGGGCGATTGATGGGAATCGAACCCACGAATGCCAGAGCCACAATCTGGTGCGTTAACCACTTCGCCACAACCGCCAAAATATATATTTGTAAATGGTGGCTCGGGACGGAATCGAACCGCCGACACACGGATTTTCAGTCCGTTGCTCTACCAACTGAGCTACCGAGCCTTATGATTTAAATGGCGGTCCGGACGGGACTCGAACCCGCGACCTCCTGCGTGACAGGCAGGCATTCTAACCAACTGAACTACCGGACCATTTTGATTTTAGATTTTAATTGGTTGCACCCTTCGGGCGCTCCTTATTTAAAAGGATATATTTTTTGGTTGCGGGGGCAGGATTTGAACCTGCGACCTTCGGGTTATGAGCCCGACGAGCTACCGAACTGCTCCACCCCGCGATGATAAAATGTAAGGATATATATGGCGGAGGAAGAGGGATTCGAACCCCCGCGGGCTTTGACACCCCTGTCGGTTTTCAAGACCGATCCCTTCAGCCAGACTTGGGTATTCCTCCGTATTGTGGTGGACCTTGTAGGACTCGAACCTACGACCGGACGGTTATGAGCCGTCTGCTCTAACCAACTGAGCTAAAGGTCCTTTGGTAGCGGCGGAGGGGATCGAACCCCCGACCTCACGGGTATGAACCGTACGCTCTAGCCAGCTGAGCTACACCGCCAAATCATATATTGAAACCAAGTGGAGCCTAGCGGGATCGAACCGCTGACCTCCTGCGTGCAAAGCAGGCGCTCTCCCAGCTGAGCTAAGGCCCCAAGAATGGTCGGGAAGACAGGATTCGAACCCGCGACCCCCACCTTGGCAAGGTGGTGTTCTACCACTGAACTACTTCCGCAGAAATGGTGCGGATGAAGGGACTTGAACCCCCACGTCTGTAAAGACACTAGAGCCTGATTCTAGCGCGTCTGCCAATTCCGCCACATCCGCAACATATAAATGGTGAGCCATGAAGGACTCGAACCTTCGACCCTCTGATTAAAAGTCAGATGCTCTACCAACTGAGCTAATGGCTCTTCTTACAAGAGACTTGAATATTATATCATATAAAAGTGGTGCCGGCA